>CAYWET010000015.1:0-80587 GCA_964457245.1 uncultured Chryseobacterium sp. | reverse complement strand
GCCGCGACATTGCTAAAATGACGCAGAACGAAGTAAAAACCATTGTTGGCGAAGCTTATTACACGTCACAGATTGCGAAAGAGAATGTTCGGTTGGTAACGGAGAACATTGCCAACATGGAAAAAACCATTGAGGAGACCAGTGCGCTCTACAAAGAGGGGTTTGCAGAGGAGATGGATGTAGAGCAGCTGGATCTTCTTATGAATCAGATGAAGAACCGTTTGACGATGGCCGAGCGTCAGCATGAGGCAACCCTCAATCTTCTGAAGTATAAGATGGGCATGCCGATCGATCAGAAGATCAGCCTTTCTGATGATCTCGAATCGCTTTGGACACGTCAATCGAATGAAGAATTGATGGCCACTGAGCTTGATCTTGACAACAACTTAGCTTACGACATCATCAAGCAAGACGTGGTAATGCACGGCTATTTGGTGAAGCTTGAAGAAGCGAAGTATTACCCTCGTTTGAGTGCATTCTTCGATTACAAACAACAGGCGTTCAGAGATAAGTTCGATTTCTACGATTTCGACCAGTCTTGGTACCCACAAACGCTGTGGGGAATTCAATTGAACGTTCCTATTTGGGATAACCTTGGTGGCCTATCAAGCATCAACAAGGCCAAATTGGAGCAACAAAAAGTAAAAAATAGATTGGCTGATACGGAACAAGCACTCAAGCTTCAGGCTATTACTGCCAAGAACGATTTCCAATCGGCATTGGAGCAACTAGAAACCAGTCAAGAGAACATTGATCTAGCCACTCGCATCAAACAGAAAACATTGGTCAAATACAACGAAGGGCTGTCTACCAGCATGGAATTGACCACTGCTGAAAATCAGCTTCTACAGGCGCAGGGCGATTATATCAACACGCTATTCTCGGCCATGAACGCCAAACTCGAAATGAAAAAAGTCCTTGAAAACAACTAATAGAAACGCCTTTACTATCCCAACTATGAGAACAAATATTTTAACCGCTGTTGTACTTCTTGCGCTGGTTTCCTGTGGTGGAAAAGCTACGCTTGAAGAGAAAAAAGCAGCACTCGATGCTAAGAAGGTTGAATTGGCCAATCTTCAGAATGAAATTGAAAAGATGGAAGCTGAGCTTGCCGCGGAGGATTCTACGCTTGGCGAGAAAGAAGAAGTCGGCATTCTGGTTGCGGTAACCAAACTGGAGCCTCAGGAATTCACACATCATTTTGAAGTTAACGGAAGTCTTGAAGCAGTGGAACAGGCCAACATCAGCCCAGAACAAGGTGGCCAGATCAAGCAGATTCTTGTGAAAGAAGGCGATAAAGTTGCTGCTGGAACTGTTCTAGCAAAATTGAACACCAGCGTAATTGCGGCCAATCTTCAAGAATTGGAAAACGGCATTCAGTTGGCGCAAACCGTTTACGACCGTCAAGCACGTTTGTGGGAACAAAAGATAGGTTCTGAGATTCAGTACTTGGAAGCCAAAAACAATTTGGAAAACCTCCAGAAGAAGAAAGAAACTCTTCTAGCTCAAATGAGCATGAGCACGGTTAAAGCTCCGTTCTCTGGCGTTGTTGACATCGTTCATCAGAAAGTTGGCGAATTGGCCGCTCCTGGTCAGCCAATCATCACGTTGGTGAACATGAGCGAAATGAAGGTGAAAGCCGATGTTTCTGAGAACTACGTTCAGGCAGTAAAACCGAATGCAAAAGTTGAGGTCAATTTCCCATCATTCGGCATGAGTACAGAAGCGAAAATCCGTCAGGTAAGCAACATCATTAACCCAATGAACAGAACATTCAGCGTTGAGGTGCGCGTTCCGAATACAGATGGCTCACTGAAGCCGAACGGAATTGCTACGCTTAGGATCAAAGATTTTGAAGTGAAAGAAGCATTAGTTGTTCCAGCCATTGCCATTGGAAAAGACGCAAAAGGCGATTTCCTTTTCGTGATCAACGAAGAAGACGGAAAGCCAAAAGCGGTTAAGAAATATGTTACCACTGACCGATCAAGCGCAGGGCAAACACGTGTAGTAGAAGGTTTGTCTGCTGGTGACCTAGTGGTGGTTGAAGGCTACAACGAAGTGGCCAACGGTGATCTGGTTCAAATTCAGGGATAAATAAGCTTTAAGTAGAAAGCCGCAAGCCACAAGCATCAACCAATTGGAGCTTGAAGCTAAAAGCTTGTAACTAGAACAAAATGAGCAACGAAACAAACGAAAAGAAAGGTGTACTAAAGGAGTTTGGGCTATCCACGCTCTCGCTCAAAAACAGCACCAGTGTGTTGATCCTCACCTTCCTCATTGTGGCAGGTGGTTTCCTCGCCTACTCTACCATGCCGAAGGAACTCTTCCCTGAGGTAGTAATGCCGCAGATTTACGTTCGGACGGTCTATCCAGGTAACTCACCTGTGGATATTGAGAACCTGATCACGCGTCAGATCGAGAAGGAGATCAAGCCATTGAAAGGCATTAATGAGATGACCTCAACTTCGGTTCAGGACAACTCCATCATTATCGTGGAATTCAATACCGATGTTCCTGTAGAAGAAGCACTTACGGATGTAAAGGATGCGGTTGACAAGGCGAAAAGCGACCTTCCGAACGACCTCGACATGGATCCGATGGTAATGGATGTGAACATGAGCGAAATGCCCGTGATGAACATCAACCTTTCGGGAGATTACAGCGTGGACGACCTGAAGGAATATGCAGAGTATCTACAGGACAAAATGGAGCTCATTTCTGAGGTTTCTTCCGTTGACCTGCGTGGTGCGTTGGAGCGCGAGATCAACATCAATGTTGATGTGAACAAGATGGAAGCCGTGGAGGTGAGTTTCAACGACATTGAAAGCGCCATCGGTTACGAGAACATGAGTATTTCTGGCGGTGACATCTTGATGGATGAAACCCGCAGAACAATCCGTGTTTCTGGTGAGTACACCAACATGGATCAGATTGCCAACACCATTGTAAAAGCTGAGTTCGGCAACATCATTTACCTGCGTGATATTGCCACCGTTGAAGACGGTTACAAGGAGCGCGACAGTTACGCTCGTTTGGATGGAAATCCAGTTGTATCGCTTGATATTGTGAAGAAATCGGGTGAAAACCTGCTGAATGCAACCGATCAGGTTTTTGCCATTCTGGAAGATGCTCAAGCACACCATTTCCCGTCAGACCTTTCAATCACCATTACCAACGACCAGAGTAATCAGGTTCGTGGTCAGCTTTTGAACTTGGAAAACAGCATTTACTCAGGTGTAATTCTGGTAGTTCTCGTATTGCTGTTCTTCTTGGGAGTTCGCAACGCAATGTTTGTTGGAATTGCCATTCCACTTTCCATGCTCTTGAGTTTCATGATCTTAGGTTGGATGGGCGTTACCATAAACATGATGGTGCTTTTCGCGCTCATTCTTGCGCTTGGTATGTTGGTAGATAACGGAATTGTGACCATCGAGAACATCTACCGATTGTATTCCAGCGGCATGTCGAAACGCGATGCCGCGCGATACGGTGTGGGCGAAATTGCCGTTCCGATTATTTCATCTACAGCCACAACGTTGGCCGCCTTTGCCCCCCTCCTATTCTGGGACAGTATCATGGGTGAGTTCATGAAGTTCCTTCCAATCACATTGATCGTGGTTCTTGGTTCTTCGCTGTTTGTCGGATTGGTAGTAAACCCAGTTGTGGCCGCGCTTTTCATGCAGAAGGAGGCCAAAAAAGGAGTCAACTATAAATCGTTGTTCATTACGGTTGGTGCCATGGTCATCTTCAGCGTATTGTTTTACGTGGCTGGAATGTTCGGCATGGGTACGATTTTCGCTACCATGGCAGGCCTAACGCTGATCAACGCGTTCTTGCTTCGCCCAGTTTCATCTTGGTTTCAAGATGTGTTCTTGGTTTGGCTTGAAGAAGCTTACCTCAAGGTGCTACGTTTCTCGCTTATTGGCTGGAAACCGTTTGTTGTGTTCGGAACAACCTTTGCCCTACTTATTGCATCCTTTGTAATTGTTGGAATTGTCGGTCCGCAAGTGGAATTCTTCCCAGCCAACGACCCGAAATACATCAACATTTTCTTGGAAACTGCGCCTGGAACGGACATCGAAAAAACCAACCAGATTATTCTTGGTGTGGAGGAAGAAGTGCAAGAGATCATCGACCCGTATCGTGTTTGTGTC
Organism: uncultured Chryseobacterium sp.; assembly: GCA_964457245.1. Classification (GTDB taxonomy): domain Bacteria; phylum Bacteroidota; class Bacteroidia; order UBA10329; family UBA10329; genus UBA10329. The sequence continues at coordinate 76,433 of CAYWET010000015.1, read as the reverse complement.
AACTCTGTTGTAACGAACATTGGTGCTGGTTCTAACGACCCAATGGATGGGCCGCCTGCTGGCGAAACTCCAAACAAAGCCAAGATCACTATCTCGTTCAAAGAGTTTGAGGAGCGTGAGGGAATTTCGTCTTCGGATGTGATGAAATCGTTGAGCGAAAACCTGACCAAGCGACCAGGTGTGATTATGAACGTTCAGAAAAACCGCGAAGGGCCGCCCGCTGGTAAACCAATTAACATTGAAGTTAGTGGCGAGGAGTTCGAAACGCTCATCGCAACATCGGAAAAGCTAAAAGCAGCCATTACCGCCAAGAATATTCCAGGCGTTGAAGGCCTTAAACTCGACCTCGAAACAGGTAAGCCAGAAATTATGGTGAACGTGGACAGAGCTCGCGCCAGAATGTTCGGTTTGAGTACTGCTCAGATCGGTGGAACGTTGAGAACTGCTCTTTTTGGAAAGGAGATCAGCAAGTACAAGGAAGGCGAAGATGAGTATCCGATCATGCTCAAACTGAAGGATGATTATCGCTACGATGTAAGCACGCTGCTTAATCAGCGCATCACCTTCCGCGACATGACAACAGGTAAGATCAAACAAGTACCGATCTCTGCTGTTGCTGATATTTCGTTCACTACTTCTTACGGGGCCGTAAAACGTAGAGACCAAGACAGAACCATTACCATTTGGAGTAACGTGATCGAAGGCTACAACGCCACCAATATCAATGCGCAGATTCAAGAAGAATTTGCAGATTACCCAATGCCAGAAGGTTATTCCCTTCGATTTACAGGAGAAAGCGAAGAGCAGGAAAAAGCCGCTGCATTCTTGAGTAAAGCTTTCCTGATTGCCATTGCATTGATCGTGTTGATTCTTGTATCTCAGTTCAACTCGGCCATTAAACCTGCCATTATTGTTGGTTCGGTTGTATTCAGCACCATCGGTGTATTCCTTGGTATTGTTGCCTTTGGCGATACGATTTCGGTAATCATGACAGGTATCGGTATTGTTTCCTTGGCGGGAATTGTGGTGAACAACGCCATCGTTCTTATCGACTTCATTGATCTGACCCGCGCCAGAAAACGAGAAGAGCTCGGCATGCGAGAAGGAAGTGTTCTACCGCTGAACGAAGCAATCGAGTGTATTATTGAAGGCGGTAAAACGCGTCTGCGCCCAGTATTGCTTACAGCCATTACAACCGTCTTGGGTCTACTCCCACTCGCTACGGGAATGAACATCAATTTCTACACGCTTTTCAGTGAGTTGGATCCGCAGATTTATTTCGGTGGTGATAACGTTGCATTCTGGGGGCCAATGGCTTGGACGGTTATTTACGGTCTTTCGTTTGCCACGTTCCTAACCTTGGTGGTTGTGCCAGTTATGTATCTGTTGGTTGAGCGTGTGATTATCTACTTCGCCAAACCAGTAATTCCAGGACAAGAAGACTGATGAGCCTGAAGTACGAGACAGACGAGCAGAAATGGGCCATCATTAAAATGGCCATTGAACAGAATATGCCTGCCAACAAGATTTTTGGATTCAAGATTGAGGAAATCCGTGATGGTTATGCAAAGATTCATGTTCCATTCAAAGAAGAATTTGTTGGCGATTTCCTGAATGGACTTTGGCATGGCGGAATCATTGCCAGTGTAGCCGATTCTGCAGCTGGAATTGCAGCCTCTACGATTCTTACGGATGCACGCGATAAGCTCAATACCATCGACCTTCGCATTGATTATTTGCAAGGTGCAATCAAGGAAGACATCTACGCTGAGGCCGAGTTATTGAAAGTCGGTAAACGCATCATTAAGGTTGACGTGAAACTGGTGCAGGAAACCAAAGGAACCGTGGCCATTGCACGAGGCGCTTTCAGTTTGCTACGGTTCGAGGAATAAAAAGCTATTCGGTCAACTACCGAACTATTACTGTTAAATGGCGTTAAACATGCGTGCCATCCGCCCAATTAAATTCCCCAAAGCCACGTTCTGGAGTCCTCGGTTGGATTCAAGAAGCTTGGTTTGCTGTCTCCAATTTAGGGGTTGAAGAAAACGACAATCCCTATTTCTCGCGCAAGGTTGTTCTTACCAATCAGGTTGCGGTCATCATTTTCATCATTGCCCTCATCCAGACTGCAGGTTTTTTGGCCATTGGTTCGCCACAGGCCACGATTAATTGGTTTCTGCTTCTGCTTGTTGTAATATGGGTCGTTCCTTTCTTGAACTTTCTTGATAATCGAGTTGCCTCACGATATGTTTTGAGTTTGGCACTCCCTTTATTCTCCGTCATTTTCGTTGGACATATCAGGGCATTGCATCCTGAAAGCGTACATGAAGCGAGTTTTTATGTACCCCGCTACTTCCAAATAGCTTTGAGCTTTATACCAGTTATCTTATTCGGGTTTGAGGAGAGAAAACATCTGTTCATCTCGTTTACGCTCAATGTACTGGTCCTTCTGTTCTACAATGAGATTATGGACCTGATGGGTGCAGGTCTTGGCGTTGCAGAACCGGTGATAAAAGATCCATTCTTTGTGAGTGTTTCCTCTGTTTTCGGTCTGATGGTGGTAAGTACAGGATACTTCTTCCTCAATAAAATGAACAGCGAATACGAGGTTCAAATTGAAGGCCTTTTGGAGAAAACCGAACAGCAGAACCGCAACATGTTAGATGCAGTGAACTACGCAAAGAACATTCAGCAAGTTGTTCTTCCAAAGGATAATGTTCTCGCAAAACTTGAAGACCGTCTGTTTGTGCTGTATCGCCCGTTACACACGGTTTCAGGCGATTTTTACATGGTTGAAGAGTCCCAAGATCACATTGCCTTTTCAGTGATCGATTGCACCGGACACGGGGTTCCAGGAGCATTCATGAGCATTTTAGCCAGTTCTGCAATTCAGCGTTCCATTGACCTTGTTGGCTTCGACAAGCCTGAGGTTATCTTGAACAACGCCAACAGGCTATTTCATGAAGATCTTAGTCGTAGCGGAAACCCTGAAATTCAAGATGGAATGGATATGGTTCTGTGCTCATTCGACAAAAAGTCCAATACCCTACGAGCGGCAGGCGCCAACCTTATGGTTCATGTAATTGATGGAGGCAGCATTGCCGAGTATCGGACGGACAAAGGAGGCATTAGTATGGGAGCTCCAACGCGGAATTTCAAGCCATTGTCCATTCAATTGAATAAAGGCGCGCTAGTTTACATCAGTTCCGATGGTTATTATGATCAATTCGGTGGCGACCGTAACAAGCGAATTGGCCGAGCCAGATACCGTGAGTTATTGGAGAGCATTTCGTCACTCCCTGTAAGGCAACAGCACGAAAAACTCGTCAGGTTCTATGATAACTGGAAAGGTGACCACTTCCAAGTTGACGATGTCTGCCTTATTGGCTTCCGTGCCTAACATTCACTTATAATTCACTTTCTTGCTGCCATGAAACAACTGTGTGTCTTCGTGGTATTTGCAACTTTGGCATCTTGTCAGCAACCCGCGAAAGATGCTTTTCAGAAATCATCTCAAACTGACCAAACTATGGACAACAACGACACTATTGGCCGGGTAACCGGAATTGGCGGCATATTCTTCAAGAGTAAGGATCCAAAGGCGCAACGCGAGTGGTATCAACAGAATCTTGGTTTGGTAACCAACGATTACGGATCGCTTTTCGAGTTTCGCGAAGGTGCAAATCCCGACCAAAAAGCTTACCTCCAGTGGAGTCCGTTTGGAGAAGACACCAAGTATTTTGAGCCATCGGAAAGGGAGTTTATGATCAACTATCGTGTAAAGAACATTGAAGCGTTGGTTGAACAGTTGAAGGAGCAAGGCGTAACCATCTGCGATTCCATTGAGGAATACGACTATGGCAAATTTGTGCACATTATGGATCCTGAAGGCAACAAGATTGAATTGTGGGAACCCGTTGACGCCAGTTTCACAGATGCCCATCCTGAAGGAACTACCACCAAGTAGTTTGTATAACCCGATTTGAAACCTCGTAAAAAAGCCAGATCAGTTGCCATAATCGGTGCTGGAATTGCAGGAATTGCGGCAGCACTGCGGTTACAGAAACAAGGTTTTCAAGTCACTGTTTTTGAGGCCAATGAAAAACTTGGTGGCAAAATGGCTGAAGTTATCGGAGATGGTTTCCGTTTCGACCGTGGGCCAACCGTTCTCACCAAACCAGAATACGTTGAAGAACTTTTCAATCTGTTCGGGAAATCAGCCTCAGATTATTGGAAATACGAACCCGTTGACCCCATTTTCAAGTACTTTTTTGAAGATGGAACGGTGATCAACTCATCACGAAAGCGACAACAATTCGCAGCTGAAATAGCGGAGAAAACTTCCGACTCCAAAGAATCCATTTTCAAGTTCTTAGATGATGTAGAAAAAACGCATTATCTAACCGATGAGGTTTTTCTTCAGCGTTCATTGCATCAGTTCAAAAACTACCTGGATTGGCCAACTGCAAGAGGCATTCTCAACTTCGGAAAAGTGGATGTTTTCCGCTCCATGAACACCGCCAATCAAAAGCGTTTCAAAGATCAGAAGGTCGTAGACATATTCAATCGCTATGCGAGTTACAACGGCTCCAATCCGTATTGGGCGCCAGCAACTTTGAACGTGATTGCTCATTACGAGATCACCCTTGGAACTTACTTCTCTGAAGGAGGAATTTATTCCATCATTGAAGCATTGAAAAAGCTGGCCATTGAACAGGGAATTACATTCAAATTGAATACGCCAATTCAAGAAATTGAATACAGTGAAAAAACGGTAACAGGTGTAAAAACCACTGCTGGAACAGAACCATTCGATGTAGTTATCAGTAATGTTGACGTGTACAACACGTACAAGCAACTCCTACCCGATTTCAAAGCCCCGAAGCAATTCTTGGAACAGCCTCGTTCCAGTTCCGTCATTGTTTTCTATTGGGGAATTGAACGTGAATTTCCAGAATTAGGATTGCACAACATGTTTTTAACCGAAGATGCCAAAGCAGAATATCAGCATCTTTTCGAGTTGAACAAACCTTACCACGACCCGACCATTCATATGACCATCAGCAGCAAAAGGAACGCTAATGATGCGCCAGAAGGCTGTGAAAACTGGGCTGCGCTGATTTCTGTTCCTCACGATGCTGGGCAGAATTGGGATGAATGGATTGCCGAAGCGCGCAAGAACGTTTTGGCAAAACTGGGTCGTATTCTGAAAACAGATATAGAGAAGCTGATTGTATATGAAGATGTTCTCGACCCACGGAAAGTGAGTGAGGAAACCAATGCAGCATTTGGAGCGGTTTTCGGAAATGCATCGAATAGTATGTTCAGCGCGTTTCTACGTCATCCGAACTTCTCGCCCAAAATCGATAACCTGTTCTTCTGCGGTGGAACTGCTCATCCTGGCCCTGGAATTCCACTCTGTCTGCTTTCTGCAAAAATTGCCAGCAAACTGATTGCAGAAAAGTTTGTTCCTGAAAGCGAATGAGTGATTCGCGAGAATATAATGTAGTTATCTGCGGTGGCGGATTAGCTGGTCTAACGCTTGCGTTGCAACTGAGACAAAATCATCCTGAAAACGGCATTACGGTCATTGAAAAAACCGTGCGACCTCTGCCAGAAGCAGCACATAAGGTCGGAGAATCGACCGTGGAAATCGGTGCGCATTATCTCAGTTCTGTACTCGGTTTAAAGAAGTATTTGGAGGAAAACCAGCTGCCAAAACTTGGACTTCGATACTTCTATGGAGATTCTACCAAGCCATTTGAAACACGGCCAGAATTGGGGCCGAGCATGTTCTCGCCTGTTCCAACGTATCAGTTGGACAGAGGAATTCTGGAAAACGACCTGCGTGAAATGGTCATCAACTCTGGAGTTGAATTACACGAAGGTGCTTCTATTAAAGAAATTTCTATTGCCGATGGAACCGCGCTGAATACTGTAACGTTCGTTCAGAATGAAGTAGAAAAATCCATACAAGCTAATTGGTTTGTAGATGCCATGGGTCGCAGGCGGTATCTGCAAACGAAGCTCGGATTGAAGAAGGAAAGTCCGCACAAGGCAAGTTCGGTTTGGTTTAGGTTGGAAGGGAAAGTGACGCTTGATGATATTGTTCTGAAATCGAATACTGAATGGCACTACAGAAACATTGAAGACCGCTTCTACTCCACCAACCATTTGATGGGGCTCGGTTATTGGGTTTGGCTTATTCCGCTTTCGTCTGGAAACACAAGTGTTGGCATCGTAACGCAAAACGACCTGCACGATTTTGCCGCTTATTCGCGCAGCTACGAAACCAGTTTTGAATGGCTAGAAAAACACGAACCACATCTAGCTGAGCATTTGGCTGGAAGAAAGCCGATCGACTTCCGAAAAATCAAAAACTACAGCTACGATTCTGAGCAGCTATTCTCTGAAAACGGCTGGTCTTGCGTGGGTGAAGCAGGCATTTTCTCTGACCCGTTCTACAGTCCGGGTTCTGATATGATTGCCATAACCAACACGTTTACAGCCAATCTGATTCGCGAAGACGTGAAGCAAGAATTGAACACGGAAAAAGTGGAGCAATTGAACCGTTTCATTCTCAAAACCATGTTTCCCGATCAGCTGAATTATTACACGGAAGGTTATCACACGTTCGGCAATACGCAGGTCGCTTCATCAAAATTTCTTTGGGATACGCTGTACTATTGGCGTGTTTATGCGCATGCTTTCATGACAGGCGTTTATGCTGATTTTGAAAGGCTGAAAGTCTTTGAGAAACATGTAAAAAAGTTCGCAGCGTTAAATCGCGATATGCAGAAGAAGTTCAAGCGGTTAGCTGATTCAACTTCAAGTCAAGACTACTTTCAGTACGTGGATCTTGCCAGAAAAGAGCTGTTTATTGAAAGTGCGATTTCCCTATTGACCAAACCTGCTGATGCAAACTTTGAATCGTATCTTCAAAAGCAATATCAATTCCTTTCTGAGCTCCAGCATTCGTTCGATTCTGAGCTCGAAAAATCCAAAACGAACAGAACGCCCTTTGCAGATTTCTTCGGCACGTTAAGCGATACTGCCAAACTTCAGAACAAATACAATCGGTTTGTTTCGAGAATCGGAAATGGCGCTTTTCTCTACGCGGTAAGAGAAACCTACATTGACCTGATTGTTAGAGGCAAGCAACGGGTTCATCTCAGCGGCATGCTCCGTTTTCTGTTTCCAGATTGAACTAAATTTGCCATCAACAATGGCCGCAACGCAATCAGAAATTATCAATCAACTTACCGCGTATCTTAAGAAGCGGTTCCTTGCTTCTGGCGTGGAAATTCAACCAGCAGATAAGTTTGCCGACATCGGCATCGATTCCATGTCTGTTGTGGAATTGGTCATGTTAATTGAAGAGGAATTCGGAATTGTTATTCCGGTTGATCAACTGACCAGAGAGAATCTTGCATCGTTGGACTCACTTGCAAATTGCGCTGTTCATAACAGCTAATTTGAAGCTTTAGCTTTTCAATTCCTCAGCCAGCGCATCAACATCCAAATTGACGCCATTTACGGTGAGTTTTGCTCTGGAATAAAATGGTTCTCGTTTCCCAATTTGGAAATCAACTTTCTTGAGCATTTTCTCCTCCGAAAGACCTTTCAAAATCGGTCGTTCTTCTTTGCTGGACATTACGCGGTCCACAACCGCTTTCGCACTCATTTGCAGATAAATGGTTGTTCCCGCTCCGTTCATCTCGTCCATCGATTCGAAAAAGCAAGGGGTTCCACCGCCACAGGCCATCACGAAATCGTCCTTCTCCAACCACTTTCTAAGCTCCGATTGTTCTCGTTTACGGAATGCTATCTCTCCTTCAGACTTGAAAATCTCAGGAATTGACATTTCGGCCGATTGCGCGATTTCCTTATCCAAATCAACAGCTTCCAAACCAAGTTTTTTGGCCAACTTCTTTGCCGCAGTCGATTTACCGCTGGCCATATATCCTATTAGAAAGATCTTCATTGAAAGCTTTTAGCTCCAAGCCGCAAGCTGCAAGTTTCCGACCTAATTATTAATTGAAAATTGTTCATTCTTAATTGCCAGAAGGAAGATCTCCTTCGTTCTCAATTGTTTTTATCACTTGCTTATCTACAAATCCGGGCAGCCATTTGCTCAGATAATAAGACAGCTTTCCCTCTCGCGTAAGCACAACCCGTTTCTTACGGTTTTTAACTCCGTTGAAGACGTTGTCCGCCACTTCTTCGGAGGTCATCATTTTGCCTTCATCTCTGGGAGATTCTCCCTGATTTGAACCATCAGCCACCAACGCGGTCTTGCGGATGTTACTTTCGGTATAACCCGGATTTACGATCATCACATGCAATCCGGTGTTGTGGTTTTCCAATCGCAAAGCACTCAGAAAACCTTCCATTGCAAATTTGGAAGCCGAATAACCCGATCGCCCTGGTAAACCTTGATATCCAGCCACGGACGAAATCCCAACCACGGAACCATTGTACTTCAGCAGTTGCTTCAGCGCATAGTTTGTGCAATAAACCGTTCCGAAGAAATTCACCTCCATCAACTGACGGATAACACTCAAATCAACATTCTTGAAGAACGCACGCATACTGATTCCAGCATTGTTGATAAGCACATCGATCCGTCCATAAGTATTCAGCGTCTGATTAATCATTCGAACGCAATCTTCCTCCTTTGCAACGTCTCCTTGCACTGTCAAAACTTCAATGTTCTTGCTACGCAATTCCTCAGCAGCCGCCTCAAGATTTGCTGCATTGCGGCTGGTGATACAGATTCTACCACCCTCACGACCGAACCGTTCCGCGCAAGCTTTACCGATTCCGGAACTACCTCCAGTGATCACCACCACTTTATCCTTAATGAATGACATGAGGCAAACTTCGTCAATTATGAATGAAAAATTGTGAATGATGAATTCATGCTTACCGACCCGTTGAACTCACCTCGTTCAATTCTTCATTATTAATTCCTAATTCATCATTGTCTTGTTATGTTAGCTGAAATTCCAATTCGCATGAACCTAATCGAGGTTAAGACCAAGCAGCAAGAGAATGAGTGGGTACTCTTCCCTACTCAACTTTACAAAAACGACCCGCTTTACATCCGGCCTATTGACCAAGAAGTTAAAGACGTTTTTGACCCGAAAACCAATCGCTTTTTCAATTATGACAATAGCGAAGCAATTCGTTGGATTTTGGAAAAGGATGGTAAAACCATTGGCCGAATTGCGGCATTTGTGAACGGCAAAACCTACAACACGGAAGATCAGCCAACCGGTGGTTGCGGTTTTTTCGATTGCATTGATGACCAAAAAGCTGCAAATATGCTTTTTGAAACAGCTCAGAATTGGCTCAAAGAACGCGGCATGGAAGCCATGGATGGCCCCGTGAATTTCGGGGAACGCGATAAGAATTGGGGCGTGCTGATAGATGGTTTTGCGGAGCAGAATTATGGCATGCTTTACAACGCTCCGTATTATCAGAAACTGTATGAGAATTACGGATTTCAGCTTTATTTCAAGCAATACACATACGGGCGCGATGTGCAGAAAACCAAGGATTTTGAACCACGGTTTTACGAACGGGCCAAGCAAGCTTTAGACAATCCAGACATCACTTTTCGGTATATCCGCAAGAAGGAATTCGACAAGGCTGCGGTGTATTTCCATGAGGTGTACACCAAAGCGTGGGGCGGACATTCGGGGGTTAAGCCAATGACGCTGAAGCAAGCGCAAAAGATGTTTGACAAGTTGCGGCCTATTGCTGATGAGCGACTCATTTATTTCGGGTTTTACAAAGACCAACCGATCTCGTTCTTCCTTTCCATTCCAGAATTGAATCAGCTATTCAAATACGTGAATGGCAACATGAACTGGTTCGGGAAACTGAAGTTTGCCTACCACATGAAAATGGGACATTGCAAGAAGATGCTCGGGTTGGTTTTCGGGGTTATTCCAGAATGGCATGGCAAAGGCGTGGAGAGCGCCATGGTGGTTTCGTACTCTGATATTGCTTGGAACAAAGGGCTTCCGTACAAGACCATTGAAATGAATTGGATAGGCGATTTTAACCCGAAAATGATGAAGGTGTGCGAGCAGCTTGGTGCGGAGATCTGGCGTACGCATGCTACCTATCGCTTTCTTTTTGATCGGGAGAAAGAGTTCAAACGCTGCCCGATTGTTGAGTAGATGGATTTAGATGTCAGATACCAGATGTCAGAAAAATTGATGTAAGATAAAGGAGCGTCATGCTGAACTCGTTTCAGCATCTTTCCAGTGATTGTGTTAGACCCTGAAACAAGTTCAGGGTGACGGAACCTGATGAGATTTTGATTCATTTATAATTCCTAATTTTTCATTCTTAATTGAACGAAGTGCGCGACTACATCTACATACTTAACCTGGTTCCGAAGTTTAGAGATGAGGCCAATTGGGGCGAAAAGGAGAACAAAACGCTGGAAGAACACTCAGCCAGATTGGAGCGGCAATCAAAGCGGGGAACAGTAAAGTATGTTGGCAGAACCGACCTACCCATTTCTAACGAAGCCAACTTTGGGTTGGTGGTTTTTGAAGCCGAAAGCGACACCATGGCCGAACTCTTTGCCCAGGCTGACCCAGCCGTTATGGCCGGAATGATGACCGCGAAATGCTTTCCGTTTAGGCATGTTTTTTAGTCAACAGTTGGTTACACCTTATTTTTGCCATAAGTCGGCAAACGTTGAAAATGACATCGGACACGCTTACTCGAATAGCTAAGAAGTTGCATGAGCCAGATTTCTTGCCACCAAGAATAACAGCTCAACTCAGAGTGAAGCGTGAAGGGGAAAATTCATTCCATGTTTATCTCTACGGCTATGCGGGACATGTGTTGCCTACCCTGGTGTTCAAATTCAATGACGATGGCAAGCTGATAAAAACGTCTATTGAAATCCCTCGATTTACATTGGCATTGATTGCAATCGCTTTCAGCTGGACGACTTTTTTAATGGTTTCAAACTCTAACGGTTTCAGGGCATGGCCAATATTAATTTTTCCCATGACATTGACAGTTATAATTCTAGCTGGTGGAGTTGCAATGACCAAGAGAAAATTGAAACAAATGGAGCGACTTGTTGAAAAAGAAAAAACCACGTTTGACAACAAGAGCTAAGTATCCTCCGCTGGTCGCTGTTCACTCATTCCTTCATATAATCCTTCTTCTTCCGTTTGCGAAAAAGGTCGCCCAAGCGGTCAAATTCTTTCTGGTAGGTAAGACCAACACCTTGGGTAAACGGAGCATTATTGGTCAGCGTGTTAATGTCGTTGCTCTTGTTGAACGCCCGCACACGGAACCGACCATCGGACGTGATCTTGTATTCAATATTCACATCGCCCACAATATCACTCGAACTCGACTGAACATTCGCAACACCCACGTTTCCGTCAATAATAATGCGATTGTTGAACAGCTGTGTGCTCAAAGACGCCTGTAGCTCATCACTGGTAATGTCATCGCCCGGGCGGTAATTCACTCCAATATCAAAGTCGTTACTGATCTTGGAAAGCCAGTTACTCAACTGGTTGGAGATCATCTCGGAAGTACTGGACGTGAAGAAACCTCCAGCCTGCTGCAGCTGTTGGTTCTGCGTTTCCGTTGGGAAGAACCTGTTCAGAACCAAAAGCCCGAACACCTGTCGGTTCATTTCCTGCACGTTTCCAACACCGATCTTGTTCCGAACCTCCGTTCGCGTAGTTTCATCCGAGTTCGGAAGGTCGATATCGAAAGCAATGTTGGGATTCATCAGTTGGTCGGTCATTTTCAGGATACAATCAACCTGAATTCTACGCTTGTAGATGTCGCTGGTATCAGGATACATGAGGTCGTAAAGCGAAGTTCGCACACCGTACTCTGCGGTTATATCTATCAACGCCTGATACGGATTTCCACTCCAATTGATCGTTCCGCCCTGCTGAATCAGAAACTTCTTATTGATGATATTCTGAAGTGTAAAGAGGTATTCTCCTTTGTTGATATAGTAATCTCCGAACATCTTGAAGTTCCCATCACGGTCAAGCGACATACTAATATCGCCATCTCCCTTTCCTTTCAGGATGTCGCCTACTTGCGGGTCGAAAATGAGCTGGATCTGCGCATCTGAAGTAACCTCAATATCCATATCCAAACTCAGGTTCTGGAAAGTGACCTTGAACTCATCATCCACCTCCAATTTCTCTCCCTCAGTGCCTTTTGGTTTCACGAATGTGATGAAGTCGGTTTCGTCCACATCCTTGGCTCCAAAGAGTGGTATGAAAAACTGCGTGTTGCGTTCGGTGCGCATGGCCACATCGAGCTGCATGTTCTTGGGTTCGCCATAAAAGCGAACCGAACCAGTTGCAAACGCTTTACCGTAATACAGCGAGTTCATGGCAGAATTGGTATTCAACGCCAAGAAATCTTCCACCTCAATGGTAGCATCAAACCGGAAATTCTTGAAATAATCGTGCTTTACCCAACCGTTGATCTGACCTTGCTTATCGCGTTCATCCAACACCGTCAGATTCTCGAAATAGAATCCATCAGGTTCAACTCGGACGGTATCCGTAATTCGGAATCGAGTATTCAAATATGTTAGAAGCACATCTGCCCCGTTTAAACTCACGGTTCCCGAAAGCCGAGGTTCTTTCGTGGTTCCTTTCAGTGTAAGATCGGCCTTGGCGGTTCCCTTAACATCCGTAATTACCTTATCGATGTACGGGTCGAAAACATTTAATGGTAGTTGTTCAACCATTGCCTTTAGGTTGAAGTTCTGCGGTCGGTCATCTCCCGGCAAAAACTCACCTACCACACTCAGGCTGGTCTTGTCATTTCGTTCTAAAAGACCGAACACCTGAACACTTCTGGTGGCTGGAATCCACGTGTTGTTGATCTCGCCAGAACCGATGGCCACATCATTGATACTAAGAGAATCAACAGTAAGTTGATTTGTCAGGAACAGCTTATCGTACAATCCCGAAACTTGCGCTAATCCTGAAGCACGCCCACCAAGGTTTATTCCTTTTGGTAAGGTGAGGACATTGAAATTTGAAAGGTCAAAATTCCGAAGGCTGACCTTGAGCTTGGCATTCGGATCGCGAGATATTTTACCGTTTACACCGATTGATTGCCGCAAACTGCTGAACATGAAATCGGTAAACTCAAATGAAGTCGTATCGATTCGCAACAGATTGTTCGATTCAATGCTCCAATCCATTCCAGCAATGGCAATCTGCGATTTCTCTAAATGGAAACTCACCTCTTGGTTTTTAGGGAATGAAGCAATTCCTTGAATGAAGGCTTCATTTTTCAACTTGGTCTTGTTATCCCATTTTACCGTCACGCCAAGACTATCGTTGAATGTGAACGAACGGATGTCGAATGACGCAAGAAACATGCTGTCTGTAAAGTTGACCCTGTCGGCAAAGAAGCCAAGCTGAAATTCCTTACCTGGATTTTCTGCCTCAATCTGAACGTTATCCAGTTTTACCGTCTTGAATTGCACCTCTTCCAATCGGCCGCGCAGATAGATCTCATCTTCAACCGAAGAGTAATTTCCTTGGAACGATGCACTGTCTCCAATAAAGAGGTCGGGCGCAAAAAAGTAGGAAAGGATTTCGGTGTTGTTCAGGTCAATTTTAAAATCGAATTGAAGTGGCTTATCTACGTCCAAAGGCTCAAACTCACCAGCATAACTTGGCAAATGTTTTCTCAGAAGATTGTTGGTGGCTTTTCCAATGTTTCGAAAGCTGAAATTTCCATCAAAATCAGCATCCAGAATTCCTGAACGAAGCTCTAAGCTCTTCGAATCTGCCGTTTCATCAACGTTTAGCGAGAAGCGATCGATGGTATATTGGTCATCTCCTTCTTGCTGATATGTTCCATTCGTAACCTCAATAAGACCAACGAGGTTATCGATATCATTTCCAATAAAATCCACATCTACCACGCCACTTACTGTGGCATTTTCACGCTCGCGAAGCAGATTTAACTCGTATAGATTGGCATGCCGAACATCAGCATGAAAATTGAATTGAGGCAGTTCTTGGCTTAGGTCAAAACCTCCTCGGAAGACGAGGTTCAGGTTGGTATCATTCGCCAACACCTCGCCACTGAACATACTTCGTGCAAACGAACCATTTACATCCACATTGGTGTACTCGTAGCCCAGCAATTCTGCCGACTGCACCTCTCCGACCAACGTGGCGTTGATGTCTTCCTTGGTAAGTCCACTACCGTCAACTTCAGCGTTCAGGGTTACTCGTCCAACTCTATCTTCTTTCAAAAACTTACCAATGTTGAACGATCTCGATTGAAGTTTCCCACGATAGGCCAATCGACCTGTTCCCTCTTCTTGCTTCAGCGAAATATCTGATTTTACTGAACCGATGGCAGTTTGAAGTTTGCCATAGGCCACAAAATCGTTCATGAATCCAGTGAAAGTTCCCGTAAAGTTCATTTGACCAAGGCTGGCAATATTTTTCGGAATGCTCAGACTTTTTCCATCTTGAAATGGCGGCTGTGGAATGGACCTCATATCCGCATAACTGGTGGTAAAATTCTTCAGATCAAAGTGCAAGAAGGTCTCTCGGATGTTAGGAAGACCATCCAAGTCGATGTTTCCTTCCAAGCGTGTTCCAGAACCGTATTCAACTACTAAGTTTCTGGCGTTCATACTAGAAACCGGACCATAAACCTTTCCCGAAACCTTGAGCGTTTCTTGCAATCCGACCATTGCTGGAGCAAAAAAGGCAACGTCCTTCAAGTTCACCACCGATGGTTCAAACTCATAATCCATGCGTACACTGTCAATGAAAGTCAGATAATCTTCCCATCCATTGTAAGTGTAATGAAGGTTCAGATTCAGATCAGTGGAAGCGGTTTGAATATGTAGATCATCCACCTTCAACTCCGCTGGGCTTACTTTGGCCAAACCATGAAAATCTTTGAGATAAAACCCACGATTTTCATAGCAATTCAGTTTTAGAACATTGCCATGAATGGTGTCTACATCAATCAAAATGTCATCTATCAACAAATTGATCTTACGTACGTCTAGGTCCTTGTAATCAATTCCGATCGGAGTCTTTTCTGCGTAATGGTTTCGAAGCTTAAACGCTGCATTTCTTAACTCCAGCGCATTTGATCTTATATCCCAAGGTGAACTTTCTACACTGTCTTTGGGTGCAGAGAAATAGTCGATCAAAAACTGGAGATTGAGCTTTTCGTCACCTTCATACTTGTGGAGATAGAATTTCAGATCATCAATTCTGACCTTATCCAGATATAGTTTTCGCCTATCCAAACTGATGTAGCGCAATCCCAAATGCAGATCATTGAAATAAGCCAACGTATCTCCCTTCAGATCTTCCACATACAATCCTTCCAAGATCAAGCGGTTAAAAAACCCAATATCAACTCCGTTTACAGAAACGGTGGTTTTCAGCTCTTCTGAAAGATGACCAGCAATGTATTGTGTGATCTTGGTTTGAACTTTCGGGCTTCGAAGTGCCAGATATCCGCCTCCAATTATCAGCACCAAAAGCAGCAACAGGACGGACGTCCATAGGAATGCTTTTTTGATACTTTTGAAAATCATCTACCGGTCGGATATTCTGTTCGGCAAAGGTACTCAATAACGATGCCGTGATAAGTTCACCTCTCATCTTAGCCATAGAGTCGTCTTGCGATGATACATCGGCCGCCATTTTGCAAGGCAAAGAGGTACTTTCAAACATCGTTGCAAATCAGGATGTTCACGAACAGTACGGTGGCGTTGTTCCTGAATTGGCATCGCGAGAGCACCAGAAAAATATCGTACCGGTTGTGGATGCAGCGTTGAAAAAAGCGAATGTAAACGCCACTGAACTCAGCGCTATCGCATTTACCGAAGGCCCTGGTCTGATGGGAAGTCTATTGGTTGGCGGTTCCTTTGCAAAAAGCTACTCCATGGCTCTGGGCGTTCCGCTTGTTTCGGTCGATCACATGCAAGGGCATATTCTTGCGCACTTCATCAAAGATGGAGAAAAGCAAGCGCCCGAATTCCCGTTTTTATGTTTGACGGTAAGTGGTGGGCATACACAGATCGTGTTAGTTGAAGCACCAATGAAAATGAGGGTGGTTGGCAAAACCATTGACGATGCGGCAGGCGAAGCGTTTGACAAGGCGGCCAAGATCATGAATCTTGGTTATCCAGGCGGTCCGGTCATCGATAAACTGGCGCAAACAGGTAACAGCGATCGGTTTGAATTCGCCACACCAGAAGTTGCCGGTTTTGACTTTAGCTTTAGCGGAATCAAAACTTCATTTCTGTACAAATTGCAACGGGAAATGAAGTTAGATGACGCATTCATTGAAACGAACATCAATGACATCTGCGCCTCTTACCAGCATCATATTGTAGGCTATTTGCTCGATAAGCTGGAAGGTGCAATTGAAAAATATGGCGTAAAAGATATTGCGCTTGCTGGAGGAGTTTCGGCAAACAGTGAACTGCGAAAACGGTTCGAGAAATTGGCCAACAGCTGCAATGTGCGAGCACATATTCCAAAGTTTGAATATTGTACCGATAATGCGGCTATGATCGGAATTGCTGCCTACTTCAAGTATTTGGAACAGGATTTTGCGGATTGGGATGTGGTGCCAAAGGCACGCCTCCATTTCTGAAAAGCCGCGTCTTTCGGTCATATTCAGCCATCGATCAGTCCTACTTCTTCCATCATGAAAAACTTGTTCTACCTTCTTCTGGTGTTGGCCACAGTTGAGGCTTCAGCACAACAAACTTCTATCCTTTTCTTAGGAAATAGCTACACATACACTTCCAACCTGCCAGGTACACTTTATAACTTGGCTTTAGCAGGAGGAGACACGATCTATCATGAATCGAACACTCCTGGAGGCTACACGCTTGAGGGGCACTCAACCAACAACGCCACGCTTACCAAAATTTCCAGCCGCGATTGGGATTTTGTGGTAATGCAGGAACAAAGTCAGTTGCCATCATTTCCGCCTGCGCAAGTAGCTGCCCAAGTTTACCCTTATGCAGACATTCTGGTTGATTCTATCAAATCAAATTATGAGTGCACTGAACCAGTTTTCTTCATGACCTGGGGAAGGCGTGATGGCGACCAAAGCAATTGCCAGTTCTATCCGCCACTTTGCACCTTCGAAGGGATGAATGCACGGCTTCGCGAAAGCTATCTTGAAATGCGTTTGGATAATGATGCTACGGTAGCCCCTTGCGGTGCGGCCTGGCATCAGATGAAGCTTGAGAACAACACATTTTGGACCGGACTTTACTCCAGCGATGGCAGCCACCCAAGTGCTTGGGGAACTTACTTGAATGCATGTGTTTTCTATGCCACAATTTTCAGACAATCTCCCGTTGGAATTCCATATTATGCCACAATCGGTCAGCAAGATGCCGAAGACCTTCAGCAGCTGGCTGAGGATATCGTTCTAGATAGTTTGAGCACTTGGTATATCGGACATCAGGATGTTATTTCTGATGCGAACTTTTCATTTGCTGGTGGCCTGACGGTGAATTACACAAGTAACGGTCAAAATGCTACCGAACACTTCTGGGATTTTGGAGATGGGAGCACGGGAACAATTGAAAATCCACAACACACCTATGGTTCAGGTAACACCTATGTTGTGCAACATATTGCCAGCTCAGCTTGCGATGCAGATACGAGTTATCTAGAAGTTACTGTAGACCCATTAACTGTTGGAATTTCGAACTCTTCAGAATTGAACCAAATTGAAGTTCGATGGAAAAATTCAAATCTGATTGTTGAAAACCACACAAGGGAACGAGCTCTTATCACTCTTTTGGACGTTTCTGGTCGGGAGTTACTAAACTCTACTGTTGAACCCCAATCTACCCAGCAACTGGAAAACTCAAGATTATCTGGAATTTATCTGATAAAATTGGAAGGTAAGAATGAAGTTTCGTCAAGAAAGGTTTTCATTCCTTAAATCACCACTGAGATTCCTGCTCGAAAATCTGGCGTGATGTACTTTCATCGTTCTTGAAATAGTACACACCACCCCAGTTCCATTTTACACGCGTGTACTTGTTAGCACGGTTTTCTTCTCGCTTGATGATAATGTGCTTAACCTCACGGTTTTCCTTGATTTCTGACTCTTCCGTAACGCCCATAGGGTAGTGCTTGGCAAGATCGATCTCATAAGGAGTTGGTTTCGGTTTGGCAGCTTCTGCAAACTTCATTTTCTCCTCTTCTAGCGCTTTCCTCTTTTCCTCGTACTCCTTCGCTAACCGAGCACGAACTTCTTGTTCGTAGGCCTCACGTTCGGCATCAACTGCACTCTGAGCTAGATCTTTCGCTTTTTCCTCAAACTCCTTTTTGTTTCTGAAGTTCTCCTCCTTCAGTGCAATCTCTTCTTTCCGCTTCTTCTCACGCTCCAAACGCATCTGCTCATCCAATGCTTTCTTTTCTGCCGCATACTGACCAGCTTCAGCAATTTCATCCTTTCTTCTTTGTTCAGCTTCAGCCTTGTCTTGTTCTAACTGCTCTTTTGCAGCTTGTCCGCGAGCGGCTTTTTCAGCATCAATTCTTCTTTGCTCAGCCAAACGTTCGGCTTCTGCTTCTTCTCTCAAACGATTCCATTCTTCAGCAAGTGCCTTCTTTCGTTCGTTCTCCTCCTCCTGACGAAGTCTGCGTTCTTCCAACTCCGCTTTACGCTCTGCATTTCGCTCAGCCGCAATTCTAGCTTGCTCAGCTTTAAGCGCCATATCAGCTTCATGTTCTTCTTGTTCTTGCTTAAGCTTTTTAGCTCTTGCAGCTTCAGCAGCCTCACGCTCCGCGCGTTTGCGTGACTCCTCTTCTTCTTTTCTTTCCCAAGCCTCAAGTTCCTGACGCTTGCGCGTTTCCATCATGGCCAATTTCTGCGCTCGTTCCTGCTCCTTTCTACGCTCGTATAATTCTCGTTCGCGTCTAGACGCGGCATCTTCGGCAGCTTCTGCTTGTTCTTGCTTTAGCTTTTCGCGCTGCTCTTCCTCAAACTCCTGCTGAAACTCTTTTTTGACCTGAGCTTCAATCTCAGCTTTCATTCGAGCTTCTCTTTCTGAAGTTTCCTTTTCCAGGATTGCCTGTGCTTCAAGCTCCATTCTATCTGCATCGACTTGGGCTATCGAGTCGCGCTCGCGATCCATTTTAGCCCGTTCTCTTTCAGCAACCGCCAGTCTGGCCTTTTCTTCAGCTTCGCGCTGTGCTTTTAAACGCTCCTGTTCAGCCTTTCTTTCTGCTTCTTCACGTTCGCGTTCACGTTTTTTCAGGTCTGCTTCAGCGGCAAGTCGTTGCTCCTCTAATTTCCTATCAGATTCTGTTTTAGCCCTTGCCTCTTCTTGAGCTCGCTTTCTAGCTTGCTCCTCCATCATCTGCTGTTCAGCAAGCAACTCTCTTCTTTCTTCTTCCGCTTGACGAACTTCCGCTAATCTTCTTTCCTCTTCTTCTTTTGCTAGCTTCCTTGCTTCCTCATCCAACCGAATGCGTTCTTCTTCAGCTTTGCGCTTACGCTCTTCGGCCAGTCGTTTTTCCTCTTCTGCCTTTTGCATGGCAAGCTCAGCCTCTTGTTTAGCTTTTTCTTCCGCTTGACGTTTTAGTTCCTCTTGACGCTGCAACTCCGCTTCATAAGCAGCACGTTCTTCGGCAGCCCTTCTTTCCTCCTCTTCTTTGGCCTTGGCCTCTGCGATCTTTTGCGCCTCTTTTTCAGCTTCTTCTGCCTTTCGCTTCTCTTCAGCTAAGCGTGCTTCTTCCTCCTTGCGTGCCGCCTCAGCCTCTGCTGCTAAACGTTTTGCCTCTTCTTTTTTCGCTTTCTCCTCAGCTGTTCTTTGCTCAGCCTCTTCCTTGGCTTTTGCCTCGGCAAGTCGTTTTGCTTCCTTAGCAGCCTCTTCTTGTTGACGTTTTTCCTCAGCTAGGCGAGCCGCTTCTTCCTTGCGCTTTGCTTCTGCTTCCGCTGCCAATCTCTTCTCTTCTTCCAACCTGGTTTTCTCCTCAGCCGCCAATCGTTCTGCTTCTTCTTTCGCCTTTGCCTCCGCCAGCCGTTTTGCTTCCTTAGCAGCCTCTTCCTGCTGACGTTTTTCCTCAGCTAGGCGAGCCTCTTCTTCTTTACGCTTTGCTTCTGCTTCTGCCGCTAAACTCTTCTCTTCTTCCAATCTGGCTTTCTCCTCTGCTGCCAACCGTTCTGCTTCTTCTTTTGCCTTTGCCTCTGCAAGTCGTTTGGCCTCCTTAGCTGCCTCTTCCTGCTGGCGCTTTTCCTCAGCTAGGCGAGCCTCTTCTTCTTTACGCTTTGCTTCTGCTTCCGCAGCCAACCTCTTCTCTTCTTCCAACCTGGCATTCTCTTCTGCTGCCAACCTTTCTGCTTCTTCTTTTGCCAATCTGGCCTTTTCTTCCTCAGCCTTTCGACTAATCTTAGCAAACAGGTCATCTAGTCGCTTTTGGGCATCTGCCTGATCTGGTTTAAGTTCTAAGGCCTTTTCGAACTCAGTTCTGGCCTCTTCTAACTTCTCTTCTGCAACCAGCTTGTCCCCACTTGTTATTAAAACAGCATACGCTTCTTCCAGCTTCTGTTCTTCTTCAAGCGCAGCTAGTTGCTTTTCGATTTCGATGATCTTTCCTTTTGGATATTCTTTATCCGGAACCAATTCAGAGGCCTCCTTATACATGGCCAATGCATCGTTATACTTGGTTTTGGAAAGTTGCTTATCAGCCTTTTCAATGAGCGAATTGTATTCCTTGATTTTCTCAGCCGCGGCAGCCGCTTCCTGTTCCTGTTGCTCAATCAGCTTCGAAACAGCATCAATCTTTGCTTGAGCACTGACATTGTCGACATCAAGCGCCAAGGCTTGTTCGTATTGAGATTTGGCTTCCTCAAATTTCATTTCAGTTTGAAGTGAACCGCCAGCTCTCATCAATTCACCGAACTTTTCCTGCTTTGCTGCAAGTTCAGCCTCTTGTTGCTGCTTCCGGATTTCAGCTGCCTTCTGAGCTTCTTCCTCCAATCGCTTGGTCTCAGCCTCTTCGGCAAGTCGCTTTTC
Organism: uncultured Chryseobacterium sp.; assembly: GCA_964457245.1. Taxonomy (GTDB): domain Bacteria; phylum Bacteroidota; class Bacteroidia; order UBA10329; family UBA10329; genus UBA10329. The sequence continues at coordinate 55,357 of CAYWET010000015.1, read as the reverse complement.
TTCTTCGGCCTTTACCTGAGCAATGGTCGTCTGAGTTTCTTTAACTCGTTTCGCAGCTTGTGTATCATCAGGTCTTATTTCTGCTGCGCCCTTGAATTTAGCCAGAGCCGCTTCAAATTTCTTCTCCTTAAAAAGTGCCTCTGCTTCATCAAGCGCTTTTTGGTAAGCTAAACTCTGCTCCTCTTCTGCTTTGGCTTTAGCAGCAATTTCTGCCAAAGTTTTTTCAATCTCAGATATCTTCTGCTTCGGGTAATTTTCGTCAGGAAGTATTTCGGCAGCTTCCTGATAGGCAGTCAAAGCATCTTGGTACTTCTCCTTACCAAGTATTTTGTCTGCATTTGAAATGGCGCCATCGTAACGTTTCTGGGTTGCCGCCTTTTCTGCTGCCAACTGCTCCTGTTCTTTCACCAAAGCATCAACCTCATCCAACCGTTGTTGGGCAGCTGCATTATCCACTTCGAGCGCCAATGCCGCTGAGAACTTGGATTTCGCTTCGGCTAATTTTCTTTCGGTAAGCAATGAACCACCTTCTGAAAGCAGCTTGGCAAACTGATCTTGTTTGGCCTTTTGTTCGGCCTCTTTCTTCTTGGCTTCGGCAATCAGCTTATCTACTTCGGCAAGTTTAGTCTTGGCGGTTTCATCATCTGAAAAAACCATAGAAGCCGCAGCATAACTGACCTTGGCCTGTTCCAGCTCACCCGAAGCCACAAGTTCATCTCCCTTACTAATGTAACCATCAAACTTCTTCTGCTTTTCTTCAGCCTCGCGTCTTTCCTTATCAAGCCTCGCTAGTAATTCATCAATTCTCTTAATTCGATTGTTCGGTTCGCTTTCGTTCGGCTTGAGCGAACCGGCCTCAGCGTACAGTTCTTTAGCCTTTCCGTAATCCTTAATTGCTTCGGCAGCTTCGCCATCTTTTAGCAATTGACCATAACGCTCTTCTTGTTTACGTTTCTCTTCCTCAGCTTTGGCAATGGCTGCTATTTTTTCGTTGGCTTCCTTAATTCGCTGATTTGGAAGCTCCGAGTTTGGGTCAATACCAGCTGCAGTTTCGTAAAGCTTGATGGCCTGCTCGTATTTTTCCTTAGCAACAAGGTCTTCAGCCTGGCTGATGAAATCATTGAACTGCTTTTCTTTCTTGACGCGCTCTTCGGCTTCTGCTTTAACCTGAGCAATTGCATTATCTGCTTCTGCAAGTTCCGCAGACAAATCTTTATCCGGAAGAATCCGTTGAGCTTCTTCCAACTTGGCTTTGGCCATTTCGAAAGACTTATCCTTCATGGACTGCTCTGCCTCTTTCACCAGTTGCTTAAACTCATCTTCTCTTGCTTTTGCCTCAGCTTCGGCCTTGGCCTTTGCCGCTGCGGCAACTTTTGCGGCCTCTGCTTCAGCTTCTTTACGCTTTCGTTCCTCCTCAGCCAAACGCTCCTTTTCAGCTTTTTCCTCAGCTTTCCGTGCCGCTTCAGCTTCCTTGGCTTGTTGTGCCGCGAGTTGCTCAGCTTCTTTTCGCTTCTTCTCTTCTTCCTTGTATTCTTCCTCTTTGATGCGCTCTAACTCCTCGAACACCTCCTCTTCCTGCTTTTGGAATTCCATGGTATAATCGAGGTCATAATCAAACTCATTGTAGCGTTTGCTGTATTGAACCTTGGCTACCGGATTCGCGAAAATGGCCTTGTTCAGCCCCGACTGGTCTTGAAACAGCTCTACGATAAACTCAAAATCGAAAGTTGTAGAAACCTCAGGAGGAAGTGTCGTGTTGAACTCAATCTTTTTGGCCACATAACCCGGCTTACTAACGCTGATGACATAGGTTGCATTCGGTTCAAAAAAGAAATCGAACTTACCATTAGCTGCCGTTGTGAGTGTTTTCTGAACGCCACCATTTTTAGCTAAGGTTACCGTAGTTCCCTCCAAACCTTTACGGCCTTCTTTAACCGCACCTGAAATTTCCAGCCCTGTTTGGGCTGAAGAACTGAAACCAACGCCTAAAAGACCCAGAGCCAATACAAAAGTCAAGGTCAGTTGCTGCAATCTTCTCAAATCCATCTGTGGCACAAGTTAGCGCTTAACATGATTCTTACAGGATAACGGACTTTTTGTTTCACTTTTTTTGAACTTAATTCATGTTCGAAATGAATAAGAAACTTATCTCCTACCAGTCTTGGTTAAGCTATTGGGAAATTGACCAATATCTAACCAACATTGATCTAATGATTGTTGGAAGCGGAATTGTGGGTCTAACCTCCGCTATATTCTTCAAAAAGGCTAACCCGAAGGCAAAAGTGGTTGTTGTAGAACGCGGCTTTCTTCCTTCTGGAGCAAGTACAAAAAATGCCGGCTTTGCATGCTTTGGAAGTTTGAGTGAGATACTTGCTGATTTGAAAACATCTACCGAAGAAGAGGTTTTCGAATTGGTCGGAAAAAGAGTTCATGGTTTGAATGAGCTCCGAAACTTACTTGGAGATGAAGCAATCGGATATCAAGCTTGCGGAGGTTATGAAATTTTCAGAAAAGAAGACGGGCAGCTACTTGAAAACTGTTTGGACTTCCTGCCAAATGCAAATGAGACATTGCAGAATAAAATAGGACTACAGAGCACCTATGTCCTAAATTCGGGTGTTGTAAATGAATTTGGGTTTCGAAATGTTTCAAACTTGATTCTGAATCAATACGAAGGAAGTATTGATACTGGAAAAATGATGAATTCCTTGATTCAACTTGCAACTTCCTTGGACATTAGAATTTTGAATTCATTTGAAGTAAGCAATTGGTCTGATGACGGTGCTGGTGTGAATGTTTCATTCGAAAATGGACTGACCGTAAAACCAAGAAAATTGCACTTCGCAACAAATGGTTTTGCAAAACAGCTATTTCCTGAATTTGATGTTGATCCTGCAAGGGCTCAAGTGCTCATCACAAATGAAATTCCAAATCTGAAAGTGAAGGGAACATTCCATCTGGACGAAGGCTACTTCTACTTCCGCAGCGTGGGAAAAAGAATTCTACTTGGTGGCGGAAGGAATTTAGATGTTGCTGGGGAAACCACCACCAAGTTGGAAACCACTCAACTCATTCAAAACAAACTAAACGAACTTCTACAGGAGGTGATCCTACCAGAAACCCCGTTTGAAATTGAACACCAGTGGGCCGGAGTAATGGGTGTTGGAACCACGAAAAAGGCGATTGTAAAGCAACTTTCTGACAACGTTAGTTGCGCTGTGAGACTTGGTGGAATGGGCGTTGCAATTGGAACGCTGATCGGAAAAGAGTCCGCAGAAATGTTGACATAAAACAAAAGCGGAGACCAATCTTATAGATGATCTCCACTTCGCTTTAACACCCACCGTAGTCGATGCCAAGCCCCAAGCTACTGTTATTCTGGCTTCCCTTCCTTTTCAGCGGCAAGCCGCTTACTCCGTTGGCTTTCCCGACTTCCACTCTGCTTGCGCTCGGCTTCTTTCGGTTCAACCTCACTCATCCAACCCTAGAGCTTTCCGAGATTCTGGTGGCTTTCCTCAAATCTCCTTGGAGGTTCTAAGAAAGTGACCTTTCGGCCAACCTTTTATCCCTTGCTTGGTACTACCAAATCTATGCTACCTACTAGCCTCACTCCAAAAAATCTGATATGCTTTTATCAACTCTATATCAACCACGTTACCAACCAGTTATGAACAGCTTATGAACTGATTTATCAACTTTCGGCTTTCAAATGGCCTGAATGCCTACATACTAAGTTATCTCTGCGACAATAGTTAAAGGTTAGGGAATATGATGACTAAGTTGAAGTTCTTTTTTTTCGTTTGTTTGCCGCGTCAAACTAAAAATCCATACATGAATTATCGTTTTTACGCACTTCTTCTGGGGCTATTTTTAATGAACGGCCTTGTTGAAGCACAGAATGAGGGCTTGTCTCGGGGCCACAGAAACTTTACTGTTACTTCGACCAATGGCACTGACAAGGGGGCTACCCAAGTTGAGCACGATCATCACGGAGAAAAGTGTCTTCAACAATCGGTTACAGAACAATTAATGGCTTCCGACCCACTGTATCGAGCGGGAGTTCTGGCAGCAAAAGAAGAGACGGGAAGGGTGATGGCGGAATTGGAACAAGGGGTTAGAGCAACACCTCCTGTTTACACCATTCCTGTTGTATTTCACATCATTCATAAAGGAGAGAGTGTAGGCACGGGAACAAACATTTCTGATGCGCAGATATATAGTTGTATAGACGCCCTGAACCGAGATTACCGTAGAACAAATGCTGATGGAGGAATTGGACAAGGAGCTGGTCCAGACACAGAAATTCAATTCTGCTTGGCCGGTTTCGATGAACAAGGAAACCCACACTCGGGTATCAACCGTGTTAATGGAACTGGTGTAAGCGGATATTCTCAGTACGGAATTACTACTGGAGACGGAGGTAATGGAAATAACCAGCTTCAAGTGAAGAACCTCAGCAGATGGGACAATCGATACTTCATGAACGTTTGGGTAGTTTCGGAGATTGAGAATAACGGAGCAGATGGAAATCCTAATTCGTTTGCTGGTGGAACGTTAGGCTTTGCCTACCAACCTACCAACCCTGTTACGTTTAATTCTGACCTTGATGGAATTGTAGCTATCAATCTATGCGTTGGAAACGATCCTAACCAAACAAATGGATATCGACTTTGGCCTTGGGGTGGACTCACAAATAGAACAATGACTCATGAGGTGGGTCACTATCTTGGACTTGGCCATACGTTTGCCAACAGCTTTTCTTGTGCAGATGGAGACGGAATAAGTGACACACCTCCAGCAATACAATTCTACCCAAACAATTGTAGCGATGATGGTGCATGTAACCAACAAATTGAGAACTACATGGATTACACGCCTGAGGAGTGTCAGGACCAATTCACAGCCGGACAGTCAACGTACATGAGGTCTGTACTTGCAGGTGTAAGAAATGCCGTGGTGAACACCAATAACTGCGGAAGCAGCAGCTCAAACGATTATGATGCCGGTATTAGTGCCATTTCGTCCCCAACTGGTAGTCTGTGTGAAGGAACTATTACGCCTCAAGTATTACTCAACAACTACGGTTCAACCACTCTGACCTCGGTTACAATCAATTACTACGTTGATGCACAGACTCCAGCTACTTATTCTTGGTCTGGCAGTTTGGCTTCGAACCAGTCTGAGACCGTAACGCTTCCTAGTGTAACGGTCACTTCGGGAGCTCACACATTTACAGCTTATACTTCTTCACCAAATAACCAGACCGATCAGGATGGCTCGAATGATTCAGCTAACTCCAGTTTTACTTCAAGTAACGCGGATAGCTACGTTACAATTCTGATCAACACAGACAACTACGGTACAGAAACTACTTGGACTCTTACTGAAGATGGAGGTGGTACTGTTGCCAGTGGCGGACCATACGCAGATGGAGTAAACATTCAAATTGAAGAAGATGTTTGTGTTCAGTCTGGAACATGCTACACGTTTACCATAAACGATGCTGTGGGTGACGGAATCTGCTGTGATTACGGTTTAGGGTCGTACACAATAGCGGATGAGAACGGAATAGCTCTGCAGACCGGTGGTCTTTTTGGTTTTACCGAGACAACACAATTCTGTGCCCCTACCTTTGAATCCAATTGTGGCGTGGATTTCGAACCATTGGCAACGAATCTAACGCAATTCAGATTGTATTCAGCAGCCTCTGGTTTTGTTGCTGGCACTAATAACTATGGAGATCTTGCGAAAGCACAGGTATTCGTAGCCCCAACCCAAACCACAGAGGTAACAGGTATTATCGCCTACATAGGTGCTAAAATGGACAATGGCGCCACGGTGACGGCAAACCTTTATGACCTTGACGGTACAGGAACCTTCTCTGGCGGGACTACCAATAGTGCGCCAGGTACGGTTCTGGCTTCCTCAACTAAATCGTTAAGTAGGGTAGATACATCTAACTTCTTTACCAGATTTGAGTTCAACTCTCCGATTACGCTCACCGGCAATTACGCAGTTGGCTTGGACTTTACTGGTTTTGGATTTGGCGACACTCTTGGCATCGTTACTAACACTGAAGGTGATGCAGGGGGAGCCGAATTGGCCTGGGAAAAATGGAGCGATGGTTCTTGGTACACCATGCAAAGTTCTTGGAATAACTTAGGCGATTTTGATCTTGCTATATTCCCTACTCTATGTCTTCAGAATATTACTGGAACTGATGAAGTAACGGAAAATAGTTTCAACCTGTATCCGAACCCCAACAATGGGCAGTTTACCTTGGTAAATGCTCAGAGTATGGACGGCACGCTCAACATTTACAATGTGGTGGGGCAGTCAATTCTTACGCGCCAGCTTTCCAACACAAGCATGCTGAACATCAACATGACGGATAAAAAGTCAGGTGTTTACGTTATCCAGATAAATACCGAAAATGGCACTTGGTCTGAACGAATCATTGTTCAGTGAGGTGTTGAAAGCCATTTCAAATAGCTAATTTGAAAAGCCCTGATCATTGGTCAGGGCTTTTTGCTTAGATCGGCTCCAATTACTGCAAATCAATTTTGCTATGTTTGTTAGGATTCATTTCAAAAAACAATTAACACATGGGAAAAGGCGATATAAAAAGTAAAAAAGGTAAGATTTCAAGAGGTTCTTACGGTGTTAGAAGAAAGAAGAAAAAAAGTCCTGCTTATGTAGCTCCGGAAAAGTCGGCTGCAAAAAAAACTACAGCTAAAAAGGCCGAAACCAAGACAGAAGAAACGAAGGCAGCGGCTAAAAAGGCTCCAGCAAAGAAAGCCACCGCCAAAAAAGCAGCTGCTAAGAAACCTGCGGCCAAAAAGACCACCAAGAAGGCGGCCGCAAAAAAGTAGAGTTCAAAGGAGAAATTCATCAAAAGCCCCGTACTATGGAGTACGGGGCTTTTTCGTGACAACAAACTCGTTGATAATCGGTTTTAGAGTAAGTAGCAACTGAGCAGAAATTGCTTTAATTAGTACTGATGGAGATTACAGACCTCTTTCAATTACCCAAACAACGGATGAAGGCCAAGGCTGGACGATTGCTCCTTGCCGAACCTTTTATGCAAGACCCGTACTTCAAACGTTCGGTGGTTTTGCTAACCGAGCACAACGAGCGGGGTTCTTTCGGGTTGATTCTGAACAAGCCGATTCCAATGTATCTGCATGAGGCCATTGAACATGCCCCAACTTTCGATTCAAAGCTTGCATTAGGTGGTCCGGTTCAGAAAGAAACACTGCATTACCTTCACCTTCTTGGTCATCAAATTCCAAATTCTACCGAAGTAATGGACGGTATTTATTGGGGTGGAGATTTCGATACAGTAAAGAAGCTTATTGAAGCTGGAGAATTGAACTCAAATAACATTCGCTTATTTGTTGGATACGCTGGCTGGGCTGAAGGTCAACTAACACATGAAATGGATGAGAAGAGTTGGATCGTAGCACGAGCAACAAAGTCATTGCTGTTCGGAGAAAAACCGGAAAAGCTTTGGTCTTCTGTTTTAGAAAAAATGGGAAGTCCGTACGATTACCTGGTTAAGCTACCAGAAGACCCTCGCCTCAACTGATCAACCCGAATTTCTGATTAATGGTATCGGTAAGTTTTGAACTTACCCGCTTGAAATAGCGTTTTTTATCAATAGCGCCAACCCACTGCAACCCTCGTGTTGCGTTGGTCAAAAAGCATTCATCGGCTTCTAGCGCATCATCCAACTTAAGTAAGCCTTCCTTTATCTGGAAACCAGCTTCCTTCGCAACAGCAATTACCACATTTCTCATAACTCCTGCCACTCCTCCATTGCTGAGGTCAGGTGTTAGTAGCAATCTGTCTTTGACTAAAAAGATATTAGAACCAGTGGCTTCTGCCAGAAAGCCTTCGGCATCGGTAAGGAAGACATCATCCAATCCTCGCTTTTGCTTCTCTATTGAAGCCAGCACATACGGAATGGAGTTGGTTGATTTGAACGTACTCTGCGGAGCAGGATTTATTGTATGCGTGCGGCAAACCTCCACCTTCAATCCCGTTTTATTCAACACGTAATGGCTGGTTTCAAGTTCTAAACTGGTCATTGACCAACCTAGTTTAGATCCCTCAGGAGTGTAACGTCCTGCACCTTGCCTGAATCCTTGAAACCTGATTCTAGAATTAGATTCTCCGTTTCGATCGGCCAGGAGCAAAACCTGGTTATGAAATGTCTTGAGTGTTAGTTCCTCAGGAATAGTAATCTGCAGAATCTGACAGGCACGCTGCAATCGTTTCCAATGGAGTTGAATAAGTGGTGCTTTGCCGTTACTGACTCTGATAGATTCGAAAAATCCATCACCATAGTTGAACCCACGATTTGTAGCATGTACCAGCGGTTCATTTTCAGAAAAATACTGTCCGTTGAAAACCTGATACCGACTCATTCCATATCTTTCACAATGTCAAGTATTCCAGCATTGGAATCTACCAACAAACCCCTAACCCCAGCCTTTTCAGCCGCTTCCACGTCTCGCTGACTGTCACCTATCATCACAGAATTCTGAGCATCAATATGGAATCGGGCAATTGCTTTTTCCAGCATTAACGAATCAGGCTTTCTGCAAATGCATTTACCAACCTCGTCATGGTGCGGGCAGTAGTAAAGTTCATCAAAAGTGACTCCGTTTTCATGTAGAATTTCATTCAACTTCAGATGTAAATGTTCAACATCTTCTTTTGAAAAAAGACCTTTCGCTATTCCACCTTGATTGGAAATACCGATTACCAAATAGCCTTTTTCCTTAGCCAGTTTAAGTGCTTCGATAACATCTGGCAGAATGTCAAAATCTTCTGATCGATACGTGTATTCGCCCCGCTCTCGATTGATCACACCATCTCTATCCAGAAACAAAGCCTTATTCATGGCAGAAACCGGAATAGGATTTCATCAATAAAACGACCGAATTGGGATGGAATCATCAGTACTGAAAAGGTGAAGCCAAATGCTGCACCCCAAAAGTGAGCATCGTGGGCAATATTGTCATTCGACTTTTTATCCAGATACCATTCCAATGCCAAATAACCGATACCAAATATCACTGCAGGAATAGGGATGGGAATGAACATGAGATAGAGATTCATGGTGGGCGCAAAGTATATAGCTGAGAACAGAACCGCTGCCACCGCACCGCTGGCACCAACTGCGTTGTAGTTGAAATTGTCTTGATGACGCTTGTACGAAGGAAGCGTAGCGAAGAGTATTCCACCCAGATAAAGTGCAATGTAACCGGCCGTTCCCATGCTTCCGCGATACGCTGAGTAAGCATCTTCAACCATTCCTCCGAAGATGTAAAGCACCCACATATTCACGAAGAGATGCATCCAACCAGAATGGATAAACGCATGAGTCACAACCCGATACCACTCATTGGAATGTTTGACCAGATAGGCATTGAACATCAGCTTTGCCATCAAACTTCTATTCTGGAAAGCGGCTAAAGACACCAATCCGATTATGACTATGATAGTGAGCGTCATACGTGAATCGGTTTCTGTTTCCAAGCATCAATCGCTTTCTTGGCAGCCATTCTTCCCTCTTCCACCATTTCTTCCGCTCGATAGAATTCCAATGTTGTTCCTACATGTCGAGGAATATTGATGACAATCTCCGGTCGGTGTATCTCAATGCTTTGCTCACACATACGATCCTGCATAAAATCGTAGGTTTTGTTGAGCATACCCAGATAGTTCAAGGTCGATTCTTGATTCTTATCCGTGCTTTCGGTCTTCTTCATATTCAGCCAACCCATCACGGTGTTCACCATTCGAGTGGTGTAGGCTTTGGTTTCCTCCTCGGTCTGTTCCCTCTGATCACCTTCTTTCACTTCCACTTCCATGTAGCGCTGATGTCCTTCTGCATTTGCATTAATGTTGACAGCAACCAAAAGATCGGTTGTTTTAGGCACCAACGGTTCCAACGGTAATGGATTGAGGACACCACCATCAATGAGGATGCGCTCGCCCAACTTTGAAGGCATCATTAATGTTGGGATGGACGAAGACGCACGAATAACTGAATACAGATCTCCATTTCGCATCCAAACCTCCTGCTTTGACTTAACATCTGTTGCCACGGCCGTATAAGGAATATCGAAATCTTCAATTCGAATCTCACCCAACATTCCTTTCAGGTGTTCAAGTACTTTTTGTCCTTTGATAACGCCTTGCGTAGACATCGTAAAATCCATCAACCGAATGGTTTCCCGTCTGTTTAGAGTAAGCACCCACTCGGTAAACGTTTCCAGCTTATTGGCGCAGTAAATACCGCCAACGCAAGCACCCATGGAAGAGCCTGCAATGTTTCCAATTTTAAAACCTTCCTCTTGCAAAACCTGAATCACTCCGATGTGTGCCAAACCTCGCGCACCACCACTACCCAATGCCAACGAAACCGTTTTCACCTCACTCATTTTTCATCGCTTGTTTTGTCCAACCACCAACAGTTGAGGCCAGTCCGCCTATTAATCCGCCAAGCAAGCCAGTAATAATCACCATAACAAACCCGTAAGGCGGAAGTTTGAACAGTTCAAGAATTTTAACAGTCAGGATAGAGCCACTTTTAACATCGATGTAAGCCGCCAATGCAATCCATGGAATTGCGATTCCGTAAAAACCTGAAAAGAACTTGGTTGCACCACCATCTCCAACCACAGCTTCCACTAAGAACGCAACAATTACAATTATCCACCAAGGCAAGAAAACTTGCGCAAAGGAAGCGACTATCGCTATCAACCCTATTCGAACAACGAGATTCATTCTTTTTGAGATGATAGATTAAATGTTTGCCATCCTTCAGTTGTCTGCTCAGGTGAAGTAAGAAAATGTAGCCTGTGGTATTCACCATTTGCCCAGTTCTCAACCGAATACATATACTTGGAACTACCTGCATTACCAGATTGGCCGCCAGGGAGTACACCGTAGGCAATTGGCCCTTCTTCTTTATCGAGTTCAACGATCATACGCCAAGATGGGCCGTGTGTGCTTGTGGTGGCATTCGGGGCATGCTCACTTCCTCCAACAAAAAGTTTGTCTGAACTGAACGCATCCAATCTGAGAAGGTGCTGCACTTTCGTTCCTTGATAATGCCCCCAATGCGGTGAACTAAAATCGTACTTGATGATATCACCGAATTTCATCGCTGTCCAATAAAACGAATCGTAAACAATGTCCTTAGCAACCTCCACTTTATCGTTAGATGAATAATGGTCGAACATGATATTCTCAGGGTCATTTTCAAGAAGGTCAAGAGCAATCTTATTCTTTGGGTAGATATAGCGTTTGTCTCGCATATCAACCTTGGCCTTGCCATTCTTCATCAGTTGCTCCCAAGACCAGCGGTAGTACATATCCTGATCCCAGTGCTGCTCATTAAACTCATCCCAAAGCAGGTTATTGAATTCATCCCACCATATTTCGAAAACGGTAGGCGCAATAATGCCTTTGTCGTTGCTGTAATTCCAGTTCCGTAACTCATTCAAGGCTAACATTTCGTTTTCCTTGTTCTTGAAACCGGAAGTATCAAGCAACCCGAGCAACAATGGAAGCGCCTCTTCAGCCAATAGGTTGTAATTAGAAAGCTGAAGCTTACGCATATCGGCTATTGTCACCGAGCTATCCGACCGTAGAAAACGGTTGATCGTTCTGTTTCGGAACTCTTCATACCCACCCGAAATGTAGTATGGGTAAGAAGAATCCACTGCCGCTTGGTTGGCAGAGCTTACGAACCCCCTTTCTGGATTCAACATATGCGGGTTCTGTTCCTTCGGGATGAAACGTTCTTTGAGGTTCTCAGCATCCGAGCCATCTAAAACAAACTTTCCGTAAGCTTTCGGTTTCAACTTGAATTTACCCTGTTGCCAAATGGCGATGTTGTTGTCAACATCAGCAAACACAAAATTCTGCCCAGGACAACTGTAATGCTCCAATGCTTTGGAGAAATCCTTAAAGCCAGCAGCTCTGTTCATCTCGTAAAACGTACGAAGTTCGTTTGATGGATCATGCGCCAACCAGCGAAGTGCAAGATGGCTCTTACCATCTTCGGATTTTTCTGCAATCGGGCCATAGACGGTATAGAGCACGGTATCAATTACAGTTTCACCACCTCTTACCTTAATGGTTTCAATTCTGGGTTCAACTTGGTACTCTTCATTACCAATTTGATATGAGTTTCCATTAAGATCGATCGAGTAGTAATCACTTACATCTCTCGCAGCATTGGTAACTCCCCAAGCAATCCGCTCATTAAATCCAACGGTAATTCCAGGCGAACCCGGCAAGGACACACCGTAGCAGTTGATTCCAGGAGCATTTAATTGAATTTCGTACCAAATGGATGGCAATGAAAGCCGAAGGTGCGGGTCGTTGCACAGAATGGCATTGCCGCTTTCAGTGCGATCACCGCTCACAGCCCAGTTATTGCTGCCAACATATTGTGGCCGAACATAAGGAGTTACCCAATTGTCCTTATCCAAATGCGGTTGATATGCGGTAGAAGTTGAACTAGTTGTGTCAAACGAAAATCCCGGTACAATAGGGTCATCCAAATAAACTTGGTCGGGATAAAGCTTCCAGAACATATCCTCTCCAAGAAGTTTGAAAGCTTCTGTGTATGCTTTATCTCGCTCACTACCCGTCAACATCTTGGCCATATATTTAAGCAACAAGCCTGATTTATCAATTGTCCAAGGTTCTGGCCTGTAATCGAGTAGCTTGTACTCAAGCGGCAAAGAAGATTCATCCAACTCAGAAATAAACTGATTCACACCATTGGCATACGCAGTGAGAATTAGCATGCTGGCAGAATCTTTCCTAATGAGCTCCAGTGCATTCTCTGCAGCGTAGGTCATTCCGATTCTCCGCTGTTCAAGATCAAATTCCAACGCCTTTTCACCAACAATCTCCGAGACTCTTCCAGCAGCTGCATGTGTTTGAAATTCCATTTGCCAAAGCCGGTCTTTGGCGGTTAAATACCCTTGTAGGTAATACAGGTCGTACTCGTTGGCTGCAAAAACATGTGGAACGCCCCGCTCATCAAAAACCACGGAAGCTTCGTCCTTCGTTCCCTCAACCGACAGACCCGGTTCGGCATTTTCCAACTCAGCATTTGTCCAAAATCCATGAAAAGGATCGATGAATTTGAAAACTGGCGGTAGTCCAACCAACCTGTTGTTTCCAGCCCAACAAAGGACTGAAAGCAGTACGATTCCAAACAGTGGTTTTAGGAGCTTCATTGCAAAGCCGAAATTATCAATTACCAACAACACGACCGCTTTTGGAATGAAAGTTGCCAAGGGGTAAAACAATTGTCAGACCTGTAACATATTCAAACGATGCTACGTAATGCGTCATCACTATAGTAGAAGTATCTGCATGAAGAAACCAATACTTGGCACTAGCCATATCTTTTTTCTGATCAGCCTTGTTCTTGTCGGTTCATTGAGCGCTTCGGCTCAGCCCGTTCCACCAGACAATAGCAACATTCCATTTTTAGTGACTTTTGGGAAAGAGGCCAGCAAGAATTATGGTGATGACGACTTCTCGCAGGTGTTTTTCCTGTCCATTCCGAGTAGCGAAACCGACCCATTCTACATCCGGGTTTTTGATCCTGAAGTTGGAGGTGAATACGATGAAGTTTACAGCGGAGCTGACACCAAAACCAAATTCAGTATTTATGGCGGCAAAGGCTGTTGGTCCGAGCCTGATGCTCAACAGGTTGACCCGGTTGGTAAGTATAAAGCTGGAACTTTGCTTGATTCTAAATCTTTTGCGGAATCTGATAAGTATGATAATGATTGGTACAGTTTCGGGCCACTAGATCCAAAGGAGGGTGAACTCGTTGAGGAATTAGGCGGTTATGTATTCAAAATTGTTGCGGAGGGTACCGAAGGAAATGACGGTAATCTCTACAAGTACTTTTTCAGTAGAGGCCCGAATGTCAACATAGCCATTGAAGGCGCCAACGCCTTTGGGTATGAATGGACATTCAGAATGCCAACCGAACGTAGCGCAATCTGCCATCTATATCCTTACATCAACGATGATGTGGTATCTATTCAGCAATACAATTTCGATTGGGATGATGACGGCATCATTAAAATCGTTTCCTACGAGAAAAAAGGCGAATGGGTAGCCATGAGTAATGAAGCAGATTGGAAAAACAGCACGCACCAAATTCTCCCAACGGAAAGGAACTCATCACTTGATATTCAGTTCGTTAAGACCAAAGAAAAGGCCAAGAACAACAATAATGTTTGCTTTAGCTTCAAGAACCAATACGGTGAGTTCATGCGTTTTTACACTATCCCGATCGGTGGTGTTCAGCGGTTCAAGTACAGCTTAGGTTTAATAGAAAAACTACGTGAAGGCGAGCGTGTAGGTGGAGATAAGGTCTTTACTAAATGATGATTCGAAATTGGAATAAAAACTTACTACAGGTGCTCTTGGTGGCACCTGTGTTGTTTTTGTTTCAATCTCAGCTTTTAGCTCAGGAGAATTTTACAATTCGCCATTTTGATGAGAGCAATAGCCTTTCCAGCAACTTTTGTGAATCGATTACCCAAGGCGCAACTGGACATCTGATTGTTGCTAACAAAGGAGGTATTGACCTTTTTGACGGCAAGAGGTTCACGGCCATCGAAGCAAATGATGACACAAACGGTCTTGGCTACATCACCTCGATTTTTCAGGTAAACGATGAAACCTGGTTCGGAAAGTTCAATGGTGATATTGGTTTGATCGACCAAGACGTTGAGATTATTAAAACTGGCATTAATGGCCAGATAAAACACATTTATAAAGACTCGCGAGAAGGCATTTGGGCTTTTTCCCGATCGGGCATGGTTTTCTGGGCAAACGGATCTGACACAAGTCGTTATGATATGTCCGAACATGACATGCTTCTCAATGCAGTCATTCCTTATAAACACAAAGAGTTTATTATTGGATCGAATGATGGCCTTTGGCTAATACGGTTTGAGGTTGGCAACGATTTTCAAGTACTGAGACACGTTGAAGGTTTGCCGGAAACGAAAGTCACCGCTTTGAGATATGAAACAGGCAATGACCGACTGTGGGTTGGAACCGAGGATGCTGGACTGCATATAGTCAACTCACCGTTTACTCAAAACCAATCTATCTCTGAATTCACGCTCGAGTCCGGTGAATCTATCGATGACGTTCAATCCATTTACACCGATCATTTGGGTCGTGTTTGGCTTGGGACATTTGGTAAGGGTCTGATCAGAATTGAATTCTTTGATGATGGTCTAGATGAATTCGCATCCCACACTTTTGAGGAGGTTGATGAGGAGTACCTTATCAGGGACATTTTTGAGGATAATGAGCAAAATATTTGGATCGCCACCTTTGGTGGAGGGTTAGTTCAAATTGCCGAAAACGTTTTCCATCATCCATTCGATGAAAACTGGCTCAAACAGCAATCGATCACCCAGTTATTTCGGGATTCAAGGTCTGGCATTTGGTTAGGGATTGATAAAGGTGTTTTCAAGACATCCGAACGCGCAAGTCAAACCAAATACGAGTATTTCCATGTTGGCGGGAACACGGTAACCGCAATGGATGAGGACAAAAACGGTAAGATTTGGCTTGGCACCAAAAATTCAGGAGTTTACACTTACTCACCTGGTTCTTCGAAGTATTCACCTGTAACCGGGCTCAAGGAAAATCTAGCCAACGCAATCAACAACATTTTGGCAACTGAGAATACAGTCTACATTTCGAGCAAAGCTGGTCTTCTTATCTATTCGCTAAATGGAAAACTCAAATCTCGGCTTACAACGCTTGATGGCTTACCTCACAATAACGTGAACTGCTGCTATGCGGATTCAAAAGGCCGTATTTGGATAGCATGCCAGGGAAATAGGATCTGCTACCTGTGGAAAGACGAAATCAAATTCATTGAAACTGCTGCCAATCAAACGATTGCAGATGTTAATCACGTATTGGAAGATTCGTTAGGTAGGCTTTGGTTTGCCACCATGGGTCAAGGTCTTTCTGTGCTGGATGATGGAAAGGTTACCAACCTAAACTCAAAAAACGAACTACCCTCAGATTTCTGTTACCAAATGGTATTGGATGATGACCAGAATGTTTGGGTAAGCCATCAAAAGTCAATCACACAAATCTCCCCAGACCTGAAACAGAATAGATTGGTCACTAGAGAAGAGTTGACCGATACCGAAAACAGTATGATCTCTTTCCTTTTCAAGGATGATGAAGGAAGTATTTGGATCTCCTCAACTCATAATGTTGTCAAGTTTAAACCCGCTATTGATAAATCGAGTAAATCGAAACCACAGCTCAGCATATCTGGAATGTTGGTGGATGGGACTCCAAGAGAGATGAAAAATGGACTTAAACTCGGATACAAAAAATACGATGTAACATTCAAGTTAGCAGGTATTTCGTTACGTAATCCAGATGCCATCACATACAAATACCTACTAGAAGGACAGTCTGATTCGTGGAGAACAATTCAGGGCACAGATGAAATCGATCTTCCAGGTCTTTCAAACGGTACTTATGAGCTCAATGTAATTGCATCTAAGAACGGAGGACCATGGACTGATCAACCAGCTACTTTCAAATTCTCGATAGCCAAACCTTGGTGGCTACAGTGGTGGGCGTGGCTGGTGATGCTTTTGCTTGTTTCAGGTGGCGTGGTCGGTTTCGTTCGCTACAGAACATTTAGGCTAATGAGGGACAAGGCTGAACTCGAAGAGATTGTTCAAGAAAGAACCGTAGAAATTCAAGAGCAAAAAGAAGAGATTGAACGTAGCCGAGACGAAATTGCTAAATATGCCAAGGACATTACCGATAGTATAAAGTATGCAAAACGTATACAGAAAGCGATTTTTCCAGCTTGGCAAGAGGTACAGGAAATTTTACCTGAATCAATGGTCTTCTACCAATCTAAAGACCTTGTAAGCGGTGACTTCTACTTTGCTGAAAAAATAGGTTCTAAAAAGGTATTTGCCGCAGTTGACTGTACTGGCCATGGTGTTCCGGGAGGATTCATGTCTATTGTTGGTAACAACTTGTTGCAGCAAGCCATTAGACAGTTAGGTATTACCAAACCTTCAGAAATACTTAATTACACGAGTGAAGGCGTTACCAAAACCCTACATCAAACTTACGAGGAATCAAGTGTAAAGGATGGTATGGATATTGCTTTGTGCTGTTGGGACGAAAAAAAACAGATCGTTGAATATGCCGGAGCATACAATCCTCTTTACTTGTTTCGAGACGGTGAACTTACCGAGTATAAAGCCGATAGATTTCCAGTTGGAGCATTTGTTGGGGAAGAAGTTCGAGAATTCAGTAATAAAGAAATCAAAGTGAAGTCAGGGGATGTTCTTTACATATTCTCAGATGGTTACGCGGATCAGTTTGGTGGTCCAAATGGTAAAAAATTCATGATGAACAGATTCAGAAAATTATTGAAAGACATTCATACCAAACCAATGGATGACCAATATGATTTACTATCCAAAACATTCAGAAACTGGAAAGGAAATTTTGAGCAGGTTGACGATATCTGTGTCATTGGTGTAAGAATTCCTTAGAACATAAAACGATGAAATACGTAGCAAGCACTCAGCAAAGCCATATTACATATACCAGCATGAGATTACTTATCACCTCGATATTGATTTTCAGCAGCCTCTTCGTGATGGCTCAGGAATCAGTTAAATATTTTAATAGCGCCATCAGTAAAGCTCAATCAGGTCAAATGGCTGAAGCTATTGCAGACTTTGACAAGTGCATACAACTAGACCCAAAGAACTCCAATGCATTCTACTGGAGGGGCGTTGCGAAAGCTGCCATTGGTCAGGCCACTGACGCGCTTGTAGATTTTGAAAACTGTACAAAGCTTGACCCAAATAATGCTCAAGCCTATCTCACTGCTGGTAACCTTTACAATCAGCAAGGCAACCCCAAGGCCGCTTTAGCCAACCTTAATCCTGCTGTTAAATTAATGCCAGACAATACGGATGCTTACTTACAACGGGGTAAAGCTCAAACCAATTTGGGCATGCACGAACCCGCAATCAAGGATTACAATAAGGTTCTTGAAGCGAATCGTTCCCATTTCGATGCATATCTGAATCGAGGCATTTCGTATCGTCAGATGAATAAGTTTGATGAAGCAATCGATGATTTCACCAATGCTATTCGATATAATAAGATGAGTGCGGAAGGTTATATCAACCGAGGCATTGTCTATCGAATGAAAGATGAGTTTGAAAATGCCATTGCAGATTACACACAGGCCATTGTGGTTGAACCAACAAACTCAGACGCATTTTACAATCGAGGAATTGCATATTCTAAGCGAGACCAGCACCAAGATGCTATCCGCGACTTTTCAAAAGCCATCAGCATCAATCCAGACGATGCCGACTCGTACATGAATCGAGGAATCGAAAAGGTTATCACCGGAAAAAAAGATGATGGTTGCGCTGATATAGTAAAAGCTGCTAACCTTGGCCTTAAGGACGCCATTGAAGCCCGAAACGAGTGGTGCGGATTCTAAGCGTTAGAGCTTTTGAACACGAATGGTTTTCTGACCTCCATCCCACTCCAACCTGATAGCATAGACGCCTGATGGTCGATCACCTAAATCTAGAACCATTTGGCGATTGAATTGGGAATTCTCAACCAATCTTCCATGTGTATCAAATACCGAATACCGAACGGTAGAATCATAGTTTACATTGACATGAAACTGACCGACTGAAGGATTCGGATAAACCCCAACTCGCATATCTGCTTCAGAAACACCTGTTGGATCTGAAAGCACTTTAAACATCCAATAACCTTCAGGTGCAGGCATTGGTCTATTCTGTTGCTTCCCTGTACTCGCCTCAGCATGAATGTAATAGAACACCTTCTCCCCTTCTTGCTGATAAGGAATATAACCAGTCCAAGTGTTTTCTGATGGATTTGTTAGTGACATCGAAGCAGCAACGTAAGCCTGCGTTGTGTCCGTTGTCCAATAAACCGTTGCATTTGATATGCCATCCGCATGCTTTATCAAAGCATTGATCTCATAATCGTTTGTAGAATAAACTTGGTCTTGAAGGGGCTGATGGCGAATTAGCAGTGGATCGCTGGACGCAACCGCTTTTGTAATACAATGAATAGCTCCTGACGCTGTGATAATCTCATTACAATCCAAACCGACCACTTTGTAACCCGGAAGCGCTTCTCTGTAAATCCTCAAGGCCGTTGTATCCCATTGTTGGTCATAAATTGGAACCAGAACAGTATTGTTTACAAAAACGGAATTGGTGTACGTTCGGTAATCTCCCCAAGTATCAGGATAGTAACCATCCTCTGGCGGCATTGGAACTCGAATAACCTTGTAATCCGTTCCATAAACTGAACTGAAGCTATTCAATACGTAATTCAGATTCGACTCTATTTGCGGCCCATCAGCTACTCCAGACGGGTACTCACCGATCAACAGCGTTTCTTCATCCAGCAGCTTCATGTGCATATCAATATGATGAATACCATCATAAGGAAGCGTTGGCATTTTGATGTACCGTTCAATCCCCATGAAATCCTCCATTATTTGATCAACTTCTGCCTCAGAATGGTTAGAATACCCAAAATCGTTAGTTGCATCATTTTCCTCAAGGATCAATTCAGAAGCAAATGCTGTCCCAAACCCATCAACCATAAAGTTGCCGCCTGTGTTTACCAGATCATAAGGCACTTGCGTGGTCTGATACAATGGAATATTCAATAGGTCAGCCAATGCTTCCGGAACCACATCGTCATCAGGCCTTGGCCGATTGTAGATCCAATCCACCCAAAGCAGCGAATCCACATCTTCGGTGTAAATATTCCACTGTCCGTAATCTCGAAACCAAATACTGTTCGATGGCTCATCAACATAAACCACATTGGCCTGATTCACTCCGTACTGATTCAGATAATTGCTCACTGAATTCTGGTTTTCAGTTACGATGTAAACCGTGACCTCTTCGACCGCATTTCTGACGATTTCTCGAAGAAGCGGCCTTACCCAAGTTCCTTCCCAACGAATACAGAGCCCGTCAATTTCTTCCCATTCGGCTGGAGCTCTGACCTCGCTTACTGGTGGAGTTGTATAGCCGGTTGCTGCTGGTGGCGTGTATTCTATCAACTTTTCCGATTCAGTCAATCCAATTGGCAGATTCTGTGCAATCCCTGAATTCGACCAACTCATAAAACCAATACACAGAAATGTGAAAAATCGCTTCATATCCAGATAATAATCCTTTCAAAAGTAAGGATGTGCCGGTACTCAACTGTCAGGCAACGGCTATTTTCGCGGCCATGAAAGTCCTACTTCCGAGCGGTTATTTCCCTCCTATCAGCTACTTCGCTGTGCTTATTCAACATGAGCCTCTAATTGAGACAAAAGAGCATTTCGTGAAGCAATCGTTGCGAAACCGTTGCACGATAATGGGAGCTAACGGACCATTGAATTTGCTTGTTCCACGAGTAAAGGTTTCCGAAAGACAAACGATGGACGAAAGCCGAATTCATGATGAAACGGATTGGAAAACTCTGCATTGGCGAAGCTTGGAAGCTGCATACAGAAACTCTCCTTATTTCGAATATTACGAGGATAATCTGAAGCCATTCTTTCAAAACAATCACACACATCACTTTCAATTAGGAATTGAATCAATTGAACTCATCTGCAAACTTTTGGAGATTGATTTTGACTCAAACATCACAACCGAATACGAAGTTTCCCCAATTGCAGCAGATCTTCGAAACGCATGGAATAAACGGGAGTACGCAGCTAACCCAGTTGCTACCTCATTTCCAGAATACATTCAGGTTTTTTCTGACCGACATCCCTTTGCACCAGACCTAAGCATTTTAGACCTGTTATTCTGCGAAGGACCGCGAACAAAAGAATATCTCAATAATCTGAGTTTACGTGAGTTCTGAATCCACATTCGAAATTCCGTTTGTTGATTTCGGTGGCGAAGGCGAACTGATTCATTTTGCGCATGCAAACGGGTTTCCACCAAAGACCTACAACAGTCTTTTTGAAAATCTGACTACGGATTACCGAATTATTGCGATGGATTTACGACCGCTTTGGCCGAATTCAGATTTTCAAACATTCAAGAATTGGGAAGCTGCAGCCGATGATCTGATTCGGTTTCTCTACCACCAAAAACTTGCAGGGATTATTGGTGTCGGGCATTCATTTGGAGGAATTCTGACGCTCATTGCTTCGGTAAAACGTCCAGAACTTTTCAAGAAGATTGTTTTGATTGAACCAGTGGTCCTTCCAACCTGGGTTTACCTGATGACACGATTTTTACCAAAATCATTGTTACAGAGTGTCAATCCAATTGTCAAGAAAACGTTGGCAAGAACAAAAACGTGGACAGATAAGGAGAAGGCTTTTGAGCAATTTCGTTCGAAGAAAATATTCTCAAAAATTGCCGACAAGGAACTTTGGGATTACATAAATGCTGCTGTAGTTCCAACCAATAATGGCGGATTTGAACTTAGATTCAGGCGAGAATGGGAAGCACAGATTTACATGACGTTCAGCTCGCAATGGAAAAACATTGATTCGGTTTCAGTCCCTTACCTCACACTCAAAGGAGAAACTTCAGACACCATTACCCCAGATGTTTGGAAGAAATGGCAAGACCGAAAACGTCATGGAAAACTGATTGAATTTCCAAATTACGGTCACCTTTTGCCGCTAGAAAATCCAGATAAAACCGCTGAGATTATTCGCCAATTTCTGCGAAATAGTTAACTCTTTCAGCTCCGCATGCCTTCCCTATATTTGGCAACCCAAAAATTGAGCGCATGAACTTGGAATTCAACCGAAACGAGGACATTATGAAACAGCAAATCTCTAAGATGGAAAGTCGCTTAGAGAAAATCTACCTCGGTGGTGGGCAAAAACGTATAGACAAGGAACATGCAAAGGGCAAAATGACCGCTCGTGAGAGAATTGCAGCCCTTATTGACCCAGGAACAGATACCATTGAAATGGGCGCGTTTGCTGGCTACGAAATGTATGAAGAGCAAGGCGGCTGTCCTGCAGGTGGTGTAGTCGTGAAGATTGGCTACGTTTCTGGAAAGCAATGCATTATCGTTGCTAACGATGCCACAGTTAAGGCCGGTGCTTGGTTCCCAATTACTGGTAAGAAAAACCTGCGCGCTCAGGAAATTGCCATGGAAAACCGGTTACCGATCATCTACTTGGTAGATAGCGCTGGCGTTTTCCTTCCAATGCAAGATGAGATTTTCCCAGACAAGGAGCATTTCGGAAGAATTTTCCGCAACAACGCCAAAATGAGCAGCATGGGAATTCCGCAGATTTCGGCTGTAATGGGAAGCTGCGTGGCTGGTGGAGCTTATCTCCCAATTATGAGTGATGAGGCATTGATCGTGAACGAAACGGGCACCATTTTCCTTGCGGGGTCGTACTTGGTGAAAGCCGCCATTGGCGAGAATATCGACAACGAAACGTTGGGTGGTGCAACTACGCATTGCGAGATTTCAGGTGTTACCGATTACAAGGCCGAAAACGATGCGGATGCTTTGAAAACCATTCGTGATCTGGTTGATAAGATCGGTTCGTTTGACAAGGCTGGATTCAGCCGCGAAGAACCAAAAGCGCCAAAAGAGGATGAAAAGGAGTTGCTTGGAATCCTTCCAGAATTGAGAACCAAAGAATACGACATGCGCGACCTGATTGCGCGATTGGTTGATGATTCCAAATTCACGGAATACAAGAAGGAATACGGAAAGACCATAATTACGGCTTACGCCAGAATCGATGGTTGGTCGGTTGGAATAGTAGCCAATCAGCGTAAAATTGTGAAGAGCGCCAAAGGCGAAATGCAGTTTGGCGGTGTGATTTATTCAGATAGTGCAGACAAAGCCGCGCGCTTTGTGATGAACTGCAACCAGAAGAAAATTCCGTTGGTGTTCTTGCATGATGTAACTGGCTTCATGGTCGGTTCTCGTTCTGAGCACGGTGGTATCATCAAGGATGGCGCGAAAATGGTAAATGCCGTTTCGAACAGTACCGTTCCGAAGTTCAGTATTGTGGTCGGAAACAGCTACGGAGCTGGTAATTACGCCATGTGCGGAAAGGCTTACGACCCGAGGTTGATCGCTGCTTGGCCAACCGCAAATATTGCTGTAATGGGTGGTGCTCAGGCGGCAAAAGTTCTGCTTCAAATTCAGAAATCTACGCTTAAAGCAAAAGGAGAAGAAATCACTCCAGAAGACGAAAAAGCCTTGCTGGAGAAAATCACGCAGCGCTACAACGACCAAACATCACCTTACTATGCTGCGGCAAGATTGTGGGTAGATGCCATCATCAATCCATTAGATACGCGCAAGTGGATCAGCATGGGAATTGAGGCTGCCGACCATTGTCCTGTTGAGAAATTCAACGCAGGAGTCATCCAAACTTAATTAGCGAATAGTGACCAGCAATAAGCGATTAGTTCTGAAATCCGTGAAGACCATCCTCTTCGCATTGCTCATTGCTCATTGCTCCCACCTCATTGCTCAGGAGCAGACGCTTAACTCCACTCCGTCAGAACTGAGTACCGATTCCAGCACGCTCAAGGTTTTATCATATAACATTCACATGTTGCCGCCTTTGGCAAAATTCACGGGCAAGCAGCGCAGGGCAAAACGTATCGGAGAGCTTTTAAATGACTCTGACTTCGATATTGTGGTTTTTCAAGAAGCATTTCACGGTGCTGCGCGAAGAAAGATCTGGCGAAGAATGCGAGACAACTATCCGCACAAGCT
The DNA here is from genome assembly GCA_964457245.1 of uncultured Chryseobacterium sp. GTDB lineage: Bacteria > Bacteroidota > Bacteroidia > UBA10329 > UBA10329 > UBA10329. Next base: position 31,483 of record CAYWET010000015.1, on the reverse strand, counting down.
TGGTCCAGCGAACAGAAGATGGTATTCATTTAAAACCAATAGTGGCATCTGGATTCTGAGTAAGACTCCGCTCACTCAGGTAGCAGAGTTGGACTTTGAATATTGCGATGGAATAGATTGCTGGGCAAGAAAAGGAGCTCTCGTTGCTGAAGGAGAATTCCAAGGACAGACCTTTCAAATTCTGGGAACGCACTTAGAAGCAGGCGGTTCCAGAGAAAAGAAAGTGGGCCAATACAGAGAACTTGATTCGGTTCTTGCCCACGTTCGGAAAGAGAATGTACCGCAGATCATTGCAGGCGATTTTAACACCAAGAAATTCCAAGACACCACTTGGTATAATCAATTGGTTGGCATTCTTGGTGCAGAAGATAGCCCGTTGCTAAGCGTACAGAAATACAGCAGCGACAGCTATGTAAATGACATTAAGATTCAGCGTGGCGATAAGAAGAAACGTGGTGTAATTGACTTCATTTTCTATCGTTCTAATGGAATTAATGCCAAAATCAACCGATATGTCAGAATGCCGCGATGGCAATGGTCAAAACACAGACGGGATTTGAGTGACCATTTTGCGATTGAGGCGCAGATTCGATTTAACAATGAGACAGAGTAAATACCTGATTTCGAGTTTCCTGGCAACGCTCTTTACTGGTTTGACTCATGCAAATCTGTGCTTCGCTCAAGAAACGAAAAAGATGGCATCCTTTTCAACCTTAATCGATTTTCAAAACGGAAATGTTGAAGATTCGGTTATTGTAGAAATTGTCCCGGTGGAAAATTCTTTCACACCTAATTTCTGTAAGCCTTATCCGAAGGGAGAAGATTACTACTATTCTCGCTTGGCGACCAAAGTTGCCATAATGTCTGATGACAAAGACATATTATTAAACATTAATCAACTCAGAATTCTCAATGGCTTCGTCAAACTTGACGCAACTAAAAAGTACAACTGGTTCTTGTCACGAAAAATGAGACCAGATCCATATAATGGCTCTGGTTTGGCAGCGGGATTTGGTTTATTAGGCGCGGTGGTCGATGAGATCCAAACCGAAGTGGACACAAGAGAGTCGGTGACATATTTATTCATTAAAGACAAATTGAGAATACATATATTGAGTGAAGCTACATTGGAAAAACTATTCCGGCCATTCCCAGATATACATATCGCATACACTACTGACCCAACACGAGCTGATACCGAGACTATGATTACCTACTTGGAAATCTTAGAGGAGTTAGAAGAAGAATACTCCAAATAAAAAACCCCTTCCGCTGGTACGAAAGGGGCTCTACAGTTCCTGAGGTTTCTGATCAGCTTCTTATCTACCCTGAAAAGCAACTGGCATTTGCTCAGAATGGTTAAAATCGTTTTTAGATGGATCAAAGTAGATCCACGCCACTTCTTCTGGACTCACCTTATCACCTGCCATTAGGTCAACCGCAAATTCATACGTCTGGTTGTCAAACTTATACCCTTTCATCACTTCAGTGTTCAAATGAACTCGTTTGTGAACACCAGTATTGGAAGCCACATCAATGATATACTCTTTGTCAAATTCAAGATCGAACTTGAATTTACCATCTCTCTTTACCATCTGCTGCTCCATCAATTCCACGCTTTGCGAAAGATGATAGTATCGATAGATAGTAACAGAACTCATCACCGATTTATCCTTCTTATCACACATCAGGTCGCCCTTCACGGTTAAAGTTCCATAGTCCTGTGCGCTAGCGCTACCAGCTATGATTATCATACACATTACAAATACTTGAGCGTATATTTTCGTGACCATTTTTGTAAACCAATCCATGACGTGTTGCTTTTAAGGGTTATGTCATCTGTAACGGTATCATTTAATTTTCCGTTTCGTTTTATCGATGAACGACCATTCTCAAGGATAAGCGACACAAGTACCACGACAATTAACATTTCCATCAATCAGCAAACTTTGAGTCCGATTCGTTAATCCTCGAACTCAGCGAATTCTATCTTTGCGCCCCAAATTCAATTCAGCACAAAGAATGATCACAATTACACTACCTGATGGCGCTCAGAAAAAGTTTGAGAGCGGTGTAACGCCCATGGATGTTGCCATGAGCATTAGCGAAGGATTGGCGCGCAACGTCATTTCTGCAAACGTTAACGGCAAGAAGGTAGAAACCGTGACCCCGATAACTGGAGACGCTGAACTCATTCTCTACACTTGGAGAGATAAGGAAGGAAAAGAGGCCTTCTGGCATTCATCTGCTCACGTGTTGGCGCAGACGCTAGAGCACCTTTACCCTGGTGTAAAACTCACCATCGGACCTGCAATTGATAATGGATTCTATTACGATGTAGATTTTCCTGACGGAGTGAGCGTTACCGATGCTGACTTCCCGAAGATTGAGAATCAATTCATGGAATTTGCGCGACAGAAGTTCGAATTCAAAATGCGCGAGGTTTCAAAAGTTGATGCCCTGAATTACTACAAAAGCCAAGGCAATGAGTTTAAGGTTGAGTTGATTGAGAACTTGACCGATGGCGATATTACTTTCTGCGATCATGCCGATTTCACCGACCTCTGTCGTGGTGGTCATATTCCGAACACAGGCATTATTAAAGCGGTGAAAATCATGAACCTCGCTGGTGCATACTGGCGTGGCGATGAGAACAAACCGCAATTGACTAGGGTTTACGGCATTACTTTCCCGAAAGATAAAGAGCTGAAAGAGTATTTGCAGATGCTCGAAGAAGCCAAGAAACGTGACCACCGTAAGTTGGGCAAAGAGCTGGAATTGTTCACCTTTTCGCAACGCGTTGGACAAGGACTCCCTCTTTGGCTACCAAAAGGAACCGACCTGAGAAAGCGTTTGGAATCCTTCTTACAAAAACAGCAGGTTGAGGCAGGTTATGAGATGGTCATCACACCACATATTGGATCTAAAGAGCTTTATGAGACTTCTGGCCACTACGCTAAATATGGCAAGGACAGTTTCCAACCAATTGACACACCTCATGAAGGAGAAGAATTTCTTCTGAAACCAATGAACTGTCCGCATCACTGCGAGATCTACAAGTTCAAGCCGCGTTCTTACAAAGATCTTCCAGTTCGCTTTGCAGAATTTGGAACAGTTTATCGCTACGAACAAAGTGGTGAGTTACACGGATTGACACGAGTACGTGGTTTCACACAAGATGACGCACACATTTTCTGCCGCCCTGATCAGGTGAAAGAGGAATTCGTGAAAGTGGTTGACCTGGTTCTTTATGTACTCAATGCATTAAAATTCGAGGAGTTCACTGCGCAGATTTCACTTCGCGACCCAGACAATAAGGAGAAATACATTGGTTCTGAAGAAAACTGGGAGAAAGCCGAGCAGGCAATTATTGAAGCAGTTGGAGAACGCGACATCGAAACGGTAACTGAATATGGTGAAGCCGCATTCTACGGTCCAAAACTGGACTTCATGGTGAAAGATGCGTTGGGAAGAAGCTGGCAGTTAGGAACGGTCCAGGTTGATTACAATCTTCCTGAAAGATTTGAGCTGGAATATGTCGGTTCTGACAACCAAAAGCACACGCCTGTCATGATCCATCGCGCGCCATTTGGCTCAATGGAGCGATTTGTGGCCGTGTTGTTGGAGCATTGCGCGGGCAAATTTCCGCTTTGGCTAACCCCAGATCAAGTTGCAATTCTGCCTGTTTCGGAGAAATATAACGACTACTCGAAAAAGCTTTCAAATCTGCTGAAGAATTACGACCTTCGCGCCCTTGTTGACGAGCGGAACGAGAAAGTAGGGAGAAAAATCCGTGATACGGAGGTAAATAAGGTTCCTTACATGGTGATTGTCGGAGAGAAAGAAATGGAATCTGGCAAGCTATCGGTAAGAAAGCAAGGGGAAGGAGACATCGGAACGTTCAGCATAGAGGAATTTGCCAAAATTATCCAAGATGATATTGAGGCAGACCTCAAATTGAATTGAGTAGTAACTAAAACAGAATAGACCATTAGAAGACCACGTAAACCTAGACCGCGGTTCGTAAGAAAAGAGGACCCACACAAGATCAATGATAAAATTGATGCACCCGAGGTGCGTTTGGTGGGCGAAGGGATTGAACCAGGTGTTTACCCGATACGAAAGGCTAGGGAAATTGCTGAAGAGCAGGAGCTTGATCTTGTGGAGATCTCACCTAACGCAGACCCACCGGTTTGTAAGGTGCTTGATTACAAGAAGTTCCTGTACGAGCAAAAGAAGAAACAGAAAGAGTTGAAAGCCAAAGCCACCAAGATCGTGGTTAAGGAAATTCGATTCGGCCCAAACACAGATGACCACGACTTCGAATTCAAACTGAAACACGCGAAGGAGTTCATCGAGCAAGGAGCAAAAGTTCGGGCATTTGTATTCTTCAGAGGAAGGTCGATAGTGTATAAAGACAAAGGTGAAATTCTACTTCTCCGATTGGCCAACGAGTTGGAAGAAATCGCAAAAGTGGAGATGCTACCTAAGATGGAAGGAAAGAAGATGTTCATCATCCTCTCTCCGAAAAAAGGAAAGAAGTAAATAGTTAATCAATAATCAATAAACGTTATGCCTAAGGTTAAGACTAACTCCAGCGCTAAGAAGCGTTTCAAGCTGACAGGTTCTGGAAAAATTAAGCGTAAGCACGCGTTCAAGAGTCACATTCTTACCAAGAAGACCACTAAGCAGAAGAGAAATCTGACGAAAGCTACTTTGGTGAGCAGCGCTGACACTCCGAACGTAAAGCACATGCTTAACATCTAATTTAAGTTAACCCGTTTTTAAGCCAATCAAGTTTCTCATAAGAGAGCGCTTAACGACAAAATCGAAACAAAATGCCAAGATCAGTAAATGCAGTTGCCTCTAGAGCAAGGCGCAAAAAGGTTCTGAAGCAAGCGAAAGGCTACTTCGGAAGAAGAAAAAATGTTTGGACGGTAGCTAAGAATGCCGTTGAAAAAGGTCTTCAGTACCAGTACAGAGACAGAAAAGCGCGCAAGCGTGAGTTCCGCAAATTGTGGATTCAGCGTATCAACGCGGGTTCACGTCAGTACGGCATGTCTTACTCTGTTTTCATGGGTAAACTGAACGAAAAAGGAATCGACATTAACCGTAAGGTTTTGGCCGACCTAGCAATGAACGAACCAGAAGCGTTCAAAGCTATAGTTGACCAAGTGAAGTAAATTCACAAACAAGTTTGGAAAAGGGCTGTTTCGGAAGAAACGGCCCTTTTTAATTTAGAGAATGACCAACCGACAGCAACGTTTCGTTTTTGGACTGATGGCAGCGAATGCGCTGCTGTTCGTGGTCATTTTCCTTTGGGTTGCGAGTAACTATCGTCTTGCTGCAGATGATTTCCACCATGTTGTGATGGTGAAAAACCATGGAATCTGGGAAACGATGGTATTCTATTATCAAAATTGGAATCCTCGCTGGTCCTCAATTCTAATAACCAATTCGTTTCTCAGCAAAGGAGAAAACCAGTCCGTCCTATTCCTATTTCACGTCTGCTCTCTCCTACTCGGCTTCGTCTCCATTTGGTCATTTACATCGGCAATCAACAAAACGCTGAAGCTTCCATTCACGAGAATTCAGATTTCCATTATCTCGATTTACCTGCTCGCAATCGCATTCTACATCTCATTCGAAAAAAATGACACTTGGTATTGGATAACGGTTGCTCCCATGTATCTCTGGGGAACCTTTGCAGCCTTTCTGGGCGGCTCTCTCCTACTTCAACATTGGATTCCAATAATTAGACGTGTACTAACCTTTTTGATTTTTCTGTTTGCCGGTGGTGCAAGCGAAAGTGCAGCGATTGCCACGTTACTCACATTACTCTTCTTAGGTATTAAAACCCGAAGACATGAAACCAACTGGCTTGATAGAAACGCATTGCATGCGGCAACTTTAGGCTGCATGGTCGGATTTGGAATCAGTATGATCGGACCAGGAATTCAGATCAGAAGAGAACACTTACCCCATTATCCATTTGGAGAAAAGTTACTGGTCGGCCTTTGGAATTACATCAAATTCAACTTAAAAGAAATTCCGCTGAAACTGCCATTGCTGATTTTGTTTGTGGCTCCATTTGGATTCTTTGGACGTAAACAACTTCGATTCCAATTAGTGTCTATCAAAGAAATATTCTGGGCCAATAAAACCATTTGGATCCTGTCTGACCTCATCATTCTTACCCTTGCAATGGCTCTCGGAATGGTGATGTGCGAAATGGGGCCAACACGAGCTTGGTTTCCAATAAGTGTTGTTATGTTAATGGTAGGCGTGGTGACTGCCTATCAATTGGGAACGTGGTTTTACATTTTCACGAAAGGACGCCTCATTCACTTTACAATTGCAGCGCTTTCTATTACTCTGATTTACCAAGTACATGTTGGATACACACAGATATCTCAAACTTCTGAATACGCTCATGCTGTTGATGAGCGCATGGACTTCATTCATACAGTTGAGTCATCCGCGCAGTTGATTGAACTAGAACCACTTCCAAGTTCTGGATGGTTGTTCAGTTCAGAGATCTCAACCGACACGGCTCACTTTACCAACATGCATTTGGGATTATTCTTCAACCACAAGTCTAAATTTGTGCGGAAAGACACCGTAACTTCGGACTGATGAAGCATATTTGGTTCATACTCGTGTTCCTTCCCGTATTCGCTTTTGGGCAGTGCAAAGACACCGTGAGTCCGGTTACAACTCCAAACTCTTGTTTGGGGGGTGGATTTATTCCCGTTTGCGGTTGCGATGGGGTTACCTACCGGAATTCCTGCTATGCTGAAATCGGTGCCAATCTATTTCAATGGTCAGAGGGTCCGTGCGAAAGCGTTGCAGTCAACATTTACCCAAATCCTACGAGCTATTGGCTTTATGCTGAAATCGCAACCAAATATGAAAGTGATGTTAACCTGTACATTTTTGACAGAAACGGGAACATTGCTTATTCCAACAATCTGAGTAACGTGACCAACACAGATTTGACCATTCCCGTAAATAATTTGGGCCATGGAGTTTACATCATGATGGCCGAATGCAACGGCTACAATCAACTGTTGAAATTCGTTCGCTGGGAGCAGTAGTTCTAAACTCTGATTGCATAACTTTGACCTTTTATCGGCAGCAATGCTTTCCGAACCCGAAACTGAAATATTCGATAGCGTAAAGGAGATTTTCTCCAATTATTTGGGTGAACACGGACATCGTAAAACACCTGAACGATTTGCCATACTTGGTGAAGTTTACAGTAGTGATGGTCACTTCGACATAGAGTCGCTATACGTTCAAATGAAGGAGAAGAACTATCGCGTTAGCAGAGCTACTCTTTACAATACCATCGAACTTCTTCTGGATTGTAAGCTTGTAACCAAGCATCAGTTTGGGAGAAACATTGCTCATTTTGAGCGATCGTACAAGTATGCACAGCACGACCACTTGATATGCACTGAATGTTCTAAAGTGATCGAGTTCTGCGATCCGAGAATTCAGAATATCAAAAACACGGTTGGCAACCTGCTCAAATTCAAGGTAAACAGCCACTCCATGAACCTTTACGGAGTGTGTCATGAATGCCAATCCAAACAAGATTAGACCAACGTATCAATTAACGACAATGGAATACACCATTACAGATCATCCCAATTACACGCGCATCAATGTTTCTGGACGTCTCATTGAAAAGTCACAGGCCGAAGGACTTATAAAAGAGTTTGAGGGTTTGAACGAATCAGGTAACAACAAATACCTGATGGATCTTGCTGCTCTTGAATACGTTAATAGCACTGGTCTGAACCTCTTAATTGGGATGTTTACTCAAGCCCGAAATGCTGGTGGAGAGTTGGTTATCGGAGGCATTTCGCCAAAAGTGAAAAAGCTGATGGTCATGACCAAGCTCGATTCCATTTTCAAAATCCATGATTCGGTTGAGGATGCGGCCGAAAGTCTATAAATATCAAGAACAAAGAATTGAAGAAAGTAGATGTACTTCTTGGGCTCCAATGGGGAGACGAAGGAAAAGGAAAGATCGTTGATGTTCTTACTCCTGAATACGATGTAATTGCTCGTTTTCAAGGTGGGCCAAATGCTGGCCATACGTTGGAGTTTGAAGGAATCAAGCACGTTTTGCACACCATTCCTTCAGGAATTTTCCGTGAGAATGCAGTGAATGTGGTCGGGAACGGTGTAGTTATCGACCCGATAATTTTCAAAAAAGAAATTGATGCCTTGGATGCGCGTGGTGTTGATGCCACAAAACGTTTGAAAGTCTCCAAAAAAGCACATTTGATATTGCCATCGCACCGATTATTGGATGCAGCTTCTGAGGCTGCAAAAGGAAAGGGAAAGATCGGTAGCACGTTGAAAGGAATTGGCCCAACTTATATGGATAAAACAGGGCGTAACGGAATTCGGGTTGGCGATATTCTTAGTACCAACTTCAAGGAGAAATACACTTTTTTGAAGGAAAAGCATGAGCAAATGCTTGGACATTACGGAGCTGAAGGTGTTCCCGCTGAAATTGAGAGCGAGTGGTTTGCCAGTTTGGATACGCTTAAGCGATTTGAATTGATTGATAGCGAACCGTACTTGAATGCCAAACTTAAGAACAACGAAACCATTTTGGCAGAAGGTGCTCAAGGTTCGTTACTTGATATTGACTTTGGATCCTACCCATTTGTCACTTCTTCCAACACGGTTTGCGCTGGAGCTTGTACAGGCTTAGGAATTGCGCCTAACCGGATTGGTCGTGTTATCGGCATTTTCAAAGCGTATTGCACGCGAGTTGGTTCTGGTCCATTCCCAACTGAGTTGTTCGATGAAACAGGTGACAAACTCTGCGATATTGGCCACGAATATGGCTCTACAACAGGTCGTAAAAGACGTTGTGGGTGGTTAGATCTTCCTGCTTTGAATTATGCCATTATGATTAACGGTGTTACCGAACTGAATATGATGAAAACGGATGTTCTAGATTCATTCGATACCATCAAAATTTGTACAGGCTACAAGGTAAACGGACAGTTAACTGATCAAATGCCTTTTGATCTTTCAGAAGAAGCTGTGCCCGTTTACACCGAATTGAAAGGCTGGAATACCGACCTAACCAAGTTCAAGAATGGAGATGAACTTCCTATGGAGTTGAAAGATTACATCGCGTTCATTGAAAAAGAAACTGGTGTTCCAATTTCCGTTGTGTCGGTTGGTCCAGACAGGGAACAAACGCTTATTCAAGACGTTACTTCAGTAGAAACTGCTTAATTATGGAAGTTGTAGTAGCAGCAATATTATTGTTGGGTTTAGGATTCGCTGGAATAGGAATCAAGATTCTCTTAAAGAAAAACGGAGAGTTTTCTGGTACCTGTGCCAGTAACAGTCCTTTCTTAAATGAAGAAGGAAAAGCTTGCAGTTTCTGTGGTGCGCTTCCAGATGAGAAGTGCCAAAAACCGAGCGAAGCAGCTTAATCCACTCTCGAATCCCAAGTATTTACATTTCCTGATTGGTCTGAATAGATGATAATCGCATCCAGCGACTCGTTTATCTCAATCAAACTTCTTGACCTTTCATAACCCAGCACCATCAACGCGGTAGCGTACGCATCCGCTGTCATACAATCTTCGGCTAGAACCGTTGCGCTGAGAACATCGGTCTTAGCTGGATAACCTGTCCGTGGGTCCAATGTATGCCCGAACTTCTGACCGTTTATCTCAACGAACTTTCTGTAATTACCAGAAGTGGCAAGTGCACGATCATTCAATTCAACCGACATAGCCAATTCTCTTTCCAGATTTCCTTCTGAAGGTCTGTCAATGCCGACTGACCAAGCCTCCTGATTCGGTTTTGCGCCAGACGCGCGAATCTCCCCTCCTATCTCAACCAAATAATTGAATACTCCTTCGCTTTCCAGAAATCTGGAAAGCACATCGACCGAATAGCCTTGTGCAATGGCATTTACATCTAATTGAGTTAGGGAGTCCGACTTGATATAATCTTGCCCTTTCAAAATCACATTTTCCATTCCCACAAAGGACATCAGACTATCAACTTTAGATGAGTCTAATTCTGTTACCTGCCAGTTGTTTTCAAACCAATACTTCATCAATGGTGAAACCGTGATATCGAATGCTCCATCGGTACGCTCACCAATTTCCTTTGCCCTACCAACCACTTCCTTGAACATTGCTGGCTGATCAATTCCAACAGCCGAATTCTTATTCCACTTGCTGATGTAACTGGTTTCCTGGTACGTTGAAAGCACACGATCGAATGCCAGCAGCAAACTATCTATCTGATATTGAAGATCAGCTCCATTGCTGTAATAAATGACAGAATATGTTGTGCCTTGAGTGTAGCCAGTGGCCTTCTTACGCTCAACGCCTCCACAAGCAGCCAAGAAGATTACTGAAGCAATAATGAACAGATATTTCATTATGCCAAAAGTAACGCTCGAATTGACATTGAACCTACTCGCAGCCTCGCTCTTTGAGAACAGCCGTTAATCGCTCATCAAAAGCTTTTCGCTCCTCGCCTTTCGCCAATTCGTTCTCAATCAATGAATCGAGTTTGAACTTGATAACCTTGGCCAGATCCAAGCTTCGCGTAACTACACTGTCTTTATATGGCTCTAGCGCATCTAACTTATTTTGTAGCACCGATTTCAAACTATCTGAAGTTTGCGGCAACATAATGGTGTCTTGAATGAACCTCATGCGATCAGCCAATTCAAAGCGTGCTTTTCTAAGCTCAACGGCTTCGCAATGCAAATCTGCCATCCATTCAACTGGGTCAACAAGCGATTCCTTCTCGTTTGTACTGGAACAAGAATTCAGTACCACTGCGGCAAGAGCTACCTCAATAATTAATTTACCTCTGGCCATTCAATAAGTTGTACAACGTTTTCTCCGATCTTTCTACCTGTCTCCAATCCTTCAATGTTGTCCATTGGGTAATGAATACCGCCATAGAATCTTGAGTTGGCACATTCTAAAGACATATCAGCAAAATTGGTGAAGTGACGGATTCCAAAACCATACTGAAGACCTGTTCTGTCAGATAGATCGTAGTTGCCATCACCATTGGTAAACAACTCAGTGAATACCTTCTCACCAACACCTATCTCACAAGAATGTCCAGAAGAGTACGCTGGGAACGGTGGCGTACCAATAACAGTTTGGAAATTCGGGTCAATATATTGATGGATGTATGATACTGGACGAATCAGATCGTATTCATACTTACTTACCCAACAAGAGATGAAGGCATCATTCTCCGCCACACCAAGCATGGCATATCCTACAGCGCATTTCGCCAAAGAAGCATCCACTTCCTCTAGCAACTGCGTCATAATGTTGAATGTGTGCCCGGCTGGTGTACACGTTTTGAACGGATCGTCCGCCCAAAACTTGGCTATTTCTACTTGGTCGGCAGTATTGCTATTTACCTGATTATAAACCTGCATTGCTTGATCGTAAAACTCAGATGATGGGTCAGAGGAAAAAGCCTTCGGTGCTGGTGGCTGCGTTTCCGAAATATCCACAGCCAACATAGGACGGCACTGCGCCCAATACGGACTAATTGGATTAACCACAGCTCCTGTTGGAATCCAGCAATGATCCCCTACCGGAGATTCATACGGCAATTGAAATGCATCAAGGTAAGATTGATGCCCTCCATCCGTCATCGAATACTGATAGACAGCATCCGCAATAGCCTTTCCGAACGCAACAGAACGCTCAGCAACAGGCAATGGATAATCAGCGTACATCTGATTATAGTTGTTCTCTTCCATCTGGTTGATCTTCGCAAGATTTTCCTCAGAAAGATTTAGGTCGAACATCAAACGCATGGTTTCAGCAGCAGCTGCATTGGCCGCAACTGCCCAATTGTATGCTTCATCTTCATTTGGAACTGGAATCGCACTGGCCGATAGACCATTTATCTGCCCTCCTAAACTCTTAGCATTTGGAATACCAGGAACAACAGCTTCATAAGCTGCGATGCCAACATAAGCGAAGGCTCTGGCCGCCTGCGGAGGAAAGAAACCTTCCGTCTCTTTGGTTATCTGGCACTGGAGATTGTAATATTTTCGAAGGAAATCTCCTGAATATTCAGAGGTTTCTGTGGATTCAGTTACTCTCTCATAGCGCTCACAGCCTGAGAATACCGTTATCACAAGCACAAAAAGTGCAAGTGAATACTGGGTAAATTGTTTCATAATAGTAGGAATTGGTAGGGCAAATATACTTGGTTAATTGCGACTGTCGTACGGGCGACAACCGCCCTTTGTTACATGCCGCAATGGACTATTCAGATATCGCTTCCAACGGGCTCAAAACCCGAATTACTTTCACAAATCTGTTTTTGTAATAATCCAACCCATCAAAGGCGGAAATCACAATTCCACGATTGTTGCTGGTGGCACTATGAATAAACTTCAGAGGTTCATCCATGTTACTGATGATGATTCCAGCATGACCGATAGGTCGCTTTTTCTTGTCTCTTCCAGAGAACAGAATGATATCGCCTTTTTTACAACTATCAAGATGAATTTCCTCTCCGAAATCTGCCATCTCAACGGTAGTTCTTGGTATATCAAACCCAAAATTGGAGAATACGAATTTGACAAAACCACTGCAATCAAACCCCTGTTCTGGTGTTATTCCTCCATACCGATATGGTACTCCAAGAAACGAAGTAGCAAGACTCACGATGGTATCTGACTGAATCGCCAAAGAATCTGCATTCTCTGTATCTGTTCCTGTCTCCTTTGCTTGAAGCGAAAATGTGGACAACACAATCAGTACAAAAACGAGCGAATACTTCATCAAATACCAGTTTTGGTAAAGTCAATGGCTGCTAACGAAAAAAGCCCTGATATGTTACTATCAGGGCTTTCAAAATTTTGTGTTTCGAGATTATCCTCCGAAGTCGTCAAATGATACGTTCTCTGGTGGAACTCCCCAGTCATCGCACATTTTGATAACTGCTTGGTTCATCATTGGAGGTCCGCAGAAATAGAATTCAATATCCTCTGGAGCATCATGATGCTTCAAGTATTGGTCGATAACAGCGTTGTGAACGAATCCAACAAATCCATCTCCTTCTGGGTCGTTAATATCCTTCTTCTCTACCCAGTTATCTTCTGGCTTCGCATCAGAAAGAACCATGTAGAATTTGAAGTTCGGGAACTTCGCTTCGATGTCTCTGAAGTAGTGGATGTAGAATAGCTCGGCTCTAGAACGTCCACCGTACCAGTAAGAAACCTTACGACCTGTTTCCAATGTGCGGAACAAATGATAGATGTGCGAACGCATTGGCGCCATACCTGCACCACCACCGATATAAAGCATCTCAGCATCGGTTTCCTTAATGAAGAACTCTCCGTAAGGACCAGAAATGATTGCTTTATCTCCTGGCTTCAAGTTGAAGATGTAAGAAGACGCAATACCGGGGTTGATGTCTGCCCACTTATTATTTGCTCTATCGAATGGTGGAGCCGCAACACGAACATTCAACATGATGTTTCTACCCTCTGCTGGGTAAGATGCCATCGAATAAGCACGAACAACTTCCTCGTCATTTTTCATAACCAATCCGCGCATAGCGAATGGCCCTTCACTCCAATCCTTCTCAAACTTATCTGGCTCGCCTGGGTGATCTTTCGGGTGAGCTGAAATGTCCATGTCAGAGAATTTCACTGTACACGGAGGAATCTTGATCTGAATGTAACCACCAGCTTCGTAGTGCATCTCCTCAGGAATCTCAACAACAAATTCCTTGATGTACGTAGCAACGTTGTAGTTGGAAACAACCTTTGCTTCCCATTCCTTGATACCGAAGATCTCTTCAGGGATACCGATCTTCATATCCTGCTTGATCTTCACCTGACAACCCAATCTCCAGTTATCGGCAATCTCTTTTCTTGAGAAATACGGTGCTTCAGTAGGCAAAATCTCACCACCACCTTCAAACACCTGACACTTACACTGCGCGCAAGTACCACCACCACCGCAAGCCGATGGCAAGAAAATCTTGTTGTTACCCAAAGTAGCGAGGATGCTACCACCAGATTCAACCTCTACTTCCTTCTCTCCGTTGATCAGAATTTTAACGGGGCCAGATGGAGCCAGTTTTGCTTTAGCAAAAAGCAGAAGTGAAACCAACATAAAAATGACCAATAGGAATACCGCAACGCTTACTCCTACTACTACTCCTGTGCTTAATAGAACCATGTCTGTTAGCTAAAGTGTTTTAAAGTTCGATTCCCATAAAGCTCATGAACGCAATGCCCATCAAGCCTGTAATGATGAATGTAATTCCCAATCCGCGCAACGGAGCTGGAACGTTTGAATAACGAATCTTCTCTCTGATGGCAGCAATGGCAACAATGGCCAAGAACCAACCAACTCCAGAACCCAATCCGAATACAGTTGCTTCGCCAATGTTTGCGTACTGACGTTCTTGCATGAAGAGTGCACCACCAAGAATAGCGCAGTTTACCGCGATCAACGGAAGGAAAATACCAAGCGAAGAATACAACGCTGGTGCGAATTTCTCAACCACCATTTCTACCAACTGTACCATTGAGGCGATAATGGCGATGAACATGATGAAGCTCAAGAAGCTAAGGTCCATAGTTGCGAACTGCGGCCCTAACCAAGAAAGTGCTCCTTCTTTAAGAATGTAATTCTCCAAGAGGTAGTTCACAGGAACTGTGAAACCCAAAACGAAGATCACTGCTGCTCCAAGACCAACACCGGTCTTTACAGTTTTACTTACAGCCAAGTAAGAACACATGCCTAGGAAGTAGGCAAAAATCATGTTTTCGATGAAGATGGCTTTGACGAATATGTTTATGTATTCCATTTCTTTTGAGTTTCAAGCTTCAAGCCTCAAGCTTCAAGCGGTAACTTCTTTCTTATTCGTTTTTCTCTAATACTTGTGGCTTTCGACTTGCTACTTGCGACTTTTAAGCTTCAATCAATTTTCTGTTTCTGGCGCGCTGTACCCAGATAATGGCTCCAACGGTGATCAATGCCATTGGTGGCAGAATCATCAGTCCGTTATCTACGTATCCGAGTGCGTACAATCCAGTTGCTTCCGTTGCAAGAGTTCCGTCTGAAAGAAGAGCTCCAACTTTCTGCCCCAACACAGGGAAACCGAAAAGTTTACCAGAACCCAACAACTCTCTGAAGAATGATACAATGATCAGAATTCCACCGTAAGCTGCAGCGTTTCCAACACCATCAAGGAATGCTGGCCAAGGCTTGTTACCAAGAGCAAATGCTTCCAAACGCCCCATAATGATACAGTTGGTAATGATCAGACCAACGAATACAGAAAGTGCTTTCGACACATCGTAAACAAATGCCTTCAAAACTTGGTCAACCAGAATTACCAATGCGGCAACAATTACCAACTGAACAATGATTCGGATTCGATTCGGAATCAAGTTTCGCATCAACGAAACGATAACGTTACCAGCTGCCAATACGAACAAAACCGACAACGACATTACCACAGCTTGCTTTAGCTGAACGGTAATTGCCAAAGCAGAACAGATACCAAGTACCTGTACCGTAATCGGGTTATCGTCATCAAGCGGATTAGTGATCAGCGCGCGGTTCTTCTTTGAGAACAACGGCTCTGACGGCTTCTTTTTTACTTCTTCAACTGCTACTTCGCTCATGTGTGAAGTCTTTAAATTTTCAACAGTTTATTCAGCAGACAGCTCCAAACTGTCTGTTAATTCTTCAACATTCAATGAATCTGCTGCCACAGCAAGTGAATCAACAGGCAATTCAACTTCCTCAACAACTTCTGGTTCACCACCAAGATTTGACAAGTATGGTTCGTAGATCTTCAAGGTTCTCACTATCATTTCAGTAACGCCATTACTTGTAATGGTACCACCAGAAATGGCATCAACACCGTGAGGCGAACCTTGCGCACCGCCTTTCATCACTTTGATTCCAACGTAGTCGCCATTCTCATCGAAAATGGTTTTTCCTTCAAACGGCTTTTGGAAAGACGCTTGGTTGATCTCAGCACCCAAACCTGGCGTTTCTGATTTGTGATCAAAAACGGCACCTACTACAGTTTTACCGTCTCCAGCAATAGTGATGTATCCCCAGATCGGCCCCCAAAGTCCAGTTCCAACTACAGGAACAACATAAACGTTCTCGCCATCCTTCTTCAACACGAAAAGTGGATAGTTCACACCGCCTTCACCAAATTGCAACAAAGCCGCTTTCATAGCGTCCATGTCATCTGCATTGGCTTTGTAAATGTTCGAAAGCCCTGCTTTGTAATCTTTCAATACATCAATTTCAAAAGCGCCCAATGCAGGATCAGCAACTACTTCTCCGTTTGCATCAAGAACTACCGCTTCTACAAGGTTTTCCTCGTAAGCAGCTTCCGCTTCAGATGCTTCAACCTCAATTCCAACAGAACTAAGGATGTTCTGGCGCTTTTCGTTCGCGACATTCTTCTTCTGCATTGGCTTCAAACTCTCAGAAGCAAGAGCCAATAACGTTGCTACCACGATCACCATTACCGTAGCAAAGATGAAGGTGTACTTATTACTATTTACATCAACCGCCATGATTACGCAGCTTTAACTTTTAGTCTTTTCAATCTCTTACTGATGTTGGCTTCAACCACGTAGTGATCGATCAACGGTGCCATCACATTCATGAACAGAATGGCCAACATGATTCCTTCTGGATACGCTGGGTTGAACACACGGATCATAATGGCCAAGAAACCGATTAAGAATCCATAGATCCATTTTCCTTTATTGGTCTGAGCAGCAGTTACAGGATCAGTTGCCATGAACACTACTCCGAAGGCAAATCCACCAACGATCATATGTTGCCACCATTCGAACTGCATCAAACCGTTTACGCCAAATGCGTTGAAAATCAATCCCATGGTTCCTCCACCAAGAACTGCAGCAAGCATGATTCTCCAGCTTCCGATTCCTGTGATAAGTAGGATAGCAGCTCCAATAAGAACCGCAAGCGTTGAAGTCTCGCCAACAGAACCTGGAATAAATCCAAGGAACATCTCCTCTGCCGTGAAACGCAGACTTTCCAATCCACCTTTCATTCCGGCAAGATCTCCAAGAATGGTAGCTCCAGAAATGGCATCGTTTGTCATTCCTTCATGAACCCAGATCTTATCTCCAGACATAAACGTTGGATAAGCGAAGAACAAGAATGCTCTTGCGGTCAAGGCTACGTTCAGAATGTTCATTCCCGTTCCACCGAAAACTTCTTTACCGAAAACAACAGCAAATGCAACGGCTACGGCCAACATCCAAAGTGGAATATCAACAGGAACGATCAACGGAATAAGCATACCCGTTACGAGGTAACCTTCCTCAACTGAATGTCCTTTGTACATCGCAAAGCCAAACTCAATTCCAAGTCCAACTCCGTAAGAAACAACCACAAGCGGAAGGACTTTCATCAATCCGATTGTGAACATATCCATGAAAGATGCGGTTGCCAACTCTCCTAATTGAAGATAGTGCTGATAACCCGCGTTATACATTCCGAAAAGCAAGCACGGAACCATCGCAAGGATAACCGTACTCATAGTACGCTTCAGGTCAATT
The DNA here is from genome assembly GCA_964457245.1 of uncultured Chryseobacterium sp. Lineage (GTDB taxonomy): Bacteria > Bacteroidota > Bacteroidia > UBA10329 > UBA10329 > UBA10329. The sequence continues at coordinate 13,854 of CAYWET010000015.1, read as the reverse complement.
CCATCGCGGATATGAGCACCTGTGTGCGTTACCTCCTCGGGAGTGAACATTAGGGTTTCAAAAGCATCGATTGCCGTTAAAACCTTGTCGTACTTCTCAAACTTGCCCCCCTTTTCAAAAGGAGCTTTCATATTCTGGAAGGCGGTGTGTAGAAACTTCATTATGCCTTATCGTTTAACCACATTCTTTTTCGATGAGCTCCAAACCTTCGCGAACGATATGCTGTGCGGCCGTTTTAGACGTGCACACATACTCACAAAGCGCGAAATCCTCATCATCAACCTCGTAAATTCCAAGATTCTCCATCAGCTCAATGTCTCCGATCATGATCGCCTTCAACAAATGCTGCGGATAGATGTCCATCGGGAAAACACTCTCATATTCTCCAGTTACAACCAGCGCTCTTGGCTCGCCATTGGTGTTGGTATCAAGGTCGTATTTCTTGCTTGGCATCAACCAAGAGAAGTAACTTCTCGAAGCTGAATGCTTTCCAAAACCTGGACCTGCCCAACCTTCTGTAAGGAAGAATTTGGCCTCGTTTCCTTCTTCAAGAACCGTTACTTCCTTATCGAAGAAACCGAGGTAACCGTCTTTGCCAACGTTGGTTCCTGTAAGCACGTTTCCGCTGATGAATCGGTTGTTATCTCCCTCAACATCGGAAGCAAATGAACTTACCAAAGCACCTTGAACTGCTCTGTAATATTTCGGATTGTTTGCTTTTGGTCCAGCAACAGCAACAACACGTGTCGCATCATATTTTCCCGTTAGGAAAGCATTACCGATCAACGCAACATCTTGCGCAGCAACGGTAAACACAACTTCTCCCTTATTCAGAGGGCTGATGTGATGAATCTGAACTCCAACGTTACCAGATGGGTGCGGTCCGCTAACCCAATTAACCTGAACACCTTTGGCGCTTTTCAGCACGTCAGAAGTACTCAGACTCCTGTGCAAGTTCAAATGAACTGGTCCATCGGTCAGTTGCTTCAACGCATCCAAACCTGCTTGGAATTCCTTCTCTTTTCCGTGTAGCACGAAATCGACATCGGCAGCAAGCGGAGCGCTATCAAAACCTGAAATGTAAATGGCCAACGGCTCATCGTTCGGTCTTGCAACTGTTCCATAAGGTCTTCTTTTGATGAAGGCCCAAAGACATTGATCAAGCAAACGCTTTTTCACGTCTTCTCTGCTCATCGAGCTTGCATCGGCAGCAGGAAAATCAGCATAGCGGATTTCCTTATCGGCCAAAATCTTGATGCCCAGAATCTTTCGCTTAGCTCCGCGGATAACCTCAACCACCTCGCCACTTACTGGCGAACCGACCTTCACGTCTGCGTATTCCTTATTGTAGAACAACGGAGAACCAGCCAACACCTCTGCTCCCTCTTTAACCAGAAGCTTTGGCGTGAAATTCTTGAAATCGGTTGGTTTAACTAGGTATGTGTCGGAACTATTTGCATTTCCAAACACCTTGTCGGCCTCTCCTTTTAGCGGAATGTTGAGGCCTTTTTTGATCTTGATGTCTTTTGACATATTTCGTTCGGATTACTCGTCCTTAAAATCGCGGCAAATTTAACAGAAAGGCAATAGTGGTCGTGTCGAATAATGACCACGATATAATTTAGAATGGTTCTAAATAAAACCCAAAGGATTACCAAATCGAACACTTTCGTTCACCACAATGAACGCACAACTTATCAGCGTTGCAGAGCACGTTCAATGGCCACCACAAGATTCGCTGGCGGATTCTTACACTGTTGGATTTCAAGCAGAGCTTGCTCATGATTGCCAAGCTTGTAATGCGCAATAGCCAGATTGACTCTGGCCGTTTCAAAATTAGGATTGACCATCAATGCACGCTCATATTGTTCAATTGCAGATTCCGAATCGTTGAGTTGCTGATTGCACGTTCCTAAGTTGGTAAGCGTCAGGATATGATTAGGATTGTATTCGAGCGCATTCGTGAAAAGCTCTTTTGCAAACTCGATTTGCCCTGAATGATACGCAGCCAAGCCACTGTAAAACTCAACTGGCACGCGGAAATAGTTGACGTTATACCACCTTGGATTCAACTCTTGGCTCAGTTTAGAAACCCGCGACCATTGCTTGCGATTCCGCGCATCATCCATGTTCTTGGCAATCTTATCGTTCTCCCATCTTTGGAAGTATGCATATCCAAGACCAACAGAAACAAAAAGACCAATAACCAACAACCAACCTTTACCCGCCTGTTTTGTCTCTTCCTTCTGAATACCATAGCTATTAAGTAGCGCCAACAGAAGCATTACCAAAACGAATAACGGCACACGCTCCAATGGAAAAGATAGCATCGAGACAACTGCAAAAGCCGCTAGACCAGAAAACAGCAGCGTACCTGTTTGCAGCGTATTTTCATTTCTAATAACCGTTAGTAACTGCCGAAAAACCAGCATGATAACGGTTAGCAAAACCAGCATTCCAATTATCCCAAGTTCCGAAGCTGTCTTTAGAAGCTCGTTATGTGGTCGCAAGAAATACTTGTTGCCCTTGTCGCTTATTGGGTCAGTAATTCCATACTCTCCAACTCGCAAAGGCCAGTTACCTGCTCCAACGCCTAAAATTGGATTATCGACAAAAAGCAGAGCCGACCGATTCCACAATTGTAGCCGCTCGGTTACGGAATTGTAGCGGTCATGAATGATTGCTTCGCGATCGGTCAACACTTCGAGATAGTCAACATGCTTAAGCACTTGACTCGTTCCAAAGCCAATTATTGCCAGTAGGGCGCCAGCAAACGTGAGTTTGAAAATCAAGTTTTTGTTCCTGCGAAAAATCAAAACTGCGGCATAAACAAGAATGCCGACCAGCAGCGCCAAGTAGGTTGCGCGATTCTGAAGAGCCACAATAACCAGAACATTCAATCCAACCAGAACCAATGCTAACCAAGATGTCTTATCAGTTTCACTTCTTCCGAGAAGTAACAGTGGCATACAAAGTAGAAACATGGGCGCAAACATGTTCTGATTAATCATGACCGAACCCACTTCGCCCATATCTTGCCAGTTGAAACCGACATTCAGGAATTCCCAACCAGCGAAAAGTAAGAGCACCGCATTCAAAACCATTGCGACCTGAGACACGGCTTTCCAAGAATTATCTTCTCGCACAATCAGAACAGAAGAAACCAGAAAAAAGACAAACCCAATTAAATAGGACAACACATCAAAAACTGCTTCTACCTTATTTATCGCAACCGAAATAGAAGCCAATTTGACCACCAAAAACGCAAGCAACACAAGTGATAAAGGTGTTTTGGCAATTCGAATAAAACCAGCAGCAATCTGATTCCTTTCCGTAGTCACAACCATGAACAAAAACGCAGCTCCCAACACTAGCGATAGAGCAAGATGACGAATGAGATAGGTTGGGTCAATCGCTTCACTTGAACTAAATAGAATAGGCAACACTAGGCTCGCTAAGAGAAATCCACCGAAAAGCAGGTTTCGTTTTTCCGAGTCCTCTGAAGATTTCTTCTGCTTTTTATTCTTCGCCATGTGAGCGTTTGAAAATACAAAAGCAGGGATTGCTCCCTGCTTTGATTACCCATCTAGCTTGTTAAAGGACTCCTTTACTGAACATCATAAGAAATGAGATTATACACGTGATCTATGCAGGGACCAAACGTAGCATAATGATAAGACATTCTAACCATTCCAACATTCTCTGCAAACTGCCGATCACTGTAAATAATACTATCTCCGCAATAATATTCATGACCATAAATTTGAAATATGGTCTGATAGTTTATCGTAGAAAAGGAACCCACAGGTACTACCGTTGGACTTGGATCCTCTCGCATCCGCGTAAACCACCCCCAAGTTGAATCCAAATGACTCTCCAAGGTGTCAGTGAAATTCGTGTAGGACAATAGTATCTTACCATTAGGCTCAACTATGAAACCAGAAGAATCGCGGACGTGAAACAATGAATCGTGCCGCCAAGGGTATAGTGGTCCAGAAAGAGTTCGGTAAACATTTCCATTTATCACGGTGTCTGCAAGAGCAAATATGGTATCAATAGAAAAGACGGTAGTATCACCGACATTGTAATTGTACCTAGCCCATTCATACACCCACCAATCTCCTTCAGTCCAACTTACGTATTGAGCAGATGGTGACGGAAGAGTTGGAATCTCTGTTTCTTGACAGGAAGAGACAAACAGCGCAGCAATACACAGTGCAATAGTTAAATCTTTCATTTTTTGATAGCGGTTAGATTGTTTTGCCGTGTAAACCAGCCACCCCATTGATTATTGTGTGACCAACAAAATGCTTAATTCTACTTTCCTACTACCAGTTTACCTGTACCGAATACCGTTCCATCAACATAAACCTTGTACAGATAGACTCCTTCATTCAGGCCATCACGTTTAACCGTTACAATATTTCCCGAAGCGGCATTGGTGCGTTGCGCTAAACGACCATTGATATCATAGAGCTCAACATAAACCTGATCGGCAATCACACCTTGTAACTCAATGGTTGTCGACTCATGGAATGGATTAGGGAACACATGCAACACATGATTCGGATCAGCCATATCCTCAACCGAAAGCGGAATTAAGAAATCAACAAATCGCTCTCCTACCGTGTGGAACACTTCATTGGTTTTTGCCCCTATTACACCATCAAAATATATCTCTGCCTTATTCGTAATCACCGTTCCATTCGGAACATTATCCTTCAACTTGGCAGTGAACTTCACAAAGCCAGTGTTTTCATTCTGTCCAGGCGTTCCGTAGCTGAGATCAATACCGTCCATTGTCCATTGAACAATGCCCTGTTCAGATACAGAGAACTCAAACGGATGACTTGCAACACCCATGATGATACTAAGCGGCTCAATGAATGGTGGTAGCGTGTCAATTACTTTCACCTGATTTACATCGGTTGGGAATTGATTCTGGAAGTTGACCACATACTCTATCTCATTTTCGGCTGTTACGAAGTTCGGTTCGCCAAACCCGGTAGGGCTCGATATCATCATATTGCAATTACAGTCTTCCGTAACCTCGGTACAATTGAAGTCAATCGATGGAGTTGGGTCACCACCTTCCAACAAGTCTACATAGCCAAGCGAAACGCTGCCTTGACCATTGGTTCCACAACCTTCAACAACCAACGCCTGAGGCACAGCATACGGATGTGTTGGCTCCTGCTCAGCTTCCATTCTGTAAGTACTTCCGTTAGCTGGAACAGAAATTGGCAGATTCTCTAATGAGTTCAGCAAGAACTCACCTTGTAGATAAACAATATCGTCTTGAAGAATGAAGTATTCCCTCGGATCGGTCATATCTCCCTGACCAACATTCCTGATCAAAAACTGAACTTCATTGTTGTTCTGGCATTCCGCCTCCAACTCAATTTCAGGACCATTGTATTGAGCATACACATTACAGCATTGCGAAGCATCATGCAAGGCTCCAGAACATACCGAGTAGCCCACTAGACCCGTGTCGCAATCCATGGTTACCGCAATAGCTATCCAACCAGAAGCTCCAGCTGGCACACTATCCAATTCAAACTCATAAATGGTCCCGCTTTGCGGAAGCGACCACGGTTCTGAAGCCCAATCAACAGAAATGTATGGCCCTGCAGCAAAAGTTATTGTTGGGTTGTAAGCTGTGGAATTACCAATATTCTGATAATTCAAATGATAGGTTGAAGTTGAACACGGCACCAGACAAATAATGTCCAGATCCAGTTCCAAAACAGCACATTGGAAGGTCGGTTCAAGACCAATGTCGGCCTGGGCATAGCAACCAGTATTACCATTTATGCTGACGCTCGTAGGACTTATTCCGCAGTGCTGCCAATTCACTGGCGTCTGCGCACTGAGGTCGTAGTTTCCATGAGGCAAGATCACACTGTATTCGCCACTACTATTTGTAGTTCCATAATATGCCTGGTTTCCTGTGGCCTCTACAACCCAATTATCTAAAGGCACATCACCCGCAGAAAACTCGCAATTACCGTCCAGATCGTGATAAACATTACCCTGCAGAACAGTGACCGGAAAACCAAGTGGATTATCCAAACTCCACACGATCTCTGTGGTTACCACAGAATCGCAACCTCCAAGAGAAACCAAGGAATCAACGTAAATACCTGGCTGCGTGTAGGTGGAACTTCCTACCATGAAGATATCTCCATCACATATCATCTCCATCTGGTCAACTTCGAATCCCTGATGTTCAGTAACGTTGATTGTAATTATTGAATCACAGCCATTAGACGATGTATACTGCTGTGTATAGGTTCCGCCAGCAGTGTAGGTGTAAGTTCCAACCGAGAAACTTTGACCTGTGCAGATACTGGCGTTAATGGTAGTATCTGGACTAGGAAGAACTGTCAAGTTCACATTGACCACAGAGTCGCAGACACCCACTGCGTAGAAATGATCCACATACGTTCCGGTCTGTGTATGCGTATAGGTACCAACGCTGAATGTTTCACCATCGCAAATGGTTGCGGTAATCGTTGTGTCATAATTCGGGTTAACTCGAACAGAATAGGTCAGCGTGTAATCGCACCCTTCTGGAGAGACTTTAGGAAGGTCATAGACATAAGTTCCAGTATCCTCGTAAAGGGTTGATAACCCACCGATCCAACCCCAAATATCTCCCTCGCAAAGGTTAACCTGATGAACCGTATCCAAATTCGGATAGAAGCTCAGCTCAGTTACCACCGTAGAATCACACCCTAGACTGCTGGTCAGTACATCCGTGTACGTTCCAGGAGTTGTGTAAGTACTGGAACCAACGGTAAAACTATCTCCATCACAAATGGATTGGCTAATTACAAATGGTGCTTCATCAATCACGGTAAGGTCAACCGTTACGGTAGAATCACACCCATTGGCCGAGGTGAAATTCTGATAATAGACTCCACTCGAAGTGTATGTCTGCGTTCCAACGGTAAACGAATCTCCATTACAGATCAACCCAAAGAAAGCGGTATCAGGACTCGGCAAAACAGTCAGGTTCACATTCACAATGGAATCGCAGCCATATTCAATCGGGAAAACATCCTGATACACACCTGTTTGCGTATGCGTGTAAGTTCCAACACTGAATGTTTCACCGTCACATATGGTTGCCGTTATAGTGGTATCGTAAGCTGGGTGAACAATCAAGCTAACCGTACGCGTGTAAGCACATCCTTCGGGCGTCCACTCCGGAAAATCAATGGAAAATACTCCCGTATCGGGATACGTCAGATAAAACCCTTGAACCCAACTCCACTGATCACCCTGACATAGATGATGGTATTCTGTGGTATCAAGATCAGTCAACACATTCAGTTCCAACTGAACAGTTGAATCACAGCCTGCTACGCTGGTCAGCACATCCCAATAGGTTCCCGTTTGCGAATACGTGCTTGTTCCAACACTAAAGGATTGTCCGTCACAGATATTCTGATTCAACACGACCGTATCCTCCATCAACACGGTCAGATTCGTTACAACAATCGAATCGCAGCCACCAACGCTTGTTATGGAATCGGTGTAAGTTCCAGATTGGTCATAGACCATGGAACCCACTGCAAAACTTTCGCCATTACATATCTCAACAGACTGGAATGCCACCGGACATGGCAGATCGTTCGGTCCCAGTTTAATGCCGTAACCCTCACTCGCTCCGTTCTGACTGAACGACTTACTATCTCCAGCCAAGATGTATCCGCCATCGGGCGTTGCTCTTATCGACTTTCCCCGGTCTCGTTCCGTACCACCAAAAGGCATGGTCCACTCCTCTTGCCCATTGGCATCTATCTTGATCATCACCAGGTCTTGAAGACCCAGCCCAAACCTTGTAGATGTTCCAACCGTCATGAAACCACCACCGTGGGCATGAACAATATTTCCGCGCAATTCATCTCCAGCCTCTCCAACATCCGAAGACCACTGAAGATTCCCCTGAAAATCGGTCTTGTACAGATGCAATTTCCCGCTGGTACCTGTTCCGCTGGCCAAATAGCCATCACTAAGCGGAAGAACCCGCATAGAATAAGCCGCTCCGCCCGGATGGTAAAAAGTGGTCCTCCACTCCTCGAAACCATCCGAATCAACCTTCATCAACAAGAGATTGGATGTACCAGCCCAGTACCCCGAAAGGATGAATCCGCCATCGGGTGTGCTGTATATCTCCCTTCCCTGATCCCATGTAGAAGCGGCTCCGTGCAGTCTTGACCAGATCACATTGCCTTGTGCATCATGCTTGGTCAGGTAACAATCATAACCACCTTGAGCTCCAGGACCGCTAGATGACCCCCAAACAACCAGCGACTCATCTGCCAACTCAACAACAGCATAAGACCCACCATTGCCATCGTTCGGTTGAGAAAGATCCCAAACCACATTACCAAGCGCATCATACTTTACAACCTTACCTCCTACTGTGCCAGTTTTTCCAACCGCCACGTAACCATCGTCCATGGTTTGGATAATGTCAGATTCATCTTCGTAAAGCGTTCCACCAAGAATATTCTCCCATTCCTGAATACCGTTCGCATCTACCTTAACCACATAGAATTGCCCATCATTTAGCGGGTGGTGGTAATTCCCGAAATAAACATAGCCGCCATCAGACGTTTGTCTCACCGCCCTGAAACGGATTCCGTTGTTGTTTCCGTCAGAATAGGTGCGCTCCCATTGCTGGCTAAAAAGCTGGGTACTGCTAAGCAGAATTGCTACAAGAAAAGTGAGGTTGAATAAGCGTTTCATGGTCATCTGTGTTAGTTGATACAATTATCCACACAGCAAATATTCAACGACACAACACTTACTACAACCATATTTTTTCCAATTTGTCGCACACAATTTTATTCAATAGCACACGCATAGTACATTTATCATTCAATTTGTCTCAAACAAATCAATCAATGAGCAAACCCATCAATGATATTCTACAAAGTAAACTCGTTGAATTACTCATCACGTTGAGACCTGATGAATTTAAGGATTTGCAACGCTTTGTGATGTCTCCCATTCACAATCGTAGGTCAAAAGTTTCAGATCTCATCAACATCCTTGCTCCGTATTACCCAAGGTTTGATGGGCCAGAACTTAGCCGGCAATTCCTACACCAGCAGCTATTCAGAACAACCACCTTCAACGACCTCGAAATTAGACGCACCATGAGTCAACTGGCCGTAGTGACAGAAGACTTTCTGGCGTGGAAAGAATACAATCAGAAACCTTCCAATGTGGCCGTGCATAAACTGAGCGCCCTCAGGAAACGCGGTCTGCAAAAACACTTCGATAAAACAACCAGAGACACCCAACAACTGCTAAGCCAGCAGCATACCGACCTCAACCAACAACTGTTTCTTTTCCAATTTGAGCAGGAGCAAGAAGCGTTTGCAGAACAACTCGGAGCCCGAAGAAGCACCACTCATATACAAGAGGTCTCTGATAGGCTGGACCACTTTTACATGGCCAACAAATTGAAGCTGGCATGTACCGCGGTATCGTATCAGCAGGTATTCAAACATCAGTACGACATCAAACTGACCAACGAGGTATTGGCACTGCTAGCACAAACAGAACAAGCCGACCCGTTGGTAAACCTATATCGGTTCGGACTATTGACCATGACCGAACCAGAGAACGAAAACCACTTTCAGCAACTCAAAACCCTGCTACAACAAGACCTCAATATCGAACCCAAAGAAGAACGCAACATTCATGTATTGGGGCAGAATTTCTGTATCAGAAACGTAAATCGCGGGCAGCAGCAATACTTCAATGAGCTCTTTGAACTGTACAAACTGGGCTTGCAAAAAGGCGTGATACAAAGTGAGTTGAGCCAATTTGCACCAGCATTCAAGAACATCGTTTCTACCGGGCTTAGAGTAAGACAGTTCGATTGGGTAGAAAGCTTTATCAATACCTACAGCGAGCTGCTTGACAAGAAGAACCGTTCCGACTTCAGAAACTACAACATGGCCCGCTTGCGGTTTGACCAAGAACGGTTTCAAGAAGCAAAAACCCTCCTGCAAGAAGTCAGATTCAAAGATGTATTCATAACACTCAACGCCAGAGTGCTGCTCATAAAAACCTTCTACGAATTAGACCAACTAGACCTTGCAGAACACCAACTCCGTAACACGCAGAATTTCGTCTCACGGCAAAAGAACCTCTCTTACCATGCAGATATCTTCAAGAAAAACCTCCGGTTCCTATCCAAACTACTGCGCGTAAACCTTTCCGATACCAAAGAGACAAAAGCCCTGACTACCGAAATCTCCGAGCAAAAAGGGCTGACTGAGACTCGTTGGCTTCTTTCGAAACTGGAACAAGCGTAACGATTTCTTGTTGCGAACAATCGATTTATAAGGCACAAAAAAACCGAGTGAATCACTCGGTTTTTTCCTTGTTTTTAGTTCGCCTTTACGAACACCAAACTTCAGTTGGCATTACGTTTTTGTTGCCGCTTGCATCTGTCAGTTATGCTCAACACGATTTACATAAAAGTCATCGGTTTTCTTCAAATTGTCAAATGCATCAGACCGCTTGAGATTTTCAACCACCGCATCCATTGCTTTAGCGTAATCAGTATCCAATTGTTCATCATCATCCATATGATAATGGTCGTTGTATGCATTCATATCAAAGCCATTGTAAGATTTGAACTGCGCAAAACCTTGGTATTCCCAATCTCCTGTGTTCTCCTTTAGGTCTTTGATTTCTTCCTCGGCTTGATAACCTCCCCAACGCTTTCGATAGTGTGCTAGCGACTTCTCAAACTCTTCAATTGAGTTTAAACATAGGAGGCTCGCATCAATTGAAAAGCCATAGAAAGTTTCGCTTTGATGAGCACTCGAAAATTTCTTGATTTCCTGAATGGCAAATTCAGTCAGTTTGTCAATATCGAAATTGCTCATCAAGTATGGCTTACATGGTTACTTACGCAAGCACCAAGTTCTTCTTAGATGGCTTGAACTTCGTAAGAACGATACCCGTTACCGCTTGCTCGTATTCTTCCAACGTTGGGGTTCTTCCCAAGATGGTTGAAAGAACAACCACTGGTGTTGATGACAGCAACGACTCGCCTTTCTTCTCAGAAGAATCTTTCACAACTCGACCTTGGAACAAACGTGTTGAAGTGGCCATGACCGTATCGCCTGGCTCTGCCTTTTCTTGGTTACCCATGCACAGGTTGCAACCTGGACGCTCCAAGTACAATTTGTTCTCATATTTGGTACGGGCTGCGTTCTTCGGATTATCATCATCGAACACGAAACCAGCGTACTTGGTCAGAATGTCCCAATCGCCTTCGGCCTTCAGTTCATCAACAATATTGTAGGTTGGAGGAGCAACCACCAATGGCGCGTTGAACTCCACTTTGCCTTGCTGCGCTTCCACGTTTTTCAACATCTGCGCAAGTATCTTCATATCGCCTTTGTGAACCATGCACGAACCCACAAAACCGAGGTCAACCTTCTTGGTTCCACCGTAGTATGACAACGGACGAATTACATCGTGCGTGTAGCGCTTGGAAACGTCATCGTTGTTCACGTCTGGATCTGCAATCATCGGTTCAGCCATTTCGTCTAAATCGATGACAACCTCCGCGTAATACTTGGCGTTTGCGTCTGGCTTCAATGTTGGGTTTTCTCCCGATTTAATCTCAGCAATTCTGTTGTTAGCCTTATCAACCAATCCTTGAAGCACCTGCTTCTCGTTGTCCATTCCTTTCTCGATCATGATCTGGATACGAGATTTCGCAATCTCCAACGATTCGATCAATGTTTCATCTTCCGAGATACAGATAGAAGCCTTAGCCTTCATCTCAGCCGTCCAATCTGTGAAAGTGAATGCTTGATCCGCGGTCAACGTTCCGATATGAACTTCAATTACGCGACCTTGGAAAACATTCTCGCCACCGAACTGCTTCAGCATTTGCTGTTGAGTTGCGTGAACCACATCGCGGAAGTCCATATAACTTCTCATTTCGCCTTTGAAAGTCACTTTCACAGATTCTGGAATCGGCATGGTTGCTTCGCCAGTTGCGAGCGCCAAAGCAACCGTTCCAGAATCGGCACCGAAAGCAACTCCTTTCGACATACGTGTGTGTGAATCGCCACCGATAATGATGTCCCAATCGCTCACGGTAATGTCATTCAGCACTTTGTGAATTACATCCGTCATGGCGTGGTATTCGCCTTTCGGATCGCGAGCCGTGATCAAACCGAAATCGTTCATGAATTTCATCAACCTTGGTATGTTCGCTTTCGACTTGTCATCCCAAACAGAGGCCGTGTGACAACCCGATTGGTATGCTCCATCCACAATCGGAGAAATGACCGTGGCGGCCATCATTTCCAATTCTTGCGATGTCATCAGACCTGTTGTATCCTGAGATCCAACGATGTTCACTTCAACACGTACGTTCGATCCTGTATGAAGCGTTTTTCCTGGAGTAGTTCCAACCGCGTTCTTGTTGAATATCTTCTCAACCGCTGTCAAACCTTGTCCTTCGATAGAAACCTCTTTCGATGGAGCGTAAACCTGCGGAACATCAATTCCTAACGCTTTGCAAGCGAATGTCTGTAGCTTCTTTCCGAAAACAACCGCGTACGAACCGCCAGCCTTGATGAATTCCATTTTCGGAGGAGTCAACGCAGCAGAAATATCTTTCAACTCCTGATCTCCATTGTATAATTTCTTTGTCTTAGTGTTGATCGTAAGAACCGTTCCCGTTTCAACAGAATACTCTTGTTTCAAAACTGGTTCGCCATCCTCATCAACAACCGTGTTGCCGTCCGCATCTTTCTGAGTTACCCAGTTTTTAAGGTCAATTCCGATACCGCCCGTTACACCAACCGTGGTCAAGAAAATTGGCGCAATGCCATTTGTACCTGCAATTACAGGCGCAATATTGATGAACGGCACGTACGGACTTGAAGGAATTCCTGTCCACAGCGCCACGTTGTTCACTCCCGACATACGCGATGAACCAACACCCATGGTTCCTTTCTCCGCAATCAACATAATGCGCTTATCTGGATGTTGTTTTTTCAACTCCAACACCTCTTGCTGCATCTCTTTGTTGTGCTCAAAAATGCATTGTCCGTGCAACTCACGATCCGATCGCGAGTGTGCATCAGCACCAGGCGAAAGCAGGTCGGTAGAAATATCTCCAACACCCGCGATGTAAGTCACTACCTCAATCTTCTCTTCCACATCGGGAAGCTGCGTGAAGAACTCCGCATTCGCGTAACTCTCAATCAATTCCTTCGCGATGGCGTTTCCAGCTTTGAAAGCATTTTCCAATCGCTCAGTATCAGCTTCGTAAAGGAAAACCTGCGTTTTGAGAACCGATGCTGCTTGGTTTGCGATGGTTGCATCATCGCCCAAAGCAAGGTCAAGAAGCACCTCAACAGAAGGTCCACCCTTCATGTGCGAAAGCAACTCGAAAGCAAACTCAGTAGAGATTTCCTCAACGCTTTCTTGCCCAAGAATGATCTCTTTCAGGAATTTGGCTTTTACGCCTGCCGCGCTGGTAGTTCCAGGCAACGTGTTGTAAATGAAGAAGTTCAGAGAATCTTTCCGATAAACATTTCCCGTGTCCGTGATCTGCGCGATCACCTCGCTCAGCAAATCCGCACCATCGATCGGCTTGGCGTGCAAACCCTGCGCTTTTCGTTCTTCGATCTCCTTTAGATAATCTTCATATAAGCTCATGAAAGAAATATTTTGAGTGTTGTTTACGATTTCAGAATCAACCGATTCGGGATTGAACAATTCAACTCAGAACCCGTTGATTTTCCGTCCGCGAAAGTAGGCATTCGGAATACCATAATCAAGGTA
>CAYWET010000014.1:0-85924 GCA_964457245.1 uncultured Chryseobacterium sp. | reverse complement strand
TCGATGCTTCGGCAAACGGAGGACTGCATTTTGCGTTCAATGACAATACACCGGCCACCTATGACCGCGTTACAATATTGCCTGACGGTAACGTTGGAATTGGCAACACCAATCCGGGTTCTGCGTTGCATGTGGTTCCTTCTGCCACCAATGGCCCCACAGCCACGTTCGAAACTGGAAGTACCGCCTATCCAGGGGCAGCCGTGAAAATTACACCTTCTACGCATGCTACTAGTGAGCGTGCTTCTGTACAATTAGACGATTGGCATTTTGTACAAGACCGCACAGGTACAGGAACCAAAGACTTCTCTCTCTGGCAAGAATCAACTACACAACATAGATTGACCATTGACGCCTCAGGAAATGTGGGAATTGGTGACCAAACACCCGATGCCAAATTGGATGTAGAAGGTTCTATCCAAATGGTAGATGGCAACCAAGCAGCCGGTTATATCCCGGTATCCGATGCCAACGGAACCATGACATGGACCGACCCGGCCACCATTACCACAAGTGATGACGGTGACTGGACCGTGAGTGGTAACGATCAATACTCTGCTGTTTCTGGAAATGTCGGTATTGGTACAACCACACCTGCTAGTCGTTTGCAGATTCAAACAGCAACCTCGGGCCCCAATCTTCCACTATTTCTTAGAAACACCGGTTCTACTGCAGGTGATGGAACTGGAATCGGATTCGTTTCTGAGCCTAATGGTGATTGGGCAAAAGGCGGAATCTTCTTCGAACGAACAGGTGGTTTCGGCACCGGAAAACTCCATTTTCTAGTTGACAACGCTGCTGATAACCAATCGGTAACAACGGCCGAATCAAGAATGACAATCACACCTCTGGGCAATGTAGGAATTGGAGAAACTGCTCCAAATGCCAAATTGGATGTGGCAGGAGACGTTGATGTCAATGCCAACGGAATCAAGTTTACCGATACAGAGAACGGAAACGCTACAGTAGAACTAAGAGCAAGCGACCCATCTTACCCTGATGAAGGCGTTACGCTAAGAACGCTTTCAAACCCTGCTGCTGGAGAGCCTATATTCCGAGTAATGTCTTCTGGAGGTGCGGAGAGGCTGCGTGTAGAACATGGTGGCGCTGTGGCCATGAACAATACCATCAGAATTGAAGGTGGCAGCCCTGGAACAGGAAAGGTTCTTACTTCTACAGACAATAGCGGTAACGCCACCTGGCAAGAAGTTGGGGTTCCCTCGGGGGCGGTAATGTTCTTTAATTTACCAGCTTGCCCAGCGGGATGGTCAGATCTAACCGCGGCTCAAGGACGATACCTCGTTGGAATGCCCAATGGTGGTACACTGGCTGGAACGGTGGGAAGTGCTCTCAGTAATCAGGAAAACAGACCTACTGGAGCGCATACCCATGCAGTTAACCCTCCGGCTACCAATACCACAACAAATGGAAATCATAATCATGATTTTTATACTGCACACCATGATAACAACGGTGCCATTTCTCAAGGCTATCCGGCTGGAAACAACCATAGAGCTTTTAGAACCACGGACAGACGACAGCGAACGGAAGACAATGGAACCATTAGAACAGAAGGAAACCATGCGCACTCGGTTGATATTCCTCCATTTACGTCAGGTTCTACGGGAGTTGCAGGCACCAATGCCCCCTACATACAGCTTAAGGTCTGCCAGAAGAACTAAGCCGTTCTTATTATACTCACAAAGAAGCCCTGAACCCAAACAGTTCAGGGCTTACTGTTTGCAGCGCATCTAACAAGACCAGCTCGGAATCAGTTATGGTGTTTTTATCTTAAATTGCTTGATCAATTAACATAAATTAAGCCTCATACAACATATTTACCCCATGAAAAAATTATACTTCTCGCTTTGCGCATTCCTTCTGTCTGGTCTTGCTGCGCAAGCTCAATCGGGCATGGGAATCGGTACCAACAGCCCGGCAGAACAGTTGGATGTTGTAGGTGCAATTAAGATCGGCACAGACATCAACAACGGTACTGGAGCACCAGCAGGTGGTGCTGGAACCATCCGATACAAATCCAACACCTACGAAGGCTGGGATGGCTCGCAATGGGTTGAATTTGGCGGTGGCAGTGGGTCAGATGCCGATTGGACCATAAGTGGCAATGACATATACAACGCAAACAGCGGCAATGTAGGTATTGGCACCTCATCTCCTGTTAATCTGTTGCATGTACAGAACAACGCAAGCGGATTGAACTTCCCGCTGTTCTTAAGAAACTCCAGCGTTACGCCTGGAGATGGAGTTGGTGTTGGATTCCTCTCTGAACCGAACGGTAACTGGACCAAAGCAGGTATCTATTATGAACGAACAGGCGGTTTTGGTGTAGGTAAACTTCACTTCCTAGTTGATAATGGTGCCGATAATCAATCGGTTACAACTGCCGAGACCAGAATGACCATTGCGCCTTGGGGAGATGTGGGTATTGGAGAAACGAACCCTAGCGGTGCATTACATGTTAAAAGGAATCAAAACAGTCAAACGGCCATCGTTATTGAAAACACGAATACCGGTGCACTTTCAACGGAACGCATCTCCTTCAATAACGAAGATGGTGGTGTTGCCGGAATTGCAACTTACGATAACGATAGTGGTTCCTACCCAAACCAAATGCGCATGTTCAATAACAGACCTAACGGAGAAATTGATCTTGAAAACGGTAGTGGCAACATCAGGTTAGATGAGAACGGAAACGTTGGCATTGGCATTGATAACCCAACATTGGCAAAACTACAGATAGCTGGAAATATCCGATCCTATGATGTGGGTCTAGGAAACAGCTCTAACACAGATGGTGCTCAGGGTTATGCCAACTACAGCAGCGACAATCATGCTTCAATGGTAGTTGGACAAAACGTTTACTCCAACGGAGGTGTGTTAAGAATTGCCAACACGCACGGTTCTTTGGCAGGCTCAGGTTTATTTATTCCCGGTAATGGACAGCCTGGTCAAGGCAACATTTACTTCTATGCTACCCCAACCGGTGCAGTAACCGCAGGAACGGCCATTGGTGGTACTGCGGCTGCAGAAATGGTTCTTACTACCAATGGAAGGTTGGGCATTGGCACCACAGCCCCAGCGGCAAACCTTCATGTTAATGGTATTGTAAAGATTACAGGTGGCAGCCCTGGGGCTGGTAAAGTGCTTACCTCTGATACAGATGGCGATGCAACTTGGGAAAGCCCTGCTACTGCTACTTATGGCAGAGAAGTACTATCGGGTTTTTACACGCTAGCTAACAATGCCAACTGGCAAGCTTCAGGACTAAGTATTACCGTTCCATCTGCAGGTACTTACAGAATATTCTATACTGCTTCGGGCAGAGGTCATTTTAATGGCTCGGTGCTTTCAGCCAGACTATATAACGTAACAGGCAATTCCGTACTTACTGATACGGATGCAATTATTGCCTATGGCACGAACGGACAGTTTGGTTTTGGTTCTGCAAGTGCTGAGACTTTCGTATCGGTTTCCTCTGCAACCACCTTTCGTCTGGAGGTAAAATCAAACATTGCCCAAACAAGTAATGTAATCTATGGCACGTCCGTTGACCTTGGAACCACCCTTATCACTTACGTCAAAATCAGCAACTAAAGAATTAACTTAAGCTAACATCAGATTGCGTAAATTGAACGAAATTTGTCTTCCATGAGAGTATTAGCCATCCTAACACTTCTTTGCATTTCGCTGAGTAGCTACGCCCAGTTGGTAAATGAGGTAAACGTTTATGTGCGTCCAAATACGGAGGTGCACGTTTTTGAAAACATGACCAACGCCAACATAGGCAGCTTTACCGTAGGTGAAGAAGGCCTACTATATGTTGATGGCACGTTGATCAACAATGGCGATATGACATTTGAGAATGCTTCAAGCTTACTGCGTGGCAATACTACCAGCGATGGTACCGGAAGCGGAACCTATTATGTAAGACGGCAGGGTTCAAATAATTTGGGAGTTTACAACTATTGGAGCTCGCCTATGGAGGTTTATTCGGGCGTGCCCGGTTCTCAGAACTATCTGTATGATCCAATTCAAGGAACACAGACATATTTAGATGATCAACCAGCGGATCCAGGTTGGGTGGCGCACAGTGGCGCAATGACAGTTGGCCGTGGTTATGCTGGCCGCGGTGGTGGCTTACACACGTTTAATGGCGATGTAAGCAACGGAGACGAGAGTTACCCACTGTATTACACTCCAGACATTCCGGGTAATACCAATCCAAATACGCCTTTCAATTTGGTTGGAAACCCATACCCTTCGGGCGTTAGTTGTGCTTCTTTAGTGACAGCCAATCCCGACATAAGCGGGGCGTTGTACTTCTGGGATGACGACCTTTCTGGTGGTTCTGGTTACAGTAATACCGACTACGCAGTTTGGAACGGAACTGGTTCATTGGGTACCGGAAGCGGAAACCAAGGTGCTCCGAACGGAACCATTTCAACAGGCCAAGGATTCAAAGTAAAGGCCACCAGCCCAGGTGCGGTATTGAATTTCACGAACTCCATGCGCGTTGCCAATACCACACAGTTCTTCCGAGCTGCTGGCGATAATTCCAGAATGTGGTTCAGCGTTGGCAATGAAGATTACTTCAACCAGATTCTTATTGGTGTCCTTGATGATGCAACAGATGGCGAAGACCGCCTTTATGACGCTACTAAACTGAGAGGAAATCAGGATATTTCGCTAGCTGCTTATGATGATATTCTTGAAAAGGATTATTGCATCTACGCATTTCCGCAACCAGCTTACGAGAAAGTGGTTCCGTTGAACGTTTTCATTAACGAAGCAGGGACTTATACCTTCAAACCAGAGATTATGGAGAATTTCCAGTTTACGGAAGTTTACTTCAGCGATGTTCAAACTGGTAATGAAACGCAATTATATCAGGGAGTTGAAATTACGCTCTCATTGCCTGTGGGCGAAATCAACGGGCGTTTCTATCTTAATTTCAGAAGCGAAGGCAACGTTACCGGAATTGACCGTGGTGAAGCCCTTGACGTAAACATCTATTCTTATAATGATATGCTCTACTTGAGTAGCAACATGGCCAGAGGCAAGAAAGCGCAATTGGAATTATTCGATATGAGTGGAAGAATAGTGATGGCCGAAGAAAATGTGATGCTATCCTCTACCCCTTCAACATATTCGTTAAATGGACTTTCAAGCGGTGTTTATTCGGTGAGAATTCTTTTGGATGGAGAAAGTTTCAACACCAAAATTGTTAGACAATAGTTCGTTGATTCGGGTTATCCTGCGTAAACCCGATAGCATTACTCAAAAACTTGTCTGAAAGGCTTGCGAGCCCAATGAAAGAAAGTAATCGTATTCGGACCGGTGTTTTTGTTGGTGTTGAAGACCGAAACATGCACCTTCGGAAAATCGGCTACTCGGCAGTTTATTTCGCAGTCACCTTTATTCTAATGAACTATACAAGCCATGCTTGGAGTACTGCCAATGCCTGGAACTTGGGCTTCCGGCCAACCTTCAGTTACGATGGTATGGAAGTGCTTGCTGGGCAAGGCGGATGGAATCTCAATCGGATTGCATGGGTATATCTTGCCCCTCCAATTTGGGGCTTATTCATCAGTCTGTTCGCTTCGGTTACATTCACGTCAATCAATGGTAAGCATGTGCATACGCGAACGCTACTTTTCTGGCTAGCCATAAACGGATACCTTCTCTACTTCTCCTATGTTATAACCGGGCTTCTGTCAGGACAGGATTACGGATCAAAGCTTTTTACAGGGTTCGTGGCTTTTTACAGTTGGCTGTTATGGTCTCCCGGAAAAATCATCGGAGTATTGATCGTTCAAGCCATATTATCCCTTACCATCCCTTTGGCCTTCTCGAAAGGTGTGTTACAATTGAATTACTCACGTCTATCCGCTTCACGAAAGCATGGTAAGCCCATTGTTTTCTTGAACGTTTTTGTGTTTCCCGTGGCTGTCGGGTGCGCTCTTGTAGCTTTAACTACATTCCCAATGGATCTTCGCTACCAGTTTATCAGAATGTTATCAATGGTCTTGATGGCAATCGTAATCGGTTTAGGAATGGTGTTGTACAAAGCCAAACATATTCAAATAGTAAAAGGCGGACTGAAACCTGTTCCAATTCTTGGTTTGATCGTGCTTGTTGTAGTACTTCTATGCTCTCGTTTTGGGTTGAGTATTGAAGCGCAACCGCTTTGGTGATCCGATCTGATCAAGACCTTATATTAGCCGTCCGATGGAAAAACTGAAGCAATATCTCAACCACCGGGCGGTGGTGTTTCTTTATGTATTCATTCTTGGAGTGGTGTTCTTCAACACCTACGAGAGGATTTTTGACAAGAAGGTTCACCTTGGCGGAGACAACGCTGGTTATTACATCCTGGGTAAGTCTATTGCAAAAGGAGAAGGATACCGTTCAATACATACCAAGGAAAAGGTAAAAGCCAATCACTTTCCGCCCGGATACCCAGCGCTTATCGCGGTTACTATGAAGCTTTTCTCGGGGAAAATCAATACCATCAAAACCGCCAATGGATTCTTTCTGTTTGCTGCCCTTATTACTTTGTTCTTTTTATTCCGTGCGCTTACCAAGAATATTCATTTATCGTTTGTAGCCTGTTTATTCACCGGGCTTAATTTCCACATGCTGGAGTACAGCACCATAATGATGAGCGAGATTTCATTTGTGCTTTTCTCGGCCCTAAGCCTACTACTTTTCGTACTCATCGATTTTGAAAAAACCTTCTATAAAAACTGGAAGTTTCTGGTATTTGTACTCCTGCTCACATTCGCTTTCTACATCAGAACGCTAGGAATATCACTCGTAATATCGTTTACGCTTATCCTATTACTTCAGAAACGGTGGAAGTACGCAGGAGTTCTTGTTGCCGGTTTCCTTCTTCTTGCTGCACCATGGCAGATCAGAAGTCACAATCTAGGAGGCAATTCTTATGTCAATCAACTATTAAGGAAAAACCCGTACCGACCAGAAATGGGGCCAATGGAGCTCAAAGACTGGCCACAACGGTTCGGAATGAATGCGAAACGCTATTTCGCTCTGGAAATACAGAACGGGGTTCTTCCATTCGAAACCATTGATTACAAGCAATGCGTCAAACAACTGAAGAAAGAAGCAGGAGTTGAAGTAATACCAGTAACTGCAGCTGATTCTGCTGCGGTGAAGAAAGCACAAGAGGCCAAACCACTGACTCTTGAGGAAAAGAAGCAGAATGCGGCTAAACGTGGAATGGCTGGTTCAAAGGTTGAAATCACAACCAATGATTACATCATTACCATTATCCTATTGATTCTTATGGCTATCGGCCTGGCACGTATGCGAGACCACTGGATTCTCATTGGCCTTTATCTGGCAGGAACATTCGGCATTGTTTTCCTTTGGCCGGAGGCATGGTTCGGTATCCGATTTATGTTGCCGGTGGTGCCAATTTTGACTTGCTTAGCGCTGTTCGGTTTAGTTCAAATTCCGGTAATCGTTGCAGAAAGGCTTAAGAAAAATGAACCTTGGTTAGTTGTTTTGGTATTGCCGTTTATCGTATTCTTCTCATTGCAAGGAAAATTTGATAAACGAGTTGAGGAACTGGAAAAAAGAGCAGCGGGAGTCTATATCAGCAAGTTCAAGAATTACTTTGATATTGCTAGTTGGTCCAACAAGAACTTACCGCGCGATGCCGTGGTTTCCTGTAGAAAGGCTCAGCTTTTCTATCTCTATGGTAATCGATGGGTAGCCGGGTTTAAGAATACGCTCGACAAGGAAGAACTTATCGATAAACTCCAAGAGAATGGAGTGACTCACGTAGTACTCGATCAATTGGGGTATTCATCTACATCACGGTACTTATACCCTGCGATTAAGAAGTATCCTGGCAAATTCAAGGTGATTCACCAATTGAAAAACCCAGACACCTACATCATGAAGTTCAACTACGACCTTGATTATACTGGTGAGTGGAAAGATGATAAAAAGCATGGTCAAGGCACTTTCCGTTGGGAAAATGGGATGAGCTACGAAGGTGAATGGCAGAACGACAAACGGAACGGTCATGGCAAATTCACCTGGCCCAATAAGCAGATGTTCGAAGGCCAATGGAGCGATGACCGAAGAAATGGTGCTGGAAAATTGCAAATGCCTGATGGCTCTTGGATGGAAGGCACTTGGACCAATGACGTTCTGAACGGAAAAGTAAAGTTGTTTACGCCAGAAGGAAAGCTAAAGGAAACAGCTACTTTCAAGAATAATCAGAAAGTCAGCTAACCAGCTGATCCGATCAGTCGTGTTTATCGTCCAATAAAGGCACAAACCTGAATGTTCCGTGGTCTTCAGTTACCACAGAACCGTCTTGTTTCTTTGTGATTGTTTTCATGGTTTCAGAATCGCCTTCTGTTACCGGAATAACCATAATCCCACCTGGCTTCAACTGATCTATCAGGTTTTCTGGAATGATCGGAGCGCCAGCTGTAATGATAATGCGGTCATAAGGAGCCCAAGTAGGAACACCAAGATTTCCATCACCATAAAAACACTTTACTCGATAACCAAGCTTGGGTAACAATTTCGAGGTTTTATCATAAAGCTCTTTAATGCGTTCTATGCTAAACACCTTAATTCCCATGGCGTGCAAAACAGCAGCTTGGTAACCAGAACCTGTACCTATCTCCAACACTTTCATTCCCTTCTTAACCTGCAATAACTGAGATTGAAACGCAACTGTGAAAGGTTGAGAAATTGTTTGTCCAGCACCGATGCTGAAGGGACGATCTTCGTAAGCGTAGTCTTCAAACGCACTATTAAGAAACAAATGACGTGGAACTTTTCCTACTGCCTCTAGCACGTGTTTATTCTCAATTCCTTTCTCCTCTAGCAACTTGACCAATTTGCGTCTGTTGCCCTGCTGCTTGTGTGTGTCTCTGACCAATGGAGATGTTAAGTTCTAAATGTTGAAAACCGTATTTCCTTACTCTTTACGAGGCGGCTAAATGTAATAATTTGCGCGTGTCCAGAATTCAATAAGAGACCATGAATGACCTGAAAATCGGGGTGCTTGGCGCAGGCCATCTCGGTAAAATTCATTTGAAATTACTATCCGAAACCGAAGGCTATGACCTTATTGGGTTTTACGACCCCGATGCTAAGCAGGTTGAATACGCAAAGGAAACGTTTGGGGTTCAGGCGTTTGATAGTGTGGATGCACTGATTGATGCGGTAGACATGGTGGATGTGGTAACCCCTACTCTTTCTCACTTCGATTGTGCTTCCAAAGCTTTGAGAGCATCAAAGCATGTCTTCATTGAAAAGCCAGTTACCAACACACTGGAGGAAGCCGAGAACCTGATGAAATTGGCAGAAGAAGCCAGCGTTAAGGTGCAGGTTGGCCATGTCGAACGGTTCAATCCAGCCTTTGTGGCCGGAAGATCTTATTTGACCAAACCAATGTTCATTGAATGCCATCGGCTGGCGCAGTTCAATCCACGTGGAACGGATGTACCTGTTATCATGGATCTGATGATCCATGACCTTGATGTGATTCTCAGCGTGGTTGACTCAAGCGTTAAAAAAATCAGTGCAAGTGGTGTTGCCGTGGTAAGCGATACCCCAGATATTGCCAACGCTCGGATTGAATTTGCCAACGGTTGTGTTGCCAATCTCACCGCCAGCAGAATATCATTGAAGAACATGCGTAAATCGCGGTTTTTTCAACCTGATGCTTATGTGGCAATCGATTTCTTGAAAAAGAAGACTGAGATTGTCAGATTAGATGATGAAACTTCAGAGTCGAACCCTAACGACATGTTCATTGAATTGGGAAACAATCGCAAGCGCAGAATCAATTTTGAGTTTCCTCAAATTGAAGGCACCAATGCTATCCAAGAAGAGTTGCGCGCATTCAGAAAATGTATTGAGGAGAACACTACACCAACGGTTACCATACAGGATGGCTACAACGCCCTTCAGGTTGCGCACGAAATAGTCACCAAGCTGCACCTGAGTTCCGACCTAATGGCCTCCAGCATATAATAAGTTAAATTCGCGATCGTTGCAGTAGGATGCTCGGAATGAGAAGTCGGTCAACCATATTCTCCATATTGCTCTTGTTTGCGTGGTTAGCCTTTTCTACGTCTTGCGACCTCATCAACCCTGAAGAACAGATTCCATCATTCATCTGTATTGACTCAATTATGTTCGATGCTGGTGGCAATGGCACAAATTACCACGAAATTGTCGATGCGTGGGTCTATGAAAACGAACAGCTTGTGGGCGTTTACGAAATGCCTGCCGTGGTTCCAATTCTCAAAAACGGGCCTGTGGATATTCGTATTCAGCCAGGGGTAAAACTGGATGGGCAGGCGGCATCACGCTACCGAACAAATTTTATCGAAAGTTATGAGGCCAATGTCGAGTTGTTTGCAGATAGCGCTGTCTGCATTAATCCTACGTTGGGTTTTAAGGAATGGGTTACCTTTCCATGGCTAGAAGATTTTGATGATTCTAATGGCATGTCACTTACTTCATCCAGCTTCAGCGAAGGGGAACTTACCACTACTTCTGGAGCAGAAGCGTTCAAAGGTAGCAGCGCAGTATTAAAACTTCCGGCAGGTAGTCTCATTTACGAATGCCAGCACACAGAAGGCTTCCCGTTACCATCTGGTGGCGTACCTGCCATTCTCGAATTCTCGTACAAATGCAACCACACATTTCTGGTCGGGTTAATTAGCGAGACCTCATCACAAACCAACCAGACCGGTATTTTAGCCCTTACCCCCACAGAAGATTGGAATCATGTTTATGTGAATCTTACAGAGGTTGCCAGTGCCAATTTTACGGCAACCGCCCATATTCCATTTTTCGGATTTGTGCGTGCCGATGGTTTTGATGCCGACATCGAGATATATCTCGATAACATTAGAGTAATGTATTGATGGACAAACGTCTGCAGACCATCAAATACGTATTGTTCGACTGGCTTGCCGCTGTTGGCACGTGGGCATTATTCTTCTATTACCGAAAAACGTTTATTGAAAGTCGGTTATACGGTAAGGTAATGGTCATTCTTGACGAGACCTTTGTTCAAGGTCTTATTCTTATTCCGTTGTTCTGGCTGCTGCTGTACGCCCTTTTAGGTTCTTACCGTAACGTATACCGGAAGTCGAGACTGCGCGAATTATTCCAAACCTTTGTGGTAACGCTGGTTGGTGTAACCGCCATTTTCTTTGCGCTTGTGCTTGATGATGACGTCATCAATTATACCACTTACTATCAATCTTACGCGGTACTGTTCGGATTGCAGTTCGGGTTGACATTCTTGTTCCGTTTCATTCTTTCTAGCATTACGGCCAGCAAGATCCACAGAAGAAAAATCGGTTTCCCTACGTTGATGATCGGTAGCGATGCCAATGCCGTTGAGCTGTACGAAGAACTGGAAAGTCAGCAACGCGCATCTGGAAACCTGTTCAAAGGTTTTATCCGAATCAAAGAGCGGGAAACCTACCAGATGGAAGAGCGCCTTCCATTTCTAGGAACGCTGAAAGACCTGATTCCGGTAATAGAAGAACACGGCATTGAGGAAGTGATCATTGCACTGGAATCGAGTGAGCATAAAAGCCTACAGGAAATTCTGCACGAGCTGAATGGCCACAAGGTTGTGGTTAAGGTAATACCAGATATGTACGACATTCTTTCGGGTTCTGTAAGAATGGATTCCATTTACGGCACGCCACTCATTCAAGTGCGCCAAGACATACTGGAACCGTGGCAATTGGTAACCAAACGTCTTGGAGATGTAGTGATTTCCGTGCTGGCCATGATTGTGCTTTCTCCCGTTTATCTGATAACTGCTCTCGGGGTAAAAATGAGTAGCCCCGGACCTATTTTCTATAAACAGGAACGCATAGGCAAAGGCGGTAAACCATTCTTTATTTTCAAGTTCCGTTCTATGGTGGTAGATGCCGAACAGGCCGGCCCTGCCCTATCTCAAGATAACGACCCACGCATTACGCCTTTTGGGCGGTTTATGCGCAAAGTGCGATTGGATGAAACCCCGCAATTCTATAATGTACTTATTGGAGATATGAGCTTGGTTGGCCCAAGACCGGAACGCCAGTTTTTCATTGACCAAATTGTAAAGCAGGCTCCGCATTACACCCATCTGCTTAAGGTAAAGCCGGGCATTACCTCTTGGGGAATGGTGAAGTACGGCTATGCCGAAAACGTGGAGCAGATGATACGTAGAATGAAGTACGACCTGCTCTATATTGAGAACATGGGGCTTTTGGTAGATATCAAGATTCTGATCTACACGGTGCAGACCGTTGTGCTTGGCCGTGGACAGTAACAATTGAGATAAGAGACTTTGGACGTCCCATCTCAATTCTTCTCAATATACACAGTAAGCCAATTACGAATACTTCTCCAGCAATTCAGATTGCCGTTTCATGGCCTCGATAAATTCTGAATGAATTCTGTCGACAAGTTCAGCAACCGGAACGGTATCTGAAATGGTGGCCACGCCCTGCCCTGCCGACCAAATGGTCTTCCAAGCTTTGGCTTCGGCTTTGGCGGCTTCCAGATTACTGAAATCCATCTTGGCTTTTTTGCTCCACATTTCTTCGGTAATGCCAATAGCCTCCAAACTCTTTCTCATAAAGTTGGCCGGAACACCAGATACCGCTGCGGTATGGACAATATCGCTTGCGCCACTCTCAATGATCATATTGCGGTAATCATCGCTGGTGTTGCTTTCTGTAGTGTTGATAAACCGCGTACCAACCCAAGCAAAGTCTGCACCCATCTGCATGGCAGATGCTACATCGTTTCCGTTGCTAATGCAACCAGCAAGCAGGATTGTTTTCTTGAAGAAACTTCTGATCTCTTGTACAAATGGCATCGGGTTCAAGGTTCCAGCATGGCCGCCTGCTCCAGCTGCGACCAGTATCAATCCATCCACTCCGGCCTCTGCGGCCTTCTCGGCATGGCGTTTCTTCACCACATCATGATAAACCAATCCACCATAACCGTGCACGGCATCTACAAGGTCAGAAACGGCACCAAGCGATGTAATGATCAACGGAACTTTGTGCTTTACACATATCTCAAGATCGGCCTGAACGCGCGGGTTCGACCAATGCACAATGAGGTTAACCCCGAATGGAGCGGCCTTCTCGCCTGTTTCTTTTTCCCATTGAGATAATTCCTCGTTGATCTGAACCACCCATTCCTCAAAACCTTCTGTGCTTCGTTGGTTCAGCGCGGGAAACGTGCCCACAATACCGTTCTTACAGCATTCTATTACCAACTCAGGGCCTGAGATAAGAAACATGGGTGCTGCAATTACGGGCAGCTTTAGGTCATCATAAAAAGGTGGTCTGTTCATACTTGTATTGCTTAAATAATGAATATTGATCTGCAGAAAACTCAGTCAGCTCTGCAAACTTATCTTCTATCTTTCTTTTCTCAATCTCCATACCCTTCGACTTCGCTCAGGGTACCGTCACTTTTTTCCTGTCTCCTATCTTCTAACTCCTTACTTCTAACCCTTTCCAATTCGATTTTCAAGTTCAATTTTCAGCTCTGGAATGGACTCGTAAAGTTGTTCGTAAGAGTCGATCACAAAATACTTATCCTGCAAAATATCTGTCCTAAAATCGGTGTCAAGGATTTGACCAACGTTAAATTCAAACTTCTGAGTGGCATCTGTCAACGCGTTATTCGTTTCTCCGAAAGATGACATGATTCCAGCGCCATAGATTTTAAGTTTGCCCCTTTCCCGAATCAGTCCGAACTCAATGGTAAACCAATAGATTCTGCCCAGTAGTTCTATCGCTCTTGGGTTATCGATATGCTCAAGGGCAATATGGCTTATGGCTTCAAAAAAGTTGGTGTAAGCCGTGTTGCTCAACAACGGAACATGCCCGAACACATCATGGAACATATCTGGTTCTTCCAGATAATCCAACTCATCCATTTTTCTGAGCCAGCATGTAGCTGTGAACTTCTTCTCCGAAAGAAACGTGAAGAATTCCTTTTGCTCGCTGATGTTCGGCACTGTTACCAAACTCCAACCCGTAAGCGGCTGAAGCGCCTTTCCAATTTGCCCGAAATCTGGAATACGATCAGCCGAAAACCCGATGACATCCAGTGCATTCAAGTATTCTTTAGAAGCGTATTTTTTGAGTAGCTCTGTTTGTCTGTTGCATAGCAACTCCCAGACTGCAAAATCTTCTTGGGTGTAATTGGCATAAACCTGAGTTGTGGGTCTAATCCTGTCAGATCGTATCATGCAGGCTGAAATTCCTGAATGAGCCGCACATTGAGCTTACGCATGTATTCTTCGCGAAGCCAATCAATGTAGCTACTGGTGGTCTTGGCAAGGCATTCGCCATACTTCCGTGCGCGGTACTCAATCTCGTCTTCCAGCAGTTTAGCAAGGTCACGCGCATCCCAAAGATCTTCGGAGTTCTCCACACAGATCTTTACATGCTGATCGATGGATTCTTCAATAACCACCTTTGGCCTATCACCACGTTTCACCGCCTGATCATACGCATCGCTAATGTCGAAACTAATGTCTTCTGACTTTGCAAAACGCTGTCTGATCTCCTCCGGCATTTTATACTTGAAGTTGCGCTGAATTTCCTCATCAGAACGAATATTGTTCAAGTGAACTTCTGGATGGCGGAAAATGTGTTGCCAATCAATAAAACCATCCCAAGGGCCGAATCGGGCAATATTGTTTCCAAGGTCAATTACCTTGAACTCCTTCTTGTTACTCAGAATCCTCGACCCTCGGCCAATCATCTGGAAATAAAGTGTTAGTGACCTCGTAGCACGATTCAAGATGATGTTCTCAACTGTTGGCTCATCAAAGCCAGTGGTTAGAATTCCAACCGAAGTCAAAATGGCATCTGGCTTCTCGTGAAACCACTTCAGAATTTCCTTTCGCTCGGCAGCGGTATTCTTGTTATCCAAATGGCGGATGTCATATCCCGCCTTTCTGAACGTATCGTAAACATAAAGTGACGCGTTTATACCGCCATTGAAAATCAGTGTCTTCTTTCCTTCGCACTGATCCTGATACGCTCGCAACAAGCGGTTTTGCATCGAATAATCGGTGTAAAGCTGATCGGAAGATCTGACCGTATAATCACCATTGATACCCACATTCAGCGAACTAAGGTTCACATCATACGCATACATATTGGCCTTCGCCAAATAGTTCATTTCAACCAACGAAGTAATGCTCTCACCCACAATCAACTTTTCGTAGTTGCTATGCATCGGGAGATTGACATTTGAACTCAACGGAGTTGCAGTAACGCCAAGCACCGTACTCTTTCTGAAGAACTTGAAGAGTTTACCGAATGAGTTGTAATGCGCCTCATCAATAATTACCAGACCAATATCTTGAAGTTCAAACGCTTCCTCATTCAATCGGTTATTAAGCGTTTCTACCATCGCCACAAAGCACTGGTAGTCTTTCTGGTCTGGAAGCGTCTTTACTTCACTGGAAATGACCTTATTCTTAACCGTAAAGGTGTTGAGCATTTTGGATGTCTGCATCAACAACTCCACGCGGTGCGTTAGAATCGCCACCTTCTTTCCGGTCTTCTCGATGTAACGTCTAGCGATCTCAGAGAAGATCACGGTTTTCCCACCGCCAGTAGGCAGCTGAAAAAGAATATTCTCAGAATCTTCCTGATTTACCAACTCATCGAAGATGCGCGCCAGAGCGTTCTTCTGATAATCATACAGTTCCTTACCTACGGTTTCTTCGGTCGTATCCAAGCTCACAATTCGTCTTCAAAGGCCAATCCGCAATACTACATAGATTCTCGCGATTTCCAGAGTAAATAGGAAGACAAACCGACAATCTTATGCCCACCTTGTTAACAGCTACATTAAACCTATTCTCAGGATTGAAGTTTTGGATTCCTAATTTCACAAGCATGAACAAACGCACCAACGCATTTACCAATGATGCTTTAGGAAACCTGGATGCCACAGGAGTTGCACAAGCTATCGCGAAGAAGGAAATATCTGTTACCGAGGCTGTTGAGGCCGCCATTCAACGTTCCGAGAAGGTTAACCCAGCTCTAGATGCCATCAAGGTTAAAACGTATGATGAAGCGCGCCAATACGATAGGTTGAAAGAAGGAGGTGCTTTTTACGGTGTTCCATCATTTATTAAAGACAACGATAATATCAAAGGCCACCCAACCCAAATGGGAACGGGTTCCTATACTTCTAAGATCGCGAAGCGAAACGGAAAGTTTGTTGATCAGTTTCTGAGCAGTGGTGTAACCTACTTAGGAAAAACCACGCTACCCGAATTTGGATTACTGTGCAGCACAGAAAATCCAGAATTGAACATTACCAGAAACCCTTGGAACACGGATTACACCACAGGAGGTTCATCCTCTGGATCGGCTGCCTTGGTTGCAAGCGGAGCCGTTCCAATTGCTACCGCCAATGATGGTGCAGGTTCAATACGAATTCCTGCGGCTATTTGTGGTCTGGTTGGTTTGAAACCCACTAGAAATCGTGTGTACAGCATGGACGGTACGGAATTGATGCCCATTCAAATTGTACATCAGGGTGTTTTAACACGGTCTGTAAGAGACACTGCTCTGTTCTTTTCTGAAGCAGAAAAATTTAAGCACAACTCGAAGCTTCCTAAAATTGGGCATGTTATAGGCAGCGGTAAAAAGCGGTTCAAGATTGCTTTTATCGAAAATCGTCCGGAAGGAACCATGGGTCGGCAGGGAGAAGAAACGTATGCGTTGCAGTTGCAAACCGCTCAACTTTTGGAAGACCTGGGCCACAGCGTAGAGCAGATTCCATTGCCAATTGATGCCGATGCTATGATTGATGACTTCTTGAATTACTATGGCTTTATGGCATACTTAACCAGCCATTGGGGCAGACTGTTGTTTCAGGCCAAAGTGGATAAATCGAAGTTGGAACCTTTTACAATTGGTTTGGCTAAAAGATTTAAAACCAATGCATTAAACCTTCCAAAAAGCATTAAAGCGTTACGCCAAATGGGAGCACAATGCAGTGCGCTTTTCAACAATTACGATATCGTTATGACGCCTGTTTTGGCACATAAAACTCCCAAGATCGGACACTTCTCGCCCGAACTTAAATTTGAGGATGTATGTAGAAATGCCGTTGAGTTTGCCACTTACACCGGGCTGCAGAACATAACCGGAGAACCGGCCATTTCGCTTCCGCTTGGTGTAGATTCTGATGGCATGCCGTTGGGCGTTCAATTTGCTGCACCTTATGGCGAAGACAAACGCTTGCTAGAATTGGCCTACGAGTTGGAGCAAGCCAAACCTTGGCGAATGATGGCTGATTTTCGAGAAGAAAAAGCAACTGAAAAAGTGTAGCGGCTTCATAACTTTGCGCCATGCAAAAAGCTGCACCTTTTATTGACACGACTGTTGTCGTTCTAGCGTTACTTTCTGGGCTGATTCATCCAGAACCACTGGTATTTTACAAAAGCGCGTTGGAGGTATTTCTCATCATTGTGATACCTCTTTACACATTGAGTTTCTTCATTTATCGTTACTCCGAAAAGTACGGCAACCGAATTCAAGGAATTAGAAAGAAAGCTCCGCTGATTGCCAAAGAAGCTTTCGGTTCTGGACGCGCAGCTTTTATCGTTTCATTAATGGCCGCTTGGCCGTTGGGATTGAGCCGCGCTGGCTACGAAACTGGCCTTGTTTGGACTGTTGAAGAAATGGGGTTGAGTTGGTGGATGGTCGTGCTTCAAATGTACCTTGGAATTGTAGCTGTTGATGCTTGGACTTATTGGAAGCATCGCATGCTGCACACCAAACTTTTGTTTCCATTTCATAAGCATCATCACTCGTTCAGAGACCCGACTCCCTTTGCAGGTTTTGCCGTTGGCCCGGTGGAAACCTTACTTACGTTCTGGCCGTTGTTGTTGATCTGCTTCCCTCCTGCCAAGCACTTCGCACCGCTGTATTTCACGGCAATTATTGGGTTTGTACTTCTCAATCTGTACTTGCATTGTGGCGTTACTTTCAACTTTATGGAAAAGATGTTGCCACGAATGCTGCTCAACAGCTCGGCTTGGCATAACGTGCATCACAGCGATGTGAACGCCAACTTTGGCGAGGTGTCTTTTATCTGGGATAAGATCTGTAAAACGAGTAGAGAAGACCTGAAACAGAAGAAGCAAAAGGTTTCAGTAACTACTTGATTCGCTTCAACTTAACGGTCGCTACCGCGAGATGAATTTCAAGGTCGCTTATCTCACCATCGTTGATGTGATAGGTTGATTTGCTTCCATCCTGACAGATCACTTTCAGCGTGTTTTTCTCCTCATTCCGAACAAGTTGCGCGTAGCTGCAATCTTCTTCGCAGAAAACCTTTTCACGGTTCCAGTTAGGCTCGAAATAAAGCCGTAGAAGAGAATAATCCGTTGCGTGATCCATGGTTTTTGAGCCTTCGCTCGATTCCACTAAATACTTCCCATCTGTGTACTGAATCTTCGACCACTTCTCGGTTTCTCCTTTGTTCGTGTAGATATAATCGGACGAAAAGAGTTTGCCGTTAATGTACCGAACTTCATACTTGGATTGCTCCTCGCGCTGCATCCACAGGAAATCGGTCTTGCCTTGCGCATGAAGCGTGTAGAGTTCGGTGCTGTCATTCTCTGCCGTACGCGTAATGACCATTGTGCCGAACTTAATTCCGAACACACTCATTTCAAACACGATCTCTTCCGATCTGGCACTAAAGCCAAGAAGCAGCATCAAACCAAGAACCGTTAACTGACGCATCAACCTATGTTTTGAGTTCTCTTATCAACAAGAATTCGAGGCTTGCGTTCGTTCTCATTGAATTTCAGCGCATTGATCTCGTCATTCGTGGCAAAGATCAACCGCGGACTTACACGTAAACCAGCCTTCAAACGCTCTAGAACAGTTGTTTGAGCATTCTCGCCCTTCAGCAAAGCACGAACAATCACATCATCCAAGCCCAATTCGTTGGTTTCCAATTCAACCACAAAGTTGACAACCCCTCGCATAGCGTTTAGCTCATCAATAATGGCGTTCGGATAAATCGAAGTTCCTTTAAGTTTGATCATCTGCTGTTTTCTACCAACAACCGGCCCCAAGCGAGGCGTGGTTCTACCACATGAACAAGGTTCATCATAGAAATGGCATACATCTCCAGTTCTGAAGCGCAGAACGGGTGTTCCCTCCACTCCCAACGGAGTTACAACCACTTCCCCACTTTCACCATTTTTCACTTGGTTTCCGTCATCATCTAAAACCTCTAAGAACATCAGTTCTGGTTGAAGATGCGCGCCATTTCCAGCTTCGCACTCGGTAAAAGCGGTAGCCATTTCGGTGCTTGCGTAAGTTGAGAACAGTTGGACATTCCATTGTTCGGTTATTCGCTCTGCGAGATAATTCGGCTTCAAATTCTCATCACGAATGGACTCTCCAATACAGAGAATCTTCTTCACGCTGCTTTTATTGGGATCAATGCCATTATCCAACGCATACTGAATCAAACGCGGAATAAAACTTGGCACGGCAATCAGGACGGTCGGTTCAAACCTTTCAATACTTTCCCATTGCAAACGCAGTGCACCTGGGCCCGAACGAATCATTCTCGCTCCGAGCTCATTTGCTCCAAGAAAATATGCTAAACCGGCCATGAAACGCTTGTCGATGGTGGTCAGCAACTGGAATGTGTCTTCGCTGGTGCAACCGGCCAATCGATACGAACCTGCTTCGTTCACTGCTAATCGCTTCAGGTCTTTCTCCGTTAAATAGCTGGCAACCGAGCCACCTAACGTGCCAGATGTGGTGACAATATCTCGCACCTTTTCCTTCGGAACGCATAGAAAATCCTCGTTTCTGCTGGCTATGTCATCCTTCTCGGTAAACGGGAAATTCTGAATATCAACCAGTTCCTCCAATTCACTTGCTTCTGGCCCAGCCCAAACAAGCTGATCTTTATAGTACCAGCTGTTTTTTCTGAGATACGCCAAATGCTCATTCAGCGCTTTCAGCCAGTAGTTCTCGCGCGCCAGTTTGCTGGTTTCCAATTGGTCTAACGACATGCTTTCAGATTCTCTTTGATCTTTCTGAGTTCTTGTTTTGAGGCGATTTCCTTACTCAAACTCTTTTCGTAGTAAGACTTTGCTTTTTGCAGATTACCGTGCTCAAGGTAGTAATCGCCAAGCATAAAATAAGTGATGTAGCTTTCCGAATTACTTCGAATAAACTCCAGTTCAAGTTCTGAGTTCCATTCGATTTCCTTGCCCAAAGCAATATTATCGAACAGTCTGTTTTTCAGCTCTTTATATCGAAGGAACTCCTGATAATCTTTCGCATTGAGAAATTCATCCGCGGGAATGACAAGCGAATCAACCAACAGATCTTTTTCAACGTTTTCACTGAAAACCTGATTCAGATCGTAGCACAGAAATTCCCCCAACTGAAACGGATTAGTGCTGATCCACAGCAGTCGCTTTTCGGGTTGGAAAACGATTCCATGATGCGCCAAAAGTTGGTTGATGGCTTTAGGATTTCCCATTCCAAGTTCAGCTTCATTTAAACCTTTTTGATCTCGAAGAATGTTCACAGAGTTCATTGGCCCAATTGGAAAACTCTGTTCCAGCAATTGATTCAAGCGCTCATAACGATATTCAGAATCCGAATCTTCGATATTCTGAAGATTGGCAGCATCGTTCTTAAATGTCTCACTTTGGTAATGATTTGCGCAGGTCAAGCGGCTATCAGCAGGATGAAAAATGTCAATTCGATCCGGTGACTTTTCTATGATAGCGGCCGCATGATCAGCCGCTGAACCAATCAAAATCGATTCAGACACAAAGGTCTGTCGTGATTTAGCAATCGCATAAGCTTCATCAATGGTTTTAGCGTACTGTAGAATTTCTCTTGCCAGCAACGAAATCGGAGTTTTAGCTCCATCGGGAATCGAGCTTTTTGCTGCATTTAAAGTGACCGTTAAACCGTGCTCATTCATTCCGGAAACCACACCCATAAATCCAGCCCAAGTAATGCTTGCGAAAGCATAACCGCTGTCGGGTTTCATGAAGAGAATGACCTTGTCTTTAGCAAAATCATCGCCCATATAGAAATCGAAATTGCGGCCGATCACCAAGGACGAATCTGTGCTGTATTGATTCCAAACCGCAAAACTGGTGCAACCAACTATGCTCAGATCCTGAAGCGCGTGACCAATATCGTGCGCTGCGTGATAATTCAGAATCCGACTGTATTTGTCACCAACAAAATCATATTCATCCGAAAAGGACTCGGAAACACCATAAATCTCTTTCTGGAGTTCCTCAGTGACATGTTTGTCCAAGTTTCGGTTGAAGAAAACCACACCGTATTTCAGCGTATTCAGAAACGACTCTGACGGAATCAACTTTCTGATCTGAGCAATAAAACTTTCCTCTTGCGATACGATCTGTTCTTCGGCCAGTAGGGCAAATATTCTACCTCGCTGGTAGGGCTTGCCTTCAACGTAAGCCTCCCAAAGTCCGTGATTGTTCTGTCGATACCAGTTTTCACCAAGTTGTCGGGTAGAATCCTCAACAACAACTTGAGCCGAATCAAATTTTACAGACTCCACTTGTGGCGGATTCAACGCCAGTATGCGCATGCTAAGTTCTAGGCTAAGCAACGAAAGCAGCGCCAAAGCAACAAGCACAATGAGAATATTTCTCAGAATTTGGATCATTCGGCAAAGTAAACCCATTCAACGCATTTCAGTTCATCTGATTGAACTCCTTACATTTGGCGCAAATCACAACTGTGGGCGTTATCTCCAAATTCAGGCATCTTTTACTCCATCGTTTCGGTTACTATTTGCATGAGGCGAAAACAATGCCTGTGGGAACCGATTACGCGGTTGATCTGGTAGAGAAGATCAATCTTAAACCGAAGGTGATATTCGACATTGGCGCCAACATTGGCCAAACCGTTGATTTTTACCGAGACATCTACCCGAATTCGAAGATCTACACGTTCGAACCTGTGCCAAGCACGTTCAACGAACTTCAGAAGCATTGCGGTGGGAAAGCAGATATTTTCCCTTACAACATCGCCTTTGGTGAAAGCGCTGAATCACGCAAGATCAAAGTCATCAAGAACAGCAATTCTGTTACGAATTCGATAAACGATGCCTTTCAGACCAATTTGGAATCTTCCGACCAAGGTTTTGATGAAGTTGAGATTCGAATTGAAACATTAGACGATTTTGTTGCCCGAGAAGGAATCGATCAGATCAATCTTTTGAAGATTGACACCGAAGGCTTTGAAGTTCCTGTTCTAAATGGTGCGAAGAAGCTACTTTCTAGCGGAAAAGTTGCCGCAATTATCTGCGAAGCGGGCTTCATGAAATCGAACACACGCAACACCTATTTCGGTGATATCAATGAGATTTTAGATGGCTACGGCTACGCTCTTTTCGGTATTTACGAAATGGGGCATTTAGGCTTCAAGAAAGGAGTTCATTACGGAAACCTGCTTTACTTGAGCAAAGATTTCCGTGAGAATCAATACAAGAACTGGCAATACGGATATTCATAATTTGAAAGAAATGAGCAGTTGGATAGAAATACCGAATGATAGTGATTTTAGCTTGGACAACATTCCATTTGGTGTTGGACGAGTTGATGGAGGAAAACCGCTGGCCGCAACCAGAATTGGAGACTTTGCCGTTGATCTTGATGCGCTTCAGAAAGCCGGTCTTTTTGCAGAGATCAACCTGCCAGAAGATGTTTTCCAACAACCAGTGCTGAACGATTTTATCGCTCTTGGAAAACCGATCACTAATTCGGTTAGAACACGAATTCAGGAACTTTTCTCGGCCGAAAACGGTGAGCTGCGAGACAACGAAGCAGCCAGATTGAATGCCATCCGAAAAGTTGAAGATGTGGAAATGCTTATGCCGGTTCATGTTGGCGATTACACCGATTTTTACAGCAGTAAGGAACACGCAACCAACGTTGGAACCATGTTCCGCGACCCAGACAATGCCCTGCTACCAAACTGGCTGCACATTCCGGTTGGTTACCACGGCCGTGCTTCTTCTATTGTCATTAGCGGAACACCACTTCACCGACCAAAAGGGCAAACTATTGCGCCTGATGCTGACAAACCCAGTTTTGGTCCTTCTAAGCTTCTCGATTTTGAGTTGGAAATGGCTTTCATTGTCGGAAAACCGAATGCACTTGGAGATTCTGTTCCGGTAGAAAATGCTGAAGACCACATTTTCGGAATGGTGGTTTTCAATGATTGGAGCGCGCGCGATATTCAGAAATGGGAGTACGTTCCGTTGGGGCCATTCTTGGCAAAGAACTTCGGTTCATCCATTTCCCCTTGGATTGTTACCATGGAGGCATTGGACGCTTTCCGAACTGCTGGGCCAAAGCAAGAACCTGCTGTTCTTCCCTATTTGGAAATGAGCAAAGACCACAGTTTCGACATCAATCTTGAAGCTGCCATCGAGACGGAATCTGGCGTAGCCAAAACCGTTAGCAACAGCAATTTTAAATACATGTACTGGAGCATGGCGCAGCAATTGGCGCATCATACAGTAAACGGTTGCAATATGAATGTGGGCGATATGTGTGCATCTGGAACGATTTCTGGCCCAACACCTGATAGTTATGGTTCTATGCTAGAGATTTCTTGGAGAGGTTCAAAACCCGTTTCCATGCCTGATGGAACGGAGCGTAAATTTATTCTTGATGGTGATACCGTTGTCATGAAAGCGTATTGCCAAAAGGATGGCAAGCGTGTTGGATTCGGAGAAGTGAGAACCAAGGTTCTTCCGGCCAAATAAAAAAGGCCTTTGGAAAATTTCCAAAGGCCTTGAACTTTCTGAGAAGTTAGAATTACTCTCCTTCTGTAGCTTCTTCTACAGCTTCCTCAACTTCTTCTACAACTTCAGTTGCTGTACTGTCCACAACTTCCATTGCCTCTTCTACTTCCTCAACAACTTCTTCAACAACCTCCTCGGCTGGAGCTTCTTCCTTCGGAGCTTCAGAACCACCGCATGCAACAAATGCACAGAATACAACTCCAAGAAGGCCATTAATTAATAGTGTAGATTTTTTCATGAGATACGGGTTTGGTTTATGATGCTGCAAGCTATCAAAATGTTACTCTCACAACCGCTCGTGTTAATAAATACACTGAATTTGGTGAGAACTTCATAAGCACCAACATTAACGTTATGAACATGGCGGATTGAATACTTCAATAGGAAATTGGCCGTTTCCACACAGATGGCGGATACTTTTACTTCTGAATTATGATCTGGTTCAAACGTATTCTAACCTTTCTGTTTTCGTTGGTTGTACTGCTCATTGCAACAGCCATTTTCGTGTATTGGAAATACGCGGACGACATGAAGGAATATGCGTTGGAAACGGTTCGTTCGACAATTGTTACGGAAGCTGACTTCAATGAAGATGTGGCTGTCTCCTTCTGGAGTGATTTTCCCAAAGTAGCGGTCGAAATACGCGACATCAGAATTCAAGATTCTTTCAGATCAGACACGCTTCTCAACGTCCAAAAAGCATTTGTTCAGTTTGATGCGCTAAAGCTGATGCAGAACGACATTACAATAGAAGGAATCCGGGTAACTGATGGTTTTTTGCGTTTGAAACGTAACGTATCCGATCAGTGGAATTTCAAGGTTTGGAAAGTACCAGAAACCAAAAATGACCAAGTCAAGACGGATTTCAGTATTGAAATTCTAACTCTTGAGAACATCCACTTGGATTATGACGATAGGACCATCGACCTGAACATTCAATTCCTTTCTGAAAAGTCAAAAATCAAAGGTCGATTTACTGATGAGAATCAACGTTTGGGATTGAGTCTAAATGGTTATTTGGAACGTCTTACAACCATTGGAGCAGACCGGATTGTTGAGTTGCCGTTAAACTTAGCGGGCGTTTTGAATATCAACTCAAAAGACCGGATTTACACCATTGAAACTGGCAATGCTGTTTTGGCAGGCAACGAAATGGTCTTAAACGCAGAATGGAAAAGGATTGACGATGGAACCGACATGCAGATGCAAGTGCATGCGGGAAACATAGAACCGAATGAGATTCTACCGCACGTTTGGCCTCAGATGCCTCAGAACGTTAGGAACTTGAAACTGAAAGGTCGTTCGGACATTATTTTCTCACTGAATGGCCCATTCACAAAGAACACTGGACCAAAATTAGAGGCCACCATTAGAATGCGTGATGGTAGCCTTGTCTTTCAAAAAACCGATGTTTCTGCGTTAAATTTTGAAGGCAGACTATTCATGGAAGACATCAAGCGTTCAAAAGCGATGCGAATCAACTTTGATTCGTTCAGCTTAAAGACACCAAAAGGAAAGGTTGAAGGCAGCGGAACATTGACTGACCTCAGTAATCCACAGCTTAAACTGAAGACCAAAGGAAATTCAAGGTTGGATGAACTAATTGTTGTGGCTAATATTCAAGACGATGTTCAAGCTAACGGTGGAATAAGTTGGAATATTGATTTTGAAGGTCCGCTTGGTCGTGATTTCAACACCACGGTGGAAGAGCTGAAGAAAATGAACTGGTCTGGAAGCTTGAGTTTATCGGAATCCGAACTTCAGTTCAATACCGGAATTCCAAAATTAAGTTCGTTCAATGCCAACATTGCCATGAACATGGGTAAGACATCCATTACGCAGTGCTCTGGAGTCATTGGTCACCTGGAATTTAACGGTGAAATGGATATCGCAAAGCTGAAGCAAATTCTAACCGATTCCCGATCTGAAATTGCGCTGAACGGAAACGTTCATATTAAGGAATTGGATATCGCCAAGCTTCCAACCGAATGGAAATTTGAATCTGAAAATCCGTCTAGCTCCACAAGCAGAGATATTTCCATTCAGGTCACTACAAGCGTTGACCGAATCAATTACAAGGATTTCTCTGCTACAACTGTAACCGGAGATATCAGTATGCAGAACAATCGGGTTGATGTTTCCGAACTTAGATTCAAGGCATTAGGAGGTCACGTTTCCACCACGCTTTCTTATGCTCCATCAACAAAAGGTTTCCTGTTTAGCCTTGATGGAAACTTGAAGAATATCGATATGAGCAGAACCCTTTCGGAGTGGAACAACTTTGGGCAGAAATCAATCACATCCGAAAACCTTGAAGGTATTGCGAGTGCCAACTTGGAGGCCGATATTTATTTAACCGAAGATTATGACATCCTGAAAAACAAACTGCGTGTTGAAGCCGACATTAAGGTGATTGGTGGCGAGTTGATTCAGTTTGAACCGCTACTCGCCATGTCAAGATTCATTGACGTGGATGAATTGACCCACGTTAAGTTCGATACGCTTCGTAATCAGTTGAGCATTCGGAACAACAAGCTTTTTATTCCGCGAATGACGGTAGCCAGTAGCATCTTGAATGTGGACGTTTTCGGAGAACACGGTTTTGACCAGGAAATGGACTATCATGTAAACCTTTTACTCAACGATTTGATTAGAAGAAAAGCGAAGAAGCAACGCACTTTTGATGGACATGAAATTTTGGATGAGAAAGGCAAAACGCGCCTTTTTCTCTGGATACGCGGTCGACCAGGCAATTTGAAAGTTGGCTACGATAAAAAAGAGGTAAGAAAGAAAATCAACGCTGACCTGAAAAAGGAAGGACAAACCATCAAGAAGCTTTTCCGTGATGAGTTCGGTGGCAAGAATTCATCGGAAGAACCGGAAGAGGAAACGATTCAATTCCGATTGGATGATGATGGTCTTGAAAATGAAGAAAGAGATAAATCCGCTTCATCAAACCCATCAGAAGAGAAACCAAAAAAGAAGAAAAAGAAACGCGGTCTGTTCTCGTCTGAGCCTGAAGAGCAGGAAACTGAGGGTGGCTTTGAAATTGAATTTGACCCTTAAAACCAACACGCAATAAGCCCTTTTGCAATTCGTTAATTTGCCGTGCAAATCCAATCGCTCCAAAGCGTGAACATTTACTCCCAGAAACAACGTTGGAAGCTTGTGCTGATGATCATAGCATTGATCATTGGAGTCGGCTCTTTGATGTACACCAATCAGTTGGTGAGTCGATTGGCCGTGGAAGAACGAAATCGCG
Source organism: uncultured Chryseobacterium sp. (assembly GCA_964457245.1). Lineage (GTDB taxonomy): Bacteria > Bacteroidota > Bacteroidia > UBA10329 > UBA10329 > UBA10329. The sequence goes on along the minus strand of CAYWET010000014.1, from coordinate 58,728 downwards.
TAAAGCTTTGGGCAGATGGTACTAAGTTCTTAGCTAATTCTGCAGACCAAAATGCAGATCTGAGCTTCGTTTTTGAGGTGGTAAAGTCGAACACATCAATTCCCCTGGTGCTTACCGATGAGAACCTGAACATCATTTCCATCAGGAATTTTGATGAAGAACGAAGCCAAGATCCAGCGTACCAGAAGAAGCAATTGAACAAGATTATTGGACACAATGAACCTATTCAGATTGAACTTTTTGGCGGTACGCGTAACTACATCTATTACGATAATTCAAACCTGTATTACCAGCTGAAATACTATCCATACGTTAGCCTTGGCATCATCTCCATCTTCATAATTGTGGCCTATTTCGCGTTCAGTTTTGCAAGAAGAGCCGAACAAGATCAAGTTTGGGTTGGAATGGCCAAGGAAACCGCACATCAGTTAGGAACTCCGCTTTCATCGCTCATTGCATGGATAGAATATTTGAAGATGAAAGATGTTGATGCCGGCATTATCAAAGACATGCAGAAGGATGTTGGCAGATTGGAAACCATTACCGAGCGTTTTTCCAAAATTGGTTCTGTACCCGAACTAAAACCAGAAAACATTGCTGAAGTGCTGGAAGAAAGCGTGGATTATATGCGTTCTCGTAGCTCTAAGAAGATTCAATTTACAATGGAAACCAACGGTATTTCCACCTTGGAAATCCCTTTGAATATCCCACTGTTTGCCTGGGTTATAGAAAATCTCTGCCGCAATGCTATTGACGCCATGGAAGGTTCGGGTGCCATAGATGTTGAACTAAGCGAGTTGAACGATCAGGTAATAATTGATGTGGCTGACACCGGCAAAGGCATTCCTCGGTCTAAGTTTGAAACCGTTTTCCAACCTGGATATACCAGCAAAAAACGAGGTTGGGGATTAGGACTTTCCCTCACCAAACGAATAGTGGAGCAATATCATTCCGGGAAGATTGTGGTCAAGAACTCCGAGATCGGAAAGGGAACCACATTCAGAATCACTTTGAACAAGGCCTGATGGCTGGAATTTACGTTCACGTTCCGTTTTGCAGGCGCGCTTGCCATTACTGCGATTTTCATTTTACCACCAATCTGAAAAACTCAGACCTGCTGGTAGATGCAATTCTGAAGGAAATTGAACTTAGGAAGAATTACCTGCAAAGCGAAAAAATCGAAACTATCTACTTTGGAGGCGGTACTCCTTCCCTACTTGCCACAACCGACATTGAGCGAATACTTAAACGTATTCACGATGCACAATCGGTTGCTGATGAAATTGAGCTTACGCTGGAAGCAAACCCGGAAGACCTTTCTTTAGAAAAGCTGTTTGAATTGAAACAGATCGGCATCAATCGCCTGAGTTTGGGAACACAGTCTTTCATTGATTCGGAATTGAAGTGGATGAACCGCATGCATACAGCTGAACAAGCGGTTGAGAGTATCAAAAACGCCCAAGACATTGGCTTCAATAACATCAGCATTGACCTCATTTTTGGGCTACCTGAGCAAACTGAACAAGATTGGGAATTGAATCTGAAAACTGCAATCGGACTTGACATTCAACACATTTCCAGTTACTCACTTACCGTTGAGCCCAAAACCGTTCTTCATAATCGAATTAAAAAAGGTCAGCAGAAAACACCGGATGAACATTCTAGTGCTCGTTTTTTCGAAATGAACATGGAGTTCCTTCCTGCTAACGAATTCGAGCATTACGAGATCAGCAACTTTGCTAAAGAAGGTTTCATATCCAAGCACAACTCATCTTATTGGTTGGGTAAAAAGTATTTGGGACTTGGTCCATCAGCACATTCATTTAACGGTGCTGAGCGAGAATGGAACGTTCGCAGCAATGGCGCTTTCATGCAGAAAATCGGTTCTGGTGAGCCATTTTCCGAATCCGAAAAACTATCCGTAAAAGATCGGATCAATGAGCAGATCATGATAGGTCTCAGAACCAAATGGGGGGTTCAGAGATCTGTAGTTGATGAAATTGAACCGAAGGCTTGGCAATCGATTCTAAATAATGCCAAACAAATCGTGGATTCCGAAATACGGATTCAAAGTGATGTTATACTACTTACTGATGCAGGAAAACAGCGAGCCGATCTTCTAACTGCAGCTTTGTTTTTGGAATAAAAAAAGCCGCTCCGAAATTCGAAGCGGCTTCACCCAATCTACCATGAAGGTTTACTTCCCTTCTTCCTCACTTACTTCTTCAAAGTCAACATCTGTGACCTCGTCATCTCCGCCACCAGCGTTTGCATCAGCTCCTGGCTGCGCTCCGCCTTGTGCATCTTGAGTTGCTTGGTACATCTCTTGCGAAGCTGCTTGCCAAGCAGTGTTCAATGCTTCTAGTGAAGTATCGATAGCCGCAAGATCTTTCGCTTCGTGAGCTTTCTTCAAATCAGCCAAAGCTGACTCGATCGGCTCTTTCTTCTCAGCTGGAAGTTTCTCTCCGAATTCTTTCAGCTGCTTTTCTGTTTGGAAAATCATCTGATCAGCAGAGTTTACCTTCTCAACTTCTTCTTTCGCTTTAGCATCTGCATCAGCGTTAGCTTCAGCTTCTTGCTTCATCTTTTCGATTTCCTCGTCAGATAGCCCTGAAGATGCTTCAATTCTGATATTCTGTGACTTTCCAGTTGCCTTATCGGTCGCAGAGACATTGATGATTCCGTTCGCATCAATATCGAAGGTTACTTCAATTTGAGGAACACCTCTTGGTGCTGGCGGAATGTCATTCAAATGGAACTTACCAATTGTTCTGTTGTGAGCAGCCATTGGTCGCTCACCTTGCAACACATGCAACTCAACCGATGGCTGATTATCTGCAGCAGTCGAGAATGTCTCAGACTTCTTGGTTGGAATGGTGGTGTTCGCTTCGATAAGCTTCGTGAATACTCCACCCATGGTTTCAATTCCAAGAGAAAGTGGCGTTACATCAAGAAGAAGAACGTCTTTCACCTCACCTGTCAAAACTCCACCTTGTATAGCAGCACCGATAGCTACAACCTCATCTGGATTCACACCTTTAGAAGGCGCTTTTCCGAAGAAATCCTCAACAATTTTCTGAATTGCTGGAATACGAGTAGAACCTCCAACAAGAATTACTTCGTTGATGTCTGAGTTGCTCAATCCAGCATCTTTCATAGCCTGCTTACATGGCTCAAGCGTTGCTTGAATCAATTTGTCAGCCAACTGCTCAAATTTTGAGCGGCTCAATGTTCTTACCAAGTGCTTTGGAATGCCATCAACTGGCATGATGTATGGCAAGTTGATCTCTGTTGAATTTGAACTTGAAAGCTCAATCTTTGCCTTCTCTGCAGCTTCCTTCAATCTTTGAAGTGCCATCGGATCTTTACGAAGATCGATTCCTTCATCATTCTTGAACTCATCTGCCAACCAATCGATGATTACCTCATCGAAGTCATCACCACCAAGATGCGTGTCACCATTGGTTGATTTCACTTCGAAAACTCCGTCTCCCAATTCAAGGATTGAGATATCAAATGTTCCTCCACCAAGGTCAAAAACCGCGATGGTAGAATCTTCAGTCTTCTTGTCTAGTCCGTAAGCCAAGGCCGCTGCTGTTGGCTCGTTGATGATTCTTTTCACTTTAAGGCCAGCAATTTCGCCAGCTTCTTTAGTTGCCTGACGCTGAGAATCGTTGAAGTATGCAGGAACGGTAATTACCGCTTCTGTCACCTCCGTTCCTAAGTAATCTTCTGCCGTCTTCTTCATTTTCTGAAGCGTCATTGCAGAAATCTCTTGCGGAGTATATTCTCTATCATCGATCTTAACTCGTGGAGTATTGTTGGCTCCTTTCACTACATCGTAAGGAACGCGATCAACCTCCTTTGCCACTTCGTCATAGCTCGAACCCATGAATCGCTTGATCGAAGCGATGGTTTTGGTTGGGTTTGTAATAGCCTGACGTTTGGCAGGGTCACCAACTTTTCGCTCGCCACCTTCTACAAAAGCAACGATAGAAGGCGTGGTTCTTCGCCCTTCGCTGTTTGGGATAACCACTGGCTCATTCCCCTCCATTACAGAGACGCACGAGTTGGTAGTTCCCAAGTCTATTCCGATTATCTTACTCATTATGTTGGTTTTACTGATTCGTAATAAAAACTGTCGGCTGCCAATGGACATAGACCATGCCATCGCTAATGCGTACAGTTTTTCGGGAAATTATGTCAGTCAGGAACGAATCAGGCTAGGAACACCTGACAGAATGGTGACAAAACGACACGGAACTAGTCTGGATCCACAACGAAACCACGGTCGGATGTGTATTCTCCACCAACCAATTCATCATAAGACTCGGTGCTTAGGTAAATTCTATTCAGAAAATCTACCTGGGTACGACTGGAGAACACACCTAACCCATTGTTAATGTTAGTGTAAACTGGGCGTTCCTGAACCACACCGGAAGATACGGGGTCGTTGATGTCTATGTACTTAAAAAAATTATCACCTGCCATCCGAACAAAAATGTCAAAGTCCTGAGTATGACCATCGTTGGGAATTGGGTCGCCTTGACCACCATCTGCCTTTCCGATTTTTCGAACAACCCCTGATTCTATTGGAACCTCAGTTCCTATTCGACTGTAAATCTCCTCAGCCGAAATTGGGGGAACTTGTATCTCTCCAAAATCATTGGGATCAGCCTCCACTGTTCTGGCCCTCCATTGAAAAGACATGGGAGTTTCAACATTATTTCTCACTTCACGATAGTGAAACCGCAACCACACCTCATACAATGCAACATTTCTGGCCGAACTGAACTTTATTGCATAGGAAATACGCTCTCCTGTTGTAGTGATCAATGTCATTTTTGGTGCCACCACTTGCGCACTTTGAGCGTTTGGGCTCGTAAACTTAAAAGCAGAAACATCGACCATACTGACCTTCGCATCAGCGATAGGGGTAATCGTATCCATGTTTGTAATTGTCATACCGTCAATTGCAATATGAGAAGGTCGCTTTTTAAGAGTTATCTCGTATTCATGAGCTGCGTTGATGACCACCGTATTAGAATTGGTTGATTCCTTAATTTTACCCTGAGCGGTACTATATAAACGCTGTGCTGGGCCAAAAAAATCAATCTCATCATCGTCTGGGTCACCTGTTTCCTTGTTGTTAATCAAAACCGTATCCAGTGCCCAGCGGTTCGCCTCGTTGCCATCAGAATTGTACTCTACCAATTCAACAAATAGGTCTTCGTATTTGAAGTAAGAAGAGTCAGCATTTTGTGCCATAACAAAGGCAGATTCCTCCCCAAGAAATGCTTTTTGGATTCTGAACAATTGAACAGACTCCTTAGGATTAATCAATCCGTAGATAAGCGGCTTCTCAATATACTGCCCCGTAAGGTTCACCTTGGGGTCACAAGAAGAAAAAACGGTTAGCAGTGCAACTAACCCGATAGCATAACGTACCATACTCTTTACCATATGAGCGTGCAAAGATAACACCCCAACGAGAAGTCATGAGAAATCTCCGATTAGATAAACCCGAAATTGACCGTATTATTACATCTCTAACCATTGTTGGCCTACTTACGTGCTCAGTTGTTCAGGCACAGAATCCTATATCTCTAGAATACAACGTAGTTGAGTTAAGAGAAGAGTTCTCAGAGAAGAACGATTTTTGGCCATACCTCACAACCATGGAGAATCTCTATGTGCCAGATAAGGATGAGTATTTCATGCATCGCAGAAACAAGTCTGCGGCTTATGCCATCATTACTGATTGGAAGAACAATCTCTCTGAGTTCAACATTCTTACTACTCTAAAACTGGGTCCAGCTAATGACGAAACCCAGACGGCTGGTATCATTTTCCTAGTTCAAAAAGATGGTAAAGGAGCAGTAGTGTTCGAGTTCAATAAATTCAAGCAGTACAGAATCAAACAGCTTGTAGGTTCTTACTACAAGTTTCTTTCAGGAACAAACGAAGACAAAGGTTGGGTCAAGAGCGGAGCATTGGCTGGTAAAAACGATTATAACACCATAGACATTCGTGTACAATTGCCACAAGTGGATATCTACGTAAATGAAAAGTTCCTTCAATCTTTTGATGTGACGGAATATGAACCAGGCAACATGGGATTCCTTATTGGGCCTGACACAAAAGCAAAGTCTGATTACTTCTATGTCTATACTACAGAATCTGGAAAGCAAACTGCCGAGGAAGAGATTCAGGCTGAGGAGCAAGATCGGTCAGCAACTGAACAGTTGGCAAAGGTGCGGTATGAATTAGAGCAGCAAAAACGGTCTCTGAAAGAATGTCAGATGGAACGGCAGAAGGCGGTTTCTGTTCTAGAGGAAGAAATGGGACAGTTGAGGCAGGAAAATGAACGTTTCGCAGTAAGAAATAGGCAGCTCCAAGAATTCAAGAACCAAGTTTTGGTTGAAGTAGATGAAGACGTATTTCTAACGTTGGCAGAAAATCTCAAAACGGAGATCATTAAGAACCAAAAACTGGAATCTCAGGTTCAGGTTTACAAGGATTCGCTGAAATACACGCATCAGAAATACAGCAAGCTTAAACTGGCACTTTTGGACAAAGCCATAAAAAAGGCTGAAAAAGAAAAAGTAGAACGTGAGCGTAAAGAAGCTGTCGAAACCAAAAAGGAGATTGAACAGGAATTGGAAGACAAGCGTCTGAATGCAGAACAAGCGGCCTGGGAAGAAAAAAATGCTGAAAACCCTGTGGCAATTGATTCAGGAAATATTTCCAAATCTGACGCAGAACAGCTGATTGAGGAAGCGTTGGAAGAATTTGATAATGAACCTGACACAGAAGCCTCCTCTCCTATTTCTGCTCAGGAAGTTTCGGAAGAACAAACAGAAGCACGACCTTTGCCGGTAAAAGTGCGCAAGGCGCAGAAAAAACAAGACTGATGTCTGTACATAAATCGGTAAAGAAAATTACCACCCACGTGCTTCAGGAAATGAAGCGAAATGGCGAGAAAATTGCCATGCTCACCGCTTACGATTATACCATGGCCAGAATCCTAGACCAGGCCGGAATTGATATTCTGCTTGTTGGCGATTCTGCTTCGAACGTTATGGCTGGTCATGAGACAACCCTTCCAATTACACTCAACGAAATGATCTATCATGCTGCTGGAGTTGTAAGAGCCGTTGAAAGATGTTTGGTTGTGGTAGATATGCCTTTTGGTTCTTATCAAGGAAACTCTCGCGAGGCGCTCACCTCTGCCATCCGTATCATGAAAGAATCCGGAGGTCATTCCATTAAGATGGAAGGTGGCCGCGAAATTGTTGAGTCAATTACTCGAATTCTTTCGGCAGGAATCCCGGTTATGGGCCATTTAGGTCTGACTCCACAAAGTATTTACAAATTTGGTACTTACACTGTCCGTGCAAAAGAGGAGGAAGAAGCACAACGCCTGATCGAAGACGCAAAACTGCTGGAGGAAACTGGATGCTTTGCTATTGTTCTTGAAAAAGTTCCTGCCAAGTTGGCTGCTCAAGTCGCGTCAGAAGTTCAAATTCCGATTATTGGAATTGGTGCTGGAAATGGCGTTGATGGTCAGGTCCTTGTAACGCACGATATGTTGGGGATGAATCAGGAGTTCAGTCCTCGTTTCTTGAGACGTTATCTGAATCTGGCCGAAGACATGAACATGGCTGTCAAATCGTATGTCTCGGATGTTCGGGGTCAGGATTTCCCGAACGAATCAGAACAATACTGATTCCACTCTATGGCTAAGGAGACAATCCAAGTTCTTTACGAGGACAACCACATTATTGTGGTAAATAAACCTGCTGGTCTTCTTGTGCAAGGAGACCGAACAGGTGATGAATGTCTGGCTGACCTTGTGAAAGATTACATCAAGGTTCAATACAATAAACCAGGTGATGTATTTCTTGGTGTTGTGCACAGAATTGACCGCCCGGTTAGTGGTGTTGTCCTTTTTGCCCGCACCACAAAGGCGTTGCAACGACTGAACAAAGCTTTTTCTGAAAGGCATGTTAAAAAGACATATTGGGCGGTTGTCACTAAACGGCCACCAGTTGAGAATGACCGACTGTGTCATTGGCTCAGAAAAAATCAAGAGAAGAATAAGAGTAAGGCTTTTGAAAATGAGGCTAAGTACACCAAGTACTGTGAGTTGACCTACAAAACCCTTGCTGCCAGCGACCGCTTCACTCTACTAGAAGTCAATCCAAAAACGGGTCGACACCATCAAATACGGGTTCAATTGTCAAAAATCGGATGTGCTATTAAAGGTGACCTGAAATATGGCGCACCGCGTTCGAACAATGACGGTGGAATACATCTTCACGCCAGAAAACTACAAATCGAACATCCTGTTCAGAAAAAACAGATGACATTTGTTGCTCGCGTTCCAAAAGAACCACTCTGGCGAACGTTTGAGGAGATGGTAAGGTCCTGATCGGAAGTTCTCAATTCAGCGAACTCTTCAACAAAGCAATCTGTAACTCAATAGTAATCTGAAGTGAGCCACCCACTCCCGGCAATAAGTGCATCTTTGCCGCTTCAAAAAGAAAGTACCGCATGTACCCTACTCTTTATGACCTGATACTCGATCTAACGGGAATATCCATTCCGCCATTTAGGTTGGTGCAAAGTTTCGGACTTATGGTAGCTCTAGCATTCTTAGCGGCCAGTCAAGACCTCAAATCTGAACTGAAACGCAAGGAAAAACAAGGGTTATTGCAAGCGGTAAGAAAAAAAATAACGGTTGGAGGCAAGTCAACGCTCTTGCAAAAAATAACCTCAGGTATTATTGGCTTTCTTCTTGGCTATAAATTTTTGGCCATTGTTTTAGATTTTGACACTGTAGTATTGAACCCGCAGGCATTTATTTTATCTACAGAAGGTAATCTATTAGGTGGTGTGATTGTAGCCGCCATTTCTGTTGGGATACGCATTTGGGAGGATCGAAAGCTGAACCATGAACCCAAGGAAGTTGAGGTGTTAGTTCACCCTTATCAACAAGTTGGAACGATTACCATCTTAGCGGCTGTTTTTGGAATTGGTGGTGCCAAGATCTTCCACAACCTGGAAAACCTTGATGAGCTTATGGCCGACCCGGTTGGTGCTTTAATATCATTCAGCGGATTGTCATTCTTAGGTGGATTGATATGTGCCACGGCAGCCATTTTGTGGTTCGCTCGCAAGAACAACATAAAAATGCTTCACTTAGCTGATTCAGCATTACCTGGATTGATGCTTGCATATGGTATTGGCCGAATGGGATGCCAAATTGCCGGTGACGGTGATTGGGGAGTTCCAAATGATGCTCCAAAACCAGATTGGTTGAGCTGGCTACCAGATTGGGCTTGGGCCTACAATTACCCGAATAATGTCTTAGGCATAGACCTGAAAACCGATTTCGCGCAGATGGGTTATGTAAGCCTAACAGGATATGCTTGGCCAACCCCGATATATGAAACCACAATGGCCTTGCTCATATTCGGCTTCTTCTGGTTCATGCGGACAAGATGGACAACCCCAGGAATGGTGGCCGCTTGGTATCTGATTCTTGCAGGTATCGAAAGATTGGCCATTGAGCAGATCAGAATCAATAATGAATATCCGATTTTTGGAGGTGTTACTCAGGCAGAAATCATCTCTACAGTCATGATCGTAATCGGAATTGTGTTTTTATTCATAATGCCCAAAGTGGGGCATAAATGGGCACAGTACTGATGGAATTCAATCCTCACGAACTTGAAACACTTACCAAGAAGGTAGAAGACACAGCACTTAAAGCTGGAAAGTTCATTTTATCCGAACGAGAAAAATTCTCAACCCAAAAAGTTGAAGTAAAAGGCCACAACGACTTTGTCTCCTACGTAGATAAAGGTGCTGAAAAGCTCATTATAAACGATCTCAAAAGCATTCTTCCGATTGCGGGGTTTATTGCTGAAGAAGGAACGGAGCAACAGGATGAAAATCCCTTAAAATGGATAATTGACCCGCTAGATGGCACGACAAATTACATTCATGGAATGCCTTTGTATGCCGTTAGCATTGCATTGGTTTACGATGAGAATCCGATCATTGGTGTGATCTACGAGGTTAATCAAGATGAGATGTTCTCCAGCTGGAAAAACGGAGGGGCTTTTCTAAATGGAAAACCGATTCGGGTTTCAGAAGCTCCAACCATAAAAGACTCGTTGCTAGGAACCGGGTTCCCGTATTATGATTACCATTTGTTGGATCAGTATCTGGCCCTTTTCAAACACTTGATGCAGCACTCTCATGGTATCCGCAGGCCCGGTTCTGCAGCCACCGATCTAGCGTACGTAGCTGCAGGTAGATTTGACGGTTTCTACGAATACAGCCTCAGCCCATGGGACGTGGCAGCTGGCATTCTTTTGGTTCGGGAAGCTGGTGGAATTGTAACTGACTTTTCTGGTGGAGATGATGCCATTTTTACAAAAGAGATCATTGCCACAAACGCAAACATCTATACCGAGTTTTCTGAGCTTCTGCGTAGCTTTATGAAATGATGCGAGCGGCCTTAACTCTCCTTTTATCATTTTTCATTTTTCATTTTTCATTCGGCTTTGAAGACAGTACCGAAAATTCTGTCGACAGGCTGATCGGGAAGATTGATTCCGCATTTCAGTCAACTACAAAAAAGCGTGTTTACAAGTTTGATGTAAAGGAGGAAATTGGTCCGCCTATTTGGCGAAAGATGCAACAGGCATTTGAAGAGGCTGAAGATTGGAATGCCGACCTCATTCTACTTCATATGAACACCTATGGCGGCATGGTTATTCATGCAGATAGCATGCGCACCAAGATTCTGAATAGCAAGATTCCAGTTTGGGTTTTCATAGATAATAATGCAGCCTCAGCGGGTGCGCTTATTTCCATTGCTTGCGATAGTATTTACATGCGAAAAGGTGCCAACATCGGAGCTGCAACGGTGGTGAATCAGACTGGTGAGGCTATGCCCGACAAGTACCAGAGCTATATGCGCAGCACCATGCGTTCAACGGCTGAAGCCAAAGGGCGGAACCCAGATATTGCTCAGGCTATGGTAGATGAATCCATCAAAGTGGCGGGCGTTTCCGATTCTGGGAAAGTCCTCACGTTTACAGCTATCGAGGCCATGGAACACGGTTTTTGCGAAGGGATGTACGAATCGGTAAAAGCACTGCTAGAAGCAAACGGCTTTCCCAAATATGAGATGAAGACCTACGAAGTGACAGGCTTGGAAACCTTCATTGGGTGGATGGTAAATCCTGCCGTGAGTGGTATCCTCATCATGATCATTATTGGAGGCATTTATTTCGAATTGCAAAGTCCAGGTGTTGGATTTCCATTGGCGGCCGCAATTATTGCCGCACTACTCTATTTCACACCCTTGTATTTAGAAGGGTTGGCGGAAAACTGGGAGGTAATCCTTTTCTTGGTGGGAATTGTACTCTTAGCGGTTGAAATCTTTGTGCTACCCGGATTTGGAGTAGCTGGCATTTCAGGAGCCACATTTATTGTCTCCTCACTTATTTTGAGCCTAGTTGGTAATGTTGGGTTCAACTTTGAATTCACCATGCCGCAGGAGATTATGACGGCATTCTTCACTGTCATTCTCTCGTCAATTCTTGGATTCTTTGGTTCACTTTACTTGGCAAAAAAACTACTCACTACTACTGCGTTAAGCTCGCTTGTTCTTGCGTCTGTTCAGAACAAAGAAGAAGGATACATTGGTGTTGACTCCAACGAACATTCTCTGGTTGGCAAGGAAGGTTTTGCGCAAACAATTCTTCGTCCTTCTGGTAAGGTTATAATCGAAGATGAAATTTATGACGCCACAGCTCTAACGGGCTATATCGACAAAGGAGAAACTGTTCAAGTGACCAAGTATGAAACGGCTCAGTTATTTGTAAAGAAAGTGAGCAAATAAAAAACCCCATCGGCCTGAGGCTAACGGGGCTTTCAATTCTTTAAGGAAGTAAATATCAGATCTTCCGACCGATACCGAATATCTTCAACTCTACAACCCACTTATTCAACTCACGTTGGTTGTACATGTAAAGCTCAATCTTCACCTTCTTACCTTTCTTATTCTCCTTCATGATGAACTTCTTGAATTCAGTGTCTTCCAAGAAGATATCATTGGTCTTATCCTTTTCTTGAGTGACCCATTGATCACCAAGACATTCGGTAATCTGCTTTTTCAGAGACTCGTAAGAAGACTGCAACTCAGAAGAAATGAATCGGCTTTCGGCCAAATACGTAATCGCTTCTGGGTATAGCTCATCCGCAGTAATAAGCATTTCGGTACCTTCCTTAAGCTCGGCAGTTGATTTTTGATACGGTTTAGCAACACCACGGATTTCCAACGTGGTCTCCTCCCCTCTGATTTCTTTGAAATATTCCTGCGATGAATCGACAACCTTTTTCAGGTTATCGCACAAAGCATCTTGAGCCATTGTTGCTGTCGGAAGACCGATCATCAAACAGATTCCAAATAGGTAGTTTTTCATAAGTAGGTCGTTATTTGAGCGTTAAAGTTAGAAATTGAACCGCGGCATGCAAAGCAAGAAATGTGCCATCCTCTCATTGCCGCGTTTTACCAACCAAACGCTTTAGTCCTTCAGCCGCCCTATCGTAATTCGGATTCAATTCAATTGCATAAGAATATTCCCGCTTCGCGCGCGTAACATCTCCTTTTGCTTCGTAACATAAACCACGCATATAAACTGCCTGGTAATATTTTGGATTGATATTAACCGCTTTATCAAAATTGACCAGTGCCTCATTATACAACTGCAGGTACTGATATTGGATGTAACCCATATTGTAATATGCGGAAACGTATGAACTATCAATCTGCAAGATCTCGGTGTAAGCTTCAAGAGCTTCGTTCAGTTTATCGCTTGCTTGATAATGCATACCTAAGGCGTACAGTGCGTCCAACCCTTCGGGCCGAATTTGCAAAGCACTTTTTAAATATCCTTCTGTCAACGGGTCTTGCTTCCCATAATGCAAAATACCTAACTCCACGTATGCATCGTAATTATCTGGATTTTCTGCCACAGCTTCCAAGTAGTTCTCTACGGCTTTGGCGGTATCACCAAGATCCTTATAGCAAAGCCCTTTAACCATGAACGGACGGTCATCCCGTGCATCAATTCTTAGCATATCGTTGGCGTAATCAATACATTTCTGCTGGTTGCCTAAATACAACTCGAATTGCGCCAATCGATATAAAGGTTCCGTGAAGTCAGGTTCTAACTCAGCGGCTTTAAGCAATGCATTTCGGCTCTTTTTCGGCTTATTGAGCCTGAAGTACGCATCAGAAATTGTAAGGTAGTAGGAGGCTTTGCTGCTATCAAGAAGCAGCGCACGGCCAACATCGGCCAATCCGTAATTGGTCTGTCCAACTTCTAAGAAAACCTTTGCTCTTTCATTCAAAAGATCCGTGTTATTAGGGTCCTTTTCGAGCAATGCAGTTAAGCTGTCCAACTTTACCTGACCAGGAAATTCCTCTTCAACTTCAACGGTTTTATTCTCCACAACATCTTTTTGTTGTTTGGGAGATTCATCACAACCAAAAAGAAAAACAACTCCAAGAAATACTACTAACGCGTTTCGAATCATCCTTCGGCAACTGGCTCTACTCCTGCAATTTTGTCCTTGATCTTGGTTTCGAGCTCTTCCATCAATTCTGGATTATCAAGAAGGAGTTCTTTAACCGCATCTCTACCTTGACCCAAACGGGTTTCTCCGTAGCTGAACCAAGAACCACTCTTTTTAACAAGACCGTGGTCAACACCAAGATCAATTATCTCTCCCACTTTTGAAATACCTTCTCCATACATAATATCGAACTCAGCCTTGCGGAACGGAGGTGCAACTTTGTTCTTAACCACCTTTACACGAGCTCGGTTGCCTGTAACGTCATCGGTCGACTTAATCTGCCCTGCTCTACGGATATCCAAACGCACAGAAGAGTAGAATTTCAGAGCATTACCACCAGTTGTGGTTTCAGGATTTCCGAACATCACACCGATTTTCTCACGAAGCTGATTGATGAAAATGCAAACACAACCTGTTTTGCTAATGGTTCCTGTTAGCTTTCTCAAAGCCTGCGACATCAGACGTGCTTGAAGTCCCATTTTGCTGTCTCCCATCTCGCCCTCAATCTCACTTCTTGGCGTCAAGGCAGCTACGGAGTCAATCACTATAATGTCAATTGCGCCTGAGCGAATCAAGTTCTCCGCAATTTCCAATGCCTGCTCGCCATTATCGGGCTGAGAAATCAGAAGATTGTCAATGTCAACTCCCAAATTCTGAGCGTAAAAACGGTCGAAAGCATGCTCCGCATCAATCATAGCAGCAATTCCGCCCTTCTTTTGAGCTTCGGCAATGGCATGGATAGCAAGCGTTGTTTTACCAGAAGATTCTGGACCGTAGATTTCTATAATTCTACCACGTGGATAACCACCGATTCCTAACGCTACATCCAAACTGATAGAGCCACTTGAAATCACGTCCACGTCTTCAACGGCCGCATCGCCCATTCGCATGATAGAGCCCTTTCCGTGAGCTTTTTCCAGCTTGTCCATGGCCATTTGCAAGGCCTTCATTTTTTCCGCTTTCTCGTCTTTTGCCATAATTGTCTTTTTACTTGGTTGATGTTTTTATTCGCCCAGTTCTTCAAGAATCTGCGCGGTGTGATCTTTCGTTTTGACCTTGGTAATGACCTTCTCTAATTTACCATCCGTTCCGATAACGAAGGTTGTTCTATGAATGCCATCGTACTCTTTACCCATGAATTTCTTCAAACCCCAAACTCCGTACGCCTTGATGACCTCCAATTCGGTATCAGCAATCAGCTTGAATGGCAAACTGTACTTATCAATGAACTTCTGATGACGTGCTTCGCTATCAGCCGAAACGCCAATTACTTCGAAACCTTTCTTCTGAAGTTCGCTGTAATTCTCTCCCAAATTGCAAGCCTCAGCCGTACAGCCTGGTGTCATATCCTTCGGGTAGAAGAACAGAATAACACGCTTTCCTTTAAGATCGGATAGTGATACCGTTTCGCCATTCTGATCCTTGCCAGAAAAATCTGGTGCCTTGTCTCCTTCCTTTAATGTTACAATACTCATTTGCGTTTGTTTTTAGGTTTTGGGAGGCAAACAAAGTAACGATGTTTAAGTTCGGAAATCGAGTCTTTCGCTACCAAGTTTTCCACTTTGATTGCAAGTCTAAGACAGCAGAACGTAATGTATTTACGAACCCGATGAAGCTAACTCAACAATAAGCACTAAATTAGAATTCATAAGTAAATTCCAATGAAACACAGCTTCTCACTAATCCTTTTTCTGTTGATTTCAACTCTGGGATTGGCTCAGCCGGTGATTGTACCTGCTGGCCCAATAGATCTTTGTCCGGGTGAATGTGTCACTTTATGTGTAGAACCGCCATTTTCCTCTGTAATATGGAATACAGGAAGTTCGACACCATGTATAACCGTATGTGAAACCAGTGAATACTTCCCAATTGGTTTGGATTCATTGGGTAATGTGGATAGCACTCTTATTCAAAACCCAGCTATTGTAACCGTTCATAATCCAAATCCTCAGATGCATGTGATGAATGATTCATTATGGGTTTCGGGTGAATTTGAAGCCTATCAATGGTATTTGGATAGTGTTGCCATTCCCAATGCGACAAATTGGTGGTATGTAGCCTTGCAAAGCGGATACTACAACGTGGAAGTAACCGATAGTTTTGGTTGTTCTGGTTTTGCGAATTATATGGATTTTCCTCCTCAAGCAATTGAAGGCAGAGAAAACGTGCAATTCGAAATTTTCCCTAATCCAACTTTTTCCGTTGTGAAGATGGCGCTAACCTCATCAAGTTTTGACCGAAGCATTGCAGTTACTGATTACACAGGAAAAGTTCACTTCAACCAACTTTTACCTCAAAACCAGAAGGACTTTCTAATCGATGTCAGGCATTGGCCAAATGGAATCCACTTCATTTCGCTGCAATCCGAAAAAGGAATTGACCACACGGAAAAACTGATTGTTCAGCACGAATAACTCAGCCAAAATTCTTCTCGTAATACCTACAGAACTCCGTTAACCCGCATTTCTCACACTTTGGTTTACGAGCTAAACATACGTATCGTCCGTGCAGAATCAACCAATGGTGCGCAGTAGCGATCAGATTTTCGGGAATGTATTTAACAAGTTGCTTTTCGGTAGCTAAAGGCGTTTTGGCGTTGGTTGTAAGACCAAGTCGTTCTGATACTCGGAAGACATGGGTATCCACCGCCATGGCAGGTTTATCATAAACTACCGAAGCAATCACATTAGCGGTCTTCCGCCCTACACCAGGCAGTTTCTGTAGCTCTTTGATATCAGACGGAACCACATTATTGAAATCCCCTACTAGCATCTTGGCCATTCCAACCAAATGTTTTGCCTTATTATTCGGATAGCTGATGCTTCTTATGTAAGTAAAAACCTCATCTGAAGAAGCCGCAGCTAAGCTTTCAGCCTCAGGAAATCGCTCAAATAGATCTTTGGTTACAATATTGACGCGCTTGTCAGTGCATTGCGCAGAGAGAATCACTGCAACCAGTAACTCATAAGGATTGCGGTAAAGCAACTCCGTTTCTGCCGTTGGCATGTATTCTTGGAAATAAGCAATGACCTTTTCGAAGCGCTCCTTTTTTCTCATGGGAGCGAATATATACAGTTGCAGTCAGTCATGCTGAACTCGTTTCAGCATCTAACCTAAGCAGGTTTCAAAAGGTCCTGAAACAAGTTCAGGGTGACGAATCTCTAAAGCTTTTGGTATTCTTCAACCGTTTTATCGCTGTAAAGAATTAGCACTTTTTCGACCGTTTTGTGAGGGGTATTTTGACCCTGATTTCGGGCCGATTTATCACCCCCAATTTCGGACTGATTTTGACCACCTGAAACCTCTGTTTTTTGCCCCCGTAACAGCCACTCCGAAGAGACATCAGAAAAGCTTTCCAAGACATTTAAGATGAAATCTAAACTTGGCTTATTTCTACCCGATAAAATGTGACTGATAGCACTCCGTTGCACCCCGATTCTATCCGCCATTTGAGACGATGAAAGCTCATGGTTCTCCATGATTTTTTTGACTCTTTCAGTAATCGCTTCCATCGTTTTACAAATGTAAACCAAATCATTAGAATACATTTGTAAACCTATCAACATCCAATTGAATTAAGAATGAAAATATTTGAATTATAAATTCATTTAAAAATACTTAAAATATTGAATAATAAGTTTTTACAGGAATTATATTTGCAATCGTAAATTTCACCGAAAAATCAGACGATTTACAGATGTAATTCGGTTACGATCGTCACAAAACGTGAGTTAATCAACTTCTATTTCTCCCTGAGAAATCGGGAAAACTTTGACGTCTTTTTCGCCTTTCAAAAGTTCGGCTACACGCTCTGGATGCGTGTCGGTAATGAAGATCTGACCGAAGGCTTTTCCGCCCACCAATTTCAGCATCTGCCCTACCCTGTCATCATCCAATTTATCGAAGATATCATCGAGCAAAAGAAGCGGGGTAATTCCACTCTTTTCAGACATCACTTTGAACTGTGCCAATTTGAGTGAAACAAGGGCTGATTTTTGCTGCCCCTGAGACCCAAATTTTTTGAGTGGAAAATCGTTGATAGTTAGCGTCAGATCATCCTTATGAATTCCGATTGTTGTGTAGGTCACCGCTCGGTCTTTATCCAAACTTTCTTTGAGCAATGTGACCATATCACCATCCGACAACTGACTCTCATAGACCAGACCTATCTCCTCTACAGAATCTGAAATGGTTTTGTAATAAGAACTGAAGGCTTCAATAAAATCAGCCAAGAACTTCTTCCGTCTCTCGTGAATCAACCTTCCTCTTTCAGAAAGCTGCACATCCCAGACATCCAAGGATTCCTGCTGAAAGGTTCGATTCTCACGGAAATATTTCAGCAAAGCGTTCCGTTGCTGAAGCGCCTTATTGTATTGAACCAGATTTTCAAGGTACTCCCGATCCAGCTGAGAAATCACTCCATCCAAGAACTTTCGTCTCAGGTCACTTCCTCCATTAATGATGTCGGCATCTGTTGGCGCAATGATCACCGTTGGAAAGAGGCCAATATGATCGATCAGCCGCTGATATTCCTTCTTATTCTTCTTGAACTGCTTCTTACCATCGCGCTTTAGCGCACAATGAATGGTGTAATCTTCCGAATCCTTATCAAACGTTCCGCTAAGCACCATAAAAGGTTGTTCGCGTTTGATATTCTGACTGTCAATGGGGTTCAGAAAACTCTTGCACATCGATAGATAATGCACAGCATCTAGCACAGTTGTCTTGCCTGACCCATTATTTCCGACAAAGCAGTTGAACTTCTTACCTAGTTCGAGGTCTGCACCCGAAATGTTCTTGAAGTTGACCAACGAAAGCTGCTTGAGATACATATTTTTACGCGCTGCGGCAAATGTAACGAAACCCTTATTCCATGCACGATTCAGCCCATCCCAACACCTGTTAAATCAGGTCTGATTTCATTTGAAATAATACCTATCTTCGCGCCCTGTAAAATTTGGACATGGCCAAGAAGCATCAAGAAGAAGAAAAGGACGAATTGATCGTTGACGTTGAAGAAGTTTATTCGAAAACGGAGGACTTCATTAACACCAACCAGAACCTGATCATGGGTGTCGTGGGTGGAATCATCGCAGTTGTGGTGGCCATCTACGCTTACAACCGTGTTTATCTTGAGCCATTGGAAGAAGAAGCTCACGGACAGATGTTCATGGCTGAGCAATACTTTCAGAAAGACAGTTTTGACCTTGCTTTGAATGGTGATGGAAACTACTTGGGTTTCATTGACATTGCTGACGAGTACGGCAACACATCTGCTGGAAACCTTGCCCACTACTACTCTGGCATTTGTTACTTGAGAACTGGTGATTACGAAACGGCTATTGACGAATTGGAGTCGTTTGATGCAGGCGATGAAATGCTTGGTGCGGTTGCTCTAGGTGCCATTGGTGATGCTTATTCTCAGCTTGGGGATACAGATGCAGCTTTGAACAGCTACGAGAAAGCCATCAATTACAGCGAGAATGATTTCTCTACTCCAATTTACTTGCAGAAGGCTGGTTTTGCTGCTGAGCAAGCAGGTAATTTCGACAAGGCAATTGACTACTACACTCAGGTGAAGGAGAAATTCCCAACTACCAACGAAGGGCGAAATGCTGAAAAGTATATTGCCCGTGCTGAAGCAAATTTGAACTGATTTGGCCTCAGCGCTCAAGAATCTTTCTTCTTACGATGCCGAAACCGTTCCTTCTGCCGAAGGGATGCGATTTGCAGTTGTTGTCAGTGAATGGAATACAGAGATCACTGAAGCACTTTACAATGGCGCCACGGAAACACTTCTGAAGTTCGGGGCGAAGGAAGAAGATGTAGTTCGAAGAAACGTTCCTGGAAGTTTTGAATTGACGCTTGGGGCGCAGCTGATGGCGGAACGAAAAGAATTTGATGCCGTCATTTGTATCGGAGTTGTTATTCAAGGAGAAACCAAGCATTTCGATTTCATCTGTGATGCGGTTGGCCACGGAATCACCAACTTGAACATCAAATACAATCTTCCAGTGATTTTTGGTGTGCTGACTCCGAATACAATGCAGCAGGCATTGGACCGTGCAGGCGGTATTCATGGAAACAAAGGAGACGAAGCAGCCATCACTGCTATCAAAATGGCCGCTTTGAAAAAAGAACTTGAAGCGTAACTTAGCTTCATGTCATTAATTCGAGTAATTCTTGCCATCATTTTCCCTCCTCTAGCCGTTTATGACAGAGGTTGTGGTTCTATCCTCATCACGTTCATTCTTACATTGGCGGGTTGGGTTCCTGGTGTTATTGCTGCCCTTGTTATTCTGAATAGGAACGAGAATCCTTAAGCGAAAAAAGGGCTCAACGCCTAAACGCTGAGCCCGATCCACCTACATATGATAAAGCTTAGTGCTTTACCAATCGTTTGGATACCACCGATCCATCATTAACAGTTACCCTTAGGAAGTAAACACCAGCTGGCACGACCGAAATATTCAGGTCAAGTCTGTTTAGGTTCTGGGCATTCTGTGTTTCCAATAGTCTCCCTGAAACGTCAAGTAGCTGAACTTGCTGCATGTCATCTACTTCAACCGTAACAATTGCAGACGCTGGGTTCGGATAAACTCGAATCTCGCTCATAGTTTCTGATTCTTCGATTCCTGTGCAAAGCGAAACCGTAACATTTACCGTGTCACTATAAAAATTATCGTAGTTGTCGTAGGCTTCAAGTACAATCTGGTGGTCGCCCACTCCTAGATCATCTGCATCAATATCAAAGAAGAATTCTGTGCTGTTATCATTTGTCCAAAGCACAGAGCACAAAGAACCGAGCGTTTCGACAATGGCATTCTGTCCAGGACACAGAATCAAGTTGTCATCAACAACTAGGTTTAACGCAGGATAAAGATTCTTATCCAACTCACATGGCACTAATGCTCGGCCCCAAACTTTTACATCGTCAATCTTACCACCAAAGTTTTCTCCACCACTTGAAGCAAGCGCCCCAATTCTCCAGTCTGCATTATTGGTAATATTAGGCCCAATTGTCGGTTCGTTTGAATGAATTTCCACTCCATCCTGATAAAGTTTCATGGTTGTTCCATCCCATGTACAAGCCACGTTTGTCCACTCATTAGCACTAATGGTTGCACTAGCTGGAACAAACCAAATGTATCCTCCGAAATAGTAGTGAACGGTAAACTTTCCATTATCTATCCTCAATACGATATCACGACCATTATTGACCTTACTCACGATAACATGATTACCTGAAACAGAGGTTGGGTTTACCCATGCAGAGATTGAAAATCCAGAAGCAAGGTTACCGTACTGAGACTGACCCGTACTACTAACTTGGACGTAGCCTGAGCCTGAAAAATTCATGCATGAACCAGCATTTCCAAAACGATCTATTGCAGCTGAAGCAGTAGCACCATTTATAGAACCGTCATTTCCGTAACCAGTAACATCTGTGCCATCTCCATCCAAAGGAAGACTCAGAACCAAGCCTGAATTCACGTTCAAACCATGACTCATCAAGCATGGAACGGATTCATCTTCCATAGCGAACGAGCGCATTTGAACATCATCTACATATCCTATTACTCTTTCGGTTCCAGCATTCAGAGAACCGATAAGAAGGTTGCCCGATAATTGAAATGTAGGAGAAGAAGCGACTGCTTGTTCTTTCTTTAGAACACCATTCACAAAGATCTTTACACTGTTCCCATCAAAAGTTGCAGCTAAATGATACCACTGGTTAGTTGCCGTTACTTCAGGATCATCTGTGGTAACATACACCGTTGCAGGCGAAGCTGTATAATGGAGCTGAACTCTACCATCAGCGTGGTATCTGAGTACGATATTCCGATGACTACCGTTCACCTTACCAATGATGGTGTTATAGCTTGAAAGGGACGTAGGATAAACCCATGCCGCAATGGTGAATGCATCATTCATTTGCTGAAATGCCGCGTTTGGCGGAATGGATGCGTACTGATAAGGCGTCTGATTTGCAAAATGCAGCGCCCCATTCTGATGGCCATTTTGACCGGTTACATATGTTGGGCTCCCTTGAAGTGTGACGCTATTCGAGAAATCAGAATAATCTGTGGACGTTCCATTAACGATCTGAAGATCCAGCATTACATTATCAGTTAGACATTGCGCACGAACTGAAGCAGTCCAGGCCAAGAGTCCCATGATGCTTAGGAGACTCAATAAAAAGGGTACATGTTTTTTCATAATGTTTTGATTTAGGGGATTAACTTGAGAACAAGTGTACCGCGCTTCCCTAGCCTGATCGGGCCTGTATGAATAACTGAAAAGACGTATGTAATAAGTGTTGCGCTAATCGAGCATTAGCGGCATCCGAACAGTAACTTCTGTACCTGTTCCGTCTTGGTTGGCATCTCGGATTTCGAGTTGAAAGCGCCCTTTATGCTTGCGGTTTAGAAGCTGAATCCGTTCGTTCGTGATCTTTGTGGCCAGCGAGGTTTTCTCTACGGTTTTCGGACTTTCAGCCGCACGTTTTCGACCAATTCCGTTGTCGCATAAACGCATGATCAAGCTTTCGCCTTCAACAGAATAATGCAGTTCAATTCTACCATTTTCCACATTACGAATTCCATGCTCGATGGCGTTTTCAATCAACGGTTGTAAAATCATTGGCGGAACAAGTGTTTCTTCCGAAATGATGGCATCATCCACGTGAACATCAAACATAAATCCATTGCTGAAACGCAATTCCTGAATGCCGACATAAAGCCCCATGGCATGCAGTTCTTTATCGAGCGTAATTGTTTCCGCTTGGTTGTACTCCAGAAAAGCACGCATTACTTTGGCAAAATTGGACAAGTAACGGACCGCTTGCTTCAAGTCTTTTCCACTCAACATATAATTCTGAACCGCGGTCAGCGCATTGAAGATGAAATGCGGATTCAACTGAACGCGCAGCGAAAGCAATCGGTTTTCCAATGCTTCCTGTTGCTCTTTTAGCAAGCGCTGACGTGAAACGAAATAGATTCCACCAGCGAGAATCAAAGCCAAAATGAGAACGACAATTATTGTGATGCTTCGTTGCCGCAATCGGAGTTCGGAAATCTGATTCTGCTGCGTCAACTCCCGAACCTGCTGCTCTTTCTTCTCGGTTTCGTACTTGGATTTGAGTTCTTCTACAATGCGAATGTTCTCTTCTGCCATCAGCGAATCATTCAGCTGATTGTACAAAAGCAGCGTCTGATACGCTTCTTTCATTCGCCCTTTTCTCTTGTAAGCCTGATTGAGGTAACGCAGTGGTTTCCGCTTCGCGTGAAGCGTGCTTTCCTCCTCGCCTATTTCTCTGGCTTTTTCCAAAGCAACAATGGCCTCATCAATACTATCCAGCTCGAAATAGGCCATTCCGAGATGCGTATAAGCCGTATTGAATGTAATCGGATGGTTGATTTTCTCTTCAAACTGCAAACATTCCTTGGCATAGGCTAATGCTTCAACAGGTTCATTTTGCTTCAATTTGAGATTGGCCAAGTGATTCAGAACCTGTGTAAGTGCCTTTGTGTATCCGACTTCACGACAAGCGTTCAACACACGGAGCGACAATGCTTCCGAACCTTCAAAATCTCCATTATTTGAAAGGTTGATGGCGTAATTGACAGCCAATCTCAGATTTCGCTTTTTGGTCAAATCTCGCCCCACAAAATCAAATGCCAATTGGCTGTAATGCAACTGCCTTTTTGAATTTCCAACCTTGCCCATAATGTGCGCCATACTATTGTAAACCGCACTAAGATTTACCGAATCCTGAACCGACTCAAGTATGGTTGCCGCTTGTGTCATGTAACGCATTGCCTTTGGAACGCTATCCAGCCCGATCTGCACATTTCCCAAATTGATGAACGTGAGCGCCAGTGCATTGGAATCGTTCATGGATTCGGCCAAGTTATTGGCTTCAGAAAAGTATTTCAGGGCGTTCGGGTAATTGGCTTCGCGGAAGTAGGCCGCACCAATAATGGAAAGCGCCTCAAGCATCGACTCATCATCAGAATGTAATTCGGCACAATCGAGCAACTCCTGTCCCAACAATCGCAATGAATCGCTTTTATCAAATCGATGAGCAAAGGCATTTGCCCGTTCGTTTTCAACTTGACATGGCTTCTGAGTTTGCTGCGCAAGGGCAACGAATGCGACTAATTGGAATAGAATAAAAACGAGGCTGAATCGCATTAAAGCCTTTTCATCAATTCATCCTTTTTCCGAACTGAAATAGGCACTTTTTCTGATTGGGAAAGATGTACCGAAAGATTCACCTTATCAATTCGGTTAATGTGCACCATATTGATGAGATGCGAGTGATGAATCCGCACAAATCCCGAAGGAGAAAGCAATTGCTCGTATTCCTTCAGATTGGTTGAAACGAGAATCGGTTTTTCGCGATTGGCAATAACAAACTTGGTGTATCGGCCGTCTGCTTCACAACGGATAATGTCATCGATCTTGATCACGTAAATGTTCTCCATATCCTTGAGCACAATGCGGTCTTTGACGCCATTTGCGTGTTGCAACATCACATCAATTGGATCGCCACCGTGCTGCGTTAGCTTGGTTTCTGCGCGTTCAATGGCATCTACCAACTCGTCCGGGTCTACAGGTTTCAGCAGAAAATCGCAAGCGCTCATCCGAATGGCTTCGATAGCGTAATGCTGATGAGCTGTGATAAATATGACCTCGAATTTGCGGTTCGGAACCATTTTAAGAAAATCGAAACCCGTTCCGTCTCCCATTTCCACATCCAAGAAAACCAATTCGGGCTGAAGCGAATGCGCTCTTGCCAGTGCTTCTGTTACATTGGAAGCCTCGCCAACAACTTCCGTTTCTGGAGACCAAAGCTGAAGCAACGACCTTAATGCTTCTCGAACGTTCTGCTCATCATCTACAATCAGTGCTTTCATGATTCTTGAAATGGGATTGTGAATACTGCTACGGTTCCAGTTCCATCTGGGTTTGCGTCATTCATAGTAAACGTGTACGAACCTTGTCGTTTTCGGTTCAGCAATGAAATACGCTCTTTCGTGATTTTGGTGGCAAGTGAGGTTTTATTCTCCGCCTTCTTATTCTCCTGAGCCGCACGTTTTCGACCAATGCCGTTGTCCTCTAACCGCATTTCCAGTTGATTCCCGATTAACTTGTACGAAAGCGTGATCTTTCCGTTCTCCACGTTTCTGATGCCGTGTTCTATAGCGTTTTCTATCAGCGGCTGCATGATCATTGGCGGAACCAACGTTTCTTCGGGAAGAATCTCATCATCCACATTAACTTCAAAATCAAATCCATTGCTGAAGCGTAATTCCTGAATTCCAACATAAAGCCCGAGTGCATAAAGCTCTTTTTCCAGCGTAATGATTTCCTCTTGGTTGTATTCTAGAAATGCCCGCATAACCTTGGCGAAATTGGACAGATAACGTGTGGCTTGGCGAAGGTCTTTTCCGCTCAGCATGTAGTTCTGAACTGCCGTAAGCGCATTGAAAATGAAATGCGGATTCAACTGCACGCGTAGAGAAAGTAGCTTGTTCTCCAATGCGTCTTGCTGCTCTTTCAATAGTCGCTGGCGCGAGACGAAGAAAATTCCTCCAGCAACGGCAATGGCGGCAATGATCACAACGATAATCCAGATACTTCGCTGACGCAATTTCAATTCAGCAATCTGATTCTGTTGGCTCAGATCACGAACCTGCTGTTCCTTTTTCTCTGTCTGATATTTGGTCTCAAGGTCGTTGAGAATCTCAACATTTTCAGCACTTCTGAGCGAATCATTGGCCATTTGGTAATCTAAAAGTGTGCTGTAAGCAGCTTCGTAATTGCCCACTTTCTCGTATGCCTGATGCAACTGCAGCAACACCATGGTTTTCCGCTGCATTGCCTTTTCGTTAGCGGCATACGCAGCGGCCTTTTCTAAACACGCAACGGCTTCTTCATATCGACCCAATTGCCCAAGTACGATTCCCTTGTAAGTGTAGGTCGATGAAAAGGTTTGGTCGTGTTTAATCACGCCTTCATATTTCAAAACCTCATTGGCATATCGTAGCGCATCATCATAATTCTCGAGCTTGCTGCTAATGTTTGCTAAATGCGATAATATTTGCGTCAGACTTTTAGGATTTCCTATTTCTCTGGCTTTGATCAAAACCTTCTTACCCAAAGTCAAAGCCGAATCAAGCATCTCACTATTACTATAATTGATAGCAAGATTAGTAGCGAGGGTAAGCGTTCGCTGATCGTGAATTTTCCCGTTTGCCATAGAAAATGCCAGTCGACTGAACTTGAGCTGCTCTTCTCTATTCTTTACCGCGCCCATCAGAATTCCGATGTTGGTGTACACATACATGAGCATGGAAGAATCCTGATAATGCTCTAGTAATTTGGCCGATTGCATCAGTGTTTCCATGGCTTTCTTGGTGCTATCCATTTGCGAATAGACACCGCCCAAATTGATGAGCGAACGAGCTAGATCGAGCGAGTCTCCATGCTCCAATGTTTCCTCTCGGTGCTGCTTAAAATACTTGAGCGCGTTCTCGTAATCATTCTGCCGCAGGTAAGCCACACCCACAACCGATAGTGCTTCGAAATAGCTTTCATGGTCATCCAGCGCAGCAGAACATTCCATCACCTTCAATCCGAAATACTTAAGCGAATCGGTGGCATCGTACCGATATGAATACATTTCCACGCTATCCATGTAGGCTAAGCACACAGACGAGTCTGCCTCAGCCTGAACTGACTGGGCCACAGCAGTGAACGCAAAAATGCAGTTCACCACAAGAAGGGTTACTGCGCGATGGAGGTGGATCATCAACATAAAAGTTCTTAACCGTAGGCTAAAAACCTACTTACGCGTAATAACTGTAATTGATACGGTAATAAGTGTTTCGGGTGGAATTTGATAGTTTCACAAGGTGAAGAAATTGCTACTCTTCTTTGTGTTCATTCCGCTGATTGTTACCAGCCAGGAAAGTCTTTTAGATAAAGCTCAGGATCTTCAATACTTCAAGCCGGATTCAGCTATCCTCTTAGCTGAACAGTTTATTGAAGCAGACACATCACTGAAGCTACAATCCAACGCTTATGAGGTTATCGGTATTGCAAATTGGGTAAAGACCAATTACAGTGAAGCCGTAAAAGCTCACGAAAGATCACTGAACATCAGACGTAATATTGATTTCAGAAGTGGTATTGCTTATTCTTTGAACAACCTCGGACTGAATCATAAAGGCCTTGGTGATAAGTCTACCGCAATCGAATATTACCTGAATGGACTGGAAATGGCTAAAAGCTTGCCCGATTCAAGTTTAATCGGGTCGATTTTGGGCAACATCGGCATTCTGTATGAAGAGCAAGATGAGGATGAGAAAGCCTTGAGTTTCCATGAACAATGCCTTGATGTTGCGCTGAAAGCGAACATTCCATATTTGATAGGAAACACTTGGAACAATATTGCCCTGATCTATAAGAAGCAACAGGAATGGGGAAAAGCCGAAGAATACGCGACCAAGTGTTTGAATATTCGTTCGAAATACGGTAATGAGCTTGGGCAAGCACAGGCTCTGAATCTTCTGGGAACCATTGCGTCACATCAAAATCAGTATTCCAAATCAGATTCCCTATTTCAATTGGCTCTACATATCTACCAGAAAAAGGAAAACTATTGGGGACAGGCAATGGTTTTGGGAAACTTAGGAGATGATGCGGCAAGTCTTGGCAACTTCAAAAAAGCCAAAGAGTTTTGCGAACAATCATTACAGCTTTCGCAAGAACATGGACTTGAGTGGGAAGGATCTGCTTGTAGGTGTTTAGGAAATGCATACATCGGTCTTGGTAATGGCCCGAAAGCGCAATTCTACTGGCAACAGTATTTTGATTATGCTGATAGTATTCATCAATTCAATTTGGAGAATGACATATCACTTCTCAGGCAACAATTTGAGCACGAAAAAGAAAGGGTTAAGATTGAAACTGAGATCAAGCACCAACAGGCATTGGCGGAAGAGGAAATCAAGCGGCAACGACTGCTTCGAAACGCATCGTTTGGAATTGGAATGATGGCTCTTCTACTCTTCTTTGTTCTCTACCGGAATTACCAAGGCAAGCAACGCGACAATGAAATGCTTGAAGAGAAAAACAGAGAGATTTCCGGTCAGAAAGCCATTATTGAAGAAAAGAACACACACATTACCGACAGCATTGAGTATGCCAAGAATTTGCAGTATGCTATTCTCCCAAAGCATGCTGCGTTCGAAGGACGATTTGAACGTCATTTCATTTTCTACAGACCGAAAGACATCGTTTCTGGGGATTTCTATTGGTTGGAAGATGTAAACGACACCACGTTCGTGGCAGTTGCAGATTGCACGGGGCATGGGGTTCCAGGCGCAATGGTAAGCATGGTTGGCTATCAAGGGCTGAACAAAGCGGTGCGTGAAAAGCAACTTTCAAAACCATCGGAGATTCTTCAAAGTCTGAGCGACCACGTGGAAGAGCAGTTTGAAAAAAGCGGTGGAAGCGTGAAGGATGGAATGGATATAGCCCTCTTCTCTATCTCAAAAAATCAACGAAATCTGACTTTTGCTGGGGCTCATAATCCGTTGCTAGTTGTTTCAAGAAGAACCGAAATTGAGAATACCGAACTCAAAGAGTCGGTTGATGGTTGGAATATGTTTCTGATAAAATCCGACCGAAGAAGCGTTGGTGGATATTTTGATTCAGGTCCATTTACTGATCATAAACTTCAACTCGAAAAAGGTGACACGCTTTTCCTTTTCTCAGATGGTTATGCTGATCAATTTGGAGGCGAAAACGACAAAAAGTTGGGCATTAAACGACTTCGTCAGGTGTTGCTGCAATCTGTTGTGGATAACGATTTTGAATATTTAGAAAGCTTCTACAACGAGTGGAAAGGAAATACAGAACAGATTGATGATGTAAGTCTGATCGCCCTGACCATCTGAGTAACTTAGCGGCTCATGTCGCAACCATTCAGAACCATTTCAAAAACTACTGAAGGCCTATTCAAAGACCGTGGTTCGAAGTTCATTGCATATGCTTTTCCCATCACAAATGTTGATGACGTGAAACCTCTTCTAGAAAAGCTGAAGGAAGAACACTCATCATCCAGGCATGTGTGTTACGCTTACCAGCTAGGGCCAGATGGAACTGAATATCGAGCAAATGATGAGGGCGAACCGAATGGCTCTGCTGGTTTACCGATTCTCAATCAGATCAAAAGCAAAGATGTAACCAACACGTTGGTTGCCGTTGTAAGGTACTTCGGAGGAACCAAACTTGGAGTTTCTGGTCTCATCAACGCATATAAAGAAGCTGCACGAGAAGCTCTAGATAAAGCTAAAGTGGTTGAGAAGATTCCTACAGCATTGATCAAACTACAGTTTCCACATTCCAGCATTGGAAACGTAGAACGAATTATCGGTCAGAATGGTCTGAAAATCCAGAATCAAGAATTCGGAATTGATTGCGTTTGGCAAATTGAAGTAGCAGAATCAGAAATGGAACAAACCACCGATCTGTTCCTTTCAATTCCAGACCTAAAAATTATTTGAAATCACTGCGGATGGTAGATCTTCTCCGCGTTTTCGTAAACCTCTTCCCTATCCAAGGTCATGAGTTTGGTCTTCTCTGCCGCCCACATTTCCATTTGGTCCGTGTAATGCGGACTGTCTGGACGTGTTGATGCTCCGTAAGCGTTAACCGTATGAATTACAGGTTTGCCATCTGTTCCAAAGTCAACCAGTATGATATAAGAATCTCCAACAAAAGTCTTGAGAAGGCCTTTCTTGTATGGTTTGGTGATATTTGACGCAAGCACTTCTGGAGCTCTTCCAACGCCAATTTCCTTGTCTCCGCGAACATGTTTCTGCACATCTCCCATTCGCATTCTGAGCGTACCAAAATGCTTTTTCATATGCTTAGCAGCCTTGCGTATGGCATCCACATATTGCTCTTCCGTCAATGCATTCGAATTGTAGGTCAAACCTTTTGACATAATCTGATCCATCAGATTATTGAACACAAAAACAAGTAACGTGGCTTCTTTATCATCCACATCTGCTTCGTGATCCCAAGCTCGTATCACCTCGAGAGCTTCTTTCAAATCCGGATATTTCTCAGCATCAATGCTGTCCAACATCCACATGTTATTGATGTTGTACCCACGCATCTCCTTATTGTAGACCTTATCATACTTCACAGTTTTAAAATCTTCCCAGGTCATCTTATCAAAACCGGAAATCAATTTCTGAGCACGTAGCGCTCGGTTATTGATTTTCTTCTCATCCTGATATCCAAATGTTTTATCAAAATCGGCTGGATTCAGATTCTCTTCTGGAGCAGTAGCGAAAAACGGTGTTCCGTTGGTATTGTAGAGATAACCACAATCGGGATTCAAATACGTTGGCAGTTCCGAAACAGGATGGAACTTTCCGTCTTCCCAAATGGCTTCGCTCGTGTTTCCAGGAAGTACTTTCAACCAGTCAAACTTTGGATTTCTGTATCCGAACAGCCCTAAACTAGTGTACTGAATATTGCCTTCTCCATCGGCATAAATGTTATTCGTGCCAGGGAAATGCCCCATCGCCAAGGCCTCATTGTACTCCTTTAAATTCTTGGCTTTGTTCATGAAATAAAGCTGCTCCGTACCAGCTATATCCATATTGGCAGGGAATCGAATTGCGTAGAACCCATCTTTGTTTTCGATAACGGTTCCGTGTTTGCTCTTGTAGAATTTCTTAGATACCGGCAACCGCAACGGGCCGATCTTCACTTTTGCTTTGGCCTTGAAAGGTTCAAGTTCAATATACTCCCCGTCAAACTTGTACAGGTTTCTCTTTTTCGGGTGCATTTCCAATTTATAGACATCACATAGATCTGGATGATTGAGCGTAGCCGCCCAGCCCAAATACTCGTTCACTCCATGGAAAATGTTGGCACCGCCAGGAAAAGTTCCACCAAGAACATTCATGCCTTCTTCACTCACCAAATGCGCTTCATACCATGAGAACAAACCTTCTAACGGCTGATGCGAGTTGATAGCTAAATATGTGTGTCCGTTGGCTGTTTTGTTCTTATTGAAAGCCAATGCATTTGATCCATCCGGAAGATTTCCGGTGTATTTGATCTTTCTTTCGTGAAGAAGAATGGAACGCGTAAAAATCTGCTGAATCTCGATGTATACGCTCGTTAGAAAAACAAGCGTTAACGTGTTGGCTTTCACTACATCTTTGGATGAGATTGGGAACAAGCCTTTTCTTAAAACTTCGTCTGTATGCGTTTCCGCAAAGCGATTCAATCCTTCTGAATAAGCGTCAAGATATTTGAGATAATGGTCTGAAAATGCGCCATCCCAGCGTTTCTCCACTTCTTCAGAAACTCGAGTGATCTTGCCCATAAAATCGAGCAACGCTCCGTCTTTTCCAGTAACCTCACCTAATCGGCCATTGGCCGCCAACAACAAATGCTGAACTGTATTGAAATCATCTTCGCAAGTTGCCCAAGCTAGGCCGTAAGCAACGTCAGCATCCGTCTTCCCGAAAATGTGAGGAACACCCCACATGTCTCTGACTATCTCGACATTATCAACATTAATCTGCGCACTGGCAAAACTGCAAAGCATCAAGAGTCCCGCAAGGAGACCCGAAATTCTGTAACTCATAAAAGAATAATTTGGGTTGGAACTACCCTAACAGTAGCGTTGCCAAATTAGTATGCATGCAGCGCTTTTCCCAATAACAAACGGTTAAATAATGTGAAGGGAAACATGATTGAAACGACTCGAAACCTTTAGGCTTTTTTTGTCTTAAATGACCCCTGTATCCGATCACTCATAGTTGCAAACCAAGCAAGAAGTTTAGTCAGCGCATCAAAGTAAAGTGTAAACATCAAGAAGATGGACATCAACCAGATAACGATGATATTAGCCCAGAACGTATCCACATACTTTCCAAAGAAAACTTTCCGCGGTGCGAAGAAATGAGAGCGAAGCATAAAGCTGCCAGTGGGATCTTCATATATCGGATGTAACCGTTGAATCAGCTTACCATTTCGCTCTATTATTCGGTAAAAATCTGCACTGTTCAACACAAGATCACCCAGACTTTCATTGTAATAATCATCTCTAAGGTTGTTGAAAGCATCACGCTCCTCTGGGGTTTTCACTTTTGACGCAATTAAACGGTCCTTCTGCATATCAATTGCATTCCTCTTCTTAACGTAATAACGAGATAATTTATCCAAGTACGTTCGAAGTTCGTCCAGCACCTCAACCTTCACGGCATCAAATGTTAGTTGATCTACTTTCTCAAAATTGTTTTCTGAATTGAACTCGTTTTCCCGAATTATTTCATGATGAATCAGGGTAACTAATTTTTGCAGTCTCTCCGAATCTATTGAGTCTGAAGTAAGCAGTGTTCGAGCAGAAATAACACGTTTCTTCAATTCGGGTATCCAATAGTCTTTTCGAAAAGTGGCCTCACTAACTTCTTTTTCAAAATCAAATAGATCAGATTGATATTTATTGTTCTTAAACTGGTGAACCGCCAATGCTTCGTAAGCCCATTTTGAAGCCATTATTTCTCCAGTAATTGGCACGTATTCATCTGAGGAAAATCCTGGGTTAAGCTTATCAAACTCAACGATAACTCCACTTAGTAAAAGTTGCGGAATGATGAGAAACGGGATGAGAATATAAATTGTAACTGCATTTCTGAAACTTGCTGAAATATTGAGTCCCAACATGTTAGCGAAGCAAGAAGTTGAAAACAGCACTATGAAATAGGCCATGTTCATTCCCTGAATCTCTAGAATGGCATTACCGATAAGCACAAACGACAGTGTTTGAACCAACGAAATGAAGAACATGATAATAATCTTGGACACCAAGTAACTGGAACGGCTGAGATTGAGGAATTTCTCCCTCTTCAGAATTTTCCTATCCTTGATGATTTCCTCAGCACTGACCGTCAGACCGAAAAACAATGCAACAACCACGCACATGAACATGTATGCTGGAATATTGTCGTTCTCGCGGAACACGTAGCCAACTTCATCATTGGCGTAGTATCTGACTAACGAAGCTAAAATCAGTGCAAGCACTGGGGTTTCGAGGAAGTTGATGAGCATATATTGCTTATCAGCCCACTTCGATTTCACATCACGAGTAATGAATACAATGAACTGCTTGATCTTCGATGGAATACTGGCAACTTTCGGAAGAACACCGCCCTTTCCATCCGAGTCTGCCAATTCAGCATCCATTTTACCAGAGCTGATGAACTTTTCATTCCACTCAGCTGGATTTACCCTCCTTGATTGAGTAAGCTGACCATATTCATCAAGAACTTTGCCTTCAATAATGTTGAAGACCTGCTCTGGATTAACATTACCACAATTAAAGCACTCTACATCTTGACTAGTAACATCATTGATCTGCGATTTAAAGTAGCTTATCGCATCAATCGGGTTTCCATAGTACACCGGAAAACCACCGGTATCTAAAATCAACAACTTATCAAACATCTTATAGATATCTGAAGAAGGCTGATGAATGACCACATAAACGAGCTTTCCTTTCAGCGCAAGCTCTTTCAGAAGGTCCATGATATTCTCGCTATCGCGAGATGAAAGCCCAGATGTAGGTTCATCCACGAACAGAATTGATGGTTCGCGAATCAACTCTAAGGCAATATTCAAGCGCTTTCTTTGTCCCCCACTGATCTTTTTATTCAGTGGACTTCCGACTTTCAGGTCTTTAATTTCGCCAAGCCCAAGACTGTTGAGTGTAGTAATCACCATTTTGGTGAGTTTGAAATTGCTCAGCCCTTCAAAACACAATTTGGCATTGTAATAAAGATTCTCGAAAACTGTAAGATCTTCTATCAGAAGGTCATCTTGCGATATATAACCAATCAGACCTTCAACCTTATCCGGCTCGTCATAGATGTCAATTCCATTGATTCTAACAGCACCGCTAGAGGGTCTGGCTGTTCCGTTTAGAATATTAAGCAGCGTGGATTTTCCAGCTCCGCTGGCTCCCATAATGCCTAAAAGTTGACCAGATTGTTCACGGATATTAAGCTTATGGAGACCTTGCTTACCGCCTGGAAAGACATACTCTATATCGGAAACCTCAAAAACAAGGTCATGATCGGCTGTAGCTCGCATAAACTGCCCAACCACGTCACTGTAATAGATCGGGGAAATACCAGAGGTTCGAATTGACGCACCTGGAGATAAAATGTTAATGGTTCCAGTTCTAACAGGTTGACCATTGATGAACAATGTTTCAGAACCAAAATAGCGGAACACATAAAGACCGACACTTGTTATACTCAGAACTCGAATCTGACCATGTAAAGATTCTGAATAGATGTGATGGGCGCGCTCAAAGCCAGACTCCTTATCATTACTTACAACAAGAACATTCTCGGAATCCTGCTCGTCTTCTTCAGTCGCTTTTACAAAATGTAGGCATCGAAGAAATTCCTGATCGTCAATATTAAATGAATCCGATACCGTATTGACAAAATCAAGCTCTTGACCATCAATCAGCCCGTCTGAATTGACGAATTCGAGCAGACGGAAAAGCACAATGACCTTCTGTTTCTGCGTAAGCTCTGCATTAATTGCCATGCAGATCTTGAGAATCTTAACAGAACTTCTAGAAATACGCTTCTTTTTCTTCTCATCCTGCTCATCCTCTCTTCCGTGATATTCCTGAAAAAAAATGTCGTAAACCTGTAAATATTGACTTACGAGTTCTTTATTCAGACCTTGTTCTAGAAATGCCTTAACTACTTTTTTACCACTATCGCCACCAGTTTCATCCTTAGCAACTAAGGCAAAGAGTTGCATTAAGGCTCGAAGTATACGTTCACTCATTGGCTATAAAAAAAGAAGACCTCACTACAACGTTGTAATGAGGTCCTAGGTTACGCGATTCGCGCAATATCTACTGTTTAAATCCGATGACCATCGTGGCACAGCCAGATTTAACGTTTACGGTATTTAATTTAGCTTCAATTGTACAGTCCACGGTAGAGCCAAAATCAAAGTCCCAATATGGAGTATTCTTGTAGTCACTACTGGCAAACAATTGATTGTGGTCTTCATCGTAAATCTCGAAAATGAGATTACCATCCGTAAAACCACTACAACCAGCAATTCTATATGTACTTCCACCATAGAAAGTAGCTCTGAATTCTGCTACCTGATCTCCGTTAAGAAGCGCCCGATAAGACTGACCATCCGAAATGTAATCGGCCGTAACTTTCTCCGAACAGATTTTTGCTATGGAATCACATTGCGCTGAGGCACTTCCAACATAGGCCAA
Organism: uncultured Chryseobacterium sp.; assembly: GCA_964457245.1. Classification (GTDB taxonomy): domain Bacteria; phylum Bacteroidota; class Bacteroidia; order UBA10329; family UBA10329; genus UBA10329. Next base: position 23,702 of record CAYWET010000014.1, on the reverse strand, counting down.
TCCCAAAATTAGGGATGCCACAAATATTTTAAGGGTCTTTGTTCTCATTACTGGCCGACTATTTGGTTTCTAATCTTTTCAACTCTGTCTGCAATTGCCTGAAGATGTTCAGGTGTGATAACAACCTTGGTAGAACTATTGATTTTGGTTGTTTTGTTAGCAATATCGACCTCTGGCTTCTCGTAAGTGTACTGAATATCGATGGCATCAAAATCATAAGCTAGCTCAATTAGCTCATCAAGCAATACATCGTACTCCGGTTGATTGTAGTAAGGCGTGAGCATCTTCACAATATTATTCAGAGTGTACTTCTGTTCACCTATTCGATTAATCACGTCTTGATTACCATCTTTTGCAGCAATTTGAGTTGAGAAATACAAAGTCTCTATCCAACCTCCTGCAAGTACCAAAGCTCCAACATTCAGCCTGTCATTGTCTTTAAGAAATGCATCTGCATTTCTATACGCAACTGCAACCAAATTCAGCATTGAATCACGCTTTCCGAAATTATTCTCGAAACGTTTAATAGTGCTTTCATCAAAGGCCCCAGTAATTCCGAGCTCATCAGACAATTTATTGATGACGCCTAGGTATTTAAGCGCATCCTGACTTTGATCGTAAATGGTAACGTAACCTACGTCCGCACCATAAACACCAAGATTTAGCGCTTTCTGATAATTGGTGGCGTATGTGGTCACCTTCTTCGCTTCATTTAAAAATCCTTTATTGTAATCTGAACCAGATTTCTCAATCAGGATGGCTGTTTGAATTGGTGAAGGAATACTGAACATGCTTCCACCAATCGACATCAATTTAGTTCCAGAAGAGTCAACCTCCGATTTAGGCTCCTCGCCTCCATCTCCTTCCTTCTTCACATCAGAAACGCAACCTACCATGAAAACGGTGGCAAAAGCAGCAGCGCCTACTAAGCTCAGCAGCCTGTTAAGTGTGTTTGTTTTTATCATGACCTATTCGTGGTTAATGTGTTGTGCAAGTAACAAAAATTAGCAGGAACCTCCAATGCAAGACAATCTTGCCGAACCTAGATAAATAAAGGCATCTTCGACAAACGTAATACGGAAACTGTTACTTTCTTCCATCATCTTTGATGACGTTATACTGAAAAAGTATCTGAATGGTTACAAGAAAGCGGTGATTGTCATATTCTGGTAGGTCGGGCATGTAAAAGAAAAGCCTTGACGAAGTTTCGCCAAGGCTTTTCGAAATCATTCGTTAGCTCAGATTACTTTACAGTCATCTTCTGCGTAAATGTTTTAGTACCGTTAGATACTGTGTAAACGTAGAGACCAGAAGATAATTGATTGGTATTCAATTTGTAATCATTAATTCCTTTCTCCGCCAACACATCAGCATTGTGAACCAAACTACCCAACATATTGTAAACCTTAACTTCCACATTCGTAGGTTGCGGAGTAGTAAATGAAATAGTAGCAAAATCAGATGCAGGATTCGGAAAGCTTTGTGCAACATCAAATTTGTTAACATTCAACATCTCAGTAACACCTGCAGCTGCATGAACTCTAATCACGTAGTCAGTAATCGGAATTGCATCAATACTTGGCGCTAATGCATTCAATTCTGACAACCACTTATCTTTTAGTTGAGAATTCAATACACTTGAATTACCAACTTGAGCATCCACGATAACCGTAAGTGGGTAATCGGTATAGCCTGAACCCGGTGCTGCAGTAGTTACATCAGCAGCAGCAGCTGTTATTTGCAAGCAACCTTGCACCGCTTCATAAGATGCAGTATCAGCTTGAGTTGCAAAATTATTTACCCATTGTTCGTTATTTACTGTTGGACCATCCATTGTGTAGGTAAATCCAGAATTAGGTATTCCTTGAACTTCATTAATTCTAAATGCCTTAAAATGAATTATAAACGTGTTTGTCGTACCGAACACGGTAGCAGTGGTGGTTGTATCTCTTAAAGTTTTGATGTCTATGACAGTTTCGTAATTAACGCCAGCCATGGCACCGTTCTCATCAACAAACTCAGTACTATCTGGCCAAAGACCGAATTCTTCATTTGCATATGCAGGGTCAGGAGTACACTGAGCACTTGCTGTACCAGCTAATAGTACACCTGAAAAAATTGTAAGTAGAATTTTTTTCATGACTTGTTTTTATATATGATTAGTTAGGATTTACTTATTGATTACTCTTCTGAACCGAGGTTCTTTTCTACTGACTCCAAAGCTAGGAAATCTACCGCCTCGTCCAATGTTGGGGTTATGTTAAGAATTGTGTCCAATTGTGAAATGGAAATCAGCTTTGAAACCGAACGTTGTAGTCCGCACAAAACAAACGAACCACCTGAATTCTTACACAATCGGTTAGCAACCAAAATGGCGCTAAGTCCCGAGCTATCGCAATATCGTGTGTCCGTTAGGTCGATGATAATATTCTTGAACTCATCAGCGTTCAACACTACAAGTTCAGATTTCAAAGAAGGGGATATTTGACTATCCAACTTCTCAACCTTCACCTTTACTACCGCGTAATTATCTTTTTTTTCTATCTCGAAGTTCATGTTCAACTTGAGGTTTGTTGCAAATCTATCAAATTTTCGATGGCGAAAGGTAATGGCAAATTCACTTCCATCAACGCTTATTGGTCAATTTTTCCTGCCAATAGGTATAAAACCGCCATTCTAACAGCAACTCCGTTTTCTACTTGAGGAAGGATAATGGCCTGATTACTATCCGCTACATCGGATGTAATTTCCACACCTCGGTTGATTGGCCCAGGGTGCATCACCGTTATTTCCTTGTCGAGATTGGTCAATATCTGCTTGTTCAATCCGTATTGCAGTGTGTATTCGCGTAACGATGGGAAATATTGCACATCTAGCCTTTCCATTTGGATTCGTAGCATATTGGCCACATCACACCACTCAAGCGCTTTAATCAAGTTTGGTTCGTAGCTAACCCCAAGAGATTCAATGTGTTTCGGGATGAGCGTTGCTGGACCACAGACTTTCACCTCCGCCCCAAGCTTTTGAAGCGCATAAATATTGGACAGTGCTACTCTCGAATGCAGGATATCTCCAACGATCACCACTTTTTTCCCCGTTACCTCACCAAGTTTTTCTCTAATTGAGTAAGCATCTAACAAACCTTGTGTTGGGTGCTCATGCGTGCCGTCACCAGCATTTACGATTACAGCATCAATATTTCTTGAGAGGAATTGACCTGCTCCTGGCAAAGGATGGCGCATCACAACCATATCCACTTTCATGGCCAAGATATTGTTGACTGTATCGAGAAGCGTTTCTCCTTTCTTCACTGATGAACCAGATGCTGAAAAGTTGATCACATCTGCTGAAAGGCGCTTTTCAGCTAATTCGAATGAAAGCTTTGTTCTAGTAGAATTCTCGAAGAACAGATTGGCGATAGTTATGTCGCGTAGTGAAGGAACCTTTTTAATTGGTCTATTTATGACCTGCTTGAAATTATCGGCAGTTTCAAAAATCAGTTCAATATCCTCTTTGGTGATGTACTTGATGCCAAGAAGATGTTTTACCGATAATCCGCTCATTCTTTTTCTCCTGAATAAAGTATAACTGTATCATTTCCACCGCTTTCCTTAAGAGCAACCTCTACCCTTTCAGAAACAATAGTGTCTATTCTTGCACCAACATAATTCGGTTCAATTGGTAGCTGTCTACTGAATCTTCGATCAACCAAAACCACCAGTTCCACAACTTTTGGTCTACCGAATGCAAGCATCGCGTCCATACCAGCACGGATTGTTCTTCCGGTAAAAAGCACATCATCTATCATAATGACATTCTTTCCTTCTATCAGGAAGTCCATTTTTGTCTTAGACGGAATCAGCGGTGCTTCTCTCCTACGGTGATCATCACGATTGAAAGTGACGTCAAGGGAACCTGTTTGAATATCTGTTCCGACCAATTCCTTGAGCCGTTCCTGAATTCTCTGCGCAACAAAAACTCCGCGCGGCTGAAGACCAACCAGAACCGTATCTGAAAAATCGTTGTGATTTTCAATGAGCTGATAGCAGATTCTCTCAATAGAAAGATTGAGCTGCTTACTGTCTAAGATTATTCGCGACTCAATGCTCATTTAACAGCGGCAAAGATACATGGTGTACGGGTAAAAAAAAACCCCCGAAAATCGGGGGTCTTTCATTTCATAATTGAAGTGATTACTTCTTCTCGTTGTCTTCCAACTTAGACTTAAGATCAGCAAGTGCATCAAGATCACCAAGCGTGGTTTTCTCTTGGTTCTGCTGAACTTTCTTCACACCACGACTAGCAGCAGCGCTGGCAGCTTTCTTGCCTCGCTCTCTGTCTTCACGTGTCTCGAAGCCTTCATCAGAATGCGTCTTACCGTGAGAAACAAGAATTCTTCTGCTGTCCTTGTTGAACTCGATCACTTGGAAATCAACGGTTTCATCAACCTTAACGTCTGTTCCGTCTTCTTTAACCATGTGACGCTTTGGACAGAATCCTTCAACACCGTAAGGAAGCGCAACAGTAGCACCTTTATCATTAGCACTGGTAACTGTTCCCTGGTGCGTGCTGTCAATTGTAAAGACAGTTTCGAACACATCCCATGGATTCTCTTCCAATTGCTTGTGACCTAGGCTCAATCTTCTGTTCTCAGCATCAATCTCTAGCACTTGAACTTCTAGTTCAGCGCCAATGCTTGTGAACTCAGATGGGTGCTTGATCTTCTTAGCCCAAGAAAGGTCAGAAATGTGTACAAGTCCATCAACACCTTCTTCCAACTCAACGAAGATTCCGAAATTGGTGAAGCTTCTCACTTTAGAAGTGTGCTGTGATCCAACTGGATACTTGGTCATGATGTCTGCCCATGGGTCTGGCATCAATTGCTTCATACCCAAAGACATCTTGCGCTCTTCTTTATCAAGAGTAAGAACAACACATTCTACTTCATCGCCTACGTTGCAGAAGTCTTGTGCGCTTCTCAAGTGCTGCGACCAGCTCATTTCAGAAACGTGAAGTAGTCCTTCTACACCAGCAGCAATCTCAATGAACGCACCGTAATCAGCAACTACAACAACTTTTCCTTTCACTTTATCACCAACGTTGATGTCTTCAGTCATAGCATCCCAAGGGTGCTGGCTCAACTGCTTAAGACCAAGCGCGATTCGCTTCTTATCATCATCGAAGTCAAGTATTACTACGTTGATCTTCTGATCCAACTCAACGATTTCCTCTGGATGGTTGATACGTCCCCAAGAAAGGTCAGTGATGTGGATAAGTCCGTCAACACCTCCAAGGTCGATGAACACACCGTAAGAAGTGATGTTCTTAACCGTTCCTTCAAGAATCTGACCTTTTTCAAGCTTACCGATGATCTCTTTCTTCTGAGCTTCAAGCTCTTCTTGGATAAGCGCTTTGTGCGAAACGACAACGTTTTTGTACTCGTTATTGATTTTAACCACTTTGAACTCCATGGTCTTACCAACATACTGATCGTAATCGCGGATAGGCTTAACATCGATCTGTGAACCTGGAAGGAATGCCTCAATTCCGAATACATCGGCAATAAGACCACCTTTGGTTCTGCACTTGATCTGACCTCGGATAACTTCGTCTTTCTCAAGCGCCTCGTTTACACGCTCCCAAGAACGCAATGCACGCGCCTTCTTGTGCGAAAGCACCAACTGGCCGTCCTTATCTTCTACTTTCTCAATGTAAACCTCAATAGCATTACCCACTTCCAACTCTTGGTTGTAGCGAGTTTCGCTTAGAGGAACAGCACCTTCAGATTTTCCACCGATAGTAACGATGAAGTCTTTCTTGGTCTTTTCGATGATAGTTCCATCAAGAACATCATGCGTGTTGAATGAAGTGATTGTCTCATCGTACATCGCCTCCATTTTCTGACGCTCATCTTCAGCGTAAACTTCCTGACGCTTACCAATTGCACTCCAATCAAAATCGGCTGGACGCTCAGCTGGCTTACGTGGCTCAGGCTTCTTTTCTTCTTTTTGCTCTTCAGTAGCAGCTTCTGCAGCTGGAGCTTCTTCCTTTGCCTCAGCAACTGGAGCAGCTTCTTCTGCTGGAGTTTCCTCCTTAACCTCTTCTACTTTCTCTTCCTTCTTAGGAGCAGCTTTCTTTTTAGCGGCTGGCTTTTTAGCCTCTTTTTTCTCCTCAGCTTTTTCAGCTTTTGGCTTAGGTGCTTCGACAGGCTCAGCATCTTCGACCTTTTTCTTTGGAGCTGCTTTTTTGGTGGTTTTCTTGGCTTTTGGAGCTTCTTCAGCTTTAGCCTCTGCGGCAACTTTTTTCTCTTCAGTTGCCTCTTTTTTTTCTTCTGCCATTAGTGGTCAGATTTGTATCTCAGCGTTCCCGATAATGCCGAGAGATTGTTTTTGTTTAGCTCTTGTTCGGGAAGAGCCTCCCAGTTTTGGGCGCGCAAAGATAGTGTTTTCTTTTAGTGAATTCACCATGCATCAACGAACAATCCGCGAAGGTGTTGTTTACCTTTGCAGCCGCAGATGAAGAAGTTCGATATACCTGAGTTCTACCGCAGTCCGATAATTGGACCTATAAAGGAGATGCGTAAGGCAAAAGACCCACGCAAGCAGGACTTCACTCCTACCGTGTTGGATTTCGGACCTGTTCAGTTTTACATCGCAAGGCATTTCGGATTCTGCTATGGTGTGGAGAACGCCATTGAGATTTCTTATCGCGCGTTGAGCGAAAACCCAGGCAAGAAAATCTATCTGCTCAGTCAGATGATTCACAACCCTGCGGTGAATGATGACCTGCAAGGACATGGCATTCAATTCATTATGGACACCTATGGTAATCAGCTCATTCCTTGGGATGAGATTTCTGCCAATGATGTGGTCATTACACCTGCTTTTGGAACTACGGTTGAAATTGAAAACCTTCTAAAAGAAAAGGGCATTCAGCCAGAGAAGTACAATACCACTTGTCCGTTTGTGGAGAAGGTTTGGAAGCGTTCAGCCAAATTGGGAGAAGATGATTTTACGGTCATCATTCACGGAAAGCAGAAGCACGAGGAAACCCGTGCCACTTTTTCTCACAGTTACCAGAATGCGCCTTCGGTTGTTATAAAGGATATGAATGAAGCGCAGATTCTAGGCGAGATCATTCTGGGCAAACGCCCAATGGATGAATTTGAGTCTCGTTTCAGAGAACGAGCTTCCGAAGGTTTTGACCCGAACATTCATTTTGATAGAGTTGGTGTCGTCAACCAAACTACCATGCTAGCAACCGAAACGCAGGCCATTGCCGACCATCTTAAAAATGTAATGGTGGAGAAATTCGGAGAATCGAATTACAAAGAACATTTTGCCGATACCCGCGACACGCTTTGCTACGCTACCAACGACAACCAATCGGCCACGCTGGGATTGATGGAAACCGATGTTGACCTAGCTATTGTGGTGGGCGGTTACAACAGCTCCAATACTTCGCATTTGGTGGAATTACTGGAAGAGAAATTCCCAACCTATTTCATCAGTTCTGAAAACGACCTGAAAGAAAACGGCAGCGTGGATCATTTCAATTTCCATGATGGAAAAATTGAGCAATCCGAAAGCTTCTTACCCAAAACCAACCGACCGCTAAAAATTGCTTTGACCAGCGGTGCTTCTTGCCCAGATGCGGTTGTTGACCGCGTGCTTCAAAAGGTGCTTACGTATTTCAATGAAAGTCGGGAGATTGAGGCTGTGATTGGGGAGTTGGAGACGGCTTAGCCTACGACACTTCAAACTCCCAACGTCATTGTGAGAAATTCAGCAAGAATTTCGTGGCAATCTCCTTCAGTTTAGCAGTTCATTAATTTAGCCTTGAATGAAACGAGGCGGTTACGTTTACATCATGACCAACAAGCACAGAACCGTTCTTTACGTTGGGGTTACTTCTAATCTCATTAAACGTATTCAGGAACACAAGAATCGAGTTCATTCCAAATCATTTACCGCCCGTTACAACATTGATAGTTTGGTTTATTATCAAGGTTTTCATCGAATTGAGGAAGCAATAGCCCGCGAGAAACAGATCAAGGCTGGTTCAAGAAAATCGAAAGAAGAATTAATTAATGGGCTAAACCCAGAGTGGAACGACCTTTTTCCTGACATTGTTAATCAGTTCTAACCCGAAGGAGATTGCCGCGCTCGTTCCTCGCTCGCAATAACGTTCTTCGATCAAACCGTTCTCTCCCGAACCCACTCCAGAGCCATTTCTAATTGCTCTTCTGGCGTCAAGTCAGAATTATCAAGCACCACAGCATCTTCTGCTTGAATGAGTGGGTTTTCCTTTCGAGTAGTGTCTTCTTGATCGCGTGAAACGAGGTTGTCGCGTACCTCTTCCAACGACACCTTTTTGCCTTTGGCTTTCAGCTCATCGAACCTTCGTTGTGCGCGCACTTCAGGTGAAGCCGTCATAAAGATCTTTAATTCCGCATTTGGAAAAACGGCCGTTCCAATATCTCGTCCGTCCATAACCACACCACCACGTTTGCCCCATTCCTGCTGCATTGAACGCAACTTGGCACGCACTTCCTTAATCACACTCACGTAACTCACAACCTCAGAAACCCGCATGGTGCGTATCTCCTCTTCCACATTCTTCCCATTTAGGAAAGTCGTAACCGCTTGCGTTTCGGGATTATACTTAAGGTCGATATCGATGTTATCGAGCTCCGCAATCAAGCCCTGTTCGTCAACATGTTCCTTGCTTGCCAAACCGTTTTCGATGGCGAAAAGCGTAATGGCGCGATACATGGCGCCACTATCTACGTATGTATAATTGAGCTTGGATGCGAGCTGCTTGGCAAGGGTGCTCTTGCCGCAAGACGAATAACCATCAATCGCGATGGTAATCTTACGCATCGTCCTTTTTCTTCTTGTCCTTTTTCGCTTTGCGCGGACGCTTAGGCAGCGGAATGTGCTTACCTAAGTTGGTGGAAATGGAAATCTGGTTGGTGCCACCCGCCAAGTGATACGTGGCGCGGCTGTACGAAATAGTGAACCGATGCACCTTGATACCGATACCCCACGAGAACCCAACAGTAGCAGGCTTGCTCGCCACTTTGAACTCCTGACGTCTTCCGTAATTGTAACCAGCACGAAGGAAAACCCTTCGGGCGATGGTTAACTCTGTACTGAAAATGAAGTGCCGCATAATAGCATCACCAATATTCACTTTGTATTCGTTCACTTCGCCAGTCAATGGGTCAACCTCTGGTTCTGAGTTGGTCGGATCGCGGTAGGTCAGATCGGGCTTTTGCAAATCGACAATTGTCATTGAAAGCCGCAGCGGAATGTATTTCAGCTTGTGACTTACGCCTAGATCGAGGCTGATCGGTAGTGGCTCGTACTGACCAGCCACATAAGGCTTAAGTTGCGTTCCTAGGTTTCGAGCAACCAAACTGACCGTCCAGTTTTTTGGGTGGTTGAATGTGGCAGCAAGATCGAATGCCATGCCGAAACTGTTATACTCCGCTAACTGCGAGTAAATCAACTTGAAATGCGCTCCTGCGGAGAAAAACTTCCCAAAACCACGCGCATAGGTAGCGTGCAGCAGCGTTTCGTTGGCAGAGAAATTTCCGAGTTGTGTTCCGTTGACATCAGCACGAGTAAACTGTCCGTAATTGGCATACATCACACCAAAACCCATGTTCCCGATCTTATCGAACGTATGCGCGTACCCGATGTAGCCGTAGTTAACACCACCGTAATAATTGGTGAAATCCGTGGCGAGATACATATGCATGGAACTATCCAAAATGGACGGATTCATGTACAGCATGTCGAGGTCGCCATCTTTAATGGCAATCTGATCACCACCCATAGCAGCATTTCGGGCCGAGGTTGTGAGATCGAGGAAACTGTAGGTGGAACTTCCGCCCAACTGGGCGAAGGCAGCGTTAACTGTCAGTAAGAATACGAGAATGGGGATAAGTCGAAATCGCATCAAGGGCAAATAAAAACATTATTTACGGCAGCGGTAACGGGCAGACGACAGACTTATTATTGATTTCTTCAAAAAGATGAGAAAAGATGCTGAAACAAGTTCAGCATGACGAGAGAGGTTTGCACCAACAGTAGAAGGCTCCGTCACCCTGAACTCGTTTCAGGGTCTGATTGCTAATCTTCATTTGAAAATCCAAGCTTCGCATTGTCCAAGGTTTCCTCATCAAACCAACCTTCCGACAAATCTTTCAGTTCAGGATTGAGTTCCTTTATGAGATTGAGTTTCCATTCGCGATGCCAAGATTTGAGTTGCTTTTCACGGTCGATCGCCAATCTCATGTCTGAGTATTCCTCATAATACACGAGGTCTTTGCATTTGTATTTGGAAGCGAATTGAGAACCTTCCTCTACTTTATGTCGAAGCATTCTTTTCTCCAGATTGGAAGTTACACCGATGTAAAGCACGGTTCGTCTGTAATTGCTGATTATGTATATGAAGCCTTTCTTCATTACCGCATAAAAATAGATGCTGAAATAAATTCAGCATGACTTGGGAGGCTCGTGGCATCACCAGCAGGTACCGTCACCCTGAATTCATTTCAGGGTCTAACTTCTGAACCCTTGGGTGAAGATGCTGAAACAAGTTCAGCATGACGAGAGAGGTTTGTGGTAACGCTGACAGATACCGTCACCCTGTCCGCCTCAGGCGGATTCAGGATCTATACTTAACTACAGCTGAGTGATTTTGACGGAATAACCTTCGGGAAATCGGAATTGTTGTGGCTCGTTTTCAAATAGTCCGAAGACGGTGGAGCCGCTACCCGTCATGGAAGCATAATCTGCTCCCAATTCGTAGAGTTGTGTTTTGAGTTTTTCGATTGCTGGATGATTGGGAAAGATGGAAGCTTCGAAATCGTTCTTCAAGCTGTTTTTCCAATCCAAAACATCTTCCAGAAGATAAAGTCGTGGAGAAAAAGCAGGCTCAAAAGGCGTAACTCCTGCATACGCTTCTTTGGTTCCGATGTGGATGTTAGGATTGACCAGCACAATCCAATAACTTGAAAGGTCGAGATCGAACGGTTCTAAAAGTTCTCCTCTACCCGTGACGTAAGCAGGTTTGTTCTTAATGAAGAACGGGCAATCGCTACCCACCTTGGCAACAATGGTTTCCAACCGCTCTGTGGACAGTTTGAGCTGAAACAGATCGTTTAGCATGACAGCTGCAAAGGCGGCATCTGCACTTCCTCCGCCTAAGCCCGCACCAATTGGAACGATCTTATGCAAGTGCATTTTGACGGATGGCAGATCAAACTCATTGTGCATGAGTTGATAAACCTGCTCACAAAGATTGAGGTTTCCGTTTGAAGGAATATCGATACCTGTTGAAGTAAACGTGACCTTGCCTCTACCCGACTTTTCAGGCATGATTTCCAAAATATCGCACCACGGAATGGGATAGAAAACACTTTCGATGTTGTGGAAACCATCTGGGCGTTTCTGCACCACATTCAACCCGAGGTTGATCTTTGCATTGGGGTAACTGATCACGTGCCGAAAATAACTGCAATCATTGAACCAAGCATATCAACTCCAGTTATTCACAACCGCTATCTTCGCAGGCTAAATTCTCGGGCATGTCAATGACCTATCTCGATTTTGAAAGCGACATACAAGAGCTGGAAGAACAGCTGGAGAAGTCGCGCGCCATTCAGGAGAAGGGCAAAGTAGATGTAAGCAAGACGATTGAGGAGCTGGAGGTGAGCATTAAACTGCGCCTGCAAGAGATCTACAGCACGCTTTCGCCTTGGCAGAAGGTGCAGGTTTCGCGCCACCCCAAGCGGCCGTATACGCTGGCGTACATCAGAGCACTTACGGATAATACGTTTGTGGAACTGCATGGCGACCGCACGGTGAAGGACGACAAGGCGATGGTGGGCGGTTTTGGCAGCATTGACGGCAAAACAGTAATGCTGATCGGCCAGCAGAAGGGCATTAACACCAAGATGCGGCAGTACCGGAATTTCGGGATGGCCAACCCTGAGGGTTACCGTAAGGCGCTGCGCCTAATGAAGTTGGCGGAGAAATTCAACAAGCCCGTGATCACGTTTATTGACACGCCTGGGGCGTTTCCTGGCATTGAGGCCGAGGAGCGCGGACAGGCGGAAGCCATTGCACGCAACATTATTGAAATGATGCAATTACGCGTGCCGATCATCTGTGTGGTGATAGGCGAAGGTGCTTCGGGCGGTGCCATTGGTATTGGCGTTGGCGACAAGGTTTTTATGCTGGAGAACACGTGGTATTCGGTTATCTCACCAGAGAGTTGTTCTACCATTCTGTGGCGCACCCGCGACCAGAAGGAACAAGCGGCTGAGGCGTTGAAGTTGACGGCTCCTGACATGCTGGAGAACAAGTTGATCGATGCGATTATTCCTGAGCCGTTGGGTGGCGCACACCGCGATTACGAAACCACGTTTTCGAACGTGAAAAAGGAAATCAAAAAGCACTTGACGCGTTTGCACAAGCAGGATGCGGACGAGCGCATTGAAAAGAGAATTGAGAAATACAGCCAAATGGGCGTTTATGATGAATGATTGGCGATTGACGATATGCGATTAACGAAATCCGAAATTCGAAATGAAGAAGCACGAAACCTTTCGGCTATTCGTCACCCTGAATACTTCGGCCGTGCTCAGCACATGCTTGTTTCAGGGTCTTATTTTCAGATGCTGAAACGAGTTCAGCATGACCAACCCGCTGGACTTAGTTTCGGATTTTTTGATTTAGAATTTAGTGCTTCGCCCACCACAATTGGCTTCTTTGTGAACGGAATAAATGAGTGATATTTTCGAGAAATACCAAGCCGTAATTGGGCTTGAAGTACACGCCCAATTGCTGACCAAAAGCAAGGCGTACAGTAGTGATAGCACGGAATTCGGTGGTATGCCGAACAGCAATGTGAGTGTGATCACTTTGGGTCATCCAGGCACGTTGCCGCGTGTGAATAAGGCCGTTGTTGACAGCGGCATTAAATTGGGTTTGGCTTGCGGTTGCGAAATACGCGAGCGGAACGAATATGCAAGGAAGAATTACTTCTATGCTGACCTTCCTAAAGGCTACCAGATAACGCAGGATGCCACGCCTATCTGTAATGGTGGAAAAATCACCATCAAACTGGAAAACGGTGAAACCAAAGACATCGGTATTACGCGTATCCACATGGAGGAAGATGCTGGTAAGAGCATGCATGACGTGGATCCTTACGACACATTGGTTGACCTGAACCGTGCGGGGGTTCCGCTATTGGAAATCGTTTCTGAGCCTGACATCCGCAGCGCGGAGGAGGCTTATGCATACTTGTCAGAGGTGCGAAAACTGCTTCGCTACTTGGAGATATGCGATGGCAACATGGAAGAAGGTTCCATGCGTTGCGATGCGAACATTTCAGTGATGCTGAAAGGCGCCAAGGAGTACGGAAACCGCGTTGAGGTGAAGAACATGAACTCACTTCGGAATGTGCAGCGCGCTATCCGTTTTGAGATTGAGCGACAGATAAATGAGGTGGAAGCTGGCGAGACAATCAGCCAAGACACGCGCAGTTTTGATGCGGTAAACGGAACCACTTTCGTGATGCGAAGCAAAGAGCAGGCGAACGATTACCGTTACTTCCCTGAGCCAGACCTTACGCCCGTTATTGTGGATAAGGATTGGATTGAGGAGATACGCTCAACCATGCCAGCGCTTCCGAATGAATTACATGAGAAATTCACGAAGGAATTCGGTCTGAACGAGTACGATGCAGGCGTTCTGACCGAAAGCAAACCGATTGCGTTGTATTTCAACGAATTGACTTCGCACACCAAGAATTACAAAGCAGCTTCGAACTGGGTTACAGGCGACATCAAATCGTATCTGAACGAGTTTGCTGTACACATGGAAGATTTCCCTGTGCAACCTGAAACGATGGCGAAACTGATTGCGCTAATTGATGATGGAAAGGTGAGCCACTCGGCAGCTGCGCAGAAGTTGTTCCCATCTCTGTGTCAGAATCCAATAAAAGAGCCGTTAGAAATAGCCAAGGAATTGGACCTTATTCAGGAAAGCGACTCAGGGCAATTGGAAGAATGGGTAGATGCGGCATTGGCAGCTTACCCAGACAAAGTGGAAGAATACCGAGGTGGCAAGAAAGGTGTGCTCGGTCTTTTCATGGGCGAAGTAATGAAAATGAGCAAGGGCAAAGCCGACCCAAAACTGGCGAATGCAATGGTTCGGAAGAAACTTGAGGGTTAGACTTTAGTTGATAAAGAGATAGAGTTGATAAGGTTGACACAGTTTACTCAATAGAAATTCGAAGCACGAAATGAAGAAAATCGAAACAAGGAAACGTGATAAGTCTTGCCGTCATGCTGAACTCGTTTCAGCATCTTTAGACCTTAGACCCTGAAACAAGTTCAGGGTGACAGTATCTTCTATGTTTCGAATTTGAACTTTTAGAAGTTAGTGCTTTACTCAACGTGGTTGTGAAATGAATAAGAAAGTGATGAAGAATTGGATGATAGCGATTGTTGGGATGCTTCTTCTGGCGTCCTGCGGACAGAAAGGCGCGGTTGTAAAAGGTAACCTCGACAACGCAGAAGGTGAAACGATTGTGCTGGAAAAGCTCTCTCCTACTGATGTGATTCCAACTGATTCGGTGGAAATCGGTAACAGTGGCGATTTCAAATTGAGTACCGGTGAAATCACCGAGCCAGGCTTTTACCGACTATCTGTAAAAGAGAAGTCATATGACCCAATTTTGGATTCAAAGGGCAGCAGTAACTTCATAATTCTATTGCTGGAAAATGACGACAAGGCAGAGGTAGCTGGTAACGTGTTAGATTTCTACCGAAGCTATGAAGTATCAGGTTCAGAGGGTTCAACCAAACTCCGAGCGCTAGATGCAAGACTTCGTGAGGATTACGAATTGCAAGACAGCTTGAGAAAGTCGTTCATGAAATTCCAGGCGGAAGGACATCCAAGATTGGATTCTATCGCTCAATCTATTGATGCGGTTTTTAAAGCTGCACAAACCGAAAAAGTGACTTTCGTGGAGGCTTTCATTGACGAGAACCCGAATTCATTGGCCACGCTTTCTGCAGTGCAGTCGGTGCGTTATGATGAAAACCCAGAGTTGTTCGATAAAGTGGCCAGCAACTTGGAAGGTGTTTATCCGAACTCAGAATACGTCAAGCAATTCAAGAAAACATTGGTTGACCTGAAAGCCAAGCAGCAAGCTGCCGCCAAAACGGGAATCGGTGCTGTGGCTCCTGAAATCGTAGTGCAAACGCCCGAGGGAGAGACCATCAAATTATCTGATTTCAGAGGAAAAGTGACCATGATCGATTTCTGGGCTGCTTGGTGCAAGCCTTGCCGCGCGGAGAACCCCAATGTTGTTCGTTTGTATAACATATACAAAGACAAAGGTTTTGAGGTGTTTGGCGTTTCTTTGGACCAAGACAAGGAAAAGTGGATTCAAGCAATCAAACAAGATGGCCTGATCTGGAAACATGGAAGTGAACTCCGTTTCTGGCAATCGAGTTTTGTACCTGCCTACAACTTAGACGGTATTCCGATGACCTATCTAGTAGATGAAAACGGAGTTATCATTGCCAAAGGATTGAGAGGACAACAGCTTGAAGCCAAGCTTCAGGAAATTTTTAACTGATACGAATTACGAATGACTTACGAATATCCGAATTGCGCTAACCGATGCTGAATGCGGATTCGTAATTCGTCATATTCGTACTGCGAAGCGGAATTTGTAATCCGTATCAGCATCGCACTCCTTTTAGTTTTACCCACAACCTCAATCGCACAGGATTATTGGCAACAAGAGGTCAATTACGAAATTGATGTCAGGTTAGATGACCAACGGCATGAACTGCATGGTTCAGAGGTCATTGAGTACATCAACAACTCCCCCAACACGCTTAATTACGTTTGGTTTCATCTATGGCCAAATGCCTACCGAGATAAGAAAACCGCGCTTTCCAAACAGATGCGGCAAGACGATGACCTGACGTTATTCCTCTCAAAATACCGCGACCGTGGTTGGATTGACAGTTTGCAATTTATGGTCAACGGAAATGCGGCTCGCATGGAGTTGGACATGAAGAACCCTGACATCTGCAGGGTCTTTTTTGACGAGCCTATTCCGCCCGGTGGGAAAGCCATCATTTCCACACCATTCAGAGTGGTTATTCCGAAGGGCATTTTCTCTCGTCTTGGACATCTTGATCAAGCGTATCAGATAACCCAGTGGTATCCGAAACCAGCGGTTTACGACAAGGATGGCTGGCATCAAATGCCTTATCTGGGTCAGGGTGAGTTCTATTCAGAATTCGAAACGTTTGACGTGTACATCAATCTTCCTGAAAACTATGTTGTGGGCGCTACAGGCGACCTAGTAGATGGTGAGAAAGAACTTGAATGGTTGAATCAGAAAGTGGAAGAAACCAAGGCAGTCATTGATTCAGTCGATTACAACGACCTTTCATTTCCTCCTTCATCTCCAACTCGAAAAACGCTGCATTATCATCAAGAAAAGGTGCATGATTTTGCATGGTTCGCTGATAAGCGCTATCACGTTTTGAAAGGCGAAGTGGCACTGCCAGAATCTGGTCGAAAGGTGACGACATGGGCCATGTTCACGAACAACGAAGCTAACCTTTGGAAGAATTCCATCGAGTATTTGAACGATGCTACTTATTTCTACTCGAAGTGGGTTGGTGAATACGCTTACAATCATGTCACAGCTGTGGATGGCGTGCTCAGTGAAGGTGGCGGCATGGAATATCCGAATGTGACCATCATTGGTGAAAGTGGCGATGCAGTTTCCTTAGAAGAAGTCATTATGCATGAGGTAGGCCACAACTGGTTCTATGGCATGTTGGCCAGCAATGAGCGCGACCATCCGTGGATGGATGAAGGATTGAATTCATTCATCGAGCTGCGCTACATGAACCGCAAGTTCCCTGACCTGAAAATGCATGACGTCTATGGCGGAAGGAAGCTGATTGATTTTGGCCTGAAATATCTTGGTGTGTACGACATGGAATACAGCAAGCTTGGTCAACACGCTTATCGGTTGCAGGCAAGAGCGAATAAGGATCAACCGATTGAGCTGCATTCAAATGAATACACGAGCATCAATTACGGCAGTATCGTTTACATGAAAACGGCCATTGCGTTCTACTATCTGGAGCAGTACATCGGTCGTGAGAAAATGGACGAGATCATGCACACCTACTTCGACCGTTGGAAGTTCAAACATCCGCAGCCACATGACTTTGAAACGATTGCACAAGAAGTGACAGGGGATTCACTGAAATGGTTCTTTGATGGTGTAATCCGTTCTGCAGACAAGGTCGATTATTCGGTCAGTAGAATTCTACGAAAAGAAGATACGCTGCGTGTGAAAGTCAGTAATCTGGGAAGGGTTGCTGCGCCATTTCCGTTGGCCGTGGTCAAGGACAATGACACCGTTTCCATCGGATGGCAGGAAGGTTTTGAGAAATCAGGTTGGATTACGATTCCTTGTTCTGATTGTGAAAAAGTGATTGTTGACCCGAACGAAATTGTGCCAGACATCGACCGAAAAAACAACGCGATGCGCGTCAATGGCATCTTTCGCAAAACGGAGCCTTTACAACCGCGATTTGTGGCGTATTACGAGAACCCGAACCGCTCTCAGTTTGCGCTCGCACCGACTGTTGGTTGGAATACCTACGATGGCTTCTTGCTTGGTTTTGCCGTTTACAACGACATTCTTCCGAAAAATAAATTCTCTTACATGTTGATGCCAATGTGGGCTTTCAAAGGACGAACGCTTACAGGTTCTGGAAGGATTGCCTACACATTCCATCAGCGGCAACAATACCCGAATGTGACAATTGCGGTTTCTGGCCATCGATTCAATGTGGGGCGCGATCATCCGTTCTACAATCCAACAGATTCGTATAGTCCGCAGTTGCCGCGTAATATTATTCGTCCAGAATTGAAGTTTGATTTTCTGCCGCAGAACAGACGAAGTAATCGTACACAAAGCATTCGTTTGCGCACGACCATGTACATCAGCGAAGCTGGAAAAGTGACACGAAATATTCCTCAAATCACCTATCGTTGGCGACAAGAGTTTTCGCCACACATTGGAGAATTGACAGCTGACATGCAATGGCTGAACAATGAGGCAAAGCTGAGCTTGGAAGCCATCTATCGCTTCAAATTCAAAAAAGGATATGGTTTCAGAGCACGTTTTT
Source organism: uncultured Chryseobacterium sp. (assembly GCA_964457245.1). GTDB lineage: Bacteria > Bacteroidota > Bacteroidia > UBA10329 > UBA10329 > UBA10329. The sequence goes on along the minus strand of CAYWET010000014.1, from coordinate 5,440 downwards.
TCTTTGGAAAATTCATCCTGAATTCATCCACTCGTGCATTCAATTTCCGAATGAGTTCGTTCCGAGAATATGAGGATTACCTGTACGAAGGAACTTTCATTGGACGGAAGATCAGCGGTGGTTTTCTCGACCAACAGATGATGGAGTCTGACGGTGGTTTCAAAAGCGATTTTAGCGTTGGCCAAAGCACAGATTGGATTTTGGTGCTGAACCTTAGCTCCACGGTTTACCGTAAAGTTCCAATTGAATTTTTCGCGAGTGTTGGCTCGTATTCAGGTGCTGGTTCTGACTTACTGGGAACACAGCTTTTTCTTGCGGAAATGGGCGTGAGTGTGGTTATTCTCAGAGATGTGCTTGAAGTTCATTTCCCATTTCTGTACTCCAAAGACATTCGAGAAGACGTAAAATTGAACGCTTCCAATTACGGGCAACAGATTCGTTTTACATTTAACCTCAACGAATTGAAGCCACAAAAGCGTCTGCAGTCCTTACTGAATTGAGTCAACCGAACAAGCATATCTATTTTGCCTCGGATTTCCATTTGGGAGTTCCCAACCGTGAAGTCAGTCGCAAGCGGGAACTGCTGCTTGTCTCATGGCTAGACAGCATTGCAGATAAGGCAGATGAAATCTATTTGGTCGGTGATCTATTCGATTTCTGGTATGAATACGGAACGGTTGTACCGAAAGGGTTTGTGCGTTTCCAAGCCAAGGTTGCCGAACTTTGCGACAAAGGCATTCAGGTTCATATTTTTATTGGAAACCACGATATGTGGATGTTCGATTATTTCGAGGAAGAATTGGGGGTGAAAATGCATCGCGAACCGATTACCCGAGAGTGGAATGGCAAGAAGTTCTTCATTGGTCATGGCGATGGATTGGGGCCAGGAGACCGTGGTTACAAGTTCATCAAGAAGGTATTTGCAAATCCAATTTGTATTTGGCTGTTCAAATGGTTGCACCCGGATATTGGTGTTCGAATGGCCAATTTCTGGTCAGGCAGAAGTCGCGAAGCTAACATGGAAGCTGACGAGGAGTATCTCGGAGATGATAACGAATGGCTGCTACAGTTCGCCAAAGCAACTTTGGAAAAGGAGCATTTTGATTACTTCATTTTCGGACACCGGCACTTGGTTTTGGATAAAGAAGTAGCCGATAATTCCCGTTACATCAATCTTGGAGCTTGGTTCAAAGACCCGCACTTTGCCGTTTGGGATGGGGAAAATCTGAGCTTACAGAAAGTGGCCGATTAAGTAACTTGCAAGCAAATTCCGAAGCATGAGCGCAGTTCAAACCATCGTACTTAACGAAACACAGATCAATCAGAAAATTGACCGTTTGGCGTTTGAGATCTACGAAAATCACTACAACGAGAAGGAACTTATTGTAGGCGGAATTGCTGGAATGGGCTACAAATTGGCCGAATTGCTTTGCGAGCGGCTTGAAAAATTTCCAGATTTCAAAGTCACTTTGGTTCCCGTTCACGTGGACAAGGAAAATCCGCTGAGTGGTGACCCATCTGTTGAGTTGGAAAAAGCCGATGTTGAAGACAAGGTTGTCATCTTGGTTGATGACGTCCTGAACAGTGGCAAAACACTCATCTACGGCATCAAGTATTTCCTAAAAGTGCGGTTGAAAGCGCTTAGAACCGTTGCTCTCATTGACCGTGACCACAAACGTTTTCCTGTGAAAGCCGATTATGTTGGCTTGCACTTGAGCACTACACTACAAGAACACGTGAATGTGGTTCTCGATGATGAAATGGCGGTTTATTTAGAGTAATCGGCTAAAAACCTTCTGGTTTTGCGAAAGGCGCTCTCCGGTTCTGATTACTTCCATCTGCTTATCGATAGAAAGATCAAGCAATTTGGCTTGGCGGGCAACATATCTCGCGTACATCTAGAACTTGACCAAAGCTCCGATCTAAATGCAGTTGCCAATGCACTCCTTCGGAATCCTGCATTAAAGAAAGCTGCATCTGTTCAATACAAGTTGAATTGGCCATTTGCACCTTTCTGGAAACTCGAGCAACGGGAATTGAAATGTGTTCAGATTTTGAAACTCGATTCAAGAAAAGAATTGGAATCTGAAACCTTGAACAAACCCCTTGACAATGAAAACGGGCTAGTCAGCATTGATCTTTGCGAAGTATCGGACGGTTCTAAACACGTGATCATATCCATGCATCACGCACTATTCGATTATCAGGGAATGGTAAATTTTGTTCATGCATTGAACGGAAGTTTTGAGGGAGGTGATTTCGCTGACCTTGAGTCATCAGCTTTCTTGAAATCCTGCCGCAATTTCTGGAGCATGACGTTTTACATGCTTAGCAAAGGTGCTTCCAATCTTGGGTCGCTTTTAAGGAGCAGAAAAAGTAATAGTGGACTTCCCAGATACGATTCCATCCAGTTAACTGATGAAGAATCGAAGCAGGTTGAGCAGAACGCTTGGAGTGCTGGATCTAGAATTGGCACCAGTGCGTACTTGATTGCTTGTGTAGGCAGGTCGGTTAATCACATCCTAGAAAAGCGTGGCGAAAATGCGCCTTACCTCTTCTTCTCTACTCCGCACAACCAACGAAAATTAGGAACGAAAGGACATTTGTTTTCCAATCGTCTTTCGTTCTTGTTCTTTAAGTTGAGCAGTACCAATCTCAACTCCAATTCAACATCTGTAGAAGCTATTAATCATCAGTTGAAAGCACAGATCAAAGAACGGATTACCGAAAAATACTCTGGACTGATGGACTCACTGCGATACGTGCCGCTGTTCATCTATGAGCAAATGGTCAACCTTTCTTCTAACGGGAAATTGGCCAGTTTTGGTTTTTCCGACCTCGGTAAAGACCAACTAGCAATGGATTCATTTTGTGGTGAACGCGTCTTGGGAATTTGCCAATATCCACCTGTCCCCTCGCCTCCAGGGTTTAATGTGGCGGTGGATCGTTCAAACCAAAAATTTGAATTTGTTTTTGCATACGTAGATGAGGCGATTTCAGAACTCGAAATGGAACAATTCAAGATCTATTTCAGAGACAGGTTACTTGGAGTAGCCTAATTCCTCGAAAGCCGTCTTCCAAGCCGCGTAGATCTCCTCCATTCTTTCAGGGTCGTATTCATATTTATTGGTCTGGTAGCCCTCGTAGCTCTTCACCTCAGCTTTAATGTATGGTTCGGCTGATTCAAAATTCAACCCTAAAGTTTGATACGCTTTGCGAAGCATTTCCATCTCATTTCCGATAAAGTCTTCGTAATTGATCTCGACCAGATTTCCTTCCGGAATCAACTTCTTCGCCTCGAAGTATCGGTTAAACATCTCACGGTAAGCGTAAATGATAAAATCCTTCACAACCTCTTCTGAAACATATTCCCAAGCTACCATTGGCAACGTTATTCCGTAGAGCCGTTCTGTTGAGAAATACACCCTGTACGGATTTCGATATATGTGAACGAACTTGGCATCTGGAAACACTTCCAGGATTTCCTTCACACGACCAAGGTCTTCTGGTGCCTTAGTCAAAATTCGTTTTCCTTCATGAAGCAAAGTCAACTTCTGCATCGAGTATTTTAAGGCCTGCTTCCATTCTTTCTTCGCTTGTTCATCCTCGAACAAGATTGTTTTTCGGAAAGCGTTTTTCAGTTGTGATGGAACCATGTACCCCGCAAGCATGGTAGAAGTAGTCATGTTTCCTAGAGCATACTCCGGTTCGGTTGGCAAGTCCATGCCTAGCCTGAGGTTGTCCATTGGCCGTTGATCGGGCATGTTTCTTCCAAGCATCCATTCCAAATGTTGCTTGGCGGTGAGATAAATCCACGGCATGAAGCTTTCCTTCACGCTCAAATACCCGAACTGTGGGTCTTGCCCCAGCAAATAATGCAAATATGTTGTTCCGCTACGCTGATGACCAAGAATGAACACCGGTGATTTGACCTTCGTTTCACGAATCTTTTTGTCAAACCGCAAACGCTCCCAAAATCGTAACGGTGTGTAAAGACAGATCATCAAAGTAATTACCGCCAGTTTCGGATAGAAGCGCCAGTTGATGTGTTTTCCATACCGTATTAGGAACCGGAGCCACGTACGAAGATTAGACCCCATCACAGTTGGGGCAGAGAAATCGAAGTGACTTTTTGGACCGATGATCTTGCTCAAAAGAAGTGCTCTGGTACTGGTTTTCTAACTTCGCAGCAAAGATGCGGAATTGACTTCGAACCCTTTCATAGCCACAGTTCTGCATGGGCTGAGAATTGCACTGTTCGCATTGGCGATTCTAGTCTTCTCAACTTCCCTTTTCGCCCAAAAAACGACAACCATTTACGGTAACGTAACCGACTTAGAAACCACAAAACCTCTTCCCTTTGCAAACGTGGTTTTTCAAAACAGTTCGGTTGGAACGATTACCGATTCGCTAGGGAATTTCAAACTGGAAACGAAGCGGAATTTCGACTCGTTGGAAGTCTCTATGATCGGTTACAAAAGTCAAATGCTGGTTGTAAACCGAGGTGTGACGGAAGAAATTGAAGTTCAATTGGCTCCTTCCTCCTATGAATTGGGAATGGTGGAAGTCCGTCCTGGCGAGAATCCTGCATTCAAAATCCTCAGAAAGGTAATTGCCAACAAACCCAAGAACACACCAGAAAACCTCGATTACTACGAATATGAGGTTTACCACCGCGTGCAGTTTGACCTCAACAACTTCACGGAAAAGATCAAGAAGAACCTGTTTCTACGTCCGTTCGATTATATGTGGGAGAACACTGACACCACAGAAGACGGTATCAATTACCTGCCCATGCTACTGACCGAAAGCAGCGAAGAGCATTTCTATCGGAAGAAACCGCGCAGCAAAAAGGAAGTGGTAAAAGGACGCAGAACATTCAAGTTTTTCCAAGCTCCTAAGATCATGGAATTTGTGAACGACATGTACGTAGACCCGAACATCTATGACAACTACGTCACTATTCTTGACCGAAGCTTCCCCAGTCCGATAAATGATTACTACAGAAGGAATTACAACTTTTTACTTGACTCAGGAATTCACGTGATCAATGAATATCCATGTTATCACATTTACTTCAAACCGAAAGGCAAAAGTGATGTGGCATTTACGGGCGATATGTACATCGATACATCGCATTATGCTGTGGTGCAGACTGACCTTGAATTCAGCGTGGAGGCCAACATCAACTTCGTTCGGAATTACTGGATTCAACAGCAATATTCCTTCGTTGATAGCACACAATGGTTCCTAACTGGCAGTCGGGTAATTGGTGATTTTACGGTGATTGAGAACGCCAAGGATATGACGGGATTCTTTGGAAAGAAGACCACAGACATTAGAAACATTAAGATCAATAAACCTAGAGAAGCGGAATACTACGCAACCGTAGACCCGATTGTAATACAGGATAGCGCTTATGTACGTGATGACGCTTTTT
>CAYWET010000013.1:0-87856 GCA_964457245.1 uncultured Chryseobacterium sp. | reverse complement strand
CCTCGGATGTTGACCCTTGCGTCATTGGAGATGGAGCTTGAAGGTTCAACCAATACCTGACCGTTAGTATTGTCGTCTCCGAATATGTGCAACTTGGTGGATGGGTTTGTTGTGCCAATACCAACATTACCACTTACTGCAGAGTACTGATCATTGCCATTCACCGTCCAATCTAGATCCGCCAGTGTGGCCGGGTCTATCCATGAAACTGCACCTGAACCATCCGTTGTCATTACATAGCCATTAGTTCCATCGACCGTTGGAAAACTGTACTCGTTATTAATATTAAGCGTTCCGTTTATCCGAAGAAGGTCAGTATCAAATTCTCCATATATCAAAGGAGAAGAGGAGTTGGAGTTCTCAATGTACAGCCGATTATCTCCAGATGCGCCATAACCTGCTTGGTAACCTAAATACACATTTCCACTTCTACTCGGTCCTCCACGTCCGGCTTCTTTACCAATAATGGTATTCTGCGAACCAGTTGTATTGAATACAAAAGCTGCACGTCCAATAACGGTATTATCCGTACCCGTTGTGTTGTCCTGCGCGGCATCTCCACCCATAACGGTATTGTAGTTTCCCGAAGTATTGTTTCTAAGAGCACCTTTTCCTACAGCGGTATTCTGACTTCCTGTATTAACCGTCAACGTCACGGTACCAACACGGGTGTTACCATTTCCAGCGGGTCCTGTTCCGACCAAAGCACCACCAATATTTGCATCTCCTGTTGTGTGAAGAATTTGGCTAGGATTGGTAGTGCCGATACCAACGTTGCCATTCGCCAAAACTGTAATCCTGTCAGCGTTGTTGGTTCTAATTCGTAGATCTACGTTATCAGTTGTTCCTATGAAATTGGTTCCAGGTGTGGTTCCGCTGTTTCCAGTCAATTCCCAACCGGCCGCACCAGAACCAGTAAAGTCAATCCATTGGGTACCATCCCAACCTTGGAAGTTGGTTCCATTCCAGCGGATGGTACCTGCACCACCCGTTGGTGCGGCATTGGAGTTGTTGAAGTCTGTGCCGATTTTGATGGCACCTTCAACCTGCATCATTTCTAATGGGTTATTGGTTCCAACGCCCATTCCTTGCTGGGCACGGGTGTTGATAGCGAATAGAAAGATTAGGCCAATAGTTGGTAGTAGACTGAAGTTTCTCATGTCTTGGAAGTTTGTGGATGGATGTGGGTAAATTTCACGACTCTGTTCAGATCATCAATTACAGAATCACAACCGATTTTTATGAAAATCGAACCAAAGCGAATTGATGATATGCCGGGAGCATAGTGTAAACCTCCCATAAGATCGGGTTTGGATGGATAAAGGGCAAAGGTAAAGGTTGAATATTCGCAAAGCAATACGTGGTACGCGTACTCCTTATGCGCAGTTTACGCAGAACGGACTCTCTGGCATAAGCATTAGGCGTCCCATTGGAATGTCTTTACCACAACGCTTGCACGAACCGTACTCAGGTTCGTTGCATTTGTTCAAGGCAAATTTCAGTTTGTCGAGTTTAGTGTATGATTGAGCCAATGCAGCTTCGTTGATGCTTTTGTTGTTAATGGCATCCATTCGACTTACACGTCCAATAGAGTTTTCGGGGGCTATTGGTTTAGTGAGCTCCTTTAGTTCAGAAATGTCTCTTTCAGTATCGGAAATAGACTGTTCAATTCGTTGCTTAAGTACAGATTTTTCGTTGTCAGTCATATTTCAGGCTACATTAAACTGAATTAAACAATTAGGAACAGATCATCGTTGGTCTGGTTAAAATCTTAAGTGAGTAAACCTTTTCAATAGGTTTTCGAACACATCAATGATTGATTTGCGCCTCCAGCGCCTTCATTTCATCACGAAGCTTAGCTGCTTCTAGGAAATCCAACTCTTTAGCAGCAATTTCCATGAGTGACCGAGTACGCTGAAGCTTGCGCTTCAGTTCATCCTTGCTCAGGTATTCAATGCCTTCTTCAGCAGCCTGGTCAAGGGTTTCGTCCATGTTGTACTTGGCCTTGCGCTTCATACTACCTGCAACCGAAGTTTGCTCCAGAATGGCTTCGCGAGATTTGACCAGCGGAGTAGGAGTTAGGCCATTCTCATCATTGAACTTGATCTGCTTTTCGCGTCTGCGTTCGGTTTCATCAATGGTTCGTTGCATGCTGTCTGTGATCTTATCAGCATACATAATTGCCTTACCATTTACGTTTCGAGCGGCCCGACCAACAGTCTGTGTTAAGCTTCTTTCCGAACGGAGAAAACCTTCTTTATCTGCATCCAGAATGGCCACCAAGCTTACCTCTGGAAGATCCAATCCTTCACGGAGTAGGTTGATGCCCACCAATACATCAAAGTTGCCTAAACGGAGGTCTCTGAGCAGTTCAACACGCTCTACGGTATCCACTTCAGAATGAATGTAGCGGCAGTTTACATCCAAACGCGTCATGTATTTGGTCAGTTCCTCTGCCATGCGCTTGGTGAGTGTAGTAACCAGAACTCGTTCTCCTTTCTTGACCGTTTTATCGATCTCGTCCAGCAGGTCATCCACTTGGTTAACACTTGGCCTAACCTCAATAATGGGGTCGAGTAGGCCAGTAGGGCGAATAATCTGTTCAGCAAACACACCACCGCTTTTCTCCATTTCGTAGTCGGCAGGTGTAGCCGAAACATAAATCATTTGATTGGTCAGCGCTTCAAACTCATCGAACTTCAGCGGACGGTTATCCATTGCAGATGGCAGTCGGAAACCGTAATCTACCAGGTTTATCTTCCGACTTCTATCACCACCGTACATGGCACCGATCTGTGACACGGTAACGTGGCTTTCGTCAATGAACATCAAGAAGTCATCAGGGAAATAATCCAACAGACAGAAGGGTCTTGTACCAGCCGCACGACCATCAAAATACCGCGAGTAATTCTCAATGCCAGAGCAGTAACCGAGCTCTCGCATCATTTCAATGTCATATTCAACTCGTTCTTGTAACCGCTTGGATTCCATTGGTTTATCAATCTCGTTGAAATACGCCACTTGCTTGGTCATATCTTCTTGTATCTCGAAGATTTTCTGGAGCAAGGTGTCCTTAGAAGTAACGAAGTTGTTGGCAGGATAGATCACAGCCCGTTGCAGCGTTTCCAGTGTCGAGCCACTTTTTGGGTCGATTTTTTCAATTTCTTCAACCTCATCGCCAAAGAAGAATACCCGATAGGCGTAATCGGCATAGGCTACGTATATATCAACCACATCACCTTTCACTCGAAATTGACCGCGTTCCAGCGTTTCGTTGGCTCTGGCGTACAGACTTGTAACCAGACTGTGCAGAAACGCTTCACGACTTATAAGCTGACCGACTTTGATCTCGATGGTGTTATTCTGGAAATCAGTTGGGTTGCCAATACCGTATATGCACGAAACAGAAGACACCACAATCACATCTCTACGGCCAGATAGTAGCGTAGAGGCCGCACTCAAACGATGCTTCTCGATCTCATCATTTATCTGTAAGTCTTTTTCAATGTACGTGTCTGTAACAGGGAGATAAGCTTCTGGTTGATAATAATCGTAGTAAGAAACGTAATACTCAACCGCGTTGTGGGGAAAGAACTGCTTGAACTCACCGAACAGCTGTGCTGCCAAGGTTTTATTGTGGCTCAGAATCAATGTTGGCCGATTGGTATTGGCAATCACATTGGCCATGGTAAAGGTCTTACCCGAACCTGTTACACCTAATAGAACTTGATCAGAATCACCGTTCTTAACACCTTCTACCAATTGCCGAATTGCCTCGGGCTGGTCGCCCATGGGTTTAAAGTCGGCTATGAGTTCAAAGTGTTCGTTCATGGTTTAGACGTGAGATATCAGTATTGAGATTTGTGAAACAATCTGAAACGGCTTTTCCTCAATACTCAATTCAAGCATCTAGATACTCTCGAAATAGTCTACAAGAGTTTCTCTTTCTGCATCAGTCAGTTTTGCATCCCAATGGATTAACCAATAGAATAGCATGGGCATTTCCTTCTCATGCACCACCTCAATTGTTTCCTTGATGGCATGTCTACGGTCTTCTTCAGAAAGTGAATTCCACTCAGAGAAATTCAAATGCTCTCTGCCATGCTCAATATGCCCGTCAATCCACATGTTTACCGGGGTTACTTCAGCATACCACGGATATTGTGTCTCGTTAGAGTGGCAGTCCATGCAGGCTTTATCTAGAATGCCTTTTACTTCAGCATTGTCAACCACAATCATGTCTGAGAGATTGGCTGTAGCTGTTGGATGCTCATGCGGTATGAACTGAATAACTCCTAAAATGAGCACAATTGGAACAAGAATCTTACGTGTTTTGGACATTTAATCGTCTTAATTGAATTCGAAACAAAGGTAGCCAACCTCCTACGGAAGATGAACAATCGAATTTACGCTTGGTTCGAAAAACGTTTTTTAGAGTTTTGTGAGCCTTGAAAAAGCTACTTCCATTTTTGGTTTTCCTGTTGATAGGAATTGCAACACAAGCTCAATTCACGGAGCTTGTCAATAAGCCGCATTCAGAGCATTACTGGATGCATCGGGCTTATTGGTTGCCTAAAATGCTGGATGCCAACCGTGATTCGGTTGTGATCTTTAAGGAAATAGAAGAGGCGCGGCAACTTGCTAAGAAAAATAAGGATGTAGAGTTGGAAATGACCGCTCAGATAATGGAGTTGTTCTATTACATCATTGTTCCGAATCCGCCACACCCTTTGGTTGATGAACAATTTGAAAAGGTCTACACCCTTGCCGAAAAGCTGGAAAACAAGCCGGCCATGGCTTCTATTGAGCGCGAATGGGGAATGCATTATTTGCTCCGTGTACGCAACTACGAACAGTGCTTCGAGCATTATTATAATATGTATGAGTTGCTAGATGAGTTAGAACCAGATGATTTTCCGGAACTGCCTAGCTGCTATCATGATCTGGCCAAAGCCCATTACTATTTTCACGATTATCGCATTGCTATTCCGCTGTACAAACAAGCGGTTGAAGCCGCATATCTCACCTCAAACTTTGAGTTTGCACCATCCGATATGAATTCGGTCGGCCTATGTTTTCAGAAGCTGAATGAATTGGATAGCGCTCAAAGCTACTTCAGTAAGGCTTTGACATTGGCGCAAGACACTACGCTGCAAAGGTTACCCGTTCATTTCAATTCGCGTGCTTGGGTTGGCATCATTTCAGGGAATATCGGTTACAATCATTTTCTAAAAGGAGATTACGAAAAGGCTATTCCTTTATTGAAAAAAGACATTGCATCCGCCTTACACGACAATGACCACGGATTGGCGGCTGGAAGTCTTATTCCGCTGGGCGCCATTGAAGTTGAAGAAGGTAACCTGATCGATGCTGAAAAGCATTTACTCGATGCAAGTCGCTTCATACATAAAGTTGAGCAGCCGTGGCGATTGGAAAAACTGTATCCGCAACTCTCCAAACTTTACATGGCCAAAGGCAATAAGCAATTGGGATTGGCTTACCTCGATTCTGCCGTGAACATAAAGGACAGCTTGGCATTAGAGTTCAGCAAACTTCAGGTGTCTCGAGTGCAACAGAAATTGGAGCGCGAGCAATACTTAGCAGAATTAGAAGGGTTGGAAAGTGAACGTCAGCTCAAGGTCTATCAACGAAACGGACTTATCCTGCTGGTTGTATTACTGATTGTCATTGCCATTCTCGTTTTCCGTGCGTTGCAAAGCCGTTACAGAATTAAACAACTGGAGTTACAAAAGGCCGAAGAGGAATTGAGAACCGCTTCAGAACAGTTGACTGTTTTTACAAAGCACTTGGCAGAGAAAAACCAGCAAATAGAGATGTTGAGCGAGAATGCCAATGAATCGGTGGAGGCACTTTCTGAGCTGCAGAAGATCACCATACTCACTACCGAAGATTGGGCATATTTCAAACAGCTATTTGAGAAAGCGCATGCTGGATTTTTGACGCGTCTTGCTCTAAAACTCTCTGACCTCAGTCCTGCCGAAACACGGTTCATGGCGTTGAGCAAGCTCGAACTTTCGAGCAAGGAAATGGCTGCGGTTTTGGGTGTGAGCCAAGAAGCGATCCGTCAATATCGCATGCGATTACGCAAAAAGATTAGCGTTTCAGGCCAAAAGGAATTGCAGGAATTCATCCGCAACATTTGACCGTTCTAAGTACGAAAGAGCCAAGTCTAACGCTTTTGTAACGGTCAAAATTCGTGTTCAAAAAGCATTGAAAACCACATTTGTTGCATGACAACGGATTGGCTTTTCAAACCCATCACAGTTTCCAGAGGAACGCTTTTGCTCGTGGCAATCATTGCGTTACTACTCGTTGCAGCCATCGGCATTTGGCTGTGGTACGATTGGCATTTCGTTGCGCTACAATCAGAAATTCAAACACTCCGATCACAACAACCTTAATCCATCATCATGAAGAAATCACTATCCATTCTAACGATTGTTCTTTGCGCCAGCATCGCCTATGCACAGAACGCTCCACAGATGTTCAACTACCAAGGCGTAGCTCGCGACAATGGCGGAAATGTGCTGGCAAATCAATCCATCAGCCTTAGGATTTCGCTGCGCGAAGATGCCGCAACGGGGCCGCTTCTTTATATGGAAGACCATGCAGTTGTCACAAATAACTTCGGTTTGTTCAATCTTCAGATCGGGAATGGAACGCCTGTTGTTTCATCATTCAGCAATGTAGCTTGGAATGAACATCAATACTGGCTGGACATGGAAATGGACCCCGCTGGTGGAGCAAGTTTCCAGGCGTTGGGCGTTTCGCAAATGGTGTCGGTTCCGTATGCTTTGTATGCCGAATCGAGCGGAGCTTCGCTTGATGATGCCTATAACGCTGGGGGCTTGGGAAATGGAAGAACCATTGAGGCATATTATGGTGCTGTGAAAGTTGAAGGAACAGACGGCCTTTTGGTTACAGGTACACACGGTTCGGGAGCAGATATTGAGGTTTCTGGCGCAGGAACTCGAATGTTTTTCAATCCGAAGAAAAGTGCATTTAGAGCTGGAACGGTAATTGGAACTGAATGGGACGAAGCGAGTATTGGAGAGTATTCCACCAGTACGGGATACCGAAGTGTAGCTTCTGGAACCTTTTCTGTGGCCATCGGAGAACAATGTAATTCAATTGGCGAAGCTGCAGTTGCAATGGGTAGCGAAACGAATGCAATTGGGCAGCACGCCATTTCCTTGGGATACTATACTGTTGCAACTGGAGATATTTCTGTGGCAATTGGATCTGGTGCCAATGCAGGTGGAGAAGAAGCGGTGGCTTTAGGAAGTAACAGCTTTGCTAGTGGCGACAAATCGTTTGCTGTAGGGCCCGCAGCGCAGGCTATGGGACTGAATTCCGTTGCAATAGGAGACCATACTGTAGCTGGCGGAAGTAATGCCTTTGCGTTTGGAAAGGATGCGGAAACGAGTGCAGGAAACGCATTCGCCTTCGGAAATACAGCAGTAGCAAGTGCCGCACACGCTTTTGCGATAGGAAATGAAGCAGAAGCGACAGGAAATCATGCTATCGCGTTCGGACAAGCCGCTGAAGCTTATGGTTCTAACAGTTTTGCTCACGGAGTTGGTTCAAAAGCCCTTAGCGGCTACACTATAGCTATTGGTAGTGGGGCAGAAGCATCGGGTTCCAGTTCTATTGCCATTGGTAGCGGTGCAAGAACTACACAGGATGCTGCCTTGGCCTTAGGCACGAATGTCCGTAGTGAAGCAGAGTTCGCCACCGCCATAGGCTACTCCGCTGAGGCCACGGGAGAATTGTCCTTTGCTGCTGGAAACCAAGTAGAGGCTTCTTCGCAAGGGGAGTTTGTAGTTGGGCAATACAATACGTTATACACGCCAAATAACCAGAATGTCTGGGATCCGAGTGATAGGCAGTTTGTGGTTGGAAACGGAACAGGTGTCAACCGTTCTGATGCCATGGTCATTCTTAAGAATGGGCAGACAGGAATTAGCATTTCCAACCCAACGGCCATGCTTCATGTGGCAGACGGCAATGTAATTTTTGATAGAAACCAAGATGGTTCGGCTATTTCGAGAAGTCTTACGCTATCAGGAAAACGTAGCGGAAATGGAAATCACTTTGCGTCTTTGGAGTTTAGAAATCAAGATGACAACACAGAGTATCTTGGCTCAGCAATCCGTTCGTTCAATGGTGCGGGTTTTGAAGATGGCGATCTCAGGTTTTATGTTCGCGATGGCTTAAATGGATTTCTTACAGAAGGACTGAGAATAACTCACGAAGCCGATGTGTATGTTCCCAAAGCAGGGAGCGCCATCATTATGAAATCTCCAAATGGAACCTGCTGGCACCTTACTGTGTCCAACGCTGGGGTGCTTGGAGTTGTCGAGGCTTTGAACTGTCCTTGATCTCTACAGATAATGATGCAAGTAGCCCATTGTTTCCATTAGCATGGCAACGCCAAGATGAACAATCAATCCACCTAGGACACTTCTGCTGTGGATGGCCAAAACACCCAAAGCGTAACCGCCAAAGAAGGCGCCTACGGCTTCGCCTGCGGGTTTCCCGAAGTGGAAAACACAATAGAAAGATGCCATTGCCAAAACCGCTCTTGGCCCCATGATTCGAACCATTGTAATGGCCAATGCACCACGGAAAATGGCCTCAACGGCAACGAAACCAGTTGCGTAACACGATTCGAAAATGGCGGCTCGTTGAGGAATGCTCAGACCGAATACATCATGGAAATTCCATGGTTTGTATTGCGGATATGCGCGCTGAAAATCAGGGAAGAAGGAAGCACCGATAATAAGCGGAGCAACCAAAATCAAAACGAGGAAGTAAGGCTTTAGTTGTTTCCATTCAAGTCGGACTCCATAGTCAAACTCAACCCATTTCTTGAAAATGAAGCGGATAATTGCCAATCCAATAATTGCCCACACCACTTGGTGCACAAAGAAGTGACACTTGGAAACAAACACCATTTCATGCACATTCCAATCTTGTGTTTTTACATCAATAAACCGCCAGATGTAAAGTTTTGGTAGACCAGCGATGAATACAAATGCAAGCCCGAGTATCCCGAATCTCCAATCTTTAAGGAATGGCACGTTTGTTTTCCACTGAGCTAGAATTGCAGTGGCGAAGTAGGTGCCACCGTAAAGAATACCGTAGTAACCTAATCGTGGCCAAAAACCATTTCTTAGTTCAAACGGGCTTATATTGATGGAAGACGAATAGTTGATGAACATGCAAATAGCCAGTACCAGCATGGTGATTCCGTAAACGGACGGATTCCAATCTTTTCGGACATGGTCACTCAACGCCTTATAGAGTTCCTTCATCTAGGTGCGAATATCGGTATGTTGTGTCAGGAAAAAATATTTACTGTTCGTGAACTTATTGGAGACTATTGTGTTCCTAATACAACAATAGTATTAAAGGAAAGGTAGGAAGCTTTCCAACTCTTGGAAAGCGGATTGGTTGATAGGCCGCCATGCGAAAGTGTGGCGGCTTTTTTGTGCTTAGAAGTTTGTCACTGATTTTACAGAAAGTCAAAAATCGAAGCGTTAGAAAATTCTGGCACAACAATTGGAAAACTGGTCAGTTATAATGGTAGATGAAGAGACTCTACCTGTTTAATTAAACCTAAAGTTTAGAAATCATGAAAGCGACCAACGATCAAGTGAATTTTGCAGGTGTGGAACAACTTCTACATGCTATTAGCCTGCCAGAGTCAAAGTCTGAAAATAACAATGGCATTTTCAAAGGAAAGGTGGTAAGCGCCAAAACAGGTGCGCGCGTTTTCGGATGTGTGGTGGAACTTGTTGGAACAGGTCGTGCCTATATCACATCTCCTACAGGATACTTTAAAATGACAGACCTTCCTGAAGGTCTTTACTTGGCCAAGTTTACTTTTCCTGGATTTAAGGAGGTGACTGAGGCCGTGATCATCCTAAACGGTGAATCCTTAGACATAACGCTAGAGTTGGAAGTGGTGGGTTAAACCTCTTCTTTGCTTGAATTTTCAAAGGCATTCGACTTCGGTCGGGTGCCTTTTGTTGTGATTGGTCGTGGATTTATAACTTTAATGGAAATCTACACCCCTGTACCATGAAACAATTCGCCTCAATCATCTTTCTGCTTTCTATAATGTTGTTGCCAAACTTGCTTTTTGGGCAAATTGGTCAGGAACATTTGTTGACAGATCCTGTGTTAGAAGATCCATTAGTAATGCATGTGGCAGATATTGATGGAGATGGGTTGGATGATGTAATAGCCGCAGGGCAGTCGCCATACTGGAACTCGACATCCGTAATTGTCTGGTGGCGAAACACTGGAAACGATGAGTTTATCAGTATGGATACTCTCGCCATTAACACCTTTACTGTTTCTTCTCTTTACGCGGCCGACCTTGACAGTGATGATGATAATGATGTCATCTGTACATACAATAAGGATTATTGTGGAGAAGACACTCTCCCTGGGCAGCGTTCTCTATCTTCCGGAATTCCGCCACCACCACCACCGCCTAGTCGTGGTTACTTGGTTTGGTTTGAGAATCTAGGAGGTGGAAATTTCAGTCAAAAGAACTTTGTCGAAGATTCAGCAACGGTTGCAAATTCCTCGTTCGCTACAGATTTGAACGGAGATGGTATGGTGGATTTGTTATTGGGCGCAATGACTACAACTCGGCCGTTTGTTTGTTTCCCTAATGTTGGTTTTGCAGCTTGGTACCAGAATCTTGGCAATGGTAATTTTGGTCAACGCCAGCTTTTTTCGCCCCTTACAGATGAACTTTCTGTGCCCGTTATACGAAGTGCCGATCTGGATGGAGATCTTGATATGGATGTTATTGCCACTTATAATCGAGATGGCCAAGTGGTTCAATACGAAAACCTGGGTTCGGGTATTTTTGGTCCGCAACAACCACTGGACAGTTCACTTGCATATTATGCAACGGAACTTGAATTTGCCGATTTCAATAACGACAGTCAGCCAGATCTACTTCTCGGAAGCTACAACAAGGTTTATTGGGTTTTGAATGACTCTGGCTCTTTTTCACTGCCAGTACAATCAACAATTACAACGGAAGTCGATAATCTTTCATCCATTTACCCGTCTGACCTTGATAATGATGGTGACCTAGATGTAATATCAGCATCAAGATGGGACGATAAAGTTGCATGGTACCAGAATTTGGGTCAAGGAATATTCGGCCCTCAAAATGTTGTTGATTCCGTGGTTCGAGGCGCTGCACAGGTAATGACAGTTGAGGCGAACGGTGATGATACTCCTGAGATACTTAGTCTTGACTGGTACAGTGATGATGAAATTTCTTGGTACAAGAACCTGGGATATGGGTGGTTTGAAAACGAACGGATTATTACTCCTGAACTTTTGCGACCTACAGAATTTGTATCAGCGGATTTTGATCAGGATTCTGACATGGATGTTTTGGTGGCAGGAGGAGGTAAACTTGTTCTTTTTGAGAGCCTTGGTAATGCTGCGTATTCTGACCCCAAGATCATAGCAAAGGCAGGTAGTGCCGCTATGGATCTTTCAGATATAGATCAGGATGGTGATGTTGATATAGCGCTTGGATCCAGTAGCATTACCTGGCTAGAAAACCTAGGCAATAATGAGTTCGGTTCTCCTCAGGTGGTTGATGGTCCGGTTCGAATGGTTGATCTTGTTTCGGATGATCTGGACGGTGATGGTTATCCAGATATTGTAGTCTCACTAAGTGCTTCCTTTTACCTCTACATTTTGCCGGCAGAGGTTGCTTGGTACAAGAACCTTGGAAATGGAACCTTCGGAAGCGGACAAATACTAACAGACTCCATAAATGATCCAAGGGATGTTTTAATAATGGACATTGATGATGATTTTGATTCAGACATACTGATTGCTTCACGCGATGACCATAAAATCTATTTGTTCGAAAACTCAGGAAGCGGCAGTTTCTTACCCCAACAAACATTAATAGACAGCTTGAGCTATGCTTCTATTCTGTATAAGCAAGATTTGGATCAAGATGGAGATATTGATATTCTTTCCAATGGTAACTCGAGACTTTACTGGCATGAAAACCTGGGCGCTGGCAATTTTCAAACCATTGAGATTTCAAATTTGCCAATTGCAGATATTGATGTAGCAGATATAGATGTTGACTTGAACAATGACCTTGTAATTGCAAGTGGTCACGGGGTGTATATCGAAAATAACGGGGCTTTTCAATTTGATTCCACACAAGCTTTTGGTCAGTACTATGGATTGAATGAAGTATTAGCGGCCGATGCGGATGGAGATGGTGATAATGATGTATTTGGGTTGTCAACCAAGAATCATCGTTTAAGCTGGTTTGAGAATACCACGCTTAATGTTGGAGTAGAAGAACCGAACCTCGAACCACATATAAACATCTATCCGAATCCAACAACCGGGGCAGCTGTTGTGAGGTTAAGTGAATCGGCACAGTTAAGCGTTTACAATTCCGTTGGGGAAATCATTTTAACCAAGAATTGTAATGGCTGGGCATCGGTTCATTTAGAAAATCAGCCAGATGGGGTTTACTTACTCAATTTCGAAATGACGGATGGGCAAGTTCTAAATAGGAAGTTGGTGAAGTTGAAATAGATCAGTTTACCTTTTCAAACCTCTTGATTGCAACCCCATCTTGGTTGTTTATTCTGAGAAAGTATGACCCAGCTTTCAAAGTTGAAACATCTAGTTTGTTCCTGTTGTTGTTTGCTTGAATTATGACTTCTCTTCCTGTCATATCCAGAATGGTTAGAGAGGAAGTTTTATCCAACGGAAAATCGAATTCCAGTGTTGAATTAACTGGATTTGGATAGATATTGAAGGGGTTCGCTTTCTTCGTTGCATCATCAACGCCAACATGCGTGCAATTATGTTCAGGATGTACTGATGTGGTGTCAATGATAATGTTCTCATCTCCAGGTTCATAATCCAGATAGCTGAACAATACCAACATCATTTCTTCATCAGAATCGTTGCCAACATTCACGGTTTCGGGTGGGTTGTTCGGATTATCTGGGTTGTTGATAGTATTGTCGTAGGTGGCTTCGGCATAAAACGTAGTGCCTCCCGGAAGCCTAATGGGTTGTTGGAAATCATAAAATCCCTGCCAATGGAAATCCCATTGGTCAATTTCCATTAATGGAACGGTTTGATTGTTTGGCAAAACTGCCCAAGTTTTGGCAGACTTGCCCAGCAGATGCATATGAATATTCACATCCAAAAGTGTTACATCTTGCTGGAGCGGTAAGGAGTATTGCCCAGAAAAGGTTCGCTCCTCGTTGGCAGGAATGGTCAGTGTTCCTTCATTCAAATGAAAATGGTCAATGAAAGAATGAATGTTGATCTCACGAATCGGTTCCGTTGTGTAGAGGACATTCATTTTGGTTTGATCGGTCTGGCCATTTGCAGTTGGCGGGTAATGAATCTGCATTACGATGGTAGAACCAGCTGGAACTCGCACTCCCATTCCATACGGATAAGCTTTTGCTCCTTGACCTGGTCCCCAACCGGCAATAGGTACAGATGATTCGCTATTTGTGGTGCCAAAACTTGTGTAACCCGGTTCAGGGTCAGCATCGTCAAATTGCTGCGGCAAATTAGTTTGGTCTTGATAGATCATCACATGATGAACGGCTTCCCGATTTCCTGGAACAACTTCCAAACCTGTGATGTAAATGTCTTCCTGAAAATTGGTCGGAATTACAAAGCATCGAAATACATCTTCCCCGGAAGAACTGATGGTGTATTGTGGCATTGTCAGCACAAGATCTGGATTGCTGATCTGTTCATCTCCATTGTAAACGGGTGGAATAGGGGGCATTCCGATACCTTCTGGTGTTCCATTATTGACCCAATCCGTAATAAGCTGAATCTCCTCTTCTGTTAAGAGACGTTCGTGTGCCAGCCGATTGTATTCGTGATTTGGTGGCCAAGGTGGCATGGTACCAGCGTTAACCGCCTGCATAACTCCGTAAGCCGCGGCAGTTGCATCATCATACGTCATCAATGAAAATGGCCCAATTCCACCTTCATGATGGCAGCTCGTGCAATGATTGTATAGAATACAGGCAATGTCATCATTGTACGTTGGTGTCTGTCCTTTGGCAAGGAAAGACGAAAAGGCAATAGCAACAGTTAGAAGCCGCTTCATGGCTTCAAGTTACTGATTATGGATAGCGTATTGAACAGACTATTGAAGAATGACCTTTTTCTTGGCAACCAATGACCCATCATCCCAAAGTTCGAAAAGGTACATGCCGTTAGGCAGGTCAGAAATATCAACAGCGGACTTACCATTCCATGTTAACGACCTGACGAGTCTTCCATAAACGTCATTAATCTTAATGGAAGCACTTCCAGCAGGATTCCAATTGAAATTAACCTGACCCTTAGTAGGATTAGGATAGAGACCAATGCTTTCATTTTCCTTTTCATCAATTCCAACCAGTAAAGACTGGCAGGTGTGGTCTTCATGAACAGTTACCGTATCGATGACGATGTTCTCATCTCCAGGTAGATAAAGAGTGTAACTGAAGAAGACCAACATCATTTCTTCGGTTGTTGCCTCGCCAACAGTAACGGTCTGCGGAGGACTGTTCGGATTATCGGGGTTATTGGAGGTGTTATCGTAAGTGGCTTCACCATGGAAGGTAGATCCAGCCGGGAAAACGACCGGTTGCCTGAAATCATAAAATCCCTGCCAATGAAAATCCCAATCTTCAATCTCAATAAATGGAATGGTATCGTTAGAAGGAGTAACCCCGTACGATTTGATGGACTTACCCAAAAGGTGCATGTGCGGACTTACATCCAATAGAATTATGTCATACTGATTTGGAATAGTATAATCAGCGGTAAATGTGCGAACCTCGTTTGCTGGAATAACCAGCTGGCCTTCATTCAGGTCAAAATGATTTATCGGTGGGTCAATGAAAACTTCTCTCGTGAAACCCGTGGTGTATTTGATATTGACTTTTGTTTGATCCGTTTGACCATTGGCCGTAGCAGGGTAGTGTACTTGCATTATAACTGAAGCGCCATCCGGTATTTTCACACCCATTCCATTCGGGTATACTTTTTTACTCTGACCAGGAACCCAACCGCCAATTGCTTTTGATGCGCTGCTTCCGGTACCACCAAAACTGGTGTAGCCTGGGCCGGGGTCGGCATCATCTAACTGTTGTGGTGTATTGGTTTCATCTTGGAAAAGAAGCACGTGGTGCACAGCTTCATAATTTCCCGGAATCACTTCAATCTCAGATATATAAACATCTTGACCAATAGCTGTTGGAATCACGAAACATCGGTACACGTCATTTCCGTTCGTGTTTATTGTGTATTGAGGCATAGTGAGCGTAAGGTCTGGGTTCAGTATTTCCTCAGTTCCACTATATACAGGTGGAGTTGGCGACACTCCAGGTCCTTCCAAAACCCCATTATTCACCCAATTGTTGATGGCATCAATCTCATCTTGTGTAAGTAGACGTTCGTGTGCCAAGCTATTATATTCCGTGTTGGGTGGCCATGGTGGCATGGTGCCTGCATTTACAGCTTGCATTACACCATAAGCGGCAGCAGAAGCAGTTCCGTAATCCATCAGGCTGAATGGAGCAATGCCCCCATCATGATGGTAAGTGGTGCAATGCTCATACAAAATGCATGAAATGTGCTCGTTGTAATTAATGTTCTGACCTTGAGTAAGTTTAAAACTTACAATTAGAATCGATAGAAGTAGAAGTCGTTTCATGCATGAAAGTTACTCATTCTTAAAGTCAAGCGCAGCCGAATTGATGCAATAACGCAAACCGGTTTTGTCGCTTGGTCCATCAGGGAAAACATGCCCGAGATGCCCACCGCAATTACCGCACAGAACTTCTGTTCGGATCATGCCAAAGGTTTTATCAATTTTCTCAACCACAGCACCTTTCTCTGCGGTTTGGTAAAATGCAGGCCAACCACAACCGCTATCGAATTTTGAACCTGAATCGAAGAGTTTGGTGTTGCAACCAGCGCAGTAGTAAGAGCCATCTTCAAAATGGATATCGTATTCTCCTGTAAATGCTCGCTCGGTTCCTTTTTGACGTAATATGCGGTATTGCTCATCAGTGAGTTCTTCTCGCCATTGTTCGTCTGTTTTACTTAAAGGATAATTGTCTTCTGCCATAACTGTGATATAAAGAAGCCCCGCAATTTGCGAGGCTTCAAAGTAACGGTTGCTACTATTTTGTTGTTCAGTTAATGATCAATTTCTCTCTGGTCAAGATTCGGCTTTCATCAGTAACTTGAATAAAATATATGCCAGAACTCAGTTCATTTCGATTGATATTCAATCGAGTTCCTGTAATGTTGCCAAAGTCCTGAACCTTTCTTCCAGAAGGATCGATCAACGATACGCTGATGTTGGCATTGAATCGGTTGTTGATATCCAACGTAGTTGAAGTTAGCATTGGGTTAGGGAAGAGGCGGAGTTCAACGCCACCGTCAACAAGCTCATCAATACCCGTGTAGATGACCGCGCAACCATTAAGCTCATTCACACGGGTCAACGTCTCCTCATAGTTTTGATTCACCGCTGTTTTGACTTCTGAAATACACACCAGCGTATCCGTTAGGGAGAAGTAATGAATTCGGCAAAGTGGAGTAGGGTTATTGTATTTTGGAATCAAGGAATCTTGATAGCTGATGCCAATAACCTTGGTTCCTCCCAAACTCCATTCAGGGCTTATTGGGTAAGCAGTCGGGTCAATCAGATTCTCAACGCTTTCAATTGTTAGACCGGACATCTCTAACTGATATGCCTGAACAAAGTTGTCTGGATTCTCGATATAGATGTCAATGTATTGCTGGTTATAATCCACATGCCCAATGCTGAATTCAACTGTATCGTAGATGTTTACCACACCGTAAGGGAAGTTACAATGGTCGTGCGAGGCACCAGTTACGTGACCGTCATTTGTTAGAGAGCAATCAACCAATAATGAGGCATCATAAACATCTATTTCACCATCCAAATTAAGGTCATTGCATTCCGTTGGTTGAATCACGTTTGACAACACCTCAGAAACATACTGATGTGCATCCAATATATTTTGTTCTGTATCACTGTTTACATCTCCTCGTAACGCGGTGCCAGCACAAACTCCATTACAATCAGGTTGAGCATCTCCGTACTGCTGTCCAAGGCAGTCGTAGTAAGTTGCGCATTCCGGAATCTGTTCTACGTACATGTCACCATTTACATCACGACCAAGGTAAATGCATAGCTGAGCCCAATTATTCATGTGGTTGGTTTCATAATGGCCCAAAGCATCCGGATCATTATCCCAGTTACACGTATTTACAAATGTGTAAACCCCGGTATCAACATCTGTGACATCTATCCATTGGCAGGTAAGTCCAGAAGAATAAATGTCTTCACAGCCTGCTGTAATTCCCATGGTACTACAGCCATATTGACCAGTTATTCCAGCAGGACAAGAAAGGTCCATGACGCAGAATCCATTCTTGAAACCTATGGGAATTTCAACTCCATTCAAATCATAAAGTTTGTACTCCGCATACCCCTTGTAATGAGTATGGTTATGGCAGTTTACAAAGTCAAATTGGTCTGGGTTGGCAGTTGGGCTACCAATGTAGTAGTCCATATTTCCAATATTTTTAATTGTGGTGCTAAAGCGAATGATGTCGCGCATTCCATACCCATTCATACAACCTTCTTCAACCTGACAATCGTTAGCCGGTACATTCAAAGATGACATGTACAGAGAACTAGACAGGTCAAGAGAGTCAACTATTAGATCCGGCCCATCTGGACATGCGGGATCACCAGGATAAATACAATTCCCATCAGATACGGATGCCAACGGGTTGTAATTGCAAGCTGCCGGATCCATGCACCCAACTACCGGACCATTATAGGATAGCGACCAATCAATTGATCCACCACAAGCTCCATTATCAGAACCGATCCGAATCCAATATTCAACACCACCTTCTAAAAGAGCTGAACCTATCATGGCCTGGGGTGCGCATCCTCCTTGGTCATCATCGTAATAAATTGACCCAGTGTTGTCTTCGGCCCAAACAAGACCATTGCAATAATCGTATATCCAGATTTTCGTATCGCAGTTATTGTTGCAGGCTTCTATTGCATAGGTGCCATTTTGCGATGGTGTAAACGAGTACCAAGTATCCGAGTTCGAGGCAGTAAAGCTGCCTTCGGCAATACTAAACGGATTGCTGCAAGTAGAACCTGGAGGACAATTGAAAAGATGGAACGTGTAATCGTCAAAATCTCCTCCGGTAATTGCTTGAACACCGTCCATTAAAATAGTATAACTACCATTACCAAATTCGCAACAGATTCCATCTCCAAAACCATCGCTGATTTCAAATTTCATGCACTCATTTTCATTCACACAAATGGTGTCTCCATACCAAGTATTGTTATCGTAAACTCCGTTTTGACCACCGCTTGTTAGTGTTTCGCCATTGCTGTTCAGTAAGTTCCATTCGGTTTCGTAGCCGTAATTGTCGGTTAGAATCTGAATAGCGACCTCAACTTCTCCGTTAGGGCATTGAGCCGAAGCCGAAAGAGTGCAGATAAGAGCCAAAAGTGTGTTGAAAAATCTGTTCATGGTGATTTATGATAAGCTAATGTAGGTTTTTGGTCAAACTGAAACGAATTATGATTCTTGTGTTCTTACGTATTCAAAAACGGAGTTTATAGAAGTGAGTTGCGTGATTCACGTAGTAATATTCAATTTATTCGCGAAAATTTTCAACAGCTGACGTAGCATTCGGGTTCACGATCAATACCGATCAACAAATCCAATACTATCGCTAACTTAGAAACCATCGTACTTGGCCTTGACCGAATCGAATAGACATATCGGAGAAACCAATCCCATCCAAATTGAAATGGATGAAGTGATGGTCATAGTTGATCAGGACGTGGTAAAAACCTATGGACGGCCTGATGCTGAATTCAACGAAGAAGTTTCCGAAAGGTGCATTCAAAGTATTTGGGAGCACGTGAAGGATAAGCGAATTTTCAATTTGCTAGTGGCACATCCAACAACGCATGTCACGGTAAATGTTAGTCATTATTCCAATGACGATTATGAGGCCGTAAAGCGAGCCGAGGCAATGGTCATTTCATCACTCGCTCACCGAATGCTGGTCAAGTTCTACATTAAGTCAAGAAAGTTGGATTACCCGATGATGGTTTTTGATACCGAGAAAAAAGCTCTCAAATGGTTCGATGAGCTTCGTCAAGCAGGTATCTGATCACATTGGTTTCTTGATATTGTCGGAGGTATCTATACCTGACACCACTTCAATCTTAATTCCATCTGACAGACCAAGTTTTACTGGACGCTTTTCAAATACTTGATTCGATGTTTCGATTTCAACAAATGTCGAATCTGGATGGTTTCCGAAGACAAGCAATGCTTCCGGTATAGCCAAAACGCTGTCTTTCCTTTCAAGAACAATATCTGCATTGGCGCTATAGCCTGATCGGACAAAGACATCCTTTTTCAATTCAACTTCTGCTTTAATCTTGAACTGAATTGCACCATTTTCCTCCACACCTTTTGGAGAAATATGATCAAGCTTTGCGTTGAATGTGTGGCCCTCTAATGCTCCGATTGTAATCAGTAGATCCATTCCTTCCTTGATCTTACCAACTTCACTTTCGTCCACTTTTCCTTCAAATATCATTTCGCCCATATCGGCAATTGTGGCAATGGTTGTTCCCTCATTAAAGGTGTTGCTTTCAATTACTGAGTTGCCTTCTTTCATGGGGACTTCCAGAACCATTCCGTTGGCCGTAGAACGGATGATGGTGTTTGAACTGTTTCCTTCGTTCTTCAATGCGCCTTCTTCAATCAACTGTAGGTTGCCTTCGGCAGCAAGAAGTTCTTGTTGTGCGTTCAACAACTCGGTTCTAAATGGCTGAAATTCTGCCTCGGCAATTACGCCTTGGTCAAGAAGTGGCTTTTGGCGGTCAAAGTTTTCCTGTGTGTTTTGAACCGAAATCTGTGCCATCTCAACGCGGTTTTTAGCATTATTCAAACTCACCATATCAGGAACAATCTTCACTTTGGCAATTGCGTCTCCATTCTTGATCATCTCGCCTTCTTCCACATAAACCTTCTCGATAATACCTGAAACGCGTGGTTTAATGTCCACCTCCTTCTTTGGAGCGATAGTTCCGGTCGCAACAGTCTTTTTAATGATGTCGGTTCTGAACGCTTTGGAAGTTTCAAATACCACAGGTGGTTCTTGCGATTTATCATACAAATGCCAAAGGGTATAGCCGAATCCGCCAAGGACAACAAGCACGAGCAATATTCTTACAAATGATTTCATAAACAGTTAGTTTTCAGTTCGTAAAGCTTCTACAGGTTTGATTTCGAGCGCGCGATAAGCAGGGAGAAAACCTGCCGCGCAACCCGATATGATAAGCACACCAAGTGCAATGAGAATGGTATTAAAATCTACTTGAGGATTCTTGAAAGAGTCGTCTTCGATCATTGGTCCAGCATATTCAACGGCCCAAACACCCAATACAATTCCGATGTAGCCCGCCATAGAAGTAAGCACCAAAGCTTCGAGGACTATCTGGCTTACAATACTCATAGGGCTTGCACCAATTGCTCTTCTAATTCCAATCTCTTTGGTTCGTTCTTTCACAATTACGAGCATAATGTTGCTGATGCCGATAATGCCAGCAACAAGCGTTAGCGTTCCTACAAACCAGATAAGGAAATTGATGCCTGAAAATACGTTCGCGTACTCGGCAAACTCCTCTTCGTTATTGTTTGCACCAAAGGCGAATTCATCGGCTGGGTGCACCCGATGACGCTCTTTCAGAACTTTCAGAATCTTCTCTTGTAACTCAGCAACCGAAACACCATCAACGGGCATAAAGCCATAATAGCTTACCCAGTTTCCATAATTAAACGCTTGCTGAAAAGCCGACAATGGAACGAAAATGCTCTGGGCGTCATCTTCCGCTTCGCGACCGGCTTTCTTCGTTTTGATAACACCAACTACCGTGAAGTAAACGCCATTTATTCGAATATGGCTGCCTATGATTTCTTCATCGGCATCGTAAAGGTCATTGACCACTTTGGCACCGATAACGGCCACTTTCCGTTTCTCTTCAATGTCTAGCTGATTGAGAAGACGACCTTGTTGAATATCGAATGGTTGAATTTCAACCACTTCTGGATAATCTCCTTTAATGCCGTACGCTCCAGAGCTGATTCCTCTCACAACATTAGCAGAACCACGCCAACCTCCAACCTCGTTTCGTGGAGCAATAACCTTGGCTTCTGGAACCATTTCTCTAATGGCCTTGGTGTCTTCATTGGTCATGTTAAACCAACGTCCAGCGGGCAGGCCTTTGTAAGGCATTGTAGTGCGTTGGGTCCAGATGTAGAGCGAGTTGGTTTCAAAACCTTGAAACATGCTGGTTACCCCATTGTAAAGACCAGAGCCCGCACCAAGCATTATGATCAGCATGAAGATTCCCCAAAGCACACCGAATGCCGTGAGCGTAGTTCTCAGTTTGTTCGCACCCAACGTGTCGAACACTTCGCGCCATCTATCTACATCAAATACGCTCATTCTTCTCGCAAAGCTTCAATTGGACTGATAGATGCGGCCTTAATGGCAGGGAACAGGCCAGCCAATGTTCCTGCAATAATGAGCACCAGCGTAGCGATGCTGGCGGTGGTAAGGTCAACCTCTGGATTTTGAAATATACCTGGATCTTCGATGGCGTTTGCAGCGGCCTCAAGTGCGAAAACACCAGCAACCAAACCCAAATACCCCGCAATACTCGTAATGAAAATGGCTTCCATTATGATGAGTGAAACCACTGAGAATGGAGTTGCGCCAAGCGCCTTCCGAATACCGATTTCTCTGGTTCGCTCTTTTACAACGATCATCATGATGTTGCCAATTCCGACAATTCCAGCGACAATGGTTCCAATTCCGATAATCCAAACGAACAGACTAATGGCATTCAACACATTCAAAATCTGCATGAATTGATCGGTAGTGTTATTAATCCAAACAGCACGGGTATCTTCTGGAGAAAACTGATGCAAAGCCGCAAGTCGGTCTCTGATATTCTGCTCAATTACAAGGCTTTCTTCGGGAGAAGCATCACCAATCGTAGAACTGATGGCATGAACATTTCTACCACGGTCAAACACCATTTGTCCAACAGTCATTGGTATATAGCCACGTCTGTTGTCGCGACTTCCACCACCATCTTTAAACGTACCGATAACCTTAAACGCTATTCCTCCGATGTTGACCATTTTATCCAAATGATCTCCGTTTGGGAACAGTTCTTCTTGAAGCGGAATTCCAAGTACAACAACCTTTCTTCGGAGCTGATCGTCTTTTTTGTTCAGAAATCGACCCGTTACCATGGAGGCATTTTCCGCAAAGAATTGCCCTGGATTGGTGGCAATTACCTGATAGTTTCCCTTTTTGTTCTGGTAAACGAAATCTTGGTTCGGAAGCCAAAGACGCGATGCCACATTTTTCAATCCTGGCACACGATCATTATCAATTGCCTTATGATCATCATCCGAAAACTTGATTCTTCTGCCAGTTTGCATCCCTTTGTACGGAATGGTGGTTCTGCCCTGATAAACCCAGATGCTGTTGATGGCATCGTCCTTAAAATCGGCTTCGAAGCCATTCCTCAGACCATTTCCAGAACCAAGTAGGATTATAAGCATGAAAATACCCCAGAACACGCTAAATCCCGTCAAGAACGTGCGGAGTTTGTTCTTGGAGATGGTTTCAAATATTTCTTGCCACTTGTCCGAATCAAACATGATTCTAGAATTAAGAATTAGAAATTAAGAATGAAAAATTGGATGCTTTTAGCATCATGCCAATCGCAATTCTTAATTCATAATTTTTCATTTATCACTTTCTATGAGTCCATCCTTCATAATAATCTGCCGATTGGTTTGCGCTGCGATATCATGCTCATGTGTTACGATAACTACTGTCATGCCTGATTCATGAACCTCCTTTAGCATTTTCATGACCTCGGCAGAAGTCACACTGTCTAATGCGCCAGTTGGTTCATCAGCCAGAATAACTTTCGGCTGCGTGACCAGCGCTCTTGCAATGGCCACGCGCTGTTTCTGGCCGCCACTCATTTCGCTAGGAAGGTGTTCTGCCCAATCCAGCAGACCAACTCTTTCCAAATATTCTAATGCAATTTTATTTCGTTTACGCCTCCCGACTCCTTGATAGTAGAGCGGAAGTGCCACATTTTCCATGGCATTCTTGAACGTTACAAGGTTGAAGCTTTGAAAAATGAAGCCAAGAAACTTGTTCCTGTATTGAGCAGCTTTGGTTTCGCTTAGGTTTTGAATGAGCGTGTTATTCAATTGATACGTGCCCGAATCGTAGTCATCGAGTATTCCGATGATATTAAGCAAAGTGGATTTCCCTGTTCCTGACGAACCCATAATGGAAACGAGCTCACCTTCATTAATGGTCAGGTCAATGCCTTTGAGTACATCCAGTTTGTTCTTACCTATCTGATACGATTTCCTAATTCCTGACAGCTCAATCATCGGTGGCGAAAATAGAGTTAACAATCCGCGTGATTCGTTAAGAACTTGCCGTATTCGTTAAAAATTGTGAAGCCCGGATCAGAACGAACTTGAACGATGACTTAACTTCGTGCCATGCGCTGGCTACTGATTTTGTTGCTGTTTGGAATTGTTATTGGGTGCAATGACCAGGCTGAAACGTGCCCCAAGTATTGGGATTTCGACCATGCGCAATTATCTGCTTATGCAACGGCAGATTCTGGTAAGCTAGTTCTCGAAGTATTGAATGCTGTCTCTCCAAATGCGGTTCAACTAAGTCAATCTGAGCTTCAAGGCGATTTTAGTTTGTCTATTGCGGTGGAGCAGATGTTTTGGGATTCTACAATTACGCCACAACTCCGTTTCGAAGTCTTTTCTGACGAGGATGTTTCTGGAGTAAGCGTACATCCAAACGCTTTTTACTGTTACGTGGGAAGTACCGAATCTGAGAATCGGGATGTGCGACTTATGCATGATCCTACAGGCATCATGCATATCCAAAGGTTGGGCGACACGTTGAACTGTACTGGTATGTTTGGAGATGTTGAAATGAGCTACTCCAAAGTATTGCATAGCAACGCATTGGATGTTCGATTGGTATTTGGTTCAACTGAACCTGCAGATGGAAACATCCGAGTTGTTTTAGATGATTTCCACAGTCTTCAAGACCTTTCTGGAACTTCAGACGAAGACCTTTGGGTTGAATCGGATTTCTTCGAATGTAAAACCTGGTGATTAGAAAGGTCTGCGCTTTCTCTTTCCGCCAGGTTTAGAACCGTGACGCTTATTTACCCCGCCTGACCGGCCTTTCCTGAAACGGTCTTTAACCTTGTCTTTCGTTTTTCTGCCTCCCTGGCTTGGACCAGTACTTGTGGCTTCAGAAAGGCTTACACGTTTTCCGCGATGGTCAGAACCATTGGCTTCTGAAACCAACTTGGCAGCATAATCTGAATCAACTTCAATGAATGAGAAGGTATTGAGCACTTCAATTCTGCCGATCTCTACATCGCGTTTGCGAAGTTGCTCGTTCACAAAACCCATCAGAACAGCTGGGTTCACGTCATCTTTCTTTCCAAGATTGATATGAATACGCGTGAATTTATCCGCATCGTCATATTTTCTTCCTCTTGGAGCTCGGCCACCGTCTCTGTCTGAATCCCTGTCTCTACGATTTCCGCGGTCGCTTCTGTCATTACGGTCACGGCCACCTTTATCGGCTACGTTCAGATCACGGGCATTCTTGTAGTATTCCAAGAACTTATTGAACTCAAAACTGACCAACCGTTTAATGACATCTTCCTTGTCGAGATGACCGATCTGTTGCATGATCTGCGGAAGGAAAGGAGCAATTTGCTTGTCATTTACCTCCATTTCACCCAATCGACTTACGATTGCATAAAGCTGCTTCTCACAGATTTCCTTTCCTGTTGGAACTTGCTGCTGAATGAATTCTTTCCTGAGCTTTTTCTCAATACCTCGAAGCTTTCCTTTTTCCCGTCCGTGCACAATTGCAATGGAAATTCCTTTGTTTCCAGCACGGCCAGTTCTTCCACTTCTGTGAACGTAAACTTCGTCCTCATCTGGAAGATTGTAGTTGATAACGTGCGTCAATTCATCCACATCCAAACCTCTTGCGGCAACGTCAGTAGCAACTAGAATTTGCAGATGACGCTTTCTAAAACGCCCCATTACAGCATCTCGCTGAGCTTGGCTCAGATCTCCATGTAACGAATCAGCATTGTACCCATCCTGAACCAATTTATTGGCAATCTCCTGCGTCTCTCTTCGGGTTCTACAGAACACAATTCCGTAAACGTCAGGGTTAACATCCGCCAAGCGCTTTAGGCACTCGTATTTATCTCTTGCGTTTACCTGATAGTAATGATGCTCAACATCTTTATTTCCTTCATTTCGTCCGCCCACCGCAACTTCGGCAGGGTCGTTCATGTAGCGCTTAGTAATGCCCTTAATACCAGTTGGCATGGTGGCAGAGAAGAGTAGCGTCTGCTTTTCCTTCGGTGTTTCTGCCAAGATGGTTTCAAGGTCATCCTGAAAACCCATGGTCAGCATTTCGTCTGCTTCATCAAGTACCACATAATTGATGTTCTGAAGCTTGAGCACTCTTCGGTTGATAAGATCTACCGTTCTACCAGGAGTTCCGATAATTATCTGGCAACCTTTCTTAATGGCTCGAATCTGTGTTTCAATGCTCGACCCACCATAAACCGCCACGGTTTTCAAATCCATGAACTTGGCAAACGTGTGGATGTCGTTGGTTATCTGAAGACACAACTCACGAGTAGGGCAGAGCACAATACATTGAATATCATTGCTCGACTCATCCAGCTGCTCCAAAACAGGCAAGCTGAATGCTGCGGTTTTTCCTGTTCCAGTTTGGGCAAGCGCAATCAGATCTCGTTTAGAATCGAGAACCGTTGGTATGGCTTTTTCCTGAATCGGTGTTGGAGATTCAAATCCTAATTCGTCCAGCGCCTGAACGATTTCGGCCCTAAGGCCTAATTCCTTAAATGTTGGCATGTTATGCTTTTGGCTCTTTCAACCGTCCAATAAATGCACCATGCAACCTATTTGAGGAAGGATGAAATCTGCCGCAAAGGTACTCTTTTAGTTAAGTGACCAAATAATTGGTTGATTTTGAGATGAATAAGTCTTTGCTTATCCAAGGTTACTTTGCGAAAGAGAATAAGGGAGTTGCTTACCAAATTGATGTTAGTTTAGCTGTGGCTTCTTCGTAATTAGTAGCATAACTCATTGAAATCGATTGCAGTTGAAAGATTATTCATTCCAATTTCTGATATACATATCCGCATTCTTGTTTGGATGTGGTGACACTTCTAACCAGCACCAAGTAACCACCAAAGACGGCACCGAAATAGAGGAAAATAGTTCCGTTGAGGGTCAAGAGGAAGTTCTAGAAGAACAAGAGCCTGTAGTGGCACAAGGACAAGACGTACTTGCCGAGATACAAGGTGAGTATTTCGAATTGACATTCAGCCCAGAGGGAAACTATTATCAAGAGCCTTGTGGGTATTCGATGCATTCGGTTTCTGTAAAGGAAGTTTATGAGGAAACTGGATTCTGGGAGATTTACTGGGCAGGTGAAAGCTACAGTATAGAAAGCGCCACAAAGGAGGGGGCTGATATCAGAATTAAGACCAATTCTGAAGTAGAAGAGGAGTTCTGGTTTTTGGCAAATGACCAAGAAAAGGTCTGGAACTTCAGTTCAGGAAGAAAGACAGCTCCAGAAGTAATTCTGAGGGAAGATGTTTCGCATGTACAAATGATGCCGTGCATGGACAAGGAAGGGATAATGGAGCACCTACCATCTTCTTGGTATAAACTAGAAGAGCGGGACGGAAAAGAAGTAATTGTTTCCCCATGTGAGGGTTCCCCAGAAGGAATTGACATAATCAGCAATGCTGGATTTCTTGATTTCAGAAGTGGAAGCGACCCCAACGAAATCGTGTCTATGTATAAACTGAATAGTCGAGTGTACATAGTCCATCGATCAATACATAGGGGAAAATCAGATACTCTGGTTATTCATGATATGTATAGCGATGTAGCAAGAATAGGAAAAGGGACTTCTGAGGATAATCGTTTTGTATCTGAAGCAGGTAAAGACATTTATGAGGTGATTGAAGAACCTTGCGAATAGGAACCAATTGGCGCATGAAAAGCAGATTAAACCAAGTTTTGGTGTTGGGAATCTTAGGGATGGTAGTTGGGTGTTCAAGTCCAGAACAAAAGGATGCTCAATCTGAATCAGGAGCGTCTTCCAAACTCGATAAATTACCCATAACCGACATTCCCTTTGATCCTACCAAGTTTGCAGACGAGTGGATAACTGCTCTACTTCTCGATAATTTTTCGGACGAATTGGAATTGGAAACCTTCATGGAATTCGAAGCTCCAGATGGCAGAAGGCAGTACTTTATTGTCGGTAACGGGTATGAGGGCCCCAGTTATTATCAGCTTATAGAAAATGGCCCAGAACAACACACTTATACGTTATCTGTAGTTGGAAATACGGATGGTTCGGTTGCCTTAAAACATCGTCAAACCGCAGGCATTGATTTCTTCTCATTGAAAGAACTTCATTTTATGGAAGACGATGTTTCGGAATTGATCGTAGGGGCTGATATTTCTGGAACCTATCACAATGATGAAGGAACGATGCCTTATCGGATGGTTGTTTTTGATGTCTTACATCGAGATAATGAAGGTTTTGCGGTTGAAACAGAATCCACCTTACTGTTTAACTCAGAACAGAATATTGAAGTTGAAGATTATACCAACGACCCATTGCCCGTTTTCTTAGCCAAGAAATATCACGATAACTCGCATCCTGCTACTGATGAGGAGAAGCGAGGTTTGATTCATGGCCTAATGGAAGACATGGGAATTGTGGATTTCAATGATGAAGGGTTTAACCACGAGTTTGGTACCGTTACTTGGAAAGACGACCACTACGTAATTGACCTGTCTTGGCTAAATAGTGGATACTATTTCATTCCAGAACGACATTACCCGCATTACAATGGTTCAGCCAATTCTGATGATTTTCCACTTCTATATATAACCGATAGGGAAGTGGACGAATGGAAAATCCTTGAAGCTTCGGTTACTCCCGATTCCATCGTGTTTGAGTTTCAGAATTTGGAATCAGGCTCTGACGAGCAGCTTAACGGAGTTTTTACAATGGATGAAAAGCATAGATGGCAATTCAGGTTTGACGGATACACTTACATGATGAAAAAGGATAGTGAAGGATTTGAAGTGGTGGGTCATGAGTTGGATCAATAATGGAACAGTACCCTGAAATAACTAGGCTTCAGCAGTTATTCGAGGTGAATGACATCACTCTGACCATCTTAGGTAAAGCCGACAAAGACTATACGTTTTGGGCTAAACTGAGTGTCAATGACCGTAACTGGAAACTTTACGTTGATGATGAATTCGGAGACCTTGATATTTCCAAACCCGTTATGGGTTTGTTCCTCACTCTCAGCACTTTACTCGATTATTCTGAAACCCAAGACTACTTGGAATGGTGCAAGGTTTCCAATATCGATCAGAATGATGAGTGGTTAGATTACTACAGGTCACTTGCTCAAATAACTCAGGAATTGGAGCAGGAGTTAGGCTCCCTCGACCCAATTGTAAGTCAGTACGATTACACCATGAATACAGGGGTTGCAAAGCAATTGAGAGCACTTTGAAAGTGTCTGACCGTTACTGAAAGCGTTTCTTTGGAATTTGCTAGTCCGTGTTGCTTTGCTGTCGTTTTTCGTTTGTGCTTCCGATAGAATTAAGCTATAGCGGGTTCAAAAGTTGCGCAATCAGATTATTGCCCGCATGCGGAATAAATGTTGCCCAAATGGATTTTACCAACCAATAAACAAGGCCAAATACAATTCCATAGATGAAAATTGTGAAGCTGTTGGTCAGCAATTCTGCGATGGGTTGTTGCAGAACAATTATCCAAGATGGAAGATGAAACAGCGTGAAGCAAAATGCAGAGATAGGGATGGCAACCCAAGCTGATTTTCGTTGGAGTTCTTGTCTCAGAATGATTCCTCTGAATAAAAGTTCTTCTGCAAAAGGAGACCCAATTATCCAGTTCAACCAAATAGCACCAACAGTTGGAATGGTGGTATCTTCAGTAAACGCATCGGCAACGATGTGAAACACGAATAATCCAATCGAGATTAAACTACCAACAAGAATCGCCCATCCAATTTTGGTTTCCTTTCTGAACTCAGGGTTTAACCACAAAAACGCCAATGATGGAATCAGTAGCGCAGAAACTCTGGCTATTGCGCGCGGATAACTGTGCGTAGTTGAGATGTTTGGAAAGTAGAGCATAACCACGCTCCAAACCGTCCAAATAAGCATCGAAACGATGAAATAGGGCAGATAATGACTTCGACTCAGCATGGGGTAATTGTGCTTAGCAAATGAAGATATGTTGCAAACATGGCACATCATTAAATCAAATCGAAATCCTGTAATACTTTTTAACAGTAGGTCTTGGTTCTTGCAGTACCCCAGTAACTAAAACGACCGAACCATGAATGCCAAGAATCTCCTCTCCGTTGCGGTTATTCTAATTGCGGTAACCGCCCATTCTCAAGAACGTGTTGGACTTGCCAACAGTAACTATGCTGGCACCACAGGAATGCCACTCAATCCATCGAGCATGGTCGATAGTAAGTCGTGGTTGGATATCAACCTAATTGGTGCTGATGCATTTGCTTGGAACAACTTTGTTTATCTGAGCAAAAGCAACTTTTATTTCTGGAAGAATGTTCCGCAAAACAACTGGCCAACACCTCTTTACCGCATGAATGGCAAGGAAAAGCATGGCGTTGTCAACATGCGTGTTGATGGCCCAAGTTTTACGCTGAGTCATGGTAAGAATGCCTTTGGATTTCATACCGCGGCCAGAACCTTTGTTTCGTTCGAAGACCTGCTTGAGCCATCTGCGGTTTACCTCTACGAAGGTTTGGATTTCGACCCGCAGCAGAATGTGACCTACAATCAGCAGAAGATGGGCATTTACGCCACGGCTTGGGCGGAAGTTGGTTTGAGCTACGGCCGAATCGTTTATCAGCGTGGCAAGAACTTGGTTAATTCAGGAATTACCGCCAAGTACCTGATGGGCATTGGGCATATGAGTATGTATCTGGATGAATTGAATCATACCGTGGTAAGCGATGAAGATTGGAACATTACGAACTTAACTGGGCAATATGCCATGACCGAACCTGGTGTGGCAACCGGACATGGCTTTGCGGTTGATCTTGGCGTTACGTACAAGCGGATGCTAGAGGACGTAGACGATTATGTGCCACATACAGCTCAAAGCGATTGCGGTACCATCGATTACAAGTACAAAATCGGTATTTCGTTGCTCGATCTTGGCGGAATCAACTTTAACAAGAATTCGCTTATTCGAAGGTTCGAGAATTCTACAACAACTTGGGAGAATTACCCAGATGCTGAGGTCAATAGTATGAGCGATATTGATGCGTTGATTGCTTCTCAGTTTGCTTCAGATGCTGGAAGCATGACAAGTGGGGTTCGCTACGGAACGGCTTTGCCAAGTGCGGTTTCTGTCCAATTCGATTACAACTTGGGTAAGAATTTCTACGCCAACGCCACATGGGTTCAAGGCTTTAAGCTATCGAAAGGAACAACCGGAATCAGAC
Organism: uncultured Chryseobacterium sp.; assembly: GCA_964457245.1. Classification (GTDB taxonomy): domain Bacteria; phylum Bacteroidota; class Bacteroidia; order UBA10329; family UBA10329; genus UBA10329. The sequence goes on along the minus strand of CAYWET010000013.1, from coordinate 56,943 downwards.
GGAGTTTGCTTGCCATTACACCGCGTTACGAGACCAAATGGTTTGAAGCGTCTTTACCTGTTTCATTGTATGATTATCGGTCACCACAGTTGGGATTGGCATTTAGATTCCACAGCATTACAATTGGGTCTGACAACATTTTACCGTTTTTCATTCCCATGGATATATACTCGGCCAATATTTACGCCAGCGTGAAAATCACCTTGTTCAAAAATCCAAGCTGCGGTAAAGGGAGGGCAGGCAAGAAACGTAACAAGAATGGCAAGTACAAAGCGGGTAGCGCGGTAGATTGCCCAGCTTTTAACTGAAGCTGAAAATCACTTTTCCCAAGGTGAGAATTCCGGTGATCAGGATCAGGATCAATACGGTTGATCGGAATTGATTTTCTGAAAACCGTTGTAGAATCTTTTTTCCGATCCATGTACCGATTACGCTGACCACTAGCAGTATTGGAATCAGATACAGGTCGTGAGTATGAACGTAGCCGTTAAGGGTGTAAACTACACTTCGGCTTGCATCTATTCCAAGATCAATTACGGCAGATGTAGCAATGAAAACCTCGGTCTTCATGTTGTAAGCCGTTAAGACAATTCCTCGGATGGCACCGCCCGTGCCCAAAACACCGGCAAGCAGACCAGAAAGCATGCCTCCAACAACGGAATTAGTTTGAGTCGGCTGTATGTTTAAATGTTTGAATATGAGGAATTTAAGGGAGGTAATTATGAGAAATGCTGCAAGTCCAATTTCCAAGTAATCTGTTTGAATGAACTTGCTTACATAGGCGCCCAGAATCACGAATATCACCGCAGGAATTCCAAGCCATATAATGACCTTTTTGTCAACCCCTTCTCGAAAGAAAACAATCTTGGTGATGTTGCTCGAAACATGAAAAATGGCGGTGATTCCAAGTACAGAATGCATGTCGAGGAAATAACTTGCAATTGGTACGAAGAACAGTGAAGAGCCGAAACCACCAACGGTTCCAAGGATTTCTGCCAATAACGCAAGCAGAATAAATAATGGGAGATGTTCAATGACTTCCAATGTGGCTGAAGCTACTACATTTTGATGCTATCTCACCAAATTCACCTTGCCTGTGTATTCGTGGAAGTGGCTATTGTAATCCAGAGCTGTTATTCGGTAGATGTAAACGCCCATTTTAAGGTCAATACCTTGATTGTTTTTCTGGCCGTTCCAGCCTTCATCCATATCTGCTGAATGGAACAACTGCTCACCCCAGCGGTTGTAAATGTCCATTGTGAATTCGGTAATCCCGATTCCTGAAGCTTTGAAGGTTTCGTTGTGACCGTTGGCATCAGGGGTAAAAGCATTCGGGATGAATAGCGTGAATTCGGCTTCAACAACTATGGTTTGTATAGCCGTATCTAAACAATCGTGTTCGGAAGAAACCACTTGCCACACACTATTTTCTGATATATCGGTGTAGCTGTGCGTTGGATTCTGAGCCGATGAAACAGCTCCATCTCCAAATTGCCAATCCCACGCTACCGCATCAACCGACTCATCTGAGAACCAAACCTTTGGGAACAGAATTGAGATTCGCTCTGGAGAGGTTGTAAATCCAGCTTCTGGTTTCTGATACACGGTAATCATATCTGTGATAGAATCGGTTGAAACGCAGTTGTTACCAGAGGTAACCACCAAGCCTACATCGTAGCTTCCAGCTTCGAAATAGGTGTTTGCCGTGTCCTGTTCATTTGATACCACTGAATCGCCAAGACTCCATTGCCAAGATGCCAGCGAATAGGGCGCATTGATAGAAGTCTGGTCGTTAAAAGTCACTTCCAATGGCATACAACCTTCCTCCGGAAATGCAGAAAACGCCACAACCGGCAAGGGATATATTTCCACTTCGTGTGTAATGCTATCCAAGCAGCCTTTGTCTGAAGTCAAGGTCAATTGCACATCATAAAATCCATCAGTGGGGTAGATGTGTGTTGGGTTTACATCCAACGAATTTGTTTGGTCTCCAAATTCCCAACTATGGACTGCGATAGATCCGTTGGCGATAACGGAAGAGTCGCTGAAAACCATCGATTGTTCATCACATACCGCTGGTGCGGCAAAGTCGGGTTCAGGAAGATCATAAATGATTATTTCGTGCTCAATATACCCGCTGCAACCGCTGTCAGTTAACAAAGTCAGCGATACATCATATGCTCCTGGATCAGGAAAAATGTGTTCAGGGTTCTGTTGGGATGAAGTTCCTGTGCCGTCAAAATCCCAGTTCCATTGGGCTGCGTTACCAGTGTTTACGGTAGATTGGTCGGTAAAGTGCGTTGCATGAGTGTAGCAAGCGGTATCAAACAAGAATTGTGTTTGCGGAACAGGATGGATGACGATTGAACCAAGCACGGTATCTAAACACCCGTATTCCGTGGTTACGATCAGCTCGATCGGATATGTACCATCTGCAACGTAGTGATGTGTCAGGTTCGTATCACCTTGAATCACAGCTGTAGCTCCATCTCCAAAATCCCACTGCCATTCGGTTATGTTGCCTGAAAGGCTAGACGAGTTGTCAATAAAAGCTGCGGTATCAATTTGGCAGATATTCTGTGTACTGAAATTGGCTACGGGAAGGTTGTAGATTTCCAGTTGTTGCGTGAGACTGTCTTCGCATCCAAAACTGGTTTCAATGTTCAACTGAACGTCATAAAATCCTGCAGTAGTGTAAACATGTGTTGGGTTTTGAGTCTGATCGGTATTCATGTCTCCAAAATCCCAATTGTACGAGCTGATTGTACCACTGTAAGCTGCAGATTGATCGGTGAATTGATTTACATCGTTCAGACATTCGTCCGAAAGATCAAAATCAGCCAAAGGCTGTGGATAGACATTGATGGTCACATCATCTGTGGCAGTACACCAAGCACTATCTACCGTAAGTGAGTAGACCTCCGATTGGTTTGTTGTGCCTGAATTGATCAATGTAAGTGTTGGTGTATCACCTGATGCACTGCTTAATCCTGTGGTTGGACTCCATGAATAGCTGTAACCGGTTAGACCAGTTGAACCCAACATAACTGTTTGCCCAGAACAGAATGAGGTATCGGAGCCCGCATTTACAGTGAGCGATGGTCTTACTTCCACGTTTACGGTTGTATCAAATGCGCAAACACCGAATGAATAGTCATACGTTATGGCATGAATACCTGGCATCGCATCAATCGGATTGAAACTGTTTCCAGTAATTCCAGTTCCAGAAAAAGCCCCACCAGCAGGCGTTCCTGTCAATGGAATTACCGTGTCGGTAAAACAGTAGGGAGAATTGAAACCGGTAATTATCGGGTCGACATTTATACCATCAACCTGAATTGATGTTGAATTGTTAACGTAGTCACATTCCACGTGTACTGTGGTTGGAGCGTTGGGAGGGTTACTGCCATCATCATTGGCCATAACCCACAGCGTAAAAGGCGATTCATTCCATGAGATGGTAAATGTCTCGGTTACGCAAGTTGCTGTATCAAGCGGTACTTGGTTAATGGTGAGGTTGTCTAGAACCGTTCCGCCTGCTGTCGGATTTCCATCATACAAGGTTATCGGAATAGCGCTGCTAACTGCATTACTGCCTTGGTTACAGACAGTTAAGGTCACTTCAAATTCGTTCGGATTCTGGCAGAAAACAATGGTGTCAACAGAAACCACAATGTCTGGAACCGGCATAAGCAATGGGTTCCAGTTGAGGTCATATAGTAGTGTTTGTGAGAGGAAGTTGTTCATCTCAGGAAATGCCGAATTATTCTGCTGATTGTTCGGCACGGTCAGGTCATCATTTATGTTAGTAATCGAATAACTGTGTTGATTCATTACCTGCCTTGTAGCAGCCCACGGATAACTGCTGCTTTCGTACACCCTAACCTTCCCGGGGTCTCCCTGCGCTGCATTTGCGCACATGCAGATGATATTGGCATTACCATCACCGTTTACATCGGCTACCGTTGGGAAATCTGTTCTGGTAGCTGAACCGCATTGGGTTTGAGCTTTAATTGCTCCGGTTGCACCATCCCAAACATAGAGATTGACCTCATCCCGATAAACAACCTCCGTTATTCCATCACCTTCAAAGTCGAAAGCAGAACCAGTTGTCATCTGAGACCCATCAATGGTGGTCTGCGTCCAAATCGTTGTCATGGCCTGTGTTCCGGCATTGTAGTCTATTACATAATAGATATCCCTTGCGCCAACACCTATTTCAGGAAGCCCATCATTATCATAATCTGCAATATTTGGTCGGCCACCATGATTTGTTCCTGCTAACGTGAATGTGGTCCCTAACTGATTTCCAGTGATTGGTTCCCATAGGTAAACAGTTCCTCTTGATGTAACGGCCACATCCAAATTACCGTCTCCGGTAAGGTCAGCTACTGATGTGAAACCATCTTCAAGCCCACCAAGATTGTTGGGCATTGGAGTTAAACTTCCTCCAGCAATGTTGACGGAATAGATGGTATTTCCACAAACCAGCTCCAGGCCTCCACAATCTGCGCAAAAACCATCTGGAAGTACGTCTGCTGCCACTGGATGCCATGCAAAATTCCGGTTCTGACCTTTGCTGCCAGCACCTCCATTTGCTATTAGCGCACCGGTTTGCGAATGAAAAATCTGATTTCCAATGTATATCTCTGGTACTCCATCTTGATTGAAATCTGCTATACCCGGTGAAGTTTCAGTAAATCCAACATTATTTGTGGCAAAGCCAGGTTTTGGTGTCCCAGTATGTTCATAGCAATAGAGAATTCCATCATTTGGCGTGACATAGACTTCTCCAAACCCATCATTGTCCGTATCGGCAACTGCCAAAGAATTTGATACGCTCATAAAATTGGGAGCATTGATGGTAACTTCTAGGTTTCCAGTTATCCCATCAAGAATGTAAACCTGATTTGCACCATTGTTTCGAACAACTACCTCAGGAACTCCATCAGCATCCATATCTGCAATCAGTGCGATGCTCCGGGTAGCGACATTTACCGTTGATGACCAGACTAAATTCAGTCCTAGCGGCCCTACCGGTGGCGGTACTTCGCAAGGAGATACCGGATAACCGTAAAAAAATGAATCGCATGTTGCTTCTGTAACACAATCAAGATCGTAGCAATCTACATGACCATCACCATCATCGTCCAATCCATTGTTGCAGATTTCTTGAGCTTGAGATGGCAAGACACAAAACACAATTACTGCCAGTGATAATAGACGTAACATGGACGGAAAGTTACCAAATGGGAAGTAAGATTTGCATATAGCTAAATGCTGGTATGATGAAGACGTGAAGATTGCTTGATGGTTTGGTTGAGAAAATCAGCTTCAGTTTAGGACTTCAATTCTATTTTTAGCCCATGGATGAATTTCAACGGGCCGCGGACAAAATGGTCATCTACAACCTGAGAAAAGGTTGGTTTCAGATTTCAAGACTTTACAATGAAATGGCGGCCGAGCATGACACAACTGTTAGTGTTGCGTTTGTTCTTCTCGCAATCAATGAAGAAAAAGGTACTCCGGTAACTAGAATTGCTCCACGAATGGGAATGGAACCAAACAGTCTGAGTCGATTACTTAAATCGATGGAGGAGAAGGGGTTCATTTTCAGGAAGAAAGATGACATTGACAAACGCATGGCATATGTGTTTCTAACCGACTTTGGAAAGGAAAAACGTGAAGTGGCTTTGCGGGCTGTTTTCAGGTTAGAAAAAGCAATTGGAAATCAGATTGCTCAAGAAAAACTTGATGCATTCTTTGAGGTTGCGCGGCATATTCCCAATGCCATCGAAGAGTTTAAAGAAAAAATGGCATCCTACGAGAATCCGTAGAACGCCATTTATATCAGAAAATGGTTTGGTTACCTTTTAATGATTCTCTTCACCGAAGTATCACTTTCCGTAGTTATTCTCATAGTGTAGGTTCCTGACGGAAGTTCGCCTAGGTCGATTGTATTTCCAACTACTGAGGCACTCTCCACCAACTCACCAACTACATTGAAAACTTCGATACCGATAAGTTTTGAGTTGGCAGCAAGATTGTTGACCGATTCAATAAGTAAGACACCGTTCGTTGGGTTCGGGTAGATTTTGAATTCAGGTATCTCTGAATCGCTAATGCCGCTAAGATTAATGTCTACACACTCCGACATGACCGTGCAGCCATCAGAAGTTATTTCAACAGCATAGTTTCCGCTTTCTGTTGCAGTAAACGACTGGCCGGTTTCTCCAGTAATTTCTGAATTCCCGTTATCACAATCCAACCACTGATATTCCGCACCAGAAAGGTTTGCGGTGAGATTGCTGCCAACTGCGTCAACATCTGTGTTTACCGTTGTTAAGGTAAGATCAAGCGTTACTATACTGTCACATCCGGTAGAGGCGCCATTTGGGTAAACGTAGGTTGCTGAATTGTTGCTGGCGGTGTAGGTGTTGCCATCAATCCAATCAAAGCTATTGCAAGCTGTTCGAACATCAGTTCCAGTGACCGAACAGCGATAATATTTCAGGTTCAGAACAGGAGCTTTTTCTGGGTCTGAAGCATCATGAAATGTCATTACGCCTCCCGTAAAACCAGGTACGCTGATTATAACCTGCATTTGATCGTTATTGGATATCTCGTTAATTACATCCATCGGAAGGTCAATTCTGATCCAATGACCATCTTGCGCTGATGAGCCGAAAACACAAGGACCACCACTGGCATCTCCAACATCGCTGAAATCCGCGGCCTCAACATCAACAGTAGCTCCGAAGTTTCCACTTACAATACGAACTTCAAGGTTTGCATCTGTTGGATCAGTGCCCGTAAGAGATTCTCTTCGCAAGAAAATGTTGGCGTTTTCCAAAATGGTATCCGCCATGGCTTGGGTGTCAAAAGTTAGAACAGCGGAAATTTCGTTTCCACCATCTTCTCCGAATTTGATTTCTTGAGAAACGGTACCGTCTGAACTCACAGACCCATCCTCAGTTCCACCATCAGAAAGTACATAGAACTCGTCCATCAGCTTTTTCTGGTAATACTTTTCTGCTTGGTAAGTGAACATGGTAAGGTAAGCCGATGTGGACAAGTGAAAACAGTCTGTGAAAATCCCGTAAGGGCGCATAGTTGAAATTGGAGAAGGGTATTCAGGATAGCCTAGCGGCAACGGTGCGTCAAATGCCGGGTAAGACCCTCCAGGAGCTACCCCCAAATCTTGATTTTGACCGTAAACATGTTGCAAAATTCCTTGAGCTCTAACAAAGGACATGGCAGGTTCCGTATCTGCATAGGCAGCCACTGAATCCGAGAACTCATTTAGCAAAGAGTTTATCTCTAAGAAACTTGGTTGCCCCATATCATCCCAAGTACTATAAAAAGGATGTTGTGAAGGGAAGAAGTAATCCTCGATTACCTCTTCAAAGTTCGGGTAAGCATAGCCTGCCCAGAAAATATTCATCCCACTACGTGTGGTTTTCAGGAATTCAATGATCTGTTCTAATCTATCAGCAACTGCTTCTTCTATGGCATTGGTCTCTTGTTCAGACATACTGACGTTCCAGTCGCCCATAACATCATTACCTCCAATACTTAAGTGAACGATGTCCAATTCTGGATTGGCGTTTATTAGATTTTGAATTTCCTCTTGTTTATCCTGAGCTAGAAAATCGTCTGTTTGCGCTCCGTTTTCAGCGATAAAATAATTGGATACAAACTTCTTATCCGAATGGCCAATAATTCTCAATCCGTCATCTATAGTGCCATCTGTCAACATGAATTGCGCCCAGCTATCTCCAACCAGAAGAACCCTGTTGGTTGAATTTTCTACGCATTGGGCAATTGAGTTTACGTACCCGAACAACCCGAGTACGGTGATTATAATAAGTCTTTTCATGGGGTAAATTTGATTAAGCGGTGCTGAAATTAACGATTCTCTAATATGGAAGGTCATCTGCAATCTGAAGAGTAACAGTAATGTCGGCTACTGAACATGCTTCCTTAAGTAGCTAGCATCGAGTTCTGCAATGGATTTACAACCAATGAGTTGCATGGTTCTATGCATTTCGTCTCTGAGAATCTCGTAAACGCGGGCAACGCCTTTTTCACCACCGGCAGCCAATCCGTATAAATACGCACGGCCAATGAGACAACCTTTTGCACCGAGTGCTATGGCTTTGATAATATCTGAACCTCTGGTAATTCCGCCATCTAAAAAGACTTCCACTTTATCTCCAACTGCGGCTACTACTTCAGGTAGAATATCCATCGCGGCAGGAGCTCCATCCAACTGTCTTCCACCATGATTTGAGAGAATGATTCCAGAAACTCCTAACTCTGCAGCCTTAACCGCATCTTCCACACATTGAACGCCTTTGAGCATGAACTTGCCGTTCCATTGCTCCATCATTTCCTGTGCATCTTCCCAACTTACGTCTGCACGGAATTGTGCGTTGACCGTATCTACAACTTTCAATGCATCAGCACCATGTGGTAAATGCTCAACCATATTGGCCATTCGCATTTTAGGCTTTGTAAGAAAATTGAAAAGCCAAGCAGGTTTGCCAAGAGCTCCCAAAGCGGTATTCTTTCTCAGAACGGCTGGCCTTCCATGACCATTTCTCAGGTCGCGGTCGCGCTTGCCAAGAGAAGCAAGGTCAACGGCCAGCATCAGACCTTTGTAGTTGTTCTGTCTGCTTCGTTCAATGAAGTCTTTCACCATTTCCTTGTTGTGCCATGCATAGATCTGAAAGAAAAGCGGTCCTTCTGATTCTTTGGCTACATCCTCAATTGATGTGGTTGAAACGGTGCTCAAAGCATATGCAGTACCGGCTTTGTGTGTTGCGCGGACAACGGCTTTTTCACCTTCCCAGTGGAACATCCGCGACATACCAGTAGGGGCACTGATTACTGGAATGTCAATGCCAACACCTTGAAAAGTAGTGGAGAGGTCTACCTTGCTAACATCCTTTAAAGTGCGAGGAACGAATTCGTATTTGGTGAAGGATTCTCTGTTCCAATCAAAGGTCCTTTCGTCTTCTGCCGAACCTTCCATGTAATCGAACATAACGGATGGAATCTTGGTTCTTGCCAAATCTCTCATCTCCAATATGGAGAACACTTCATTTACACTTGCCATAGCGGCAAATTAATCAAGAAATGGAAATAGATAGATCAGAAATTGATGAGACGAACACCCTTTCCATATTCAGACTTCTTGCATTTCAGCACGTAAGAAAGAGAAACTTCATGGCTTCCACCAGTATTGTTAGTGAGGGAAGAAACGGTTAAGTCATAGCTGTATCCTACACTTACTCCGTAGCCTCTATAGCCAACCATGAAAATCGCAGCATCTGGATTTGTAAAACTTGATCTGAAAGCAAAACCAACTCTTGCCCCATATGCTTCAACTGTAACCGAAGGAAGGATGGAATTGAAGTCTTGTTGATTATGGAAAATAAAAGCGGGTGATATTTTTATCCTGTCTATGACATTGAATTGATAGTTGATATGTGCAGCTAGATTTACAGGAAGTACCGAAAGACCAGCAAAGCCTTCATCTGGCTGAGTGATATGGTGAGCTGCGAACCCAGCAACCAACCCTTTCCACGTAAGCAAAAATCCAGCTGAGAAATCAGCAATCAACCTTTCGTCATTTGATTCTTGCTGAGTGGAGTTGTACACATAACCGTACCTCGGATCGATCATTTCTCCGAATTGGAGCTTGTCAAAATTCACAGATCTATACTTGAGGCCTAAACCTAATGCAGGGCTTAACGCAAGTTGCTTTTTGAATAATCTGAAAACAGGAGAGTAGATCACATCAACGCTGTGACTTTCAAGCGTTCCGGCTGAATTATTGTAAATGTAATTCACTCCAATTCCGTGCATTTTTCCCAGCAGTTGATCATAAGAACCATTGACATTTTGAAAGTTGCCTGATATCTCTGGCCATTGGTTTCGATATGATGCGTGAATTGTTGGGCATCCATTATACCCAGCAAATGCTGGATTCAGATATAGAGGGTTAGTGAAGTATTGTGAGAAATGAGGGTCTTGCGCTAGGCCGGCTAAGCTCCACGAAACGAAAAGGGAAAGCAATAACAATCTCATTGTCTGTTTCACAACGAGAAAATTAGGAATTATTATGCAGCAGCCTTTTGCTGTTGTTTCAGCTCGGCCTGCATCTCTTTCACGGTTTTACCCGTTCCGTCTTCTCGCCATCCTGGAGGGCCAAAAACATACATGAATCGACCTTTCCAGGTTTTGGCTTCTTTTACATCATGCCAAATGTTAGCGTATTCGTGTGTTAGAACGGTAACCGGATTGTAGGAATTTGGCGGATGAAGCACGCCATAATGCACTGGTTTGCTGTCGTCCTTATCCTTAAAAGTGCCGAACAACTTGTCGAAAAGAATCAGATAACCACCGTGGTTTTTGTCGAGATATTCAATATCTGAAGAATGATGCACCTCGTGATGCTTGTGCAGATTGAAGATCTTTTCCAAGAATCCCAAACGTGGCATCCACTGAACATGCAATTGGTATTGCCAGAAGGCTTCAATTGCCAAGCACGTCATAAGCATAATTGGGTGAAACCCAAGTGCAGGAATCCACATGTAGAAGAAGGGTTTGTAGAAGAGCGTTACCCAACCGTTTCTTACCGCGGTTCCAAGATTGAAATGGTCGGAAGAATGATGGACAATATGGGCTGCCCATAGAACTCTAACCTCATGGTTTGCGCGGTGCACCAGGTAATAACTGAAATCATCCAATACTTGACAGATAAGCCATATGTACCACGTGGTCAGACCAAATGCTTCCCAACCAAATAGGATGTTCTCGCGAACGCCACTTTCAGCTATCGGATTGAAAATGACATAGACGATTGAAAAGAGTAGGAGCGAGAAGACCTTTGCGCCAGCAGCAAGAATAGCGGCTCCAATTCCCATAGTTCCACTGGTGGCAAGATCCTTCCATTTGTAGAGCGTTGGATTGTATTTGAGACTGAATATGATTTCTAAAATGATCAGAGCTATAAAAATCGGCCCACCATAGATCATCAATTCAGTAACCTCATATTCGGTGGTTACTCGCTTTGCTTCGTCAATCAGATTTTCGAACATGTGTTATTGCAGCGCAAAAATGAGGCGCCAATATATGTAATTGACGGATGTCAATTGTAAGGAATACAGCACTTCATTAACATCCGTAATGCTCAATCAACGGGTGATGAGGAAAGCTCGTGCAAAAGCTCAATAGCATCTTGACTATCCCAGTTTTTCATACCAGCGGTGTGATGAACAATATTGCCTTGTTTGTCTATAATGTAGGTGGTAGGTAATGAACTGGCCATTAGATCTTGCCCAGGTGTCGCGTCATAAATGAACACGGGAATGTTCCAGTCGTGTTTTGCCAGATGCTTGTTAATGGCTTCAGGAGTTTCTGTGGTAGCGAAAATGAATTTTACATTGGAATCCGTTTGTTCCATTAACGAGATAATGCTTGGCATTTCTGCGTTACATGGAGGGCACCAAGTTGACCAGAAGTTGATGAAAATCACTTGTCCGTTTAGTTCAGCTAATCGAGTTCGATTACCGTTAAGATCAGTTAACATCCAGTTTAATGATCGATCGGAAAGTGAACCTTCGACATTTATTTCAGCAGATCCGAACAGCCCAGTTTTGAGTACTAACCGCTGAACAAAAACACGTCCGGTTGGAGTTAGCATTACAATAATCAATACCGGAAGAATGATGTCCGACAATTTGCTCCATAGAGACTTGGTCTTCCATTCGTTCCATTGAGACTTGATCCAATTCATGCTGCAAAAATGAAACGAAAAAGGGTAACCAACTGTGTTGTTGGTTACCCTTCCGAATTCAATATGAAGACACTTAGAAAGTGTACTTGCCTTCTTTTACCAAATACTTGGCAATATCTCGTCTAAGTTCTTTAGGGTTGATATTGTATGATTTCAGGAGTTTGCGCACCACGAAACTGTAGCGTTTTCGCTCGCCTCCTTCAGAAAAACTTGCAATGGCATCCTTCGCGGCTTTGCGGGTTCGCTCCAGAGATTCATAGAGATAAACCTGCATCATTTTACGCTGGATATCGAGCTTTTCCTTGTCACCATTCATCTTTTCGAGCTTGCGAACTTTAAGTACAGCTGAATCGCATACGAAAGCATCAGCAAGAATATCTGCCAGGTTCATCACGATCTCTTGCTCATCAACCATGGCTTTACCCATTTTTTTACCAGCGGTGCCAGAAATGAACATGAAAACGTCTTTCAATGCTTGCACTATTCGGACTTCTTCTGTTGCTCCAGACTTAGTTCCAGAGAATATGGAATTAATGACTCGGCCCTGCACTTTCTTGCCCGCTCCAATAAGATCGATCTCTTTGGTTTGAAGCGCACGTTTGGTCAACTCTGCTACCGATAACATTCGGTTGATCTCATTGGTTCCTTCGTAGATGCGGGTAATTCGAGCATCGCGATAGCCCATTTCAATTCCAGCTTCTGCGGAATAACCCATACCACCATAGATTTGCAGTGCTTCGTCAATTACGAAGTCAGCATTCTCTGAGCCTTTTACTTTCAGGATGGCGCACTCAATGGCATATTCGCGGATTGATTCCAACTTTGACTTCTGAACTTCCATTCCTTCTTTCTGGAGTTCTGCTCGTTTGAGGTCAATGTTTCTGCCAATGCGATAAACCCCTGCATCCACACAGAAAACACGACTGGCCATTTCCCCCAATTTGTGCTGAATGGCACCAAAATCAACAATACGCGTATCGAACTGCTTGCGATCAATACCGTAGATCAACGCTTGGTCAATGGCAAACTTGCTACCTCCATTGGTGCCTGCTGCCAATTTGATTCTACCCGTATTAAGGATGTTCAGAGCCATAGCAAAACCACCTTCGCGTTCTCCAAGAAGGTTTTCTACTGGTACCGGAGTATTTTCGAAGAAAACCTGAACAGTTGATGAACCTTTGATGCCCAGTTTCTTCTCTTCCGCACCGATAGTTACGCCTCCAAACCCTTTTTCTACAATAAACGCGGATAGCTTTTTGTCGTCATCAATCTTGGCAAATACGATGAAGATGTCAGCAAAACCACCGTTGGTGATCCACATCTTCTGTCCGTTCATGATATAATGTGTGCCTTCTGGATTTAGAGCGCATTGTGTTTTACCGGAATTGGCATCAGAACCAGCGGTAGGTTCGGTAAGACAATAACTGGCTTTTAGTTGAGCGGAAGCAACACCCGGCAAGTATTTGGCTTGCTGTTCCTTATTCCCGTAATAGACAATCGGTAAAGACCCAATAGATGTTTGCGCCCCAATTGTGGTTGCAAAAGACATTCCTAAGGCGATTGATTCAGAAAATATCAAACCCGTATTGAAGTCCAATGCCATGCCTCCATATTCTTCAGGAATGGCAACACCGCAAAGACCCAATTCAGCAGCTTTTTCCAACTGAGATACAATTTCGTCCCTGTCTTTATCTGCTTCAAACTCTTTTCCTCGCTTCTTAATTGGTTCTTGGATTTCCTTAATGCAGAAATCTTTCACCATATCTCCGATCATACGTTGCTCTTCAGTGAATTCCTCACTGATAAAAACCTCTTCAGGTTTTCCAGTTTCAATTAAAAATGAACCTCCTTTAAGTGCCATGCTTTCAAAATTTGCACAGCAAAAGTATAAAAAAGCAATGCGTGCATTGTAATTGCCTTTAACTTCTTAATTACGATGATTCGCTTAGCAGACTACTATCGGTAAATTATATTTTTATGCATCAACCAAAACCCAGGATCATGAAAAGTCTTCTAGCCTCTTTTTTCTCCTTAATTCTTTTTTCTCAAGTTTCACTTGCAGGTGTCCAAGATGATTTCTTCAATGCATGTAAGCAATGCGATGCGCAGGCAGTTGGTAAGGCTATTAAAGCTGGGGCGGATGTCAATGCTTTGAATGAATACAATCAGAATGGATTGGCTGCCGCTTTTTTCTGCCCGGAGGTAGCCAAAATGCTTTTGGAAAATGGATGTGATCCTAACGGTGGAGAATATCCAGCGGTAATAAATGCAGCCAACAATTACTCCATTGAAGTGCTTAAGCTTCTTTTGGATGCGGGTGCTGACCCAAATAAACCAGGTATTACCGACCCAGGTGCTGGTCTACGTACTTTGATTAAAACCGAGAAGGCGAAAGGGAAGAAGGCCAATAAGGCAATGATTGATGCTTGGGAGGCCGCGGCTAAGACACTTCAGAAAACGGAGGTTAATGCATTGCAGCTAACAATTCAAGCCACTAATTGCTACCCATGTTTAAAAATGCTGATAAAAGCAGGTGCGGATGTGAAGAATGCTGAGAAGGAAGGTAATTTGATTCACCGTTTGGCTAACTTCAGTATGACGAAAGAGGAACGTAAGGCCAACTTTAAACTTGGTGCGCCTAATCTTGCGAATTTTGGACTAAAGGTGCCAGCTTGGTACTCTGACCTTCCAGATGATAGGAACGGAACACCAGCTCAAATGCTTCAGTTTTTGTTAGATGCAGGCCTAAGTCCTAATGATAAAAGAGCAGATGGAATGACTGCCTTCATGGCGGTTTTAAGACTTCATAAATTGGAGTTGGCCAAAGCAATGATGAAGTACGGGGCTGATGCTACTCAGGAAAGCGTTACCCAAGTAGGAAAGCAAACGGTTACGAGCTATCCTGTTTCTGCAGCAGCGGAGTTTGCAGATGCTGAGTTAATGCAAATGATACTTGATCAGAAACCAGATATTAATGTTACCGTAGAGACGAAAGCTCTAGGGGTAACTATGGATTCGGATTACAGAGGAAATACCAATTGGGGTGGAGATGGCTACACACCACTTATCATATCTATTATGGGTGGAAATATTGAGGTAGCCAATATGCTTCTTGATGCTGGAGCAAGCGTCAAGATCGGTTCAAGTGGAATCTCAATTCTGAAAACCAAATTTGCCATGCTTAATTGCTTGACAACCATTAAAAACAAAACCCCCATCTATTGGGCGGTAGAGCAAGACGATCTTGCATTGGTAGAACGTATCGGAAAGATGATGGAGTGGAAGTTCAACCCGGATTTCACCATCAAACAGTATGATGCCGGATTGAGTTTTGCAGGTATGAAATGCGCAAAATTCAAGAGTAAGCAAAGCCCATCGCTTTATGCATTTACTGTTGGAAACACGAAGGCTTCAAGTGTTTTAGCTGCTAAGGGGCTTTGAACAACTAGCGATTATTCTAGACACGTTGCGTCTCGCAGCTATGTTGTCCTTCCATGAATTCGTTGGAGGTCACCGGGTTCTTCGGAATATCACCGCACTGCTGAATCTCAGAAGCCGCTTTGTTCCGGTTAAGAATACCAAAAGTTAACGCACCGATCAAGGCACCTCCAAGCACAACCAGGTATCCCAGATGACCAGCACCAATAAGTGTGTAAATAGGACCAGGGCAAGCACCAGCTATTGCCCAACCAATTCCGAATAGAATTCCTCCTAGGAAGTTGGACCATTTCCAAGATGGTTCTGGAGTAAGTAGAAGTTGGGTGGTCTCGTTTTTCGAGTACCGCTTCAGTAATTGGACGGAAATCACTCCAACAGCAATCGCTGACATGATAATTCCATACATGTGAAAAGACTGGAAGCGGAACATTTCCTGAATACGGAACCAGCTTAATACCTCGGATTTGAAAAGCAATGTTCCAAACACGATACCGAACAACAGATATTTGAACAGTTTGAACATCTCAGAATATCAGATTGAATAGAACGTGCGTGGCAAACAATCCACCGATGAAAAAGCCCACAGTTGCCGTTACAGAAGCTAGTCTTAGCATGGAGATACCAGTGATGGTATGCCCAGATGTGCAACCTCCTGCGTAGCTTGTGCCCAGGCCGATCAGAAACCCACTGATGCCTAATACCAACCATTGTGTGGTGCTTGCGGTGGTCAGTCCTCCAAAGAGTTGTTTTGGAGCCATGCCAGAAAAGTCGGTAAAGCCATATTGGCTCAGTTGTTCGCGTGTTGCTTCCGATATGGAAACGGTATCTACCGATGTAAGGAATTCATTGGCAATAAACCCACCCAGAACAAGGCCAAGAACAAACACCAAACTCCATGCATGTTCGCTTACGGAGTACCGAAAGAACTTGGGCTTTACTGGAGATAAAGCACACATATGCCTAAAGCTCGAACTGATACCGAAACGCTTTTCGCCTAGAACGACAAACGCGGGTACCATAAGCCCTATCAATGGTCCGGCCACATACCATGGCCACGGTTCTAGAATGAATTGCATCATGTATGACAAAGTTAGCCAGTAAACGCAAAGCGAGCGGCCTGGCCTTTGTTTATACTAACAGAATATGCTCGGCTATTTACCGGATGTATAATTGCTTGATTCGCTTCTTCGGGCCAGGACAAAACTCCGTATGGCAGTTTACACACTGGTCTACCATATTATTGAAATTGAATACTTTAAGTGAATCTGACTCTTCTAAAGCTTTAATAGATTCAATGTAGTTCTTTGCGAAAGCTTCGAATACTGGCCCTGTTACTTCTGAATCGGTGGGTATTGCCGAATGTATTTCCTTGAACCGTCTTAACCCGGTGAGTTGTTGCCCTGCTAAAACCAATTGTTTTAGGCTGTCAGACTCATCAAACATATCGCGCATCAATAAGGCAAGCTCAGAATCTTGCCCTGAGCTTGTCGTAGGGTCTCCATTTGGATTAATTGACCTTTTGCTCTGCGTGGGTTGCTCCGAACAGGAGAACAACACAATCGACAATAAAAGTGGCAGCGTTATTTTCATTTAAGCCGCCAAAGGTAAAAGACAAAAAAGCCCCTACATAAGATGCAGGGGCTTTCGCTTAAAACCAGTTTTTTTTATTGCTTCAATAGTTTTTTGATTTCAATTCCTTCCGCAGAATTAACCTTAAGCAGATAAGTGCCGGTTGGTACATCGGGTAAATTGATACCGTAGTTGGTAGCTCCACTCAACTGTTGTTGCTCCAGTAACTTACCGGCCACATCATAGATTTCAAGTTGCAGTTTTTCGGGGCTACCCACTTGCAGGTTAAACTCACCTGAACTAGGGTTGGGAAAAATAGAGAATCCATTGATTCCGCTTGCATGCTGAACACCACTCATTTCAGATAGATCCAGATATTCATAAAGCTGAATAACACCTGTTTCCGCACGGCCGTTCTGGCAATAAAGGGTAAATGAGAACACAGTAGGATTAAATCCGATAAATGGATAAAAGCTTCCCAACGTAAACGAGGCACCACCCTGATAGACCACCCATTCCACAAAGCAAGTATCGTTGCCAATGGTGTAAGCATTGCTAATCATAAAACTATCTATCGGCAAGTTGTAATCGAGACTACAGTTTGAAGTAGCGTAGAATAATGAATCTACCCATGCAGGTGGATTACCAGGGTTGGAGTAAATATTGGCATCTGAAGCAATGGCAAACTGATGAGAACCAGAAGCGCCATTCGCGTCTGTTACATTAACCGTATAAAGCCCCGCACAAAGACTATCGACAGAAGATCCGGTTGCACCATTCGAGTAGGAGTAGGTGTAAGGAGGAGTGCCATAGTACACGTCAACGTTCACCGTTCCTTCGCATTCAGTAGTATTTGGATTGTCGCCTGTTGTTGCTGCAGATACAGAAATGTCACCATTACATGCTGATTCGTTCACGCGCAGTTGGAAATAAAAGACCTTATGAGGGACTATTCCTTGTCCAGTCCATTCATCGGTAACAGGTGGAGCGTCCGTAGTGTCGATGTGTTCTCCAATATAAACTTCGATATCGTAAACTCCGTCACTGTTAGTCCCACCTGTACTGGCAGACATCCAATCGGAGGAGGCTCCAACAATACTTATACAACCGACTGGTGGTACCTGATTAAAAGTACTACCAGAGTATGCCCACGCGCCATAAGGTGATGCGGGCGTGGCAGTATTCATCACGTCAGTCTCCAACCAAAGTCCAAGAGGCAACCCGGCTACAGAATCAACTCTTGCGGAGTCAAAAAACATATAAAAAGTATCTGGTATAATTGGGATAAGCTGAAAGGATGTGTCTGTTCTCAACGTAACGCTTTTTGAAGCGCTCAATCCGCTACAGTCCATTTGCATAGGGCCAATGGGGTAAATCCCTGCGGGTTGACCTGCAAACTGAGGATCTGGGTAGCAACCTTGAGCGATGGCTCCAGATGTAAATAATAGAAGAAAAAGAACCTGAATTGAAGTATGGAATGTTTTCATAATCTACTTGGGGTTAGTGAATACTGTTACTAAATTAAACAAAGTGAATCACATAAACCCATGTCCGGGGTAATTCGGTGCTGAAATAAAATATTAAGCGCTTAAAGCCCAATGATTCTCCCAACTCGCCAAATGTTCATGAAACCGTAGTTCCAGCGGTTCTTGTTGCTTTGCTGTTCTTCTCTATTCCAGAAATGTAGATCATGTGGCGTGTAGAGATAGCCGTGCGGGTAGGAGGTATGACTGAAGCGTTCTCCGTACAAGTATTCCCCATTGTACTTGTAATCTTTTTCTTGTTGACGAACCAATTTTAGGCCTTGCAACCGAATTTCTGACGCTTTCTCCAGCCAGTTTACCTTGTCTTCTTTACGTTTCTCTCGCAAGGCCAAAATGCTGTTGACCGTACAAGCGCGGTGCTTGGCTCGTAATGATGTAACCTGAAGCCCGATAAAGTATTCGGTCATTACATCAGATGCAGTTGTGTCTATCATCTTGACCAGTGCTGCATTTAACGCTTCAGATTTGGAATAATACTCCTGCAATTGAACGATACCGACATTTTTCACCTGTTCTCTTGTAGCTTCATCGCTTTTGCGTGCTAACCATTTTAATGTGAAATCAGGTCGAGGTTGAAACTGCTTTCTGAACAGTGAAAGTTCATCTGTTACGGTTTGCGCACACATGTAACGCAGTAGGTTCTTATTCAACAGGTATTCCTGCTGCAACTCTAAATGGCTTTCCAAGTTGGTTTTCACCTCATCAGCATAACCCATGGCAGAAACCCATTCCATAGGTTCAGGTTGGTGTTCCGTTCCGTTGAACGAACTGCTCCAGCTCCAGCGGGCAATGCTCCAATCTACGGCCCAATAGCCCCATTCCCATCCACTGCTGAACGTGAGATGATTCGGAACATTCTCTTCCTCGCAAAGCAGAATGTCATTCAATCTACCGCTGAGATAGGGTAGCAGTAGCATCGGGACCGAGTTGTCGTAGGTGACCCAATACGCACTTTCGGGATAGAACCAAACCTCGCGCACTTTATTCTCGTGCTGCATATCTCGGTGAATATGATGGAAGTTCTTGTTCTCATAAACAGGAGCAACGCTGTCTTCCAAACTGTACATCATAACGGTATGAATCCCCACTCCCCGATAAAGGTCAATGCTATCGTTAGCGCTGAACACATCGGCTTGCTCACCGACCATGTTCTCTTCGCTTACCACATGCTTACGTCCCATGATGTTGCTGTTGTATTTGTTTCGGGTAGTGGCTATCAATGTCTTTTTCAACCGCGATTTGAGCTTGTCTTTACCGCCTACAAACTCTGCCGTATTGAACTCTACATTCAGGAAATCCCAATCGGCAAAGAACAGGTCTTCTAAACTACGCTCAATCTGAGTTTCCTTACCACGCCAGCTTTTCGGCCAATTGCGGTACAACTGAAACGTCCGCTGCTGAATCATGTGCAATGACACATCTACTCCCGCCATGATGCCACGCTGATGCGAGTAATCTACCATACGTTTGGCATGTGGTTGCCACTTTTCCATATCCACCGTTCTGAGCAGGCACCATTCCCAGTAATTCTGTCGGTTGCGTACCAACCAATCGATGTATTCCTTCACATCTTGCCAAGCATTCGGAAAATCGGGGTTGTGGAGCTGTTCTGTCAGTTCCAATGGATGTTGCGTGTGCAAATGGAATCCGTGTTTTGAGAAGCGGGGAGAGGATGAGTAGTCCAATTCCTTGGGCCATTCTACTTTCTCCGGCTTAATAGTGGTTTTAGGATGAATGAAACGGAAGCCGAGCACTTCGTCTAATAGTCCGTAGATACCAAACGTGATACCATAAACCGATGGCGCTTTGAGCTGATACTTGGGGTAACTTCCAGTCCAACTATATGCATGTTTAGGAAAATGAACGATGCGAACACCATTGTTCGTGACCGTTTCTCCGATTGGAATAGTGTCCTCGTTTTCAATTACAAGGTCAATGGAGATGCCAGTTGATTTGGTTAGCGAATCAAGGTCAGCCAAAGCGGCTATTACCATGGGTTCGCTACCGTTCAAACCTTTCAGATTGTAGTTGATCTGGGCATCACAATGAAAAATGAAAAATGAAAAAAGAAGAATGAGAAAAGGTCGCATCATATTCATTGCCCGAAAATAGAGAAGAACGCCTTCATCTTGGGCCTCATTCCTTCAACACTTCTTTTCTTCAAAACCTTGAAAGATCTTCTTCGCCTGGTTGACCAACGTTGGTCGTTCATTTTCAATGATGTTCTCTAAATACAATTTGTACTCAGGAATCAACTCTGGGTTCCGTTTGCAGATAAACGCCAACAACCGCATGGTTGCATTCTTTACCGCTGGTTTAGAGTAGGATTTCCCTAATTCCTCAAAGGCATAATTTGCTGCCAATCCATCATGTTCTTCCGGAAACTTAGAATGACTCAAATACCAGAGCACATGCCACCTGTACCACTCATGAGGTGGTTCAGCCATCTTCGAAAGAAGTAATCCAATTCTTGGAAGAAGAAGTTCAGGTTGCTGTTTAAAAACGCTTCCAAGAATAAATCCGGAACGATGAGCAATTCGGCCATCTTGCTCAACAAAAGCACTGAACACTTCTTCAAACACATCTGGGTTATCTGCAATATGCTGGACAAGCCGCGGCATCCATTCCTTATCCCATTTTTCGTACAGCAGTTCGCGCCAATCCTTCATTCGTGTTTCTGATTCTTAAGCACGTTCTTCAGGTTCCAACGTATCTGTTCCTCTTGTTCTGTTTGGCGGATGGCACAGTTCGTTTTACTACAAATGCGGCAAGATCTAGGTGTACATGGGTCGATATGAATGAACATCTCCACCCCATGTGGATAATGTTTCTCCACTAGTTTTTCCATGGCATCGATCTCATCGTGTGCATCTTCTACCGTTAGGTAATTCGGTACAGTAATGTGGCAATCGATATGAATGCGTTTCCCGAATTTCTGTGCCCTGAAATTGTGGATGTCTATCCAGTTCTCGGTCCGGTTCTGTTCAAGGTGTGCAACCAGATCTTGAAGTAGGCCGAAGTCGGCTTCATCCATAATACCTGCAACAGACTTTCGCACTTCTTTCAAACCCACAATACCAATGTAAGCGCCAAAACCAATGGCTATGACACTATCGACCCACACAAGTCCGGTAAATAACACTACTGATAGTCCAATGATAAGACCTAAGGACGTGTAGCCATCGCTCTTCAGGTGCTTTCCGCTAGCAACCATGGTGGGCGAATTGTTCTTCTTTCCGTACGACTCGGTTATCCAACCTAAGATGAAATTGATAAGTCCAGCTCCAGCTGTTAAGTAAAGCCCTAGATCAAGCTTTACCACTTCGTGAGGTAGAATCAGGTCGTGGACAGACTTAAAGACAATGCTGACTCCAGCGAGGAGAATCAATGTTCCTTCAATACCAGAAGAAATGAACTCGATTTTACCATGTCCGTAAGGATGGTCATGGTCCTTTGGCTTCGCGGCTAGTATGAGGCTGTAAAGCGCAAATGAACCAGCCACAACGTTAATGATGCTTTCCAGCGCATCTGAAAGAATGGCATTAGAACCCGTAATGTGGAACGCCAGGAATTTGATAAGCAGAATGACCACTCCGATAGAAACGGCCAACCACTGAAAACGGATATATTTTTTGTCCTGCATTTCTTGCTTTCGAAGGTAAGGTATTGGAGATTTGCGCAAACCTGACGGATGTTAGGAGCTATTCCTAACTTTCGCTTCAACTTTAGACCATGAAGAATATTCTTGTTCCGTTTGATTTCTCGCACCACTCACGCAACGCATTAGAGTATGCGGCACAATTAGCCGCCAAAGCTGATGCTAAGCTGTGCATTTTCCATGCTTATGATAGAAGTGAGGTGTTGGAAGGGGTAAAGGTGGCCACCACGGTTACGGCCATGGAAGACATCCAGAAAAAACTGGCCAAGCAATATGGTCTGCCCGAAAAGTACATTACTGGAAAGGTGGTGCAAGGTGAATTCATTGAAGAAGTTCTTGGATTCATTGCTGAGAAGAAATTTGATATGATTGCTCTGGGCACACGGGGTGCTTCAGGTCTTCGCGAACTTTTGGTGGGTAGCTACACGGTAAACCTGATGAAGGAAGTGCGAGATATTCCGATGTTGATTGTGCCAGAGAAGGCTTCATTTGATTCCATCAGAAATATTCTGCTCTGTTCAGATCTGCACGAAATTGCTGATGATGATGCACTCGACCTTGTGAAGGAAATTGCAATTCTTTTCAATGCCGATGTTCGCTTGGCGCATGTAGAAAAGAAGGGAGGAAGCAAGCCAACTTATGAGAATGTTCTTGAGCGTAGACGCGAGATCCATCTCTTTGAACCTGAAGTAGATTGTACCTATAAGCGTATTGTGGCCAGCGACATTCTTTCGGGTATCAAATACTATATGGATAAGAAAGAAGACAACGATATGGTGGCGATGGTGTATCGGGAACACACTTTTATCGAGACTATTTTCGGTATGAACCATACACATGAAATGGCGTATCACACTACCGTTCCGTTACTTGTTCTACCGGAAGGGAAGTAATTCAATATTGACCTAAAACCTCATAATAAAACCAACACAATGAAACAGATAAGCATCATTTTACTCGTGATAGGCTTGGGATTGTTTGCAAGTAATGCTCAAGCTCAGGATAAAAAGGCTTCTTCATCGAAAACGGAGAAAGCGGGTAAGGAAGAAAAGACAAAGGAGACCAAGACCGATAGAGCTATTGAAAAGGCTGCCGATAAAACGGAAGAAGGGGTTACCAAAGCTGTAGATGCCACAGAAAAAGGCGTCAAGGTTGCGGTGAAGGAAACCAAAAAGGGAATCGTTAAAGCAGCAAAAGCCATTGAAGAGGCTTTTGAAGACGAGGACTAAATTGATTTTGAAACAACGAAAAGGGGCTGGGTTACCAGTCCCTTTTTTTTGCTGAAAACTGGTGTAGTCAGTTTTGAAAACAATGGTTGTAGTTAGAGATTCTGACTTGGTTAACACTTTTTAACGGCTCTTTCACACCAATTAAGAGCGTTTAATGTTTGATGGAAAAACCTCGCTTATATTTTTGCGCAACCAAATGAGAAAAAACAATGATGACAGACATTAAACAGATCAACGAGATGATCGAGAAGGAGAGCGCCTTTGTCGATCTGATCACCATGGAAATGAACAAGGTGATCGTTGGACAAAGTCACATGGTCGAAAGCCTCCTGATCGGTCTGTTAAGCAAAGGCCACATCCTTCTGGAAGGTGTTCCAGGATTGGCAAAGACATTGGCCATTAACACTTTGGCGTCAACCATCAATGCAGGTTTCAGTCGAATTCAGTTTACGCCAGACCTGCTTCCTGCCGATTTGGTTGGAACCATGATCTACAATCAGAAAACTGGTGGATTTGATGTAAGAAAAGGACCATTATTCTCCAATTTTATCCTTGCGGATGAGATTAACCGTGCTCCAGCGAAAGTGCAGTCAGCATTGCTTGAAGCTATGCAGGAGAAGCAGGTAACCATTGGTGATACGACTTATAAGCTGGAAGAGCCTTTCTTGGTAATGGCTACGCAAAACCCGGTAGAACAGGAGGGGACTTATCCACTTCCAGAGGCGCAGGTTGACCGTTTCATGCTGAAAGTGGTTATCACGTATCCGAAGAAGGAAGATGAAGCGTTGATTATTCGTCAGAACATTGCAGGCGAATTCCCGAAAGCAAATGCCGTTCTAAAACCAGAAGATATCATCAAAGCACGAGATGTTGTTCGTCAGGTGTACATGGACGAGAAAATCGAGAAGTACATCGTTGATATTGTATTCGCTACGCGAAACCCAGAAGATTACAATCTCGGGAAGCTGAAAGATCTGATCAGCTTCGGTGGTTCGCCTCGTGCAAGTATCGCGCTAGCAAAAGCTGCCAAGGCATATGCATTCATCAAGCGCAGAGGCTATGTGATTCCTGAAGATGTGCGTGCTGTTTGTAATGATGTGCTGCGCCATCGTATTGGATTGACGTACGAGGCTGAAGCGGAGGAGATCACTTCTGAAGAGATCATCGCAGATATTCTGAATACGGTCGAAGTACCTTAAAACAGACGTCAGATTTCAGATACGAGAAGTCAGAATAGCTAACTATTCGCTTTTCACTATTCACTGGTCGCTAGAAAATGGAAACGTCAGAGCTTTTAAAACGCGTACGGAAGATTGAGATAAAGACCCGAGGTCTGAGCAATCAGATTTTTTCGGGACAATATCATTCTGCTTTCAAAGGCCGTGGAATGGCGTTTTCTGAAGTGCGCGAATACCAAAGAGGCGATGATGTTCGAACAATTGATTGGAACGTAACTGCCAGAACTGGAAATCCTTACGTCAAAGTATTTGAAGAAGAACGTGAGCTAACCGTCATGCTTTTGGTGGATGTAAGTGGCTCAGGAGATTTCGGCTCGAAAGTGATGCTGAAACGCCAACTGATGACTGAGATATGTGCTGTGCTTTCGTTCTCAGCCATTCAGAATAACGATAAGGTTGGTATCATCTTTTTCAGCGATAAGATTGAAAAGTTCATTCCTCCAAAAAAGGGGAAAAGTCACATTCTACGTATTATTCGTGAGTTGATTGATTTTGAACCTGAAAACAAAGGAACAGACCTAAGTGAAGCATTACGTTATTTGACCAATGTAGTGAAGAAGCGAAGTATAGCCTTCTTGCTTTCCGATTTTATGGATAAGGATTATTCGGATGCTTTGAAGTTGGCGAACAAGAAACACGACCTGGTTGCCATTCGAGTTTTCGACCAATTGGAACAGGAAATTCCGAATGTTGGTCTGTTACCAATGGCTGATGCGGAAACAGGCGAGCTCATTTGGGTAGATACTTCAAGTAAAGACGCTCGAATCAAACTCAAAGCAGAGTCACTACGATTTGAAGCTGAATTGAAAGATACCTTGCTCAAATCTGGTGTTGATATGGCTGAAATTCGAACTGACCATTCGTATGTAAAACCGTTATTAAATCTGTTCAAACGAAGAGGAGCGAAATGAGAATTCTAACACTCATATCGTTCATGTTGGTTTCAACCTGGGCTGTTGCTCAAGATGCAATGGTCAAGGCCGTTGTTGATAGTCAGGAAATCCTGATCGGAGATCAAGTAAATCTTGACCTGACTGTAGAGTTGAATGACGAAAGTACCGTTGCGTGGCCGTTGTTTAAGGATACCATCACAGGTCAGATTGAGATTGTCCAAGCATCTATTCCAGATACGACCAAGAAAGAAACGGGAGAAACCGTTATTCACCAGCGGCTGGTGATTACCAGTTTCGACACGGGCTTCATGGTGCTTCCGCCAGTTGAATTCGTGTTCAATCAGGATTCTTTCCAAACACTTTCCACTGAGCCGATTCTATTGTTCGTCTCTGACATTCCAGTTGAAATGGAAGCGGAGATCAAGGAAATTAAAGAACCGTATGATGTTCCGTTTAACTTCTACAAATGGTTTTGGATCATATTTGGCATTTGGCTTGCCATTCTGATTTTGGCGTTAGCAATCGTGTTCTGGAGGAAATACCGAAATAGGCCTCAGGAAGAACCGATGGCTAGACCAAAACCAAAGCGTCCTGCTCACGAAATTGCTCTAGAGAAACTCGAAGCGTTGAGACAGAAAAAACTGTGGCAGAACGACAAGACCAAGGAATTCTATATCGAGCTTTCGGACATTATCCGCGAGTACATTGAGTTCCAATTTGATGTGTTGGCGCTTGAAATGACCACGGATCAGACCATTTCAGCTCTCAAGTTGAAAGGTTTGGAGGATGAAAAGATCAGGCCGCTGAAAGCCATGCTGCAAATGGCCGACCTTGCCAAGTTTGCGAAGTACAAGCCGATTTCGAATGAGAACGAGCAGAACTTCGACATTGCCCGAACATTCGTCAACCAGACGTTGGTAATGCCGTTGGATGAACCGAACGAAGAGGAGAAGGAAGGATGATGGCGGATATCACATTCAAGAATCCTGAACTGCTTTGGCTGGCATTGGTGCTTTTGCCAATGATCGCTTACTACGTTTTCCTTCAGCGAAGGAATCGAGTAGAGTTCCGTTTCTCGAATGTTGGTGGTGCAAAAGCTGCCGAATCGAATCTGAAATCAAAGCTGATTCATCTTCCTTTCGTGCTGCGATGTTTGGCTGTTGCGCTTTTGGTTGTTATTCTGGCAAGGCCGCAATCAACCAGCAGTTGGCAAGACGTGACCACAGAAGGAATCGACATTGTAATGGCGTTGGATATTTCTGGCTCCATGAAGGCTGAAGATTTCAAACCGAATCGATTGGAAGCCGCCAAGAAAGTGGCGAAGAAGTTTATTCAGCAGCGACCGAATGACCGTTTGGGATTGGTGGTCTTTGCAGG
This sequence comes from uncultured Chryseobacterium sp., assembly GCA_964457245.1. Classification (GTDB taxonomy): domain Bacteria; phylum Bacteroidota; class Bacteroidia; order UBA10329; family UBA10329; genus UBA10329. The sequence continues at coordinate 30,191 of CAYWET010000013.1, read as the reverse complement.
CGAAAGCTTTACGCAATGTCCGTTGACGACTGATCATTCAGTTATTCTAAACCTATTCAATGATGTGGAAAGCGGCATGCTTCAAGATGGAACAGCCATTGGAATGGGTTTGGCAACTTCCGTGAAGCGACTGAAGGAAAGCGAAGTGATCAGTAAAGTGGTGATTTTGCTTACCGATGGCGACAACAATTCAGGCTCCATTGCACCAGCAACTGCTGCGGAGATTGCCAAAGAGTTCGGTGTTCGGGTTTACACGATTGGTGTTGGAACCCGCGGAACTGCTCCAATGCCGTTTACTGATCCGTTCGGCAGAACACGCTATCAGGACATGGAAGTGAAGATCAACGAAGAGTTGTTGACCCGAATTGCTGATATGACTGATGGCAAGTACTTCCGCGCTACGGATAATGAGAGTTTGGAGCAGGTCTATCAGGAGATTGATGAGTTGGAAAAATCCAAGATTGATGTGACGGAATATCGCAAACGCAAAGAGGAGTTTTTGCCGTTTGCCATTGCCGCATTGCTGTTGCTGGCACTGGAAGTTTTGATTCGAAATACCTTATTGAGAAGTATAGTATGAGCAAGAAAAAAATCCTCCGCCTCGTTCCTCGGCACCTCCTTTCGAAGGAGGAACGTGCTGATTCCCCCTTTCAAAGGGGGGGGCTCGAAAGTGGAGCTTGCGGAACGTTTCGAGACGGGGGATTCAATTCATCATTCATCATTCATCATTCATCATTGTAAAAAGGTGTTCAGATTTGCGAACGAAATATGGTTGTATGCCTTGCTGATCATTCCAGCATTGCTACTATTGTATTGGTTCAATGCACGCTGGCGCAAGAAGGTTTTAAATCAGCTGGGCGACATCAACATTCTTGAAAATCTCATTCCTACTTTCTCGAAAATCCTTCCACGTTGGAAACGGTTTCTTTTTGCACTTGGGTTGGCTTTCTTGCTTGTTGGAATGGCAAATCCACAGATCGGAACGAAGTACGAAGAGGTAAAACGCGAAGGTTTTGAGTTGATGATCTGTTTGGATGTGTCGAACAGTATGTTGGCCGAAGACCTGACGCCAAACCGTTTGGAACGAGCTAAGCAAGCTATTTCACGCCTCATTGATAGATTGAAAAACGATAAGATCGGTGTGATTGTATTCGCAGGCGATGCATACATCCAATTGCCAATGACGGTGGATCATTCTGCGGCTAAGCTGTTCTTGCGTTCTATCGACACGGATATCGTTCCAACGCAGGGTACGGCTATTGGAAAAGCCATTGAATTAGCTACAACTTCGTTTAGCACAAACACCAAAGCCAACAAATCCATCATCGTGATTACTGATGGTGAAAACCATGAAGACGATGCCATCGACTTGGCAACCGCTGCAACGGAACAAGGAATTAAGGTTCACACGATTGGAATTGGTTCTGTTGACGGAACACCGATTCCCGTATACAAGCGTGGACAAATGTTGGGCTATCGCAAAGACCGTGATGGCAATACCGTTGTAACCAAACTCAACGAAACCATGTTGCAGCAAATTGCCGCTGCAGGAGAAGGAACGTATGTTCGCGCCAACAACAGCCGCACGGGTTTAAATGCCTTGATGGATGAGTTGGAAGGCATGGAGCGCGAGGAATTCGGAAGTAAAATGTTTACGAGTTACGAAGACCGTTTTCAGTATTTCGTGGCGGTGGCGCTGATCTTGCTGATCATTGAAGTGCTGTTGCCATCGCGCAAGCTGAAAATGTTCAGAAACATACGTCTGTTTGAAGTGAAGAAATGAAGTGGTTGAAGGTCATATCGTTATTTGGTCTATTGCCGATGCTGGTGCATGCACAGGCAACTCCCGAAGGCAACGAGCTGATTGAAAAAGGAAACGGCCTTTACGATGAAGGAAACTTTGGTGAGGCTGAGATCAACTATCGTGATGCGCAGGCAAATGGTGGCGACCCATTTATTTCGGGTTTCAACCTTGGCGATGCGCTTTTCAAACAAGAGCGTTATGAGGAAGCCGCTTCGGCTTTTCAGTCACTGCCAAACCTGACGGATGATAAATCGCAGAAGGCGGCCGCGTATCATAATCTTGGTAATTCGTTCTTGAAAGCGCAGAAATTCCAAGAAAGTGTGGATGCGTACAAGCAAGCGTTGCGAAACAATCCTCGCGACTTAGAGACAAAATATAATTTGGCGTACGCTAAGCGGATGTTGCAAGAGCAGCAAGAACAGCAACAGCAAAATCAGGACAACAAGGAGAACGAAGACAAGAAAGACGAGCAAAAACAGAATCAGCAGCAACAGCAAGACCAGAAGAACGAGGATAAAAAGAATGATCAGAAACAAGATCAAAATCAGGATCAGCAACAGCAAGACCAAAAAGACCAGCAGAAGCAGGATCAACAACAAGAACAAGAGCAGCAGCAACAGGAGAATAAGATCTCTAAAGAAGATGCTGAGCGAATGTTAGATGCGTTGAATCAGGATGAGAAGAAGATCCGAGACAGGCTGGAGGAACAGAAAGTGAAGAAAGGTGTTAAAGGCACAATAGAGAAGGATTGGTAGTGAAACTTCGTTTGACATATCTGCTTTTGTTGCTGGGAATGATATTCTCAGTAGATGTTTCTGCGCAAAAGCTCACGGCTTCAGCGCCAAGTCAGGTACAGGTCGGTCAGCGGTTTCGTGTTACCTGGGAGTTGAATGCTGGTGGTTCGGAATTCGTAGCACCAGAGATCACTGATTTCAGAGTACTTGGCGGCCCGAATCAGAGTACCAGCATGCAATACATCAACGGAAGCATGTCGCAGTCCATCTCGTTTTCGTATGTGTTGCAAGCATCGAAAGAAGGAGAGTTCACCATTGGACCAGCAAAGATCAAAGCTGGTGGCAATACTGTTTCCTCAAATGAAGTCACGATACGTGTTGTGAAGGGCCAGCAACAGGCCAGCACGCAGAGTAATTCAGGAGGACAGCAACAAGCAGCCACTGGAGACGACAAGAACCTTTTTGCCCGTGTAATTCTCAACAAGCGCAACGTTTATTTAGGAGAAGAGATAGTCGCAACGCTCAAGTTCTACACACGGGTTTCCATTGTTGATTTCGAGAATTGGGATTTACCGAGCTATGAAGGTTTCTGGACCAAAAGCACACGCGGAAATGAACAGATTCAGCTTCAGAATGAAGTGATTGATGGCGTGATGTACCAGACAGGAGTCATTGACCAAGTGATTCTGTACCCACAGAAAACAGGCGAGATCACCATTCAACCGATGGAATTAACCGCCATTGTTCGTGAGCGTTCACAAGGTCGCGGTCGGTCTGTGTTTGACCAGTTCTTTGGTGGCTATCAGGATTACAAAAAGGTGTTGAAATCAGATGCCGTTACGGTTAATGTGAAACCTTACCCAACGGCAAAGCCTGATGATTTCAGCGGGCTTACAGGTAATATCAACATGAAAGCCACTTTGGATAAGTCAGAAACCAAATCCAATGAGGCGGTTACGCTGAAAGTAACCGTGAGTGGCGATGGAAATTTGTATCAGTTGCAGCCACTGGATATTGAGTTCCCGCCAGATATTGAGGTTTATGACCCGAAGACTTCCGACAATATCAAAGCCAGTGCAAATGGCATTTCAGGAAGCAGAACTTTTGAGTACGTTTTGATTCCACGCTACAGCGGAGATTTCAAGATCGGCCCGTTTTCCATGAGCTATTTCGATCCGAAATCGAAGTCATTCAAAACCTCATCGCAAGAAGCATTCGACCTGATTGTGGAGAAAGGAGAAGGCGAAGAGGAGATGCGGCCAGGGGTGAACATCACCAACAAGGAAGACATCAAGCTGATTGGCAGCGATATCCGTTACATCAAACAAGGTCAATATCCAATTCTGAACGGTACTAGTTTCTTCTATAGGTCAGCGCCATTCTATGCTGCCATTGCGGTTCCGCTGTTGCTGTTTGTATTGCTTATTGGTTATGCTGAGTATCAGAAATCGCAAGGAAAAGATGTTGTTGCGTTGAAAAGCAAGCGCGCTACAAAACTCGCCAAGAAGCGACTTACGAAGGCCAAAAGCCTTTGGGATGAAAATAAGACAGCCCAGTTCTATGAGGAAGTGTTCAAAGCGCTTTCAGATTATGCGGCAGACAAGTTTGCCATTCCAGTGGCTGAATTGAGCAAGGATAAAATACGAGTGACGTTTGCGGACAAGAATGTTCCTGAAGAAACGATCAACAGCTTTGTTGGTGTGTTGGACAAGACGGAGTTTGCCCGCTTTGCGCCAGGTGCGGATAAGCAGATGGAAAGTGTGTATGATGAGGCTTTGCAAGCCATTGTAAATGTGGAGAATCATGCTTGATAGAAATCTGAAATACGAAATCAGAAATTCGAAAGGATGGGCTCAATTTCTAATTGCATCGTTTTTCATGCTTGTTGCCTTTGGGAATGCATTTGCGCAAGTAGAAGTGCTAAAAGACAGTGCTGACCAAGCGTATATCAACGAACAATTCACTGAAGCTATCCAAGCTTACGAGCAGATTCTAGCTCAGGAATACGTCTCAGCCGAAGTGCATTACAATCTTGGAAACACCTATTTCAAAATGGGCAAGATTGCGCCATCCATTCTCAATTATGAGCGCGCATTGAAGTTAGCACCGAATGATGAAGACATTCAGTTCAATCTGAGATTGGCTAATCTCAGTGTAAAAGACAAGGTTGAGGAAATTCCACAGTTGTTTTTTATTCGATGGTGGAATCAAATTCTGAAAACATTCTCAACAGACGGCTGGGCTTGGAGTGCGGTTTTAGCGATTATTCTTGGCCTTGCTGGCTTCCTTCTCTTTCGATTCTCGAACGATGAAGGTATGCGCAGACTCACATTTTACACTGGCTTGATAGCCTTGCTTTGGGGAGCATTTTCCATTTATGCTGCGCAGAAGAGTTTCAATTATGCTGTAAACGATAACCGAGCCGTGGTTTTTACTTCAACTATAAACGCGAAAAGTGCTCCTGATAAGAAAGGAAAAGACCTTTTCGTAATTCATGAAGGTTTGGTGGTTAAGGTTAGTGATGAGCTCAATGGTTGGTCGCGTATCAAGCTTTCCAATGGTAATGATGGCTGGGTTCTGTCCGAAACTTTAGAGACCATATAACCATTTTTAGAGGCATCCTTTTTGACTTGGCGCGTTAGTAAAGCGAAAGACATTTTTTAGCTTTACCATCTAACCCCAAAAACAGAGGTGAAACACTTAGTTTCTGCGCTTCTTTCAACACTGGCTGTCATATTTGTGACCACTCTGGACAGTCAATCTCAGTCACTTTTTATTCCTGGAGGGGTGAATTACGTTGAGGTTGGAGACCTTGATGTTGCTGGAAATCAAATCACTGTAGAAGCCATTATTACCAAGACAGGTAATGGAGTAAATATCGTTTCGAAGCACACTGGCCCTACAAACGTGAATTACTTGATGAGGCCAGGTTCTGCCGAGATAACCACTACCAATGGTTACATCAATGCAGTAACCGGGTTCCCATTGGTTAACGGAGAATGTTACCATTTGGCATTTACGTATGATGGTTCCAGCTTGGATTATTATGTGAATGGTTGTTTGGCATCATCAACGCCACACACGGGTGATCTGATTACTAACGACTATGCAACTGCAATTGGAGACATGTCCAATTGCCAATGCGAATCTTGGATAGGATACATTGACGAAGTCCGAATTTGGAATGTGGCAAGAAGCCAAGCCGATATTCAAGCCAATATGACCACGCTACCAACCCCGACAACTCAACCAGGGCTTTTAGCTTACTATAAGTTTGACGGTGACTATTTGAATGCCCAAGGCAATGCAACTTGGGATGGAACACCTATAGGTAGTCCACAACTTCAAGCAAATACTGCCTGTCAGAATGTTGATTTAACATTTCAGAATCAGATAACGGTTACGGATGTAAGCTGTAATGGAGGTTCGGATGGTTCTGTTACCGTCACGAGTACTGGCGGTCACCCTAACTATACATACTCCCCTGATGGCATCAATTTCTTTCCGCAAAACTCAATTGGTAATCTTCCGGTAGGTAATGGTTTCGTCTTTGCGCAATCTGGTGCGAACTCAGGTTGCCTAGAGCAAATTCCAATTACTGTTGGTGAGCCATCAGCCATAACCACTTCGGTAACCGGAACGGATCCTAGTTGTGTTGGCGGAAATGATGGAACTGCTGATTTAACGGTGAATGGCGGAACACCACCTTACACATTCAACTGGAGTTCTGGTTCGAATCAAGAAGACCCAACCAATCTTACAACTGGGAACAACACGGTTACAATAACCGATGCAAATGGTTGTACTGCAACTGAAAGCATTGTACTAAATGACCCTCCAGCCATTACTACATCGGTTACAGGAACCGACCCTACCTGTTATGCCGGAAATGATGGAGCCGCTGACCTCACCGTGAATAATGGTACTGCACCTTATACTTTCAATTGGAGTTCGGGCTCAAATCAAGAGGATCCAACAAATCTTGTTGCAGGAAACAATACGGTTACCATAACTGATGCTAATGGCTGTACAGCTAATGAAAGTGTTACTCTTTCAGAGCCTACACAAGTGCTTCCCAATGCTTATTCGAACTATGTCAGTTCGCAGGGAGCGTGTGATGGTGGTGGGTTTGCCAACCCGAATGGTGGCACTCCTCCGTACACTTATTTGTGGGATAACGGACAGACCACTCAAACGGCAACGGGCATGTGTCAAGGAGCGCACTCAGTTGTTGTAACCGATGCCAATGGATGCACGGGCAGTCAGAACATTGCGGTCAATGTCCCAGCATGTTTAACTGATGTTGATTTCTTTACTTGGCAACAGGCCGGGCAGCCAGCAAATGGCAATTGGACGGTTCAGAATGGCGGTGCTCAGGTGTTTCAATCAATAAATGGAAATCCAACATTCTTTGTAACACCTACTGACTACATCAATGTCCGGATGAAAGGGAAGATGCGGACTACAGATAATGATGATGACTTTATGGGCGTTGTCTTTGGATTTAAAGATCCTCTGGGAGCGTCAGACAATTTCGACATGTGGCTCTTTGATTGGAAAGAAGAAACAAGCGGTGGTGGTCAGGAGGGTTTTTCACTGTGCCGAGCGTTAGGTACCATCACGGCTTATGGACCGACCTTTTGGGAACACACGAGTACACCAGAATTTACTGTTGTGGCTACAAATTATGGCAACAATGGTTGGACAAATGGAGTTGACCATGAAATTGAAGTTACCTACACAGTAAATCGCGCGGTAATCTTAGTAGATGGCGATACAATTTTTGATGTCTATGATTGCTTTGAACCAGGAAGGTTTGGCTTCTATAACTATTCTCAAAGATCTGTTACTTACTCAGATTTTACTTACGAGCTATTTGCTGATTTCACGGTTGAAGAAGCCACTATTTGTGCTGGAGATACAGCACATTTCACTTTCTTAGAACAGTGCGGAAACTCAAATAACCTGAGCCAATTCTCTGAATTACAATGGGATTATGGTGATGGAAACACCGAAACGATTTCAAATGTCACTTTGGCCAATGTTAATCCTTTCCACATTTATCAAAATGGTGGAAACTACAACGTTCAATTGATTGCCAAGGACACTCTGGGTTGCAGAGATACCATTTACAAACCTATTCAAGTGTTGCAGAATCCAACCGCGAATTTCATTTACAGTGACCAATGCTACTTGGATAATACCCAATTCACAGACGTCTCAACTCCGGGAGATAACCCGATTATTGGTCAAGCATGGGTGATTGAGGGTAATCAGGTTATTCAGTCGAATCCAACGAATCAGTTTCCAGCTCCAGGCTCCTATCTGGTTGGGCTTGGCGTGCAAGATGCCGCGGGGTGTGTTGATACCACTACGCAATGGGTTCAGATATATGATTTGCCTCAAGCTGATTTTGCACCAATTGACGATTGCTACAGCACCAATTATCCATTCTCGGACCAATCTACAATAGTAAACGGAACAGTAGATGCTTGGGAATGGGATTTTGGCGATACAGGAACAGATAATCTACAGAACCCAACACATACTTACGCTACATTCGGTCAATATGATGTGACGCTCATTGCACTGAGCGATCAAGGTTGTGGTGATACAATTACGCAGACCATTACATTGCATGATAACCCAGTATCAGGGTTTGAAATCCCCAACATTTGTCAGTTGGAGCCCATGCAGTTTTTGGATACCGCAACTATTCAAGAAGGCTCAATCATAACTTGGGATTATGATTTTGGCGATAGTAATGGAGATGATGATCAAAATCCAACGCACACGTATGCAAATGCCGGACCTGTGAGCGTTACTCAAACCGTAACTTCTGATTTTGGTTGTACCACCTCAGTTACAACTCAAACAGTGGTTGACCCAAAACCAGAAGCTGATTTTACCACTCAAAACGTGTGTTTGAACGAAAACATGACTTTCATTGACCTTGCATCTGTTGCTTCCGGAAACGTTGTAGAATGGGATTGGACTTTTGGTGATGGTAATCTGGATTCAGTGGCTAACACTTCTAATCTCTATGGCCAATTTGGAGTTTATACAGTTACGCAAATGGTGGAAACTGACAATGGTTGTCGAGATACTACCGAGCAACAGGTCGAAGTCTATCAACTTCCCGTTGCTGATTTCAGTTTCTCGGATGTTTGCTTGGATGCTTCTGCCACATTTACCGATCAGAGCACAAGCAATTCCGGAAACGTAGATACTTGGAATTGGGATTTGGGAGATAGCAATCAAGAAATTGGTCAAGGCCCGGTAACTCACGATTATCCTGCGCCAGATGATTATGATGTTCAATTGATAGTTGAATCAGACCTAGGTTGTGTTGATACAACGATTCAAACCATAACGGTGTACCCGATGCCAGTGGCTGATTTTGTTGCGGATTCGGTATGCTTCAATCAGATTACAAGCTTTACGGATTTGACCTCCATTCTTACTGGAACCATCAATAGTTATAATTGGGATTTTGGTTTTGGTGGAAGTAGTGCCGCTGCGAACCCAACTTACATTTTCCCAGAAACGGGTTACCATCCTGTTTTACTAGCTGTAACTTCCGATTTCGGATGTAAGGATACCATCACAAAAGATATTCGGGTTTATGTGTTGCCAGAACCGGAATTTGCGCACAACGACACATGTTTTGAGGATAACGTAAGCTTCATTAACCAATCGGTCATATCTGAAGGAACTATTGATCAGTATGATTGGGATTTCGATGATACAAACGTTTCAAATGATTTGAGTCCAATTCATTATTACGATTCACCCGGATTTTATCAGGTAGAGTTAGTAGCCACTTCAAATTTTGGATGTACGGAATCGGTAACGCATCAGGTAGAGATCTATCCGCTGCCAGAGGTGGATTACATTGCAATTCCAGATGCAAATTGCCAGCCATTGACTGTAACATTCGATAATGAGTCGAGCATTGCAAACGGCTACTACATTTCGAGATATGAATGGGATTTCGGACAGGGGCTAACCTCAACCGAAACCAATCCGCAAACGCTTTATGTTGATAGTGGATTTTACGATGTAGAGTTGATTGTGACCTCGACCAACGGTTGTGATGATACGCTTTTTATCGAAGATGCCATTCACTCTTGGCCGCGACCAGTTGCAGGTTTTAGCACGGATAAAGACCGATATATCATGTTCTTCCCTGAGGTTGATATTCTAGACGAAAGCTACGGTGCAACCGCATGGCATTATGATTTCGATGATGGTTCAACTTCAATTGAACAAAATCCTTCCCACGAGTACCGAGAAGCGGGAACATATCAAATTGTTCAGACGGTTGTCAACGATTTTGGCTGTGATGATGTAACATCCGTTCGAGTCATAGTTGAACCTGCTATCACTTTTTATATCCCAAATGCATTTACGCCAAACGAGGATGGAAGAAATGACGTTTTCTTCGGAGAAGGAGTTGGGTTAGTGGAATACGAGATGTGGATATATGATAGATGGGGAGAGAACATTTTCTATTCAGCGAAAATGGAAGAAGGTTGGGATGGCACTTACAAAGGAGCTCCTGCTGAAGCTGGAATGTATGTCTATAAGTTCTTTGTAGTTGGTGAGGATGGCAATGACCACTCTTACACTGGTGGTGTTCAACTGCTTCGCTAATGAAGCGAATTGGACTTCTCTCCGACACTCACGGTTATCTTGATTCTAGTATTAAAAAGCACTTTGCAAGTTGCGATGAGATTTGGCATGCCGGAGATATTGGAACAGAAGAGGTTTCTGATAAGCTATCTGCGTGGAAACCTTACAGAGCAGTTTATGGAAATATCGATGGCCATAAATTGCGGTCCATGCATCCTGAGAATCAGATTTTTGAAGTTGAGGGAGTAAAAGTTTTAATGACTCACATTGGAGGTTATCCCGGAAGATATGTGCCAAGAGTTCGAGAGTTGATTGAAACAGAAAAACCGAAACTCTACATCTGCGGACATTCACATATTCTGAAGGTAATCTTCGATAAGAAATACCAGGTATTGCACATGAATCCCGGAGCTGCAGGTGTCAATGGATTTCATCAGGTCAAGACCATGCTGCGGTTTGTTTTGGATAGTGGTGAGATAAAGGATCTTGAGGTTATTGAATTGGGAAAGCGAACTGATTTTAAACCTCTTAAAGAGTCACTCACTTAGTCCTTGAGATTCGAGTTACTCTGACTTGAAAGTCGGTTTTCTTTCGTAGCATTGACGACCAATCAACCATGAAAGACCGCTGGCTTTTCATTATGAATCCGCAATCTGCTGATGGGCAAGGAGCCATCAGGTGGAAGCCCGTTCATCAAGAATTTCTGAAATGCAATTTCGACCCGATTGTTTGGTCTTCCGAATACAATGGTCATATAGAACAGTTGGTAGAACGCGCTTGCCACGAAGGTTTTAGGAAGATTGGCACATTTGGTGGAGATGGTTCATTAAATGCGGCTGTCAATGGCTTGATGACGCAAAAAGCATGCGAAGCTAATGAGGTTACGCTGGCGCATTACCCAAGCGGTACAGGAAATGATTGGTGCCGTTTTTTCAAAGTTCCAGACAATCCAAAAGCTTGGGTTGAAACCTTGAACAAGGGATTGATTTTTGAACATGATCTCGGCATCATTGACCTGATGAAAAAGGGCAAGCCGGCAAGGCATTACTTCGTGAACATTGCTGGCGTGGCTTACGAATCCATGTGTGCTGTGCTGATAACTGAAGCACGCAAGAGTTCCAGTTTGCTACAAGGAAAGTTGTTTTACGACTACATAGTTTTTAAAGGATTATTGTCGTTTGAAGCACCAGAGTTAATTCTCAAGTACAACGATGAATCCCATCGGCAGAAAGTGTTCAACATGAGCATTGCCATTTGCAAATTCAATGGAAGTGGAATGATTCCAGCTCCTTATGCCGATCCAGAGGATGGGATTTTCGATATTACGCTGTTCGATGACATGTCAAAGTGGACGGTAATCAAGGACTACCCAAAACTGCGTGCTGGCACTATTTTCAAGAATCCAAAGATTCATGGATTCAGAACAGATAGAATAGAAATTGATGCAGTTGGCAAACCCGACCACGTGGAGGCCGATGGCGAATACGTGGGCGAAACACCTGCAACTTTCAGCATAAAAAAACAGGCACTTCGATTTGTAATTGGTGAAGTGCCTGAGAAAAAGGAGTTTCCTTTCTAGATTCTTTGGCTTCGGTCAGAATGACTGGGCGTCATTTTTTTCGCATAATTAGCAATGGAGTAGTGCTATGCATGGCCATTTTCTCCGTCTGACTTTCATTGAAAAGATATTCTAGCACGCCTGACTTATACGTGAACATGGCAATCATATCCGGATTGTCAGAGGCAACAAAACTGTCAAGCCCTGAAATGATATCAGAATCCATCACCGCATTAAAAGTGATTTTTGGATAGTTGGTATTCGCAATCAATTCAAGTTTTGTCGCTTCCTCATCAAATGTGCTTGGATCGATCATGTCTGGGTAAACATGAACTACATGGATTGTAGCATTGAAGAACTGAGCGAATGAGATGAGTTCTTGAATCTCTTCATCAACATTGGTGAGGTCCGTGGCAAAAGCGATGCTTTCTGGTTGGTTGGTTTCAGCATTTGACGGTACGAAAATGGTTGGAGTGGAGATGTGCTCTAAAACGCCTGCAGCTATAGATCCGAAAATTCGATTCTTAACTACCGTTTCACCTTTGGTTCCCATCACGATCATATCAACATCATGCTCCTCGCTGTATTTGTCGAGAATCTCAATCGGGTCTCCGAAAGTGAAATCGCATGTTATTTTTGCATCTATACCAGTTGATTTTTTGATGGATTCAATCAACTCATTTCCCGTATTGATGGCCTCTTGACGAAGAATATCGTCTAACTTGTTGACAAACGAGTAGGAGGGACGCGGTACATTATCGCAATGCAATAGAACGTACTCGGCATCAAGATTGGCGGATAGCGAAACAGCATATTCTGCCGCTTTGCGCGCAATCATTGAGAAATCTGTAGGAATAAGAATTTTAAGCATGCGCCAAATTTAAGCGGTAGTTGAGATTTTATCGACTTTGTATTTACCTGCTTTCAGATTTTCTCGAATCTTAGAAAAAGCCTCAATGGTGTACTTCACGTCTTCCATCGTGTGCACTGCGGTCGGAATTAAGCGAAGCAGAATTATTCCCTTCGGAACTACTGGGTAAACAACCATAGAACAGAAGATGTCGAAGTTCTCACGCAGATCAACGATCAATGCGGTAGCTTCCGGAATGGTTCCATTTAAGTAAACCGGAGTAACGCAAGATTGCGTGTTACCGATCTCAAATCCGGCATCTTTCAAACCGCTTTGTAATGCATTTACAATTTTCCAAAGGTTCTCTTTGTGAGTTGGATCTTCGCGAAGCAATTCCAGACGCTTCAAAGCACCAATAACCAGTGGCATTGGCAAACTCTTGGCAAATATCTGCGAACGCATATTGTAAGCCAGATAATTGATCACATCGGCTGTGCTGGCCACAAAGGCGCCAATACTGGCCATGCTTTTGGCAAACGTTCCGAAGTACACATCAATTTCATCCTGAACACCTTGCTCTTCGCCAGTTCCAGCACCGGTTTTACCAAGAACACCGAAACCGTGTGCATCATCCACAAAAAGTCTGAAATCGAACTTCTTTTTCAGCGCCACAATTTCTTTCAACTTTCCTTGGTCACCACTCATACCGAAAACGCCCTCGCTGATAACCAGAATTCCACCTCCGGTTTCATCGGTAATTCGCTTTGCGCGTTTTAGCTGCTTTTCAAGATTCTCGATGTTGTTGTGAGGGAATACAAATCGCTTCCCCATATGCAGTCGCACGCCATCCAAAATACAAGCGTGAGATTCCGCATCATAAACAATCACATCTTTTCGAGTTACCAACGCATCAATAGCCGAAACCATTCCTTGGTAACCGAAATTGAGAAGATATGCGGCTTCCTTGTTTTCAAAAGCAGCAAGTTCTTGTTCTAGTTGTTCATGATATTTGGTCTGACCGCTCATCATCCGAGCTCCCATCGGGTAAGCCATTCCCCAATCTTTGGCGGCATCAGCATCTGCTTTCCGAACTTCTGGGTGATTACCCAATCCCAAATAGTTGTTCAAGCTCCAAACCAAGCGCTCTTTACCGTTGAACATCATTCTATTGCTAAGCTCACCTTCCAGTTTAGGGAAAGTGAAATATCCGTGTGCGTCCTTAGCGTGCTCGCCCAACGGGCCACGATTGTTTTTTATCCGTTCAAAAATGTCCATTTGATATGTGGATTATTGGTTGCAGCAAAGGTATTCCTTCCATATACGGGGCTGAGTTGAAGGCCTAAAAGTTTTGAACGTAAATCATAAAAATTGTCAAGCCAATAAAAAGCAGTGTCATTCGTTCATTAGCGCGTAATCGAAAAAACTATCTTTGCGGCCATGTTAAAAAAGGCGTCTTCAGCCGTATTCATTCTTGCTATCTTATTAACGTTTGCTGGGTGCAGTAAGTACCAGCGCGTGCTCAAGGGCAACGACTTCGATAAGAAGTATGAGGTGGCCAAACTTTACTACGATAAAGGCAAGTATCAAAAGGCGTTTCCGCTTTTTGAGGAGTTGATAACCGTTTTTCGTGGTACGAGCAGAGCGGAAGATGTCTATTACTTCTACGCTTACTGCAACTACCATTTGGGAGATTTCATGCTCGCGGGTTATCACTTTGACAACTTTGTTCGAACATTTCCGAGAAGCATTAGAGCCGAAGATGCGCAGTTCATGAATGCCAAGTGCTATTTCTTGGATTCACCAGAACCAAGCTTGGATCAAACCAGTACCTACAAGGCCATTGATGAATTGCAGCTGTTCATTAATAAATACCCGGAAAGCCCGAAGGTAGATGAGTGTAACACACTGATTGACCGCTTACGTTTTAAGCTGGAAACGAAGGCATACAACGGTGCTAAACTTTATTATCGACTTGGAGAATATAAAGCTGCTATCTTTGCGCTCCGAAATACGCTTGAGGACTTTCCAGATACGCGTTTTCGGGAAGAGTTGAGTTTCATGATATTGCGTTCAGCGTACTTGTTGGCTGACAATAGTATTGAAACAAAGAAGATTGAGAGATTCGAGCAAGCCATTAGAGAATGCGATGAGTTTGTAGAGCGTTATCCAAGGTCGAAGGATTTGAGTGATGCGGAGAAGATCAAAGAAGATTGTAAAAAGGAACTTGAAAAGATAAAAACCCTGTAACATGGATTACAAGAACACAGAAGCAGTTAGAGATACGGTCACACGTGATCTTCGTCAGTTTGAGGAAGGAACGGAAAACATCTTTGAAACGATTGCGATTCTAGCTAAGCGTTCTAATCAGATCGGTACCGATATCAAGGAAGAGTTGAACGCTAAGTTGGCAGAATTCGCTACTTCTTCGGATAATTTGGAGGAGATTTTTGAGAATCGCGAGCAGATTGAGATTTCAAAATTCTACGAAGGACTTCCTAAGCCAGTAGCAATTGCTGTGGAAGAATACTTGAATGACAAGGTTTACTTCCGCAATCCAGCTAAAGAGGAAGCCGAGTCTTCTGAGGAAGCATAAAACTTCTTTAACACTTAACTGAAAAACCCGACATCGTTCGGGTTTTGATGTATATTGAAGTATGAAAGACAAGAAAATATTGGTTGGTGTAACAGGCGGAATTGCTGCCTATAAAACGCCTTTGCTTGTTCGCTCGCTTGTAAAGGCTGGGTCGGAAGTAAAGGTGATAGCCACCAGATCTGCTTTCGATTTTGTGACTCCTTTAACGTTATCAACTGTTTCTAAGAATCCTGTAGAAAGTGAGTTCTACAATGAGTCTGGAACATGGAATAATCATGTTGACCTAGGATTATGGGCAGATGCTTTGGTCGTTGCACCTACCACAGCCAATACCATCGGTAAAATGGCAAATGGCCTGTGCGATAATCTGTTGCTGGCCACATACTTATCTGCTCGATGTCCAGTAATTCTCGCACCAGCAATGGATGTGGATATGCTGCAACATCCTTCCGTTCAGAAAAACTTGAGCTCCGTTTCTGAATACGGTAATCATATCATTGAACCAACCGAAGGTGAATTGGCCAGTGGTTTGGAAGGTAAAGGACGAATGGCAGAGCCTGAAGCTATTTTCGAATACTTGAGCAATCTTCTCAATGCCTGAGCTTAACGGCAAGAAAGTTCTGATTACCGCGGGGCCAACCCAAGAAGCGATTGATCCGGTTCGATACATTGGCAATCGTTCAACTGGTAAAATGGGAATCGCCATAGCAGAAGCTGCCTTGCAAAGTGGGGCAGAGGTTATGTTGATCTGCGGGCCTTCCAATGTTGAATCATCTGCTGCAATTAAAAGGATTGATGTGCGTTCGGCTCAGGAAATGTATGATGCTGTAATGAAAGCACAGGCCGAGCAGGACATTTTCATACTTTCGGCAGCGGTAGCTGACTATCGACCGAAGAATGTTGCTGCAAGCAAAATCAAAAAGAAGGATCAGGAGCTGGTCATTGAGTTGGAACCAACTCCAGATATTCTGGCCAGTTTGGGTAAGTTGAAGAACGCATTGCAGTTCCTTGTTGGTTTTGCGTTAGAAACGGATGATGAACTTGAAAACGCCAAGAAGAAATTGGCAAAAAAGAACTGCGATATGATTGTTTTGAACTCGCTACAGGATGCTGGAGCCGGTTTTGGACATGACACCAACAAGGTCAGAATTTTAGACCGACACAATAATATCAGTACTTTTGAATTGAAGTCAAAAGCAGAGGTTGCAAAAGACATTCTGCAAACCATCAAAGACTATAAATGATACGTTTTTTCGGAGTATTTCTTTCGATTCTGGTTGGGGTTCAGGTAATGGCGCAAGAATTGAATTGCACCGTTTCGGTTATTAGTCCACAAGTTCAAAATACGGAAAAGCGAATTTTCGAAACACTCCAAAAAGACATCAGAGAATTCATGAATTCTCGAGCTTGGACTTCAGATGTGTTTCAATTGGAAGAACGCATTGAATGTAGCATTCTGATAACAGTTTCTGAACGACTTTCCTCGGATAGATACAAAGCCACAATTCAGGTACAATCAAGTCGTCCTGCATACATGACAGCTTACAACTCTGTCATGCTTAATGTCAATGATCAGGATTTCGTTTTTCAATATGCGGAGAACCAGCCTATTCAATTTCAGAACAATCAGCATCGCGATAACCTGAGTTCCGTGTTGGCATTCTATGCTTACATGATCATTGGCATGGATTACGACACATTCTCTCCAAAAGGGGGCGAGCCTTACTTTCAGTTAGCGCAGCAGATTGTGAATAACGCCCAAAACGAACCTGAGAAAGGTTGGAAGGCTTTCGAAAACACGCGAAACCGATACTGGCTTGCAGAGAATATTTTGAATGCACGTTATGATGAGTTCAGAGGTGTGCTTTATACCTACCATCGCGAAGGACTGGATGTGATGCAGTCAGATCTTCAAACAGGCAGAAAAGCCATCGAAGACTGTATTCCAAAGCTTAAGAAAATTCGATTGGACCAACCGAATTCATGGTTAATGACAGTCTTTTTTACTGCTAAGGTTGATGAGCTGATCAATATTTTCCAAGAGGCATTTCCGGATGTTAAAACGAGGGTTGCAAATGACCTGATGCAAATGGATCCAGCCAATGCGAACAAGTATCAGGCAATCGTAAAAAGTTAAAATTATGCTGGTCCGTCTTACAGTTCGGAACTACGCAATCATTTCAGAGCTTGATGTTCCGTTTTCCAACGGTTTGACCATTATTACAGGAGAAACCGGAGCGGGAAAATCCATTTTAATAGGAGCGCTTTCGTTGGTTCTCGGCAAGCGTGCAGATACATCTGTCTTATTCAGCAACGAAGAGAAATGTGTGGTTGAAGCACATTTTGATGTAAAGGGTTACTACCTCAAATCGTTCTTTCTTGAAAACGACCTCGATTACGAACCAATTACCATTCTCAGAAGAGAAATAAGCGTAAGTGGAAAATCCAGAGCGTTTGTCAATGACACACCCGTCAATCTGAATCAACTTCGGGAATTAGCATCTTATCTGATCGACATTCATTCCCAACATGAAGTCTTGACACTGAAAACACCTGAATTCAGAGCACGGTTCATTGATAGCTGTGCAGATGGAGGAAAGCTGTATGCTGAATTCAGAACTAAGTTTCAAGAATGGTCTGGCCTTAAGAAGAAGGTTCAGAAGCTGAAAGATGAATTGCAGCAATCTGCCGCAGATGAGGATTATTTGCGGTTTCAGTTGAATGAATTGGAAGAGTTGAACCTAACTGAAGGTGAGTTGAGTTCGGCTCAAGAAAGACTTTCATTCCTAGAGAATGCTGAGGAAATCAATCAGACTTTATCTGGAATATCAGAAGCACTTTCTTCTTCAGAAAATGCAGTGCTTGATACGCTCAGAAGTATTGATTCCGAACTGAAAAATCTTTCGAGAAAGTTTGAGAAAGCTGGTGAATGGCAATCCAGAATTCACTCAACTTTTGTTGAGTTAGAAGACCTTGCGCAAGAGTTGGAGCGAAGTGGTATTGATTTGGATGAAGACCCATCCGAACTGCAACGTTTGCAAGAGCGCGTTGATGAAATTCTGCGCTTATTGACAAAGCACAGAAAGCAATCAGAAGCGGAATTGATTGAATTGCAAGAAGAGCTCTCTGATCAATTAGAGGGAATTGGTACTTCTGATGAACAGTTGACTCTACTCTTAGCTGAACTGGAAACGAAAGGTGCAGAATTGGAAAAGTCAGCTGTCACGCTTTCTGACCTGAGGAAGAAAACAGCTAAGCAATTGGCGCCAAGAATAGAGGCTGAGCTTCACGAAATGGGAATGCCCGATGCGCAACTTTTCATTGAACTGACAAGAACGGAGATAAATGCATTAGGTCAAGACAACATTGAAATCAAGTTCACTTCTAATAAAGGGCAAAAGCTTCAAGATATTAGTAAAGCCGCCAGCGGTGGTGAGCTATCGCGATTAATGTTGGCAGTGAAATCTGAGATTGCGAAGAACGCAAAGCTTCCGGCCATCATTTTTGATGAAATTGATACGGGCGTTTCGGGTGATGTAGCCAACAAGGTTGGGAACAAGATTCAGGATTTGAGTGAACGAATGCAGGTATTCTGCATTACGCATTTGCCTCAAATTGCATCAAAAGCAAATCAACACCTGTTCGTATTCAAAGAATTGGCCGATGGCAAGACCATAACGAATGTGAGAGCCTTGTCTTCAGAAGATAGAATTGTTGAAATTGCGAAGATGTTGAGCAACGCTAACCCAACAGAAGCGGCATTGACTCACGCTAAAAACCTTATTAATGATAAATGATTAATTATGAATGGATAATTGACACAAGATCGGTCAAGGCTCATTCTTAATTCATCATCCTTAATTCATCATTGTATGTACAACTTACTCAAAGGAAAAAAGGGAATTGTTTTCGGAGCATTAGACGAGCGTTCCATTGGTTGGAAAGTAGCGGAAAGATGCGTTGAAGAAGGTGCTGATATCGTCCTGACAAATGCACCCGTTGCATTGCGAATGGGCGGCATCAAAGAACTTGGTGAGAAACTGAATGCTGAGATAATTCCAGCCGATGTGACGGTAATGGAAGACCTGGAAAATCTGGTCTCAATCGCAAAGGAGAAATTCGGTGGAATTGATTTCATATTGCACTCAGTTGGGATGTCACCAAATGTGAGAAAGGGGAGAGGCTACACCGATCTGAACTATGACTTCTTTCACAAGACTGTTGATATTTCTGCCATGTCGTTGCATCGCGTTTTGCAAACGTGCTATAAACAAGATGCTTTGAATGAATGGGCATCAGTTGTGGCCCTAACCTACATTGCGGCTCAAAGAACCTACACAGGTTATGGTGATATGGCGGAAGCTAAAGCCATGTTAGAAAGCATTGCCAGAAGCTTTGGGCATCACTACGGTGTGAAGAATAAAGTTCGAGTGAATACGGTTTCTCAAAGTCCAACGGTGACTACAGCGGGTTCAGGTGTTACAGGATTTGATGATTTCATCAATAATGCAGACAATATTTCGCCACTTGGAAATGCCTCTGCTGAAGAATGCGCAGACTATTGCGTTACGCTTTTCTCAGATTTGACCAAGAAAGTCACTATGCAGAACCTCTTTCACGATGGAGGTTATAGCAGTATGGGTGCGGCTGAATAAACTTCAGAAATTATGGAAAAAGAAAACGGGGCCGATTAGCCCCGTTTTTCATTTATCCGTTTCAGTTAGAATCTTACTTCTTACCAGCTCTCGGCTTCTTGGTTGTAATGGTCAACTCCTCAGCATCTTTCTTGTGTTTTACCACAAGTACATCGCCTTCGTGAATCTCTGAACCAATGATAGCTTCAGCCAATGGATCTTCCAAATACTTCTGAATAGCTCGAGCAAGCGGTCTTGCACCATAATCTGGGTCGTAGCCTTTTTCAGAAAGGAAATCTTTTGCTGATTTATCCAATTCGATGGTGTAACCAGCTTCTTGAATTCGCCCAAATACATTCTTCAATTCAAGGTCAATGATTTGGAAGATGTCTTCTTTCTTCAATTGATTGAAGAGGACCACATCATCTATTCGATTCAAGAATTCAGGAGCAAAAGCTTTCTTCAAGGCTTTTTCAATTACGCCTCTAGCGTGATCATCAGAAGCCGAAGTCTTTGCAGCTGTAGCAAATCCAACTCCTTGACCAAAATCCTGTAATTGACGAGATCCGATGTTCGAAGTCATAATTACAATCGTGTTCTTGAAATCAACTTTCCGACCAAGTGAATCAGTCATCTGACCATCATCCAACGCTTGAAGCAATAGATTGAATACATCTGGGTGAGCTTTTTCAATCTCATCCAAAAGCACAACAGAGTAAGGCTTTCTTCGAACCTTCTCGGTCAACTGACCGCCTTCTTCGTAACCAACATATCCCGGAGGCGCTCCAACCAAACGAGACACAGCAAATTTCTCCATGTATTCGCTCATGTCAATACGAATCAACGCATCGTCAGAGTCAAACAAATAGCGAGAAATCACTTTCGCCAATTCCGTTTTACCAACACCCGTTGGACCAAGGAAGATGAAGCTACCAATTGGCTTGTTCGGGTCTTTCAATCCAGCGCGGTTACGCTGAATGGCACGGACAACTTTCTTAATAGCATCATCCTGTCCGATGACCTTGCCTTTCATTTCATCGCCCATTTTACGAAGGCGGTCACCTTCGTTCTGAGCAACACGATGAACAGGGATGCCAGTCATCATGGAAACTACTTCTGCGACATGTTCTTCCGTTACTGTTTCGCGATTCTCCTTCGTTTCTTCTTCCCACTTTTTCTTTTCGCGCTCCAATTCTTCCTGAAGCTTGCGTTCTTTATCTCGAAGATTTGCCGCTTCCTCGTATTTCTGGCTTCGAACCACTCGGTTCTTTTCCTCCTTCACATCATCAACCTTTTTCTCTAATTCAACGATAGATTCAGGAACATTGATGTTGGTGATGTGAACCCGAGAACCAACCTCATCCAAGGCATCAATTGCCTTATCTGGAAGGAAACGGTCAGTCATGTAACGATTTGTCAAAGACACACAAGCCTCAATGGCAGCATCGGTGTAATTCACATTATGATGCTCCTCGTATCGCTCTTTGATATTGTTGAGAATCTCAATCGTCTCAGCAGGTGAGGTCGGATCAACAATCACTTTCTGAAAACGTCTTTCCAACGCGCCATCTTTTTCGATATGCTGACGATATTCATCAAGAGTAGTGGCACCAATGCATTGAATTTCACCTCTAGCAAGAGCTGGTTTGAACATGTTTGATGCATCCATTGAACCTGACGCTCCACCGGCACCTACAATCGTGTGAATTTCATCAATGAAAAGAATCACGTCTGGAGATTTCTCCAATTCGTTCATCACGGCCTTCATTCGCTCTTCGAACTGACCGCGATATTTCGTTCCTGCAACCAATGAAGCAAGATCCAACGTCACCACACGTTTTCCGAAGAGAACACGAGACACCTTTCTCTTTACAATTCGAAGCGCAAGTCCTTCAGCAATAGCAGATTTACCAACACCAGGTTCACCAATCAGAATCGGGTTGTTCTTCTTTCTACGGCTTAAAATCTGAGAAACACGCTCAATTTCCTTCTCGCGACCAACAACTGGATCCAGCTTGGCTTCTTCAGCCATTTTGGTCAGATCACGCCCGAAGTTATCCAGTACTGGAGTCTTCGATTTCGGATCCACAGCCTTTCTTACAGGGCCAGCACCGCCACCAAAGGCATCTCCATCGTCATCATCTTCAGACGACTGGCTGTGTCTTGCTTCAAAATTTGTTTCAGTTTCGCCCATGATCATTTCAACTTCCTCACGAACTACATCGTAGTCTATACAAAGTTTCTTCATACTTCTCGTTACAACGTTGTCTTCATCTTTTAATATGGCCAAAAGCAAATGCTCCGTGCCTATGGTTGGACTCTTATAAACTTTCGCCTCTAAATAGGTGATTTTCAAGGCTTTCTCCGCCTGCTTGATAAGCGGAATGTTACCAAGATTGCTCTTTTTAGCAGTCTTTCCAGTTTGAGTGGTGGTTTCAATATCCTTTCTCAACTGGTTGGTATCCACTCCAAGGTTGTTCATGATTCGAATGGCCAATCCTTCGCCCTCGCGAATCATACCAAGCAACAGGTGCTCAGTACCTATATAATCGTGTCCCAGCCTCAAAGCCTCTTCGCGGCTGAAACTGATTACATCTTTAACTCGTGGTGAAAATTTCGCGTCCATATCTTCTGCTCAAATGTCGGGTTATTCATGGCAATTGCAACAATACAACAGCCGAGTTTAAGCCCATGTTCAAAAATACCTCCGTGCCATCTGCCAGTTTTTCCGAAAAACCGTTTTTATCAACAGAAATCTGTTAGTAATAAGGGCTTTTCAAATCGCTGAAAACCTTATCAGCGCTGGCTAAAAGCGTAATTTCGAAAGCTAATTCAGGCATGGATTGACAAATACCATGCTAAGAGGTAAAAACTAACATTTTGTCATGGCAGAAGGAGAGAGGATAATACCTATCAACATTGAAGAAGAAATGAAGACGGCCTACATCGATTACTCGATGTCGGTTATCGTCTCAAGAGCACTTCCAGATGTACGTGATGGTTTGAAACCCGTACACAGAAGGGTGCTATATGGAATGCTCGATCTGGGTGTTCGTTCAACAAGTTCGTATAAGAAGTCTGCGAGAATTGTAGGGGAGGTACTTGGTAAGTATCACCCACATGGCGATTCATCAGTTTACGACACCATGGTGCGGATGGCCCAAGATTGGTCATTACGATATCCTCTGGTAGATGGTCAAGGAAACTTTGGCTCCGTTGATGGAGACAGCCCAGCTGCAATGCGTTATACCGAAGCGCGTCTTAGAAAGATTGCTGAGGAGCTTCTTTCAGATATCGACAAAGACACGGTCGATTTCTCATTGAACTTTGATGATAC
The DNA here is from genome assembly GCA_964457245.1 of uncultured Chryseobacterium sp. Classification (GTDB taxonomy): domain Bacteria; phylum Bacteroidota; class Bacteroidia; order UBA10329; family UBA10329; genus UBA10329. Next base: position 7,046 of record CAYWET010000013.1, on the reverse strand, counting down.
GCTTCAGGAACCGACCGTTCTACCAACGCGTGTCCCGCAGCTATTGGTTAACGGAGCTTCGGGTATTGCCGTTGGTATGGCCACGAATATGGCTCCGCATAACTTGACAGAGGTTATCAATGGTACAGTAGCGTACATCGATAATAGAGACATCGAAATCTCTGAATTGATGGAGCATGTGAAGGCTCCTGACTTCCCGACAGGCGGAATTATTTACGGTTATGATGGCGTTCGCGAAGCGTTCGAAACAGGTCGTGGTAGAGTAATGATGCGCGCCAAAGCAGAGATTGAAGAGACCAAGACAGGTCGTGAGCAGATCATCGTTACGGAGATTCCATATCAAGTGAATAAGGCCGATATGATCAAGAAGACGGCCGAGTTGGTGATGGACAAGAAAATCGAGGGTATCAGCGATATCCGAGATGAGTCTGATAGAAAGGGTATGCGTATCGTTTACGAATTGAAGCGTGACGCCATTCCAAACGTGGTACTCAATACCTTATACAAATACACTTCGCTTCAGACATCGTTCAGCGTGAACAACATTGCCTTGGTGAAAGGCCGTCCGGAAATGTTGACGCTGAAAGACATGATTCACCATTTCGTAGATCACCGTCATGATGTAGTTGTTCGAAGAACCAAGTACGAGTTAGATCAAGCGGAAAAGCGTGCTCACATTCTCGAAGGTCTCATCATTGCATCAGATAATATTGATGAGGTAATCAAAATCATTCGTGCCTCTGCTAGTCCGGAAGAAGCGCGCGAGAATTTGATGAAGCGCTTTGATTTGAGTGAGATTCAATCGCGTGCTATCGTTGAAATGCGATTGCGTCAGCTTACAGGACTGGAGCAAGACAAACTTCGCGCTGAATATGATGAGTTGGTAAAAACCATTGCCGACCTGAAAGATATTCTTGCTAGCGAGGATCGCAGAATGGAAATCATCAAAGATGAGCTGATTGCTATTCGTGACAAGTATGGTGATGAGCGTAGAAGCGAGATTGTTTACTCGGCCAGCGATCTACGTATGGAGGATATGATTCCTGATGAGGAAGTGGTTATCACCATTTCTCACATGGGATACATTAAGCGTACTCCGCTTACGGAATATCGAGTTCAGAGTAGAGGAGGAGTGGGCTCAAAAGCGAGCACCACCAGAGACCAGGACTTCTTGGAATACCTCTTCGTGGCCACCAACCACAACTACATGCTCTTCTTTACCGAGAAAGGCCGTTGTTTCTGGATGCGGGCATTCGAAATTCCAGAGGGAACCAAGTCAAGTAAAGGTCGCGCTATTCAGAACCTGATCAATATTGAGCAGGACGATAAGGTGAAAGCCTTTATCAAGGTAACTGACCTGAAAGACGAGGAATACATCAATAACCATTATGTTATCATGTGTTCTAAGAAGGGAATCATCAAGAAAACTACGCTTGAAGCGTATTCTCGTCCACGTGTAAACGGTATCAATGCCATTACCATTAAAGAAGGTGATGAATTGCTTGAAGCACGTTTGACCACTGGCGATAGCCACATTCTGATTGCTGGAACTCACGGACGTTGTATTCACTTCCCAGAAGAGAAAGTTCGTCCAATGGGACGTACAGCCGCAGGTGTAAAGGGAATTAATCTGCCAGATAAAGTTGACGTAGTTGGCATGGTCTGTGTAAATGACGTGGAGACTGAAACCATTATGGTAGTTTCTGAAAACGGATACGGAAAGCGTTCAGCGGTAGAAGATTACCGAATCACCAACCGAGGTGGTAAAGGAGTCAAGACCATGAACGTGACAGATAAAACAGGTGAACTGATCGCCATTAAGTCTGTTGTGGATGAGAATGATCTGATGATCATCAACAAATCTGGAATTGCCATTAGAATGGATGTTTCTGATATCAGAGTAATGGGAAGAGCAACGCAAGGAGTTCGCCTTATTAACTTGAAAGGAAAGGACAGCATTGCGGCAGTGGCCAAAGTGGAAATCTCTTCAGAAGACCAAGACCTTGGAGAAGATGACGAGCAAATTGAAGGAGTAGAGGGCGAGTCACCAGAAACAGGTTCTGAAAGCCCAGAAGGAAACGAATAAACAACCGTTTGAATCAAATAGAAAACTTTGAATTTGTGAATTCATGATATTCGCAAACAGTTAAACGACAGCAAAACCGATATAACAATGATGTTTAAGAAAACTGCAATTCTTTTGGTCGGAGTACTTGTAAGTGCTTCGGTATTGGGACAGAATTCAAAACGAACCAGCGCTAATAATTACTTGGGTTATGGCGAGTTGGACAACGCAATGGAAGCGATTGAACCGACAATTACTCATGAGAAAACCATGAGTGACGCCAAAACATGGTTCTTCCGAGGCAAGATCTACCAGGCTATTTATGAGACAAAGGATGAGAAGTACCAATCATTGCATCCTAATCCTCTGAAGGTAGCCGTTGAAAGCTTCATGAAAGCTCTAGAGTTGGATGAAAAGAACTACCACACTGACATGGTACTGCAATACTTGGATATAGAAGGTAAGCAGTTCATTAATGAAGGTATAACTCGCTATAATGCAAAAGATTACGCTGGCGCACTTGAAGCCTTTGAGACAACTCTTGCAATTACCAATATCGAACAGATAAAGCGCTTGGATTCATTGGCAATTTATTATGCTGGTGCATGTGCTGAGCAAACTGGTGATCTAACTAAAGCAGAGAAGTATTATCGCGAAGCCATTTCGATAGACTACAAGGCTGAAAATGCGTATGTACGCATGGAAAGAATGTTTGCTGCAGCCGGTGATGCTGAAAAAGCATTTGAAGTGCTTAAGGAAGGTCGAAAGGCTTTTCCTGGCAATCAGACCATGATTACAGATGAGGTGAATGTATATCTACAACAGGATAAGCATGCAGAGGCGGTAACAGCGTTAGAAGCTGCTCTTAAAGGAGAACCGGATAATGCATCACTGCATTTCGCTTATGGATTTGTGAACGACAGACTTGCGGCAAAGGAAATTGAGGCTAATCCTAAAGGAAGCGAAGCTTATGACAATTATATCGCTGCAGCGGAAAAAAGCTATGCTAAAGCGGTTGAATTGGATGATTCAAATTTTGATGCGGTTTACAACCTTGGAGCGTTGTATTTCAATCAGGCTGTCAAAATGCAGGAAGCAGCAAATATGATTGACGACACTAAAAAGTACGAGGCTGCAAAAGTGGAAGCAGATAAAGTGTTTGAAAAATCGCTTCCAATTTTGGAAAAGGCATATGCAATTAACCCTGATGACAAAGGCGTATTGGTTTCTTTGAAACAATTGTATTACCGTAAAATGGTGGAAGATGAATCATACAAGACCAAGTATGATGAGATCATGAGCCGTATTAAAGGGTAGAAGATTTAAGAAAGGCAACTAATCATTGCCTTTTCTTTTGAAAACCCTATTTAACATAATATTAATTATAGCCGTCATCGCGTGCGGAATTTCATAGTTGGCGATGCCTCTGTCTATAATTAAACGTTATGCTAAATAGCCGCGCACGTAAAATTGAATTTACTATTGCAATTTAAACGTGAAGGCGCTCGCCTAAGTAGAATTTAAAAGTAGACCCACTGCCAGGAATTCCCTGAGCTGATATTTCTCCGCCATGACGTTCAATGATACGTTTTACCAAGGCAAGGCCGATACCTGTGCCTTCAAAGTCTTCTGCGGTCTCCAATCTTTGAAAAACCTCAAACAGTTGCTCCGCCTGCGACATTTCAAAACCTACTCCATTGTCTGACACTGTGTAGAATGTCAGTCCATCCTGCACAAACGAATTCACCTCTACGGCAGGTGAATCTTGCTTGGAACAATACTTGAACGCATTGGTCAATAGATTTACCATTACCTGCTTGATCATAGTCGGATCACCAATAGTGTTGGGCAACTGCCCTACAAAAACATTATATCTGGACAAATCCGTTTCGTAACCAATATTGGTGATGGTATCATTTACTAGGTCAGTCATGTTAATTTCCACCATATTCAAAACTCTTCGTCCAAGTCTTGAAAATTGGAGTAATTCATCTATCAAATTCCCCATTTGTTGAGCGCTCTGCATAATTGTATCCAGAGTTTCCTTGCCCTCTTTATCCAGCCGATCTGCATAATCTTCTTCTAGAATCTGAGCAAATCCTTTTATTGAGCGCAATGGTGCTCGAAGATCGTGAGATACTGAGTAGCTGAAACTCTCCAACTCCTCATTTATTCTTTCTAGTTCTTTGGTTCGTTCTTCAACTCGCGCTTCTAATTGAGTGTTTAACGCTTCAAGATCTTTCTGAACGGTTTTCTTATCGGTTATATCTTGAACTACCGCCAACGCATAAAGTGGTTCGCCTTTGGAATCATGAATCAAGGACACGGAAAGATCAGCCCAGATTTCTTTTCTGTCTTTTCGAATGTACTTTTTCTCAATACGGTACGAATCACGTTTGCCAATCAGTAATTCGTGGTAGTAGATGAGGTCTTCTTCTAAGAATTCGGGATGGGTAAATTGAGCAAATGTCAATTGCTTTAATTCATCTCGGTCATATCCAAGAAGCTCAGCAAACCGCTCATTGAATATTTCAGGTTTAGCATCATTATTTACCAATGCAATTCCAATGGCTGAATTCTCAAATATCTTCTTGAATTTTTCTTGAGATGATTCAAGTGCTTTTCTCACTAACACCTCTTCCGTTATATCATCCAAGGTGGTGTATACCTTGGATGGCTTCGAGTCAAAACCTTCATAAATTGGATAGGCACTGACCTTAACCCAAGTAATTCTGTCTGTTTTATGATTAGGAATTCCCATAAGTTCATCCTTCACCTCTTTGCCAGTGGCAAACGCAACCACCGATGGCCGTTTTTCTGGTGGGAATGGATTTCCATTTTCTCGGATACTTGCTAAGCGCGGATCACTCGCATCGGTGCCTTTCATTTCTTCAGATGAGATTCCCAGAATGCGTTCTGCGGCTGGATTGGCATCAACAATAGCACCACTTGAATCCTGATACACTATGCCTTGATCTACCGTATAAAAGATACTTCTGAAATTGGTTTCGCTTTCAATCAGCTGATTTTCCAAGAGAACTCGGTCAGTAATCACTTCAGTGAACATGATAATGCCTCCAACCGAACCATTGTCCTTATACCATGGGTGTATCTCATATCTCAGCCAATCTGTTGACCCGTCCTCACGAGGAAAAGGATCCCTCTCACGTATAAGAGTTTCTCCTGCCAAACACTTTTTATGGTCCTCCTGCCACTCAGGCATATTCCTGATCTCTGGGAAAACATCATAGTGGTGTTTTCCAATTATCTCCTTTCCCTCTATGCCGTAATCTGTATACCACGTGTCGCTTGCGGCCAAATAGTGCAGATTTTCGTCAAACATTGCCAATGCATTGGGTGTATGCTTGATAAACAGTTGCAAAACCTCCTTGCTCTGGCTCAACTCCTGATTCATTTCCTGAATCTTATCAACATTGGGCATTTTTAGAGCTTGAGGATAGATGTAAGCAAGAAGTCCAACTGTAGCCATACTCACTACCCCTGTTAACATCTTAACCCCTGCCGACATAAGGTAATGTGGTTGCCAAACATTCAGTATTTCTATGAAATGCCCAACCCCGCAGGAAAGTATGAATGCGGCAAACAACAGAAATACATAATTGAACCGCATGTCGGTTCTGGCCATGATGAACCTAATGAGGAATATCGGGATAAGCAGGTATGCCAGCACCGTTAATCCATCACCGACAACTATGGGCCATAATATTTCATCTTTCCAAAAGTAGCAATGGCCATGTGGCATGAACTCCGTGGCCAATAATCGTTTGCAAGTTTCCATATATCAGAACATTACAGCTTAATTCCTAAAACCATCACATCATCAATTTGATTGGATTGTCCTTTCCAATCTTCAAAAGTTCGGTTAAGATGTTCTTCCTGTAGGTCTATCGGACGTGCATGGATCTCTGCAAGCATTCTTTTAAAGTCGGCCATCATGAATTTTCGATTATCGGGACCACCGAACTGATCGGGATAGCCATCGGAAAACATATACAGCATCTCCCCATTATTGAATGTGATGACATCATCAGAAAATTCGTGTACAGACCTTCTGAACGCCCCGCCAAGTCCAAACCGTCCGTTCTTGTACGCATTAACCGCCCCATCGGAACTTACGTGGATTATTGTTGAACCCGCTCCCGCAAACTGTAACTTTTGTTCAGCGTGTTTGATTCTGCAGATCGCAATGTCCATTCCATCGCCTAAACTATAATCGCCTGCTTGACTGAGGGTTTTGTTCAGTCCATCATTCAACAGTTCCAATATGATCGAAGGCTTTCGCACATCTTGGTCTATAACCACCTTTTGAAGCAACTCTATGCCCATAATACTCATGAACGCTCCTGGTACACCGTGGCCTGTACAATCTGCGGCTACAAGTATGGTCTCATCGTCTCTCTGAAAATACCAGTAGAAATCACCAGATACAATGTCTTTGGGACGGTACAGTACAAAAGCATCTGTAACGGTACGTTTCAGATTCTCCAAATTTGGAAGAACCGCTTTCTGTAACCGTTCGGCATAAACAATGCTGTCTCTAATGTCCTTATTGTATTCTTTAAGTTTAGCATTAGCTTCCTTCAGTTCATAGGTCTGACTTTCCACCTCCTGCTTCAGTTTTTCAGTAAACTCCTTGCGCTCCTGTTCAATTTTATGCTGTTCAGTAATGTCTTTCATCAAAACCATTACCTCTCTTTTTCCATCACGGTCAAACGCTGAAAGCATTATGTCAAGTGGAAATTCCTCTCCGTTTTTTCGTTTCCCATAAAAGACCATCCCTGAACCAAGCGGTCTAGGGTGCGATTGTCCTACATATCCATCACGCTTCGGTTGATGGTTTTTTGCGTAGCGTTCTGGAAGAAGCATCTCAACCCTATTACCTAGAATCTCTCCTTCTGAATATCCGAACATTTCTTTGGCCGCAAGATTGTAAAAGACCATCTTACCCATGCTGTCCGTT
>CAYWET010000012.1:73254-90423 GCA_964457245.1 uncultured Chryseobacterium sp. | reverse complement strand
GTTAAGCATATTGGTGATGGCTTCTTCGAGTCGTTGGAGGTACCAAATAACGAGGAGGAAGAGCTATGAACGAATTAGTACCAGAAGTATCGGGTCAACTTCCTGATAAGGTGGTTGTGCGTCACAGACGTGATTTCCACGAGAACGGCTTTGTGGTTTACAAGGGTCCATCGAATATCAATGGTGAGGATATTGTTGCTATTCTGACACTTCATTCTCAGAACAAAAAAATCGGTGATATGGCTCAGCTCTGGATATTGCCGGCTCATGTCTCGCCACTTGAAGCTATTGAGTCCGGTGAGGATCAATCCATTTGTGGAGATTGTCAGTTGCGTCACTATAAAGGAGGTGCCTGTTACGTGTATGTTGGCCAAGAGCCCCGCACCGTTTGGGATGCTTGGAAAAACAGTAATTACCCAAACTTGCCTCTAAAGCACTTTGATCAGCTTGCAGGGTTGTCCATACGCTTGGGAGCTTATGGAGATCCAGCGGCCATTCCAAGGCAGATATTGTTTGAACTGTATAAATACTCAGCGAATCATACAGCATACAGTCATCAATGGAGACACCCAGAATCTGCGGCACTGAAACCAATGTGTATGGCAAGTGTAGATAGCGCTGAGGAATACCATGAGGCTGTAGGAAAGAATTGGCGGACCTACCGGGTAATGGCACCGGGTGAAGAGTTACAATCAGGAGAGATATGGTGTCCACACCCGGATACTGGAGTTCAATGCAAGAATTGTAACCTATGCAGCGGCAGTTTGCTCAAGGCAAAGAATATTGCAATACCGGTGCACGGTAGCAGACGTAGATACTTCCGTAATGGATTCGGTGCAGGGCTCAAGATACGGGGTGTTCAGCAAGCCTCTTCTGGTCAACGGATCATATCCAGTCAACAGTTGGTGGCAATGGAATTCACTGAATACACTTTCAGCGGAAAGTGGCAGCATTTCTTTGGCAATCCCTCCACAAACTTCAATTGCGTTATACATGGCCTTCCTGGAAATGGTAAGAGCACATTCTCAATCCAATTCGCCAAGTACCTGGCCGATAACTTCGGAAAGGTCATCTACATAGCAGCAGAAGAAAGATTCTCCAAGACCACCAAGGATAAGCTTGTTGATCAGGGTGCCGTATCGGATAATATTCACATCGCTGACTACAAGAACGCAGATGAAATCATGGGTTTGATGCCTAAGAATATGTTTGATTTTATTTTCATTGACAGTCTGGATGTTATGCGCATAGGCCCAAACAAGTTGCGGGCTCTCAAAGCCATTCATCCCAAAGCCGCCTTCATAACAGTATCACAGTCAACCAAAACAGGTCAGATGCGAGGATCGCAAGAAATTCAGCATGAGGCGGATATTGTAGTGAAACTGGAAGGTGGTACAGCAACAACCCAGAAGAACCGTTTTAACGTGATCGATCAGATGCTGGTGGTGTTTACTGACGAACCAGGGTAGTTACTAAATGAGCGCGAACGGTTTAAATAACTTCGATTATACTCACAACAGCACGTATCGACTTATCGGGTTGGATTCGCTGATGGACATGCTCGGGTACACCAGTACCAAGGGTCTCTACAGGTGGTTGCAGAAATATGGAATACCGGTCGTGAAACTTGGTCGCAACTCATTTGTGTTAGCTGAGCATATAGATCGGGTTATTGAAAACCAGTTGGGGCCTTACGTGGAAACGAGATCGAATAAACCAGCGAGTTTGAAAGACCCTGACAGCAGTTCCAAGATTACCCAGAACGGTTCTGGTGTGAGCAAAGTCCAACACAGTGATGCAGCGCAAACATTTTTAGATAACGTGAAGAATATATGAAGGTGCCCGCAAAATATAAACGCTTAGGTATCAGGGTACGTTGCAATGCCTGTGGCTATCAGGTTTCTACGACCTGTAAACAATCTGGGCGTGGTATCGATTCCTGTAAAAACAAGGACCGCCATAAATATATGCTCCTTGTTATAGTGCCTGGCGGAAAGGGAAAGCGTAGGATAAGAATTTTAGATACCCGTGATTTTGATGAGGTACTGGTTGAGCTCAAACGATTCAGGGAGGAACTAAAAGCGAATGGGTATCATAAGGTATCAAGAGCAGAGCTGCCAAAACCGAGAACATTGATACATTTCTTCACGAAATTCCTTGATACGCTTGAGGGCAAGAATGTCCCTGAGCATCTTATTAAGCGCGTTTCCGAGGCCTATGTTGCTGATACAAGGAGGGGCTTTGAGATGTTCCTGATTGCCTTATGCAAGAATGGTTATATGAAGGAAGTGCTTGTGCCTGATGAGATCGGTGATAACGAGGTTGGAATATTCCACTCCTACCTGCTAAAAGACCTTGGGTTTGCAGCTCGTACCTACAATAAACATATGGCGACTCTGCGCAAATTTTACACTTGGTTAATTAAATCAGAACGTTTGCCCGTAAGAAACCCATTCGAGAGTGTTGTGCTTCAACAGATAGAACCGCAGGAGAATCTCATTATCAGCAAAGAGGAGTATGAGGCACTTCTTGATGTCATAACCCGAGAGAATGGCATATTCTACCGAGCCAATCGGGTCGTAAAAAATGCGTACCGCCCGTGGTTGAAAGATGCTATTCGGTTGGCATTGGAAACTGGCGTTAGGCGGGAAGAGCTTTTTCTGATCAAGTGGAGCGACCTGCAAGAGGTTGATCCAGGGAAATACGTCTTTCGGCTATCCAATCTCAAGGTGAACCGCATCATGGGCACCTCATCGTCCTTGAAGTTTGTTCCGCTAACTAAAAGTCTCAGGCAACTACTAAATGAACTTGGGCTGGAGGAGAAACAAGGGTCAGATGACTATATCATTGCGCGCGATAAGGATGCAGATATGAATAATTTAAAGGATGCGCTGTCGCGTGGTTTCTCACATTACATCAAGCTTGTTTCAGATAGGCCTCTCACTTTCAAATGCCTAAGGAAATGCTATATCACCCACTTGTCAATGTCGGTTGGCGATACCGGCCTGTGGACTGGGCATTCCAATACAAAGGTGCTACGTGACCACTATCTATCCAGCGCTTACATTGCGGGGAATCTTGGTGAGTTCACTATTTTCTAACAGCACTCTTACCTGTGACCATTCGGTTATAGGTCAGGGTTAACTACCTATCCCCCGAATCTTATAATCTCACCGACATGGTGCGAAAAGAACAAGATTGTCCGGTGATGGTGTCTCTGAATTGTCAGGGGTCTGGTTAATCTCTTTCTCCTAAATGGAAATAACTCAAGCTCAACGAACCGCTTTTTTCCATTTTTCTGTAGTTGTTGGAGGAATTCCCATTATGCTCGCAAGAGTACCTGAGACACAGATAGTTTTCAGGGCATTTACAAATCAAAACCCATAACTATGGTAAAGAAGAAAAGGGAGAGTTCAAACCCAAAAATTGAACAAATGATGAACTTCCTGCAAGATCTGCAAGAAAATCTTGAGAAGGACAGCTGGACAAAACTCAGTACTACCAAGCTGGCAATTAAACATGGGATATATGCTGGTGGGTTAAAGTCCGCGTTGATTAAAGCTAAGTTTGTTGAATGTCACGAATCTCAAGTGCCTAAAAGTTATAGACTTGGAGATAAACCTGTTTCTGCTGATCTGGCACAAGAAATCATCAGACTCAGAAGCTTAGAAATTTCAGAGTATTATCAGACTAAAAAAGTCAAGTTGAAAAAGCCGCAAGGTGTTTTTCCCGACAATAAAGTAATTGATTTCAGAGAATTTGAGATTCCAAAGAATCCTCTAACCAAGGGCATAATTGAAGATCGAAACGCATCTGCAAGACGCTTGTATGAAGAAATAATCAGTTCTGATGCCTTCAAAGAAATACTGAAGTTCGATCAGGCCATACATGACGGCATTAAACATTGAGCCGGCAGAGGTCTGAAAACAAAAAAGGCCAACCCAAGATTCGGGTTGGCCTTTTTAGTTATGACATGGGATTATTTTCGTACGCCCTCACCTTCATTTCAATCACCACGGCTACCTTGGATAACTTAAGTGCTCCTTGCCTCTCTACAACTATGACCGGCCGTTTTACTCAGATCACACCGTAGGCAACTGAGTCTTGGTTAGCACATCTGCATGGTGACAACCCCGATCTGCCTGATACCACGGCAGCACTGATACGATTACTGGGAGAACTTGTTAACGATGAACGTTGAGCGCTCAGTCGTCCACACCTGACAGCTCGAACTGGAACAGCTCGGCCGCTGGCACCTTCAGGGCTCGTGCCAAGTAAAATGTCATTACCACGGAAGGATTGAGCACGCCCCTCTCGATTCTGGAAACTTGGCTCACGGAGATCTGTGTGCCACCGCGGTATGCCACGTCTTCCTGCGTCATCGATTTCGCTTCACGAATTTCTTTGACACGTGCCGCGAACTTCTGCAGGTCGGGGTCGTGACGCAGGATTCTTCGTCCTTTTTTTTCGTTGGCATCCACGGGGTAAAGGGAATACCGAATGAGCAAATACGCCAGAGCGTACTTGCTTAGTGTGCGCGATATTTTATTACTTCGTGACTCACATAAACCTAATAGTCATGACAACAGGAAAGAATATCATTGTGATGGTGGCGCTGATAGCGTACTGCCTGACATCGACAGCCCAGTCAGTAAAAAGAGAATATTACGATGCGTGGACGAAGACCATGCTGATGGCCGAGTACCAGGTCAACTCCGTTGGTGAGAAGCACGGGTGGTTCAAAGGGTATGATCGTGATGGCGTGCTGGTAATGGAGAATAATTACCAGAACAACCTGATGCATGGCTTGTGTAAGGAATACACCACGGCCTGGGGTAGTCGGCAATTGTCCAAATCCGAAACCTACAAGAACGGAGAACTGAACGGACCGGCCAAGTATTACAATGGCAATGGCGTGCTGGTAAAGAGCGGCAACTTCGTTGACGGCTATAAAGAAGGCCCATGGTTGATGTCCGATCTCTACAGGAACTATGATGTCGATGAGCGGCTAAAGGAATCGTGCCCGTTGGTGAAAATGGAAGTTACTTATCAAAAAGGAAAGGAAGTTCGCGATGCACGGGAAGGAGAAGTAAAAGAGTTCTTCTACCCTTGCAATAAGTTGAGGTCGGCTGTTAACTACAAGAACGATAAACGTGTTGGCCTTGCCACTTGGTATTTTCCTGATGGAAAAATCGAGACCAAGGAGGAGTATGATGGTCAATCCAAGTTAATCTATACGCACAGCTTCTTTCCTGACGGGAGGACCAAGGAGTTTAGTGGCGTACGAAATGGAGTTGAGGTTTACGAACAGTATGATCGCAACGGCAATCCTACTGGCAATATGCGCAACTGGGAAATACGGAAGGAAAAGTTCGTGGAGAACAAGCGGCTTTTGGAAAAAGCTCGGGAACTGTTTGGACAGGGTCAAATTCTTGCTGCACGAGATACTTATCAACAAGCAGGGGAAGTGATTAGGACATCAAGAACACCAAGTCCCATTGGGGGGCCTAACGCGGAGATTATTACCATGACCTTAGCAGGAGGAGAGCGATGGAAGGAAACGTCAAAATTCAGTGCTGTGCTGAATGAGCTCTGGTATCTGCACCGTCACATTGATAAGGCAGAAGAGCCAGTACTTAACTGGCATGACTCTGTCTTCAGTATCGTTGTAGACGAAGCACTTGCCTTGGACCCTGAAGAGGTCGTTAAGGACCTTGATAATGACTACTTCAAGGAAACCCTCAGAGAAAGTACAGTGAAAAGTATACGAGGTAAGTATGCCTTGCAGAAGCTTCATCGGGAGGAATTAGAGGGTCTTGATGAGAATATGACCTCGGCTATCCTCCAATACTCTGAGGGCAATTATTCATCCAAGAAGCGTAAGGTATTGGAGCTTGCCCGACCATTAGTGGACGCGGCCAATGCGGAGTATAAGCTGGCAGTTTCGCATGAGGAAAAACTGGAAGCTGGAAATCAGGTTTTGCAACTATTGAAAGCTCTCACCGACTTATCTGAGGACATGTGCAAGGATTACGTCAAGGAACTTAAAGGAGTAGATGACATGACCACAATCCGAAAGGTACTTGGTCTGTAGGTTCCGAGAACAAATGCCCACGCAACTTACGGACCCTCCTTTTCAATATCTTCCTCCTGTTCCTTAGCAGCAAACCTCCTGACGCGGTCAATGGTGTCGATGTTCATGGTGAGCCCGAGATGCGGTTGTACCAACAGGTGGAGTACATGCGTTCCCCACAAGTGTGCTCGACCAGACCACTTGTTCGCTTCAATCTCCTGCCGATCATCTTCGCTGTACACCCCTCGTTCTTGGATGTCAGGCCCAAGTGTCTGCTGCATGAGGTCTACGATCTGGTGTATCTCCCGATACAAGGTCTGATCGCTCAGGGTGCGCTTCCTTTTATACAGGAACAGGCCGTGTTCGTCCTCACCCTCGTAGTTGACCTGCATCCTGTTGAAATAACCGTACAGTAGCGGCAGCTGATGAATGGTCACAGGCGTCCCTTCGTCATTGACGTTCGTCTCGATCAGGCCGTTCTTGATCGCATCCACCAGAACGACTGATAGATCATCCTGTGGACCGAGCATCTTTTCCATCCGCTCATTAGCGAACCCTTCCGGGCTGACCACATCGGTTCGAATGCTCAGGTGGTTATATACGGCTTTCGTCTTGGCCCGGGCCTTGGCGTCATCGGAAATGTACATGTCGCAGAACCCGGCATAGAACGCATGAGTGGCATCCTGCACCATGTTCCTGAACTTGCCGTCCACCTGGTAGCCGAAGAAGTCGAGCATCAGGTAGTGGGTGGTGAACAACTTGAAGCGGTCGGGGTTCTCCTTGTTCCCCATCATCACCTTCAGGATCGTATCGAACGACAGGTCTTCGGATAGCTGCTTCAGCTTGGCCTCCATGTCCTGGATAACATTCTCGTCATCGTAGGAGCCGTGTAGCTTGTACTTCTCACGGAACTCATTGCGGACACCTTTGTACGCCTTGTCGTCATTATTGAAGGACTGCATCATGTTCACCGTCTCACCAAGCAGGTCATGGAATGATCCGTCCGCGGACCGTTGGAAAAAGCCCGTCATCTTAGCAAAGTCCTGGTCACGTAGGGTGTCAAGCTGTTCGCTGGTGATGCCGCTCGGCATCAGCTTGAGAGAGTTCATCACACCGGACAGCAACCCACCGAATGGTAGGTCCTTGGCGAAATTCTCCAAGTAGTTACCGTCCTTGAAGAATTTCCTGTTGTTGTCCACTACATCCTCATACCACGGCTTGAGCTGGTAGTTTTCCCACTGCTCTACATTTTGCGCCTGGTCGAAAGCGAAGGTAAAGCCCCGCGTAAGCTCTTCCAGAAAGTCGAGATCCTTTTCCACCTCGTCACGGTGCTCATCACTGTCGGAGCTTGCAAGGTCTGTCAAATGTGCCCCTGTACAGGGGATGACGTGATAGTCCTTATTCTTCAGCAGGTACTCCCGCATCTTGAAGAAGACGTCATCAGCTTCCGATGCACAACGCATTTTGTTTATCACACCCCAGTCCAGATATATCCTCATGACACAAGGAATTTAATGCCTCCCAACTCCAAGAGCTTGAGTATGGTGAGGATTATCGCAAGTACTGCCCCAATTTTGGTGACCAACTCCCATGACTTCTTCCAGCGCTGTCGTCTGCGCTCGTACTTCTGCCACAGCTCAAAAACGGCCCAACTTTCACCGTGTGCCTCGAAATCGAATATCTTCTGGCTTACCGTCCAACCGTCCAGTCGAAAAAATCCCGGTAGGAAACCTTTGCCCATAAAGCACTTACGGACCATCCCTTCCAACCAATAGTCATATTGCCGAGGGTTGCTATTGCGCTGCTCCCTATGATAACGCAACTTGTCGCGATAGGCGCGCTCCATCAGCTCCAGGTCGGCCTCAGAGTAGTTGTTATCAGCGATGTTCATCTGGTTGAAGAAAGCGAAGTCATGCTTGAGCAATGCTTCCTTGTAGTGGTCGTTGAACGGCAGGTCTGGCGATGGCATGTAGATGAGTTATGTTACAGGGTAAAGTTATCTGCCGCTCCGGAAAATACCACCCGTCCTGATTGGTCGGACGATATATAAGGTACACATAACACGCATGCGCACATGACGCACTCTGAACCATACAACAAGTTGACATTCCCTGTCGAGTGGAAGAAGCGGGTAGTGGAGATCGATGGATGCCACTACACCATACGTTACTGCCCCGGCACCGAAGAGATCACCGTGACCCAGTCTGCTCGGGTACTTGTCGGCTACCGTTCTACCATAGGTGATATTGACCAATTCCCAGAGCTGATGGCGTACGGTGGGTCGGGCATCGACCATGCCGTGGCGGAAATGCTCATCACACTACGACCTAAGGGGTTCGGAGCGTTGGTCAACTCGGGCGAGAACCAAGTGCTTGTTCCCAAGCGGCTGAACACGGTCAAGGAGTTCAACATCTCAGGCGCGACCTTCACCATCGCCTACGACTTCAACTCAGACCTCATCACCATCTTCATCCCAGAGATCACAGCCCATGCGCATCGTAGGACGTTGGACGTGTCACCAAGCGAGCTTAAGGTGCTGCACCAAAGCAAACTGTTGGAGGAGATACAGATGTTCATCTTCGAGGTCGAAGAGTACATGGACCCTAATTTGGAAGATGAGTTCTGATCTACGGACGACCTCAGCGCGATGATGTGTTTCAGGACGGGTCGTCCGAGGAAGGTGTGGTGTCCTCATCTGCACCTTCCAACTTCTTCGGTGCTTGAGATGCATCAATTTTCTTCTGTGACCTTCTTTCTCGGGCTTCGTTCAACTTGTCGAGAAACCAGATGGCAAACGGAACAACAACGCTAATGGAAAGGATGAGTATGAGCACTTCCTTTACGGTCCAGTTTTTCTGAGCGTATTTTCGCACTAACCCTTTAGGCCATCCGGTACGGACAAGGAGCTCCTCAAACTCTACGATCTCAGGCTCCGACAGTGTGTTCGACTTCCACTTGTCCGACAACTCTCTCATTCTTTTACGCTCAGCCTTCGAAAATATCGTCTCGCTGATGCCCTCGAATGACAAATGATACAGGAGACGCTTTCGTAGCATGTAAAGGATGATTAGGATAATGAGGCAGATTCCGACCAACACGGTCAACTTTCGACCGAGCGAGAGGTCGAACATCTCCACAATGACACCGATTGCATCCGCTACTATGATGCCGAGGATAACGAGCACCACCTGCAAGAGGATGTACACAAGTACCAAGTTGCCAAGGTTGCCGTCCGGTTTCTGGTCTGCCATGCTCAAAATTCTGTTATGCCCCCGTCATATCATCCTTACCACCAGCACCGCCCATCTCATTTTTCAATTGCTTCAGCCGTCTCTGTTCGTGCTTGTATCGAACACCATACATCGCAGGTAATCCTGCGTAAAGCATGAAGCCACCAATCACTCCCAGGCTGAACAGCAGACCAAGTACAAAGCGATTGGTACCTGAGGGCGACATGAGGGAGAATTGGATACAGACTATGGACAACAATGCTACCGCCTCGTGTGTCTCCCTTTCATCGCGACCCATCCGTTGGATTCTCAGCAGAGTGGTTTTGTATTTTTCCTCCGCTGTCGTCTTATCGAACTTCTTGATGGTGGATACTAACGACTGGCGTTCGGAGAGGCTGTCTGCAAGGTCAAAGGCCTCATCCTCAGACATTGTACTAAGTCTTAAAGCTACGTTCCTGTTAAGCGCGATATAGGTGAGCAACTTACTTAGTAGTCCATAGAAACCGAAGTGAACAATTCCAAAAGCAAGGAGCACCACAACACCGCTGAACGAGAATATCTGGTTCAGGAGCAACTTGAAGTCTGCCTGTAGCTCGACATCACCACGAAACTTCTCATAGACGATTATCGTGGTCACGACAGAGGCGATGAACCGCACGAACCGGATGAAGATCATGGCCTGCTTACTGGGCGAACCTATGACCACATCCACTATCCTGTTGAAGCTACTTTCCATCGCCTTAAAGTTACGTTTCTCAAGAGCTGCTATTTCCATAGCAAGCGGAAATCTGCTACACTCGGAGCGTAAAAACGCGGCACAATAAAAACCCCTGCTGTTTTCGGGCCCGATTTGAATAGGCACTCAACGTCATCGAAGGCACCCGAAAGTGGCACGCGGAAAACTTTAGTTCTATTGGGCCGCCCGTAACTGACACGACCATGAGCAAGCGAGCATGTATTCTTACAAGGGTATCGACCCACCATCAGGACGCATCACACCAGGTCAATGCCCTGCGCAACTACTGCAAGGCCAACGGCCTCAAGGTGGTGAAGGAGATCACCAGCACCATCAGCGGTAACACGACCAACAACAGACGGGAGGATCTGCGTGAGGTACTGCAACTTGCTGAGGAGGGTGCCATCGACAAGGTGGTGGTCACCGAGCTAAGCAGGATCGGACGGAAACCACGTGAAGTACACAAGGTCATCGATGCGCTGACCGCCCACGGTGTGAGCGTGGTCTTCACGCAGCTCGGTATCGAAAGCCTGGACGATGATGGCAAGCCGACATTCTCGGGCAACCTCGTCATCGCCATTCACAGCGAGATCGCACAGTATGAACGCCAACAGTTGTCGGAGCGGATAAAATCCGGTATTGAACATGCACGAGGTCAGGGCAAACAGATAGGTAGGAAGGCTGGCACCACCGAGGACGTGGAGGATTTTCTTCGTAAACATCGCAAGGTGGTCAAGGCACTTGAGCAGGGATTGTCCATTCGCCAGATACAGAAGGTACATGGCACTTCAAGGACCACCACCTGTAAGGTCAGGAGGGCGATGCGACTTTTGGAAATGGCACAGGTTGCTTAGCCCTCGTCCTTGTCCGAAATCGAGTACCCAAGTTCGTAGGGTGTCTCAGGAACCACGAAGCCGTCCGCATGAAGTTTGTCACGTAGCTGGCCGTTGACCTCACCGTTCATCAGGAGCGGCAACTCAGGTACGGCATCGTAAATGTCTTTCAACTTGAATTCCCTCGCTTCCTGCCTCACGTTCAGGCGGCACCAGTTGGTGTCTGTGTTCACGCGAAGGATATAAAGTGAGTTGCCGATCTTGATGGTGTACTCACCACAGTCAGGGTCGCACACGGCCATCTGCCTTTTTAGCAGTCCCTCCTCAGGTACTTCACTGTACTCGTTCGGTCGGGTATCGTTCTCGTTCACCCGGTGGTCGATGCAACCGGGGGTGTCGGGAAGTGGAAGTCCATCGTCCATCATCATGGCACGAAACGCAGCGTTGACATCCTTATCGATAGCCACCTCGGGCCACTCGGTGTACAGGTCATCGAGCTTGTCGAAGTCGAACATCCGCTCGGCCATGAACGCGTGTACCGCACCGGATTCCTTGTTCACGCGCATCATATAGTGAACTTCTTCGCCCAGCAGTACCTGATATTCATAGCTGGTGGTGCTGTGGTTGGTGCGGCAGTCAAGCTCCGGTTTTTTATCCTTAGGTTTTTCCTGTTCCTGCACGCGCTCTTGTATGCTCACGTGCGGGTGGTCCTTGAATAGATGTAGTCGTTTCATATAGGGTGATGTGTCTTTCCCTATATATCACACTCCGTACTTCTGGTTGTAGGCGTCCAACAATTCCTTGGCCTGTGCGCAGAATCGATATGCGTAAGGTGCGTCCTGCTCCAACCAGTAGTCGATGAGCTCTGTCAGGAAGATGTCGCCTGACATCTGTTGCCGCTTGAGGTTCATGGGGTTGCGAACGAGTAGCTGGCCGTACTCATCGAACATGTCGAGCCCTCGTTCTCGGATACGGTGCATACAGGCCACGTTGTACAACCACACTGGCATCTTTCGATCGTCCAGTATCGACCTGTAAAACCGCGAACGCCTAAAAATCCGGGCACGTTGCTGCCTCGCCAGCTCTGAGGCGCTGACCTTGTTCTTCTTGTTCCTGTCCATGAGAATGTGGGGTAAGAACCGAAGGTAGCAGACCGTTTTTTGCCGATTGGTCGCAGTTGGGAACTGGAAACTACCATACTCGCGGTATGTCGAACCAAAAACTATAACATGAAGACGGAACAAGCAACAACGCTAATCGCCCACGGGCTACTACAAGATGGGGCAGACACTCAACCGAATGCACTGGCGGAACTACTCAAAATCCCGGTCATCCAGGTGCACAACGTGATTAGTAGGCTGAACAAGGACGGCCTGATTGAGATCAATGAGGACGAGAAGGGCAAGGCTTATACAGTGAAGGACCCTGAGGGTCTTAAAGCTCTTGCTGGGACGCAAACGGACGCGTCTGCTGAGCCCGAACCAGAAAAGAAGGCCGAAGCACCTGTAAAGAAACAGGCGGTCCCAGAACGCACCGGTCGTCACACTGGGAAATTCCTCTACGGTAAGGAGAAGGTGCCGTACTCGAAATCGGCATGTGCCCTGAAGGTGGTATCCGACTACGTGGAGAAGGAGAAGCCGTCACTTAAACAGCTGAAGTCCGTGTTCTCGGAAGACATCGTATCGAGGTTCGGTGTAGTGGCGGAGCTCAAGGCCGCACAGGACCTGTCGAAGGATCGTAATCGTTATCACCTCAACGACCATCAGGTGCTGACCACTTCGGACGCGAAGAAGGTGGTGGTGACCAATCAGTGGACCGTTGACAGGTTCGCGAGGTTCTGCGAGGCCGCTGCCGCAGTAGGGCTCAGGGTGCGGCCTGAGTAAACAGGGCGGTCATAGATGTAGAGGGTCAAGGGGCTAACGCTTCTTGGCCCTTTTTGTGTGCTCGACTCACCCATTCCCGAAGGGCCGAACGTCATTCCAAAAGCAATTTCTTAGTTAGGGCAATTTTCTCATTTGAGAGCCTCAGCAAATAAAGACCATTGTCACGAACCGGAATTGTGGCACTTCCCTGACTCATGTCCTCTTGATAAACCAATTGACCTGCTGGATTTATAAGCTCAAGAAGGTAACGAATAGGCTGCCCTAACCGCACATGGATATTCCCATTTGCTGACCAGATTTCGGCCTCAACTTCAAGTTCACTGATACCAACGGGAACAGAAACAGACCTATAAACCACGGCTCCTGCTGCAACATCCTCGAACACTACATGAAATTCACCGTTCGCGTAGGTCACATCCGGGTTTCGCTGTGTCCCGTTTGTTTCATCGTGTAGAAGAAATGGTTGACCGAAGGAAGCACCACCATTGGTGGAAATCGCCATATAGCAATCGATATTCCCACTTGCCGCTTGTTGATAGACCACACCTAAAAGTTGTCCGTCACCAGCAATGCGTGGGTAGTTCTGGTTGGCAGAAGTATTCTGTTCGGGAGCAACCTCCCAAGTCGTGCCACGGGTTGCACTGGGAAGATGAACCGATGAAAGATAGACACGGGACGAGCCTTGCCCGGCACTCATCCAAACGGTGTAAAGACTATCTCCGTCAATATGACCATCTGGTCCGGTAGATGGACAGCTGTTGATGATCCAGTTGTTGGGATCCATGTCGTCTCCGGTATCGAAGTCAGCTCCATTGTCGTTAGAAATCGTTACCCAAAGATCACGCAGGTTATTGTCATTGTTTCGAAACATGGCTACTTGCCGTTGGCCTTCATTTAACAATGCCGCAGGGCAACAATCGCAGACTTCACCAGGAGCGATTTCTGATGCCGTTACATCATCCAAATAACTAACACCTCCGTTTGAGGAATTGGCTACCACGTACTGAGGGTCGACCCAATTCCCTGTAAATCGCATGAACATAACGGCTGGATTGCCATTCGGGTCTACCGCAATCACAGGAAATCTACTTTGGTCTGTGCCTATATTTTCTGCACGCACAGTATCTCCAAAAGTCGCCCCACCGTCCGAGCTTTTGACCACATAGACAAAACCCTCAGCCTCCGGTTGAGAGTGATATGTGACGAAAACATCATTTCCATTGGAGGCAATGTCCGGTCCGGTCCAGTCTTCAACAAAGGCTTGCTCAACTCCTGGGACTACTGAGACGGGGGTAGCAAACGAGTTACCGTTGAGTTTGGCCACGTAAACCTTGTCTGTTGTCTTGTGACCCCACATTACGATAGGATTACCACTGGCGTCCGAAACAATTCGAGGTCGCGTTTTACCATAGGCGTTGTCATCGGCCACAGGAATGGCAGTGCCAAGCACTTGGGCAGAACCCGAAAGGCAGAGTAATGCAAGAAAGAGGGTAGTAAATGTTGATCTCATAGTTTGATTTTTAAGTGGATGGGACGTTGATCTTTTAAGGATAGACTTAAGACGAACACGGCATCCGTTGGAAGCTGGAATGACATGCCTTGCTCAATATTGTCGAAATTCAATACGCATCTTCCAAGCATGTCGGTTACTGCAATCGATCTTATCTCAGCGGACTTGATGGTTAGTCGATTGCCATCAAAACCAAGATGATCAACCGGGTGCGTTTGTTCCCGAACCGAAGCCGTTCCAAGGCAAGCATCAACCGCAGCCCGAAGTTCAGGCACATCAGGTACGCTCGGGAAAATACCCCACTCTATGGTAGTATCAGGACACACAACTCCGTAGGACGGCCATCCGAAGAACGGGAACCAACTTTGATACAACGTGGTAACGCTATCGCCACCACCTTCCTCGCCAGCGGTCGGGTAGGTAATTCCGTAGGTCTGGTCGAACTGTTCCACCTCGGCATCACTGTCACGATTGCTTATACCCAAAACAAGTACATCTGCATTGGCCGCCAGATAGTACTGATACATATCGGAAACTGCGGGCGACTGCGTTTGACATGGCACACAATCAACGAAGAAGAAGTCCAGCACCACGGTTTTACCCAATGCAAGTTGCTCATGCAGGTTCCACTCGATGCCATCCGTATCGGTGATGGTAAAGTCAGGGGCATTCTGGCCAAAACAGGCCGAGAAGTAAGCAAAGGAAAACAGGGCAACTATCAATGACTTCATCACTTACGAAAGTTACCCTTATTTCTTCTGTCGGTCATACAAGCAGCATTTGGCTAGATCCTCATACGCCTCGTCAGTGCTGCGGTCAAACTCCGTATCATGTCCAACACCTGCAATCGCTTTACTGATTGCATCCTTACTGGTTTTATCGCCATTAAAGTGCGCCACAAACTCTTTGGTGTCCTTGTTCCACGCAGCATGCATCACCCCAGGCACCGCCATAGCAGCCTTTTCAATTCGCTTTTGACACATTCCGCAGTTGCCGTACACGATGAACTTAGCTTCTGACATCTCGCTCGTTGCATTCTCAGAACTTCCCATTTTCATGCTTCCGTGGTCATGGCCTGTCATGGCGGGGCGGGCGGTTCTGTTCATCATGCTTTTCTTCCCCACCAACTGTGCAGCAGCATCAACTTTGAAGGTTCCGTTGGTCACCACTTCCTCTCCTTCGGAAATGCCGTCTTTCACCTCATAGAAACCACCCAATTCAGAGCCGAGTGTTACTTCTCTGAACTCGAAAACGGGAACTTCTGTGTCCGGCACCTTCACGTAAACAACCGAGCGTTTGCCCGTCCACATGACGGCAGAGCGTGGCACGAGTAGTTCTTTACCGCTTCCGCCTTTGACCTTTATCTCGCCATTGGCGAACATTTCAGGTTTGAGCGACCAATCAGCATTGGAAACCTCGACCCGTACCGATGCCGTGCGTTTCTTCGCATCCAGCACAGGATCAACGAACGTCACATTTGCTTTGAACTTCTTGCCTGGCAAGGAATTGACCGAGAACGTGATCGGCAGTCCTTTCCGAATGAACGGAAGGTCGCTTTCGTAAGCATCGAAAAGCACCCAAACCCTGCTCAGGTCAGTAACATGAAAAAGCACGGAACCTTCTTTTACATACTCACCCAACGTGGCCATTCGGTTCGTTACGATGCCCGTGATAGGTGAAAGAATATCGATATGCTCCAACGGTTCACCACCGTTTTCAATCGCGGTTATCTGGGCATCGGTCAGGTCCCAAAGGCGAAGTTTGCCTCTTGCCGCCTGATAGATCTTTGGGTTCTCTTCCTTGATCTTCATTGCTTCCAGTAGCTCGCGCTGTGCCGTGACCAATTGTGGGGAATACACCGAGGCCAATACTTGCCCCTTCTTCACTTCCGCTCCGGTGAAGTTCACATTCAAGGCATCAAGACGGCCAGCAAACCGCGCGGTTACAAGCGAAATACTCCGTTCATCCTGCTGCACTTTTCCTTGGAAGGTTATTTCCTTATCCGCGTTGCCGCGTTGAACAACCGAGGTCTGAATGTTTGCCAATTGCACCGCGCTCTGGCTCATCTGGAACATATTCTCGGCCAGTTCTTCTCCTGAACCTACAGGCACCAACTCCATTCCGCAGATGGGACAATCACCGGGTTCGTTCTGCCTAATCTGTGGGTGCATGGCACAGGTCCAAACCTGATCAGATTTCTCTTCTGCGTGTTCTGTCGCATGATCAGGTTCGGGTGCTCGCTGAAACGTCAGTCGACCTATCAAAACACCTGCTGCCAACATGCCGATGGCCACACCTATTATTTTCCAATTTGCTTTCATGATCACTATTCTTGGGTTACTTCTTCCATGTCCATTTCGCAGACTGGACATTTGCCTGGCTCATCATAGGTCTTCCCATTCTCGCAGTCCATCGGACATTGGTACTTGGCATGTGCATGCTCATGATGTGCGGTCGTGTCTTGTGCAACCGCTTCGTTCGTGTTGGAATGATCGTGATGTTCATGACTGCTGCCACATCCGATAAAGGTTATTACTGTGATTGCAGTGATTATTGATCTAATGGTTTTCATGTCTTTTGGTTTTAGAGTTAATAAAGTGCTTCCATTGCGGCCACAGCCGTGTTCTTATCCTTGATAGCCTTGGCCGTTTCGAGTTGGTATTTGAGCAGCATGCGTTGAATGCGAAGGATCTCCTCGAAGTCCTTGCCCCCTGTGCTGTAAGCATCCACGAGTATCTGCAAGGCCTGTTCTGCAATTCGCGTCTGTTCAAGGTAAAGCGACAGGCGGTTATTGGCATCGGTCATGTCGGCAATAGCCATTTGAAGTTTGGAATTGAGCATGTTGCCTTTGTCGAGGTGTTCCGCCTCATACATTTCAGACAGCAGTTGCTGCTCCTTGTATTG
>CAYWET010000012.1:0-73154 GCA_964457245.1 uncultured Chryseobacterium sp. | reverse complement strand
TGTCGAGGTGTTCCGCCTCATACATTTCAGACAGCAGTTGCTGCTCCTTGTATTGACCGCTATACTTCTTGCGATAGATGGGCAAGCTGACCGACATCATCGGCATCCAAACGTCCTGTCCGTTCTGCGGAACATCCATATCAGTACGTTTGTCCACCACGGTGTAACTGAGGCCGACTCCGAATTTGGGCGCACCGTTCCTTTTGGCCGCCACCGAACTATTGAGACTTGCCTGACGCTGATGTTCCAAGCCAAGCAGCATCGGGTTCTGACTTTTAATGCTGTCCAAAAGCGTAGGAATTTCGAGGTCGGGTTCTCTTTCGGCCACGGCCTCAATTGTCGGGACATCGGTTTCGGTTGGCCGGTTGAGCATGGCATTCAGGTCTGATACCACAGCTTTTCTTCGTTCGGCAAAGTTCAGAAGCTGGGTCTTCAGTTCGCCTGTTTCAAGTTGTACCCGAAGCACATCGATCATGCCTCCCTGATTGTTCTCAAAGCGTGTTAGCGCCAACCGCTCATAGGTTTCCAGAATGCGAATGTTCTCTTTGGTAATGCGCGTGGCCTCATCCAACTCGTACAATCGATAGTATGCCTTCTCCACATCGAAGAAGATCTCATTACGAGCGTTGATGAACAGCTCATATTTCGCTTTCGCCATTTCTGTTGCCGCGTCTTTCTGTGCACCCAACGTCCCGAACCACGGGAACATCTGTCTGGCTTCAAACCGTGCGCGCTGCGGCCCAACCCGTGTTTCCACAGGGCTTGCGAAAAACCCAAAACTGAGTTCAGGATCAGCCAACGAACCGACCTGCGGCACTCTCTGCAAGGCTGCTTCGTAGGCCAAGTATTTGGCTTTCAGCGATGGATTGTTCACCGCTGCTTCCTGCATGTATTCTTCCAAGCTCTGGCCGAAACCAACGCTGGAAACCAAGAGGGCTAATATGAATAGTGTCTTTTTCATTTTGTCTTGGATTTTAATTGCCATTCGTACCTCCATGAGAATAGCACGGGAATGATGAACAGCGTGATCAATTCGATGGCCATACCGCCAAACGATGGAATGGCCATGGGCAGCATGATGTCTGACCCACGCCCTGTTGATGATAGGATCGGAAGCAGCGCCAGCAGCGTTGTGGCCGTGGTCATCAAACACGGACGTATCCTTCGCGAACCGCCTTCGACCACCGCATCGCGAATTCCTTGTATGGTGGTTGGCGAATTCTGCTCGAACGACTGCTGCAAATAGGTGGCAATGACAACACCGTCATCCGATGCAATACCGAACAGCGCAATGAACCCGACCCAAACGGCCACGCTCAGGTTCACCACATCCATTTGGAACAGCGACCGCAGATTGGTTCCGAACAGCAAGAAATCCATGAACCACGGTTGACCGTAGAGCCAGATCATGATGAAACCACCACTGAACGCCACGGCAATGGATGTAAAGATCATGCTGGTGGTCAGCACCGAACGGAACTGGAAATACAGGATGAGGAAGATGATGAGCAGCGCCAACGGCATCACGATGGAAAGCCGTTTCTGAGCACGCACCTGGTTCTCGTAATTCCCTGCAAATTCATAGCTGATGCCACTTGGAACACGCAATTCCCCACTGGCGATCTTCTCTTGCAGAAGCCGTTGCGCATTCTCCACCACATCCACTTCTGCAAAGTCATCGAGTTTATCGAAAAGCACATAGCCGAGCAGGAAGGTGTTCTCACTTTTTATGACCTGAGGTCCCGAAACGTAGTTAATGGAAGCCACTTGTCCGAGCGGTATCTGTCCTCCCGTTTTGGTCGGGATCAGCATATCTGGAATGACCGTTGGGTCATCACGCAATTCACGAGCGTATCGGACACGCACCGCGTACCGTTCACGACCCTCAACCGTAGTAGTATTCGTCATGCCACCAATGGCACTTTCGATGTACATGGTCAGATCTTGGATGGAAAGTCCGTAGCGCGCCATTTCGCGCCTGTTCAGTTCAATTTCCAAATAAGGTTTGCCCACAATACGGTCGGCAAACACAGCCTGAGCTTTCACGCCTTCAACTTGCTTCAGGTAGTGTTCCAACCGATAACCGAACGCCTCTATCGTATCAAGGTCATTGCCTTTTACCCGTACACCCATCGGTGCGCGCATGCCCGTTTGCAGCATCACCAAGCGCGTTTCAATCGGTTGCAACTTGGGCGCAGCGGTCACTCCTGGCAGTTGAATTTTCGCGATCTCATTCCAAATGTCATCAGGCGAATGAATGTGCTCGCGCCAGTTTCGGAAATACTTTCCGTTGGCATCAGGCACCAGTTCACCCACGCTATCTCGGACGTATTCATCTTCTGCATCAACCTTAAAACGAACTCGATTACCATCCTCATCGGTCACATATTCCGATTTGTAGTTGATGATGTTCTCGTACATGGAAATAGGCGCAGGATCCAGAGCCGACTCCACACGTCCAAGTTTTCCTACCACAGATTGCACTTCAGGAATGGCCTGCACCGCCATATCAAGCTGCGCAACCACCTCAATATTTTCTTCCATTCCCGCATGCGGCATGGAGGTCGGCATGAGCAAAAATGCACCTTCATCCAGCGATGGCATGAACTCCTCTCCCGCTCCCGGAAATACCTCGTTCAGGCTGGAATAGAAACGGCTATCTGCAATCTCATCATTCGTCAGACCGAAGATGCCTTTCACTCCCAGCCAACTAAATGCGCCCCACAACAGTAAGACCATCGGAATGGTCAAAAAGAGTGCTTTATGACTGAGGCACCAACGAAGTATTCTCGGGTACAGATAAATGACGAGATAGAACAGGCTGATCAGCCCACCCACCATCAACAGCACGAAAAGGTAATTGACCAGCACGCTTTTTTCTGGTCCTAACGGCAGCCACATGCGTGTTAAGAACCACGCCACGATGAAGGCATAGGTCAATGTCTGCAACCAACTTCCAAGCAGCTTCCATCGGTCGTTCCTTTCGAGAAGATCAACCAGCAGCCCCACAATTCCAATGACCACCAGCAGCCATCCCAACCATGAGAAGAACACCAGAACAATTCCGGTAACGATAGCCAAGCCGTTCATGACCATTTTCATCATTCCCTTCTTGGGCCGGAAGCTGAAAATGGTGTGCGCAAAAGGCGGCAGGATGATGATGGCCACAATGATGCTGGAGATGAGCGCGAATGACTTGGTGAACGCCAACGGTCGGAACAGTTTCCCTTCCGCAGCCACCATGGTGAACACAGGAAGGAAGCTCACGATGGTGGTCGAAACCGCAGTGATTACAGCAGAGGCCACCTCAGATGTCGCACGATAGATCACCTCCAAAAGCGGTTCACCGTCATCGGCCTCGTCCATGTGTTTCAGCATGTTCTCGGAAAGCACAATTCCCATATCCACCATGGTTCCGATGGCAATAGCGATACCCGAAAGTGCCACGATATTGGCATCGACCCCGAAGTAGCGCATGGCGATGAAACACATCAGCACTGCCACAGGCAGCATGCTCGAAATGAGCAGCGAGGCGCGCAGGTTCATCACCATCAGAATGATGACAATGATGGTTAGCAGGATCTCCAGTGTGAGTGCTTCTTCAAGCGTACCAAGGGTTTCTTTAATGAGGGCCGTACGGTCGTAAAATGGAACTACCGTAATCTTGGAAACCGTTCCATCCGCCAGTTTCTTCTCCGGCAATCCTGGGGCGATTACCTCCAACTGGTCTTTCACAGCATTGATCACCGCCAATGGATTGGCGCCATAACGCGCAATGACCACACCACCCACAGCTTCCGCTCCCGACTTGTCCAACGCACCTCTTCTTGGAGCCGGACCAAGCGTGACATGCGCCACGTCCTTCACTCGGACAGGAATATTATCATTCACAGTCACCACTGCTTCTTCCAGATCACTTATGGACTTGATGTAGCCCAATCCACGCACCAAGTACTCCGCGCGGTTCACTTCAATCGTCTTGGCGCCTACATCCTTGTTGGAATTGCGCACGGCCGTCATGATCTGCGGAATGGAAACCCCATAGGCGCGCATCGCCACAGGGTCCACATCCACCTGATATTCCTTCACAAACCCACCGATAGATGCCACTTCCGACACCCCCTGCACGGACGAAAGCCCATACTTGACTATGTAATCCTGAATACCTCGGAGTTCTTGCGGGTCCCAACCTCCGGTCGGGTTGCCTTTTTCATCACGCCCTTCCAAGGTATACCAATACACCTGTCCCAAAGCCGTGGCATCCGGCCCAAGCGATGGCTGCACCCCATCGGGCAAGGTTCCCGAAGGCAGTGAGTTCAACTTTTCAAGGATGCGCGAACGGCTCCAATAGAAATCCACATCCTCATTGAAAATGACGTAGATGCTCGAAAAGCCGAACATGCTCGAACTTCGGATGGTCTTCACACCCGGTACACCGAGAAGAGATGTCGTGAGTGGATAGGTTATCTGGTCTTCCACATCCTGTGGTGAGCGTCCCATCCATTGTGTGAAAACGATCTGTTGGTTCTCACCGATGTCGGGTATGGCATCAACGGCTACAGGGTCGCGAGGAAGCCACTCGCTTTTCCAATTGAAAGGTGCCGTTGCCAATCCCCATCCAATGAAGAGGATCAGTAGAAGAAAGGCCACCAGCTTATTCTCCAGAAAGAATCTGATTATGCTATTTAACATGATTTGAGTTTTGATGAATTGTAGATCATCGCCATGTCGCACGCGGACACGGAGTACTACAGGCCGAATGGCCTGAACTCAAATAAGGGTATCAGATAAGGAAGGATTGTATGAGCGCCTGAATGTCCCGATCGGGAATGGGCGGCTTGTAATGAAGGAATGAGAAGAACGTATTCTCATCATCCAACTCTAATTTTACCTGATACGCAATCAGTGCGATCAGTGAAACTGATGCAACATTCACAGACTGAACAGGCGTAACGGAAAAGTCATCGTCCACCTGAAAGAAAGACCGTTCAGAATGACAGCAGCCAGACTTGGTGTCCATTGTACCGCAAGAACAACCGCCATCGCCCAACATCGATATGGAGGCCACTTGGTTTCCGCAGTAATGCTTGGTAATGGCCACACCACTGGTGGCCACGGTAACCAAGAACATTAACAATATGGCGGTTGCTTTTCTCACGACACTAATTTATCAATTCTGCTGCTGTCATTTCTGATGGTTGTCAATTCCGCCCGTATCAGGCCATTGCCTCAATTTCCAAACCGAGGTCTTTCAAGCGTTTTCCAAGATGATCCTGATCAAATGCTTCGGAGGTGATGGTCAGCTTCTTATCGGCCCTTTCGGTTTCTGCCGACCAGTTTCCTTCTCCCACAACCTCGTTCAGTACGGGGCTGGCCTTCGCCACACAACCGCTGCAATTGATGTTGGTCTTGAATGTGGTCGACTTCGTTTCATCCGAGATTTCCTGATTCACCCCAGCCACGGTATATCCATTCTTCTCAATGCTTTCCGTGACCATTCTCAGTTCCGTGCCATCCTCCAGGTTTACGCTGGCCGAACCAGGTTCAACGCTGGTCACAGTTACGCCTTTCAAGCTGGTCAAAGCTGTTCTTACGCGCATTTGGCAATGCGAGCTTTGCATATCGGGTATTTCTATTCTTACTGTTTTCATGACTGATGATTTGTTTGTTCAAATTTCGGTAGCTGCTCTCATGACAGTCTTACACCATTTTCGCTCTTGGTTGTAACATTTCCACTATGTGAGTTTCTTCAGCTTCAGCCTCAGGCTGTTTCCCACCACACTGACGCTACTCAGCGCCATCGCTGCGCCCGCGATCATCGGGTTGAGCAGGTAACCCGTGAACGGGTAGAGCACGCCTGCCGCAATGGGAATACCTACGATATTGTAGATGAACGCCCAGAACAGGTTCTGGCGGATAGCACCCACCGTCAGACGTGACAGCTTGATAGCCTCAGGTATCTTTCTCAGGTCGGAAGAAACGATGGTCATCTTGGCCACATCCATGGCAATGTCGCTTCCCTTACCCATGGCGATACCCACATCTGCCTGAGCCAAAGCTGTGCTATCGTTGATGCCATCGCCCACCATGCCCACGGTCTTGCCTTTGGCTTGTAACGAGCTGATGTAAGTAGCCTTATCCTGTGGTAATGTTTCGGCCACAAAATGAGTGATGCCGACCTCTTTTGCCACGTGGGCAGCCGTTGATCTGTTATCTCCCGTGAGCATGTGTACTTCGATGCCCTCTTCAGCCAATCGCTGAATGGCTTCCCTTG
Source organism: uncultured Chryseobacterium sp. (assembly GCA_964457245.1). Lineage (GTDB taxonomy): Bacteria > Bacteroidota > Bacteroidia > UBA10329 > UBA10329 > UBA10329. Next base: position 66,880 of record CAYWET010000012.1, on the reverse strand, counting down.
ACCCTTCCTTGATGGCATCCGCAAGTGCCACCACGCCTCTCACAGATTTCTCATCAGCCAGCCACACAACGGTGTAAGCCTTTTCTGCCCATGCATCTGCCGCCTGTTGCATTTCTGTAGGGATGGAAACTTTCAGATCATTCATCAGGCGTTGATTGCCCAAATGCCAAGTCGTTCCAATCACAGTGCCTTTTACTCCTTTTCCTGTGATGCTCTCAAAGTCGATTACCGAAAGTGCTTTTGCATCTGACAGGTGCGCAACCACTGCCTGCGCCAATGGGTGTTCCGAGTTCTTTTCGAGGGACAGAAGCACATTCGGAAGATCCGGTTCATCATCCGCCCACTTGATGTCCATGACGGTCGGGCTTCCGATGGTGATGGTTCCGGTCTTGTCAAGCACCAGCGTATCGATCTTCTTGGCGAGTTCCAAGCTTTCGGCATCCTTGATGAGAATACCGTTCTCGGCCCCTTTCCCCACCCCGACCATGATGGCCGTTGGGGTTGCCAATCCGAGAGCGCATGGGCAGGCTATCACCAGAACGGTTACCAGTGATAAAAGGCCTTGCGTAATACCGTTGGCCCCACCAAAAAAAGCCCAGGCCGCAAATGCTGCCATCGCTATTACTATGACCACCGGAACGAAGATGGACGCGATCCTGTCAACCAGTTTCTGGACCGGGGCCTTGCTTCCCTGCGCATCCTGAACCGTTTGGATGATCTGCGCCAAAAGGGTTTCTGCCCCGACCTTCTCTGCGGTGAACTGAAGGGTTCCCATCTGATTGATGGTGCCGGCAAAAACCTTGTCTCCCTCTGATTTTGAAGCGGGAACGGGTTCTCCTGTCAGCATACTTTCATCGATATAGGACGAACCTTCCACCACCTTTCCGTCAACGGCTATGCGTTCACCGGGCTTCACCAATATCCGGTCTCCGATGTTCACCTTCTCAATGGGCATTTCCATCTGATGACCGCCATGATGAATGACTGTCACCGTCTTTGGCCGAAGACCGATGAGCTTTTTGATGGCTTCCGATGTATTGCCCTTGGCCTTCTCCTCAAGGAGTTTCCCAATGAGAATAAAGGCGATGACCACGGCAGCTGCCTCAAAATAAACGTGCCCATGGAGGCCTCGCTCATGCCAGAAACCGGGGAACAGGGTATTGAAAACGCTGAACAGATAAGCCACGCCTGTGCTCAAGGCCACCAGCGTATCCATGTTCGTTGAGCGATGCTTGGCCTGTTTCCAAGCGTTCACAAAGAAGTCCTTGCCGAACCAAAGCACAACGGGTGTGGAAAGCGCCCACATGATGTAATCCGCGTAGGGCATGTCCATCAGGAACATGCCTATAATGGCCGTTGGCAACGCAAAGAAGATGGCGCCCCAGGTTCGTTTTTGAAGTGTCCTGTACTGCTTTTCGTGTATCTCCTCCAAACTTTCGGAAGTACCATCCTCTTCATCCACAAGGTCATAACCGATGTTTTGGACAACGGTTTGAAGTTGGTCGAAAGTGACGGCTTCAGGTATCATTTCCACCATCACGGTGGCATTCGCGAAATTGACAGACGCATTGACCACCCCATTTACGGACTTGATCATGCTTTCCACACTGACCGCACAGGAGGCGCAGGTCATTTTCAGAACACCATATTGTTTCCTAATGGTGGTCACACCATAACCAAGGTCGCGGATCTTCTGCACCGCGGTGGGCAATGCAGTGGCGTTTATCACCGCCCTTCTATTGTTCAGTTCGACTTTGTGATCTTTTATTTCGGGAACCTCTGAGAGCCCCTTATCGACTATTAGCGCGCAATGCTCGCTTTCCACTCCTTCCAGCGGAATGTTTATCGTTTCGTTCAGTTCTTGTGCCATAACAGTAGCTTTAAGTTACGATACAAAGTTGCAGGGACCGCATCGCGGACGCCTTACGCGATTTTCAGAAAGGGTTGTAATATTTACACCTTATCCAGCGGCAGGCGTCTGTTGCCGCCAATTTCCTTAAAGCGGCTTGGGGTGAGGCCCGTTACCTTTTTGAACTGGTTGCTCAAGTAGGCCACACTCGAATAATTCAAGCGAAAGGCGATCTCGCTCAATGAAAGCTCATCATACACCAGCAGCTCCTTCACCTTTTCAATACGCTGCGCGATGTAGTACTTCTCAATGGTTTTCCCTTCCACCTCGGAGAACAGGTTGCTCAGGTACTTGTAATCGTGAGCAAGCTTATCTGCTAAGTGATCGGAAAGGTTCGTTCTTATACCCTCTTCGTTGTGATGGACAAGCGTTACGATCTCGTTCTTGATCTGCTCGATCAATCGGCTCTTGCGGTCGTCAATAAGCGAGAACCCCAATGCGTTCAATTCCCTTTCCAGTTGTGCCTTAACATCTGGTGATGGTTCTTCCATCAGTTCCACCCTACCAAGCTCAATGACCCTGAACTCAACGCCCAGCTTTTGGAACAGGTCAGACACGACCAGCTTGCATCGGTCGCAGACCATGTTTTTGATGTAGAGTTTGTTTTTCAAAAGTAAAGATGCGTCAAATGCTGACAAAGATACCCCCTTCCTGTTGGAAGTCGTTGGAAGCCATTAAGGCGTTGAACCCAACTATCAATGCTTGTGCCCATCATGCTGATTATGTGGAGTTCCATCATTTGGCGGTTTTTCGGTGCCATCGTATGAATAGATACGCCCTTTGCTTTTGGAAAGTACAATCCCATCCGCGGCAAGAACCAACGAAACCGTCCTTGAGCCCTTTTCCAGTTCGACCTTGTATTCGGTTGTTTCCTTATTCCAGGTCAAACCTGCGATACGGTATTTGGAATATTTCTTTGCTAATAACTCTTGAACCGCCACCGGGGTGTCCTTTAGGTCTTGCTTCTCCTGTGCACAAACCGAACCGGACAGACAGACCAGTATAGCCAATGTTGCTGAAAGTTGAATTGCTCTTCTTATTAAATCCATCGTCTTACGTTTTTTAGATACTGGTGGTATTCATCACCATGAGTTGATTGAAGGTATTCTTCTTCCATTCTGACCTGCACCTGAATGCTGATGAATGTGATGGCTGTCAGCGCAGCAGTCAAGGCGTTCGGGATGATCATGAACGTACCTAAATACGAGATGAGCACTCCAAGAAAAATCGGATTTCTGGAAATTCCGAACAGCCCGTTGTCTATCAACTTGGTGGTTTCCTCGTAGTTGATGCCGATACGCCAAGAATTGGACATTTGGAACTGAGCTGTGATAATCCACACAAAGGAAAACAGCAACAACCCCACACCGACTTGCTGTAAAGTCTGATGCTCCAAATACCACATTGGCATTAGATACTCGTAGGTTTCTGGGATGAATGAGTATGAACCTATTGCCACCCAAGTTCCAACGGTCATTACCTTATAAACACGCCCTATGTAATCGTGGGCATTCTCTGTTTTGCCAAACACAAAAGGATTAACTCCGGTCTTTTTCCACTGAATTACCGAGCGGATGACAAACACCTGCAAAATGAATATGAACGTGTATGCGGGGAGGAATATCTGATAGAAGTTCATGTTAAACTTGGTTTTCGTTGTAGTCACAATGTTGCCCTTCAATTTCAAATTCAACGGTCAGGTGGTCCACATCTCTTTTTCTTAGAATGGAATGCATAAGCTTCTTAAGTTCCAGCTGTTCGGAAAGGCTATAGTCGCTATTTAGTACGGCATGAACAGTCATTACTGTGTAGGTGCCGTCAAGCGACCAAATATGACAGTCGTGGATCGAAACTATCTCGTGAATGCCTTTTAGGTCATTTTCAATTACGGTCACATCAATTTCGTCTGGTACAGCTTGCAGCACGATCTTAACACTTTTCATCAGGTTTTTGACCGCGTTGTATAGAACGAAAAGCGAAATACCAACGGATAGCAGGGGGTCGATGTAAGGGGCATCGAAATAATACATGACGATACTCCCAATTAGGACTGCCACCCAGCCCAAAACATCCTCAAGGAGATGTAAGGACACAACCCGCTCATTCATACTCTTGCCTTTCTGAAGTCGCCAAACCGCAGCACCATTTACAAGCACTCCAAGAACGGCAAGTGCCATCATTCCTTGGGCATCGGTTTCGCTGGGAGAAAAAATCTCAGGGATCGCCTTGCTTAGAACAAAAACGGATCCAACCAGCAAGATAACTGCGTTGATGATGGCACCGAGCAATGAAAATCGTTTGTAGCCGTAGCTGAAGGTCTTGGTACGACCCCTTGAGGAAACCTTCTGTAAATACCACGCCATACCTAAACTCAAGCTGTCGCCAAGGTCATGTAGCGCATCGGAAAGAATTGCCAAACTATTGGTATAGATGCCCCCAATGATCTCAATGATCGTGAAGGCAACGTTCAGGACAAAGGCTATCCTTACATTATCTGTAGAATGGTCGTGGTTGTGTGCCATGCTATCTGCTGTTTGGTGCCAACCTCAGTATTCTTAAAGCTCCGTTAGCCACTATCACAAATACTATAGCACCAATTATCAGGTCGGGATAATTCGAGTTGAAATAGTTGACGAGCAATCCAGCGATAATTACTCCGGCATTTATAATGATGTCATTGGAGGTAAAGATCATACTCGCCTTCATGTGAGCCTCTTCACTTTTACCCTTTTGCAGAATGACCAGACATATAACATTTGCTATAAGAGCGAGGAACGAAACGATGATCATGGTTTCAAAATCCGGTGTCTCACCATTCCAGAAAACTCTTCTTACGACTTCAATGAAACCGATTACCGCAAGAAGCATTTGGAAATATCCTGCAAACCGCGCGACCTTGTTTTTCATGGCAACGGTTGCTCCCACTGCCATTAGTGCAAGTGCATAAACACTACTGTCTGCCAGCATATCCAGGCTGTCTGCCACAAGCCCCATCGAGTTTGATATGAGACCTGTGGTCATCTCGACAACAAAGAATAGGAAGTTGATGGCCAATACTGTCCATAGCAGCTTTCGTTCCTTACGGTCATCTTTATCCAAGGAAGTCGTTACGCCTTCTTCGGTAGCTATCAATTCCGACCCAAGATCAAGCTCCAATAATGCCTCATCTATCTGGTCTGGATCTCCCTCATGGTAAACATCCAATCGTCTATTGGCTATATCAAACGCCAATGAATTAATTCCTTCTATTCCAGACAACTTCATCCTGATCATCTGCTCTTCACTCGGGCAGTCCATCTGGCTGATCTTAAATTCCGTTCGGGTCATGGTCTGATCTTAGTGTTCATGTTCCGCTTCTCCTTTTTTCATTTGCGCCATTAAATAATAGGCATTATTCAAAGCGTAGTTTTTTTCCTTAGTACCGTCCGCAAGTAAGGTAATCCCTACCCAGCCATCGAACCTGTTTCCAATTGCCACTTCTTGAGGAAGAAACTGCCATTCTCCGTCATCACTCGTTTGGGCCGAGAAAACGAAGTACTTGCCGGCTTCGTTTACAATGGCCTCTTCTGGCATTGCCGTTACCATCACCTCTTCTTCAATTATCCTTCCCCGTACATACATGCCCGGTAATAATAATCCGTGTTTGTTCTCAATTTCAGCATGAAGGTGTACAGCTTTAGGGTCGTTCTCGAACGCTTTTCCAACAGCATATATCACGGCTTCCAGATCATACTTTTCATGTCCTTCGAGAGAGAATACCACCCTTTGCCCCTCCTTTACCCTGTGGACATCTTTTTCAAAAACCATTAGATCGGCATGGATATGATCCACGTTTACAATATCGAAAAGATCGGCCTGCGGCTCTACGTACTGCCCGGTTTTCACCTCAACCTTTCGCACATGGCCATCAATAGGGCTCCGTACTGGAGTTCTTTCAAGAACCTCTCCTTTCCTGATGGCTTCCACCTTCAGACCTAAGAGTTTCAATTGCGCCTCGTAACCACTGGACTTTCCCTTGGCCGAGAGAAATTCCGCCTCCAGACGCTGCAACTCCTTACCAGAACCTACATTTTCCTCGTAGAGTTTCTTTTTTCTTAGATAGTCCTCCTCCAAGTACGATAACGAATTGTAAGCTGCTAAGTAATCGGTCTGTAACTGGATAATTGCTGGGTGACTCAAATAGGCTAACACCTTACCTTTTGTCACATGGTCACCTTCTATCACTTCTATGGATAGTACGTTGGCACCCACGTAAGATGATACAAGGGCCTCGTTCTGAGGCGGCACTTCAAGCTGACCATTGGCCTCTATGTACGAACCGATATTGCGCTGAGGAAGTGCACGCACCTTCATGTTCAAGGCCTCAAATTGTTGCTTTGTAAGGTACGCTTCCTCGGCACCTTCTTCGTGCTCTCCATGTTCCTCTGTTCCATGGTCGTGTCCCTCTTCATCATGGTCATGCCCAGAATGACAGGCGGGAAAAAACAGCACGCCTGTGATCAATACTGCGAATATTTTATAGTTGAATTTCATTTTCTAAGTTCTTAATTGGTTATTGCCCCAAGAGGTATTCGAGGCCGATCACGGCCTGATTAAAGTCGTTCATTGCACTGAGGTAATTGAATTTTACGGTCAGCGCCTGATCAAGTGCGAGGAAATACTCCACATAATCGATGGCTCCGCTTTCAAAACTTTTCCTCGCGTTTTCTATGATGAGCTCTGACTGAGGTACTCCGCTGTTCTCATAGTATTCCAAGCTTGTGGCGTACATGTTCACCGATTGCCGCTGTCTGGAAATCTCGCTATCGAGAACCTTTCGGAAGTAGTCGCTATTATTGGCCGCCATCTGTTCCTTAACGCGCGCAGACCTAACTTCGGCAAGTTGCGACCCGAAAGCCAAAGGCACAGCGATACCAACTGTGAGACCAGAGAAACGGTCCGAACTGATTGCTACGCCTCCATCAGAAGTAGCATTTCCTATAAAGGACTGATTGAAATAGCCGACCGATAGGTCTGGAAGTGCTTTCGACACCTTTACTGACCGTTCTGCTTTGGCAACCGAGATCTGTTGTTCCGTGGCGGACAACAACGGGTTTGTTGTAACACTCGAACCTTCAGTATTCATTCCCGAAGGCAATGCCACAAGTGTTGGCGGGTCAAACGACAGGTTACTGGTCGAGTTGAGAAGGGCGCTCAGTTGTTGCTCAGCCATGGCGATTTCGGTACGCACAGAATTGAGTTCATTCTTGGTTTCAAAACTGCGGTTCTCCGCAGCGGCTTTCTCCAAAAGTCCTGTCTCTTCAACTTCATAGCGTATCTGTGCTGCGCTAAAGGCTTTGCCGTAGACCGTATCCTTGAACATCATGAGGCCTTCCTTCATGCGTAGGTATGACAACTCGTACCACGCCTTCCTAATGTCTCTTCTCAGGTCATTCTCGGTTACGGCCAACTGTAACTGTCCTTGAAGCACCCGTTCTTTTGCCAACCTCCTTTGCGAAGAATAGACAGTAGGAAACTCCATACTTTGGCTGATCTCGAAACCAAGATCGTTCTCGAAGCTGTTGTACTGTCCATACATAAGGCCAACATCCGTCTTAGGAATGTTGATGGCAGTTGCTTTTCCAAGCTTTTGCAGTTGCACATTATCTCTTGCAACCTGCACAAGTCCATTGTTCTGCAAGTAAAGATCAATGGCCTGTTCAACAGAGGTGATGACCTTTGGGTCCCTATCTTGTGCATGGGTCTGACCTGCACTCAAGCCTATAAGCCCAATGATGACCAGGGATGTCGCCACAGGGCTAACTCTTTCACCTGTTATTCCCGCTTCTGTCCATCGATACAGTATCGGTAGAATGAAAAGTGTAAGCAACGTGGCGGTTAACATGCCACCAATTACAACCGTGGCCAGCGGTTGCTGAACTTCCGCGCCTGCCGAGGTAGAAACGGCCATTGGCAGGAAACCCAATATATCGGTCAGGGCTGTGAGTAGTATGGGCCTGATCCTGCGCTTTGCGCCCGCTCTTATGCGTTCGTCAAGCTGATCAACACCCTCTTCTTTCAGTTCGTTCCAACCCCCAATGAGTACAAGTCCGTTGAGCACAGCCACACCAAAAAGCACGATAAAACCGACCCCAGCAGAAATACTGAATGGCATGTCGCGCAGCCAGAGTGAGAATACACCGCCAATGGTCGCCAACGGTATGGCCATGTATATCATTAGGGTCTGTTTGAAAGAGCGTAGGGCGAGAAAAATCAGAATGAAAATGAGTGCAAGCGCGACAGGAACCAACACTTTCAGTCGATTACTCGCTCGTTCGAGGTTCTCGAATGCACCGCCATAACGGATGTAATATCCAGCTGGGAGTTCCAGTTGCGCGTCAAGCTTCTGGCTTATCTCCTCTACCAGCGACTTTACATCCCTGCCCCGAACATTGACCCCTACATAAACACGCCTGTTTGTGTTGTCGCGGCTTATCTGCATCGGGCCAGGTTCATAACTGACTTGTGCTACTTCCTTAAGCGGTATTTGCGCTCCACTGGACGTATTGACGTACAGATTACGCAGGTCGTCAATATCCTTTCTGTGTTGTTCATCCAGTCGGACCACAAGATCAAAGCGTTTCTCTCCTTCAAAAATGACCCCGGCTTTCCCTCCCGCAAATGCCGACTGCACAAGCATGTTCAGGTCGCTCACGTTCAGTCCGTACTGTGCTAATTTGTTGCGATCATACCTCACCGTCATCTGCGGAAGTCCTTTGGTTGCCTCGGCTTTCATATCACCTATACCTGGTGTTCCTGCTATTATCCTTGTTACTTCTTCAGCTTTCGCGGCCAGAACGTCAATATCCTCTCCATACAGTTTTATCGCCACATCCTCGCGTACTCCTTCAAGTAATTCGTTGAAGCGCATTTCTATCGGCTGAGTGAATTCATAGTTGATACCCGGCAGGGTTTCCAGTTCCTCTTTCATCCTGTCTACCAGTTCGTCCTTTGAAGAAGCAGATACCCATTCGTCCTCAGGCTTAAGTATCACGAAGATGTCTGCAAGGTCCATAGGCATGGGGTCAGTAGGAACCTCTGCAACGCCTATCCTGCTAACGATCTTCTCTACTTCGGGAAATTTCTCCATAACGATGCCCTCGATCTTGGTGGTACTCTCTACGGTTTCCGTAAGCGAACTGCCGGGTTTTAAGATGGCGTGGAAGGCAATGTCACCCTCATCCAATTGTGGCACGAACTCACCGCCCATCCTGCTGAACGTGAATATGGCTACACCGAGTGTGAGCGCAGCAGCCCCGACCACCCAAATACCTCTGTTAAGGACCTTGACCAAGCCGCGCTCATAGATATTTTCCAGCCAATGAACCAGTCGATCACCCCACGACAACTTTTCTTTGGCAGATGTTCTGATGAACCAGCTTGACATCATCGGAACGTAGGTCAGACAAAGGATCATCACCCCGATCATGGCGAACATGAAGGTGAGCGCCATGGGTTTGAACATTTTTCCTTCTACACCCTCCAATGCCAGGATAGGAATGAACACGATAAGGATGATGAGCTGCCCAAAGAAAGCTGAGTTCATCATTCTACTTGAAGCGGAGAATGTCACCTTATCTCTGATCTTGGCCGTAATTTCCTTGCCTTTCAAAACCTTGTCATGCAAAAGGAACACGGTGCTCTCTACAATGATGACCGCTCCGTCCACAATGATCCCGAAGTCGATGGCGCCTAAACTCATGAGGTTGGCCCAAACGTCAAAAGCGTGCATCATGATGAAGGCAAAAAGAAGAGACAGAGGTATGGTGGAGGCCACTATCAGCCCACCGCGCCAATTACCGAGCAGAAACACCAGTACAAAAATCACGATCAGGGCACCTTCTATGAGGTTGGTGCTTACGGTTCCAGTTGTCTTAGCGATCAGTTTACTTCGGTCAAGCAGGGGTTCAATAACAACACCTTCGGGAAGTGATTTCTGTATCTCGGTCATACGTTCCTTGACCCGTTCGATCACATCGTTAGAGTTAGCACCCTTTAACATCATAACCAGACCACCTACAACTTCACCTTCACCATCCTGAGTAAGCGCACCGTATCGTATGGCTTTCCCGAACTTCACAGTGGCGACATCCTTAATGGTAATGGGCAACCCGCTCTGGTTCTTGACTACGATCTGTTCTATGTCCTGGATGGTTCGTGCAAGTCCTTCTCCGCGGATGAAATTGGCCAGATGGCTCTTTTCGATATAGGCCCCGCCTGTGTTCTGGTTATTCGCCTCAAGTGCTCCATACACTTCGGCAATGGTTATTCCTATGGACCTCAAACGGTCAGGGTCAACGGCCACCTCATATTGCTTGATGTTGCCACCAATGGCGTTGATCTCCACGACCCCTGGAACCATTGCCATTTGCCGCGCGACTATCCAATCCTGCATGGTACGCAGATCGGATGCGTTATAGACCCCCTGATGCGCACTGTCCACCTTTAGGGTGTACTGATAGACTTCGCCTAATCCGGTCGAGATAGGGCCCATGGACAATTCTCCAAATCCTTCTGGTATGTCATCCTTTATCTCGTTCAGCTTCTCGGCAACCAATTGCCGTGGCAAATAGGTTCCCATGTCGTCATCAAATACAATGGTGACAACGGATAGACCAAACCTCGAAATGGAGCGGATCTCTACCACCTCCGGTAGGTTGGCCATGGCAACCTCTACAGGGTAGGTCACAAACTGCTCTATGTCCTCTGTTCCAAGGTTTGGTGCTTGCGTTATTACTTGCACCTGGTTGTTTGTAATATCTGGAACCGCATCCAGCGGAACCTTGCTCATGCTCCATATACCTGTGGCAATGAGCGCAAGCGTGAACAAGCCTATTATCAGCTTGTTTTCGATTGAAAATCGAATAATACCATTTATCATTTCATGATTATTTCCTGATGAATAAAAACACTTGAGGCACTCCCGAATACAGGAAGACGTCAATCGCAACCGCTTTAATCGGTAGCTATTTTCAGGAAATGGATGGTGGGCCCCGCAGACCAAGGCCAGTCAAATGTGCCGACCTTATCTCGTCCGTAGATCTTTCTACATCGAAAAATGGCTCTGATGGTTCTAATCTAACATAAGAAACAAAAGAGACAGCCACGGCCATCATCTTCAATTTGCTCACCCAGTCCGCAGACGTTCTACTACTGATAGTAGGTACGCAATGGCAACCTTCTTCACCATTGTCAGAGTGTGTTACATCTTCAAGTACGCATATCAAAAGGTCTATGGCACCTTCGTCCAAATGACCATTGTGTTCAATGTGTCCATGGTCAACCGTTTCTTCATCACCATGCTCGTGATGCTCGTGGTGGTGTCCAATCTGTATAGTATTGGAACCGGTAGCCTCGGTGTAATGATTGCAACGAGGTGTTAAGCCATGCGCAAGCCCCATGGCATAAACGATGAGGAGAAGCACGGATATGGTTGACTTCAATGCGTTCATTGCCGTGTAAAGTTATGTAAGAATTACCAAGGGCACCAGAATGGCTTAATACAAAGACTCAATAACTGACCCGATAGCACGAAATGAACCAGGCTCAACTGAATCACTAACTGAAACATTTTTACTTCCAGATGGTTTCAAACACATCGAAATAACACGTGGTTGGATCCTCACGAGGACAAAATCGAGTTCGTGAGAACGAGATCGGAGAAAAGTTGTAGCCTCGACAGGAATAGAACCAGCTACCCACAGAGCCGAAATCTGAGATTCTATCCTGTTGAGGCTTCACTTTTAAAATAAGTGAACTTGGACTTATAACCGTATGGTCACAGGTTAGAGTATTGTCGACATCCCACGATGGTACCGGTGAATTAATAAGTAAAGTGAGCGGGTCTCAAATGGTCACATCTGGTGGGGTCCGGTCACTCACAGATAGCTATTCCGGCTCCGTCTGTATCGGACTCAGCATATGGACGGGTAAGATACGCTCAAGCGAGTTAAAATACTCAGCGTTAAGAGCCTACAGGCAAACGCAATAAGAAAGAAAACTCTCTGGTGATGCTAAACTGACCCACTTCGATACACAACAGGGAATGGAAAAAGATCAACACCGAGCAGAACAGTGACCATCAGGAGGAATAAAACAGTATGCAACAGAAAGTATTCCCCATCCCAGCAATTAAATGATGAAAAAATTAAAACCAGTAAATGAATACGCAGTAGAGAACTTGGCGCAAAAGCCCAAGTTCTTGCTGGAGGAAGTAGAACCCATTGCAAACGATGTAGTTAAACAATTGAAACCACATTGCCACGATATAAAACTCGTTGGCAGCGTGAGGCGTGGCAAGAACTGGGTAGGCGACATCGATATAGTCGTGATACCCAAGAAATTCGACATCGGGTTGTTCGCGGAAGGAGAAAGCATCGCAACCGTGGTCAACCAATGGGAAATGATCTCCGGGCCGATGATACCGGATAAGGTTAAGGCGACAAGAAGATTGTTGCCAAGTGGAATATCACTCGACCTCTGGTTGGCGAACGAGAAGAACTTCGGTTACATGGTGGCCATCAAAACCGGGCCACACGAATACTCTCACCAAGTACTGGCACATCAATGGTGCTGGAAAAGGTTTCGCGGTAAAGATGGGTACTTGACCAAGGGCTCAACGGTCGTTCCCGTTCGCACTGAAGAAGACCTGTACAGATTGATAGATCTTCCTTGGAAGCATCCTGGATACAGAGGGTAGTGGGCATTCACATGGAAATAAATCACAAGGTCTCAGCGGTCGATCGGGCGGCTTTGACTAAGCTCGTGAGGATGCCGCTTGCAGAAGAAAGTCAGGACATTACCTGTAAGTGAGTGAGCGACCAACAATCATAAAAGCAGGAAACTATGAGTGAATTTCCACATTCCACACAAGAAGATAGGCTCTTTGAGGAGTTAAGACATATCGGCACTCAAATGTGCGACAAGTTGGAGTACATCGTCCGCAACTATCCTGATGGAGTCTGCTACCTACTGGGTCATTGTCTTGCAGAAGGTCTGTCACAGGCCGGCTTTACGGCCAACTCAGTAACAGGTCACTTCATCTTCAAGAACAAACATTACAAGAATATCGTCTACGGTAGCCGGAGGCATAAGGGTCTGAATATCGGTGATTATCATACTTGGTGTGTCCTGACCCATAATGATGAGGAGATAATCATCGACCCCAGCATCAGGTTTGACAAGAGCTCCCTGCCAAGACTTTTCTGCATCAAGCTTCATCCAAGCCTGCCTGATGTCATCGTTACGGATAAGTCCAGATCCTCCTATCACGAGTACATCGCAGACGAGCGGCTGACGCCCCTGTCGCTCGGATTCCTCCACAGGACACACTTTACCATCAAGGACCGGCTTATAGAAACCGTCCGTGAACATTCGGCACAGCTCGCGGCAGCGGTTACTACCTGAACATCCTGAAAAACCGCAATCACACAACGATGTGTATAACGAGTCCGAACCCAGTCAAACATGTATTGCTACTGGTCAACGCCTCCGGCTCAGAATATGGAGGCGTGAGGTGCGTCTGTGCTGGCTTGACACTTTACACATCTGGTGCTGGAAGCAGTAGAACGACCATCTGGAATAAGAATAGCGGTCTGTGGCAACACATAGATATATACCGGTAGGTGCTCCTTACACACTTCACCTCTCCACGCTCGGGACTTCACGTTCCGAGGTGTTGTCAGGTGTCGCTCGTGAGTGTGCTAAAGGTGTGCTGTTCGATCTGTAAGGAATCCTTTGAGGATTGTTAAAAAGCCCATGAGGTGGGTGTTAGCGCTGTTATATGTTGCACAATTCAACCGAAACGAATATGAAATATCCCGATAAGATACGAGTGCTGGTGCCCGTAAGCGCACCTGACCTTGACAAAACGTTCAAGAACAGGCGATGGGCAGACGATGCACGGGCCCTGTTCTTCAACCTGTATCGCGAAAAACGCATCATGGCACTCAACCGTGATTACAATGGCGGCCTTGACCGTGATTCGGGTTGGGTATCGGTCAATGCGACCGAGATGAAAGAAGAACTCGGCATCGGAAACCGCTTCAAAAAGATCAGAGACGAGCTAACAGGGTATGGATGTATTGAGTGGACCCGTTCTTATACACCCGGTATGTATCCACGTCTTTTTCGGGTGCGTGTACCCAACAGGATCAATGGTCGGATGTACCGACAGGAGTGGATTACTCACCCCTCTACGATTGAAAACATGTGCGAATTCTACAACAAAAACTACGATCGACAGCGCAGCGATTTTCTCGATAAGATGGATTGGTATCGGCCAAATCTTGAATGGGCGGAACAGATGTATCTGGATGATGCTGCCATTGATTATGCCGAGCAGCAATCACCCAAACAGGCCGAAAAACTACTTGGTAGCATAAGCGCCTTCAACTCAAGGACTGGCCGGTACATATCGGTATGCGATTTTGCAGGAAGGATCCATTCGCACATTGGGGGGCTTGATAAGCGGTTGAGGCCATTCTTGCGCATGGAGGGCGATGACGATGAGCTGCTATGCATCGATATAAAATCGGCCCAGCCGTACCTGCTTTCAAATCTGTTCAGCGACTCGCGGCTGCTCCGATACTTGGATGGGTTTCAGCCGGTTTTGGACAAGATTTCCAAGCGGGAAGATGACTCGTCCACAAAGTTATTTCTCCGCCATTGCCAGGACGGAAGCCTGTATGAAAAGTTAATGGAAGTAACCGGAATCAAGGATAGAGACAAGGTCAAAAAGCTTCTATTCCGTCACGTGCTGTATTGCAGCGCTTCCAACCAACACAAGGACAAGAAGGTCAAGGCCGAACGACTACGGTTCCAGGAACAGTTCAAGTCGTTGTATCGGTCCCCGTTCGAAACATTGGTCGCCTTGAAGAGGACCAGATCAAAATCACTACCGTTTGTCAAGCAGCTCACCTCCAAGAGGGGTAAGGGAAAGATGTATGCCACTCCTAACATGATCGCTCAGCGACTTGAGGTGGCCATATTCCTGAATTTGATAACCAAGCAACTGAATGATGCGGGAGTAATCACATTCACCATCCACGATGCCTGGATATTGAAGAAGAGGGATTTTAATGTTTTCGAAGAAGTATTTACCTCGGTGTTTGAGCAGCAACTGGCCATTCGGCCTCCTATGGTGCATATTGAAGTTCTGAATGGTGCAACAAATAGTATCGAACCTGAAAAATCTGAGGGATAATGACCCCAGACGAAGCTATAATTCTGCAAAAAAAAACGGATTTCTCGGTTCGAAAGATTGGTTGCGTTCGGTCTTCAAACACAAAAAAGTGCACCTGAAAAGTGCACCTCAAGAGCATCAAGTCGAAAATTTCAAACCGAAGATGAAGCTATCTGAAATTGCAAAGTCCTTGATATTCAACGGCTTATAATGGTACCCGGAGCGGGGGTCGAACCCGCACGGCCGCAATGGCCACAGGATTTTAAGTCCTGCGTGTCTACCAATTCCACCATCCGGGCCCATAAACAAAATCCTCCGCGAGAGGAGGATTTCGTTGTTTGAGTGAGCGAGAAACGGGATTCGAACCCGCGACCCCGACCTTGGCAAGGTCGTGCTCTACCAACTGAGCTATTCTCGCGAAATTGGGAGTGCAAATCTAAATAAATTACTAATTGCACAAAATCAGTTTCTACTGCCCAATGCTTTCTTTATTTCGTGCAGTTTCAGAAGTGCTTCAACGGGCGTAAGCGTATCAATATCAATCCCTTCAATTTCCTCCTTTATCTGTTCAAGAACTGGGTCGTCCAACTGAAAGAAGCTGAGTTGAAGATTATCAACCGTTTTTGAATTCTTCGATTTTGGCGTATTGTTCGAATTTCGGTTTGAATGTTCTAACTGGGAGAGAACTTCTTTGGCGCGGTTCACCACCTTGCTTGGCATGCCCGCCATCTTTGCAACGTGGATTCCGAAGCTGTGCTCTGTTCCACCAGGTTCCAGCTTTCTGAGAAACAGCACTTTATTTCCAACCTCCTTAACGCTTACGTTGAAATTCTTGATTCGCTCGAACTTCGACTCTAGGTCGTTCAACTCATGATAGTGCGTTGCGAACAAAACATTCGGGTTGGCCTTCGGATTCTGGTGCATGTGCTCAACAATGGCCATGGCAATGGAAATACCATCGTAGGTGCTCGTTCCGCGACCGATTTCATCGAGAATTACAAGACTATTGGAAGTCATGTTGTGAAGAATACTGGCAGCCTCATTCATTTCTACCATAAAGGTTGATTCGCCTTGCGATAGGTTGTCTGAAGCGCCAACTCTACTGAAAACCTTATCAATCAAACCTAACTCTGCGCTTTTGGCGGGCACAAAACACCCAATCTGTGCCATTATGGAAATAATCGCGGTTTGCCTTAATAGTGCCGATTTACCCGACATGTTCGGCCCTGTGATTATCAGAATCTGTTGGGTTTTGTTGTTCAGATAAACATCATTCGGAACATACGATTCTCCAATTGGAAGCGACTTTTCTATTACTGGATGCCTGCCTTCCGAAATGTGGATGATCTGCTCGTCCGAGAATTTTGGCCGCAGATAGCCGTTGTTTTCGCTTACAACTGCGAACGAATTCAAACAGTCAATCTGTGCCAGTACGTTTGAATTTTGTTGAAGTGAAACCACAAACGGCTGGAGTTTCTGAAGTATCTCGGTGTAAAGTCTCGATTCAATGACCTTGATTTTGTCTTCTGCACCCAGAATTTTCTCTTCGTATTCTTTTAACTCTTGCGTGATGTACCGCTCTGAATTGACCAACGTTTGCTTGCGAATCCATGCCTCAGGAACTTTATCCTTGTGCGCATTGGTGGCTTCCAAATAATATCCAAATACGTTATTGAAACCGATTTTCAGGCTGGTAATTCCCGTTGCTTCGGTTTCCCGTTTTTGGATTTCGATGAGTTTATCCTTCCCAGAAAACGCAAGGCTTCTCAGTTCATCCAACTCCTCGTTGAATCCATCCGCAATCACATTTCCTTTGTTCAACGTAAGCGGAGCTTCTTCCGAAATACCGTTCGAAACGATTTCCAGCACCTGAGAACACGGATTAATTAATGACACAAGGCCGCTACGGCTGTCTGATTGTAACGAATTGATTTCGGAAGTCAGTTCGGGTATCTGCTCAAGTGACTTTTTCAGCGTCAGCAATTCACGCGGATTTACACGACCTGTCGAGATTTTGGAGGCAAGTCTTTCAAGATCAGCTACTTTTTTGAGTTTGCTCTCAATTTCCAATCGCGCTTCTGGATTGTTGATCAGCGACTCTACGCCATTCAAACGTTGTTCAATTGGTGCTTTTTCTTTCAGAGGAAAAGCCGCCCATCTTTTCATCAAACGAGAACCCATTGGGGTTTCCGTGCAATCTAGAATGTCAAGAAGACAAGTTCCATCAGGTTGGTTCGGCTGAAGGATTTCAAGGTTGGCCGCAGTAAAACCATCAACCCACATATATTTTTCCTCCTCAATCCTAACCAAGGAATGAATGTGCTCGGTGTTCTTGTGCTGGGTGTCGGACAGATATTGAAGTGCGGCACCCGCAGCAACAATTCCTTCTTCCAGATGATTGATGCCAAAGCCTTTCAGGTTCTTGGTGCCGAAATGATTTTTCAAAGTTTCAGAACCATACTGAACGGTGTAAACCCAGTCTTCCATGGTAAACGTGCAATAGCCATCTCCGAAGGTTTCATGAAAGTGATTTCGAAAGCTTTTTCGGAAGAGGATTTCACTTGGTGCGAAATTCTTGATGAGTTTCTTGATATAAAGCTCATTGCCTTGCGTGATAAGGAACTCGCCAGTTGAAATATCAAGGAACGAAATACCGATGTTCTTATCACCAAAATGAAGGCTGCATAGGAAGTTGTTGCTTCGCTGATCCAGCACATTATCGTTGTACGAAACGCCAGGTGTTACGAGTTCGGTTACCCCACGTTTTACAATTCCTTTCGCGGCTTTCGGGTCTTCAAGCTGATCGCAGATAGCAACGCGGTGGCCTGCTCGAACTAACTTGGGTAGGTACGTTTCCAACGAATGGTGCGGAAATCCAGCAAGCTCAATATGTGAGGCTTTTCCGTTTGCACGCTTGGTAAGGACAATGCCTAAGACTTTTGACGCACGAACCGCATCTACTCCAAAAGTTTCATAGAAATCTCCAACTCGAAAAAGTAAAAGCGCATCAGGATACTTTGCCTTGATGGCATTGTACTGTTTCATCAAGGGCGTTTCCTTATCTTTTTTTGCGGCAGATTTCGCCAATGGAGTTCTGTTTACTTTCGTGAATTGAACCGCCTAAGTTAACGATCTGACACGGGCAATAAACCACGCTTACAACTAAAGATGAAGGAGAAAATAGGGAAGAAGCTAAGTATGGAAGAACTTGGTAGAAAGTCGGTTTCGGAGTTCAAGAAACTAGAGAAGTTGCCCGTAATAATCGTGTTGGATAATATTAGAAGTCTGCACAACGTGGGTTCTGTTTTTCGTACTGCTGATGCATTTGCGGTTGAAAAAGTGGTTCTGTGTGGAATTACTGCCAAACCTCCTCACAGAGAAATACAGAAGACAGCTCTAGGGGCAACCGAGTCTGTTGATTGGGAATACTCTGAAAGCTGCCTGAAAGCGGTAAATCAACTAAAGAGCAGCGGTTATAAAGCTGTAGGAATAGAACAGGTAAAGGGAAGTAAGATGCTTGGGGCCGAAGCGGTTTTCTCGGGTGAAAAGCTAGTCCTTATTTTCGGGAATGAGGTGAATGGGGTTGATCAGGAAGTTCTTGATAGCTGCGATGAATTCTGGGAAATCCCTCAAAGAGGAACAAAGCACTCCTTGAATATTTCCGTCTCCGTAGGTGTTGTGCTTTGGGAGTTGGTCAGAAACATTTAGAAATAAAAAAGCCCGATTCAATTGAATCGGGCTTTCCTTTTATTGTCGTTCGTTCAATTACTGAACGATGAAGTCAACTCTTCTGTTCACATTCAATGCTTCATCTGCAACAGAAAGTGGATTGGTTTCACCTTCGCTTGTTACAGTGAATCTTCCTGCATCAAGACCGTAGATTTTCACAAGGTGGTCAACCGCAGCTTGAGCACGTTTCTCAGCAAGTGAGCTATTGTAGTCTTCAGCTCCAGTTTTGTCAGCATGACCAACAACCTTCATCTTAACACCTGATTGAGCCTTCATGATTTTCGCAACTTCAGCAAGACGATCATAGCTAGACCAGTAGTCAATTCTTGCGCTGTTAACCTTGAAGTAGATCGATAGTAGTGCTCCACCAGAAACGCTAACCTTGCTTTCGCCACCAGCAGCCTCAAGGTTTATGGTCTTACCTTGGAAGTTAACCAATGCACCTTCAGCCGTGTTTGGCTCAATGTCCTGACTATCAGCTACACCATCATTGTCAGAGTCAAGTTCTTTGCCATTCTCGTCAACACGTGCGCCTTTAGTTGTGAAAGGATCAGCGTCCAAGTAATCTGGAACACCATCACCATCCGTATCCAATGAGCGACCTGAACCATCCACAGCAATATCAGCAGGTGTGTTTTCTTCTTTGTCAAAGATGTCAGAAACACCATCACCATCTGCATCCTTAGCTAAACCGTCAACATTGGCTTGAAGGTCTGCCATGTTTTGGTTCAATGCTTGGAACGGATTTACCCATTCCTTAGAGTGGGTCTGCTTCCCTAGTTTGATTGCAAGGAACAGGTCAAAATACCCGTAACTATCGCTTCCCTTACTACCTCCAATATTGGCATCCAACTTGTCTGATACGGGAGCGAATCTGTGAGTGTACTCAAACCCAAGATCCAATCTTCTTGAGAGCCTGAACTTAATTCCAAGCCCAACAGGAATAATCAACTCCGTTGTGAATTTCTTGGTTTCTTCAAGTGCGCCTTCTGGGCTGCTTGACGTACCTACAATATCTCCTGCAGATTGGCTATTCGTGTCTTCCAAGCGTGTTTTATTTGCCCTAAATGACATAAAGCCGACTCCACCAACTAGATACGAAGTAAACAAGCGATCTTTTGTTCTGTCCGAATACATAAGATTCACAAAATTCATCGTGGTGTTCAAAGTGTAGTCGATAAAGAAATTTTTGAACTTTACGTTATTCGAAGTAGAATTACTTCCCTCTTTCCGTTTGATTCCACCTAACGTTCCAACTTGAACATTGGCCCTGAATCCAATGACGGAATTCAGTTGGTAGTCGATGAACAGACCTCCAGCTCCATTAGCCCATTCGGACTTGTCCTTAGAATAACCGAAATCGTACTCACGAATGTCTCCATAAAATTGAGTCCAACCACCATGCAGACCAATGGCGAAGTAGTTGAACTTTCTTTTGGTTCCTTTTTTTGATTCTTCCTGGCTAAACCCAGTTCCGGCAATCAACGCGGATAAAACAACTAAGAGTAAACTCTTTTTCATGCTTGTTGTGTTAAGTTCATTTTTAAAAGATTGAGTAGAAAATCCCCCTCAATCCGTTGGCAAAATTAACCAATGTTACCAATTACCAAAGCAATTGAAATTTTTTAAACGACTTATTACGATAAGTCAACTAACAGGTTTCAATAATCTGAATCCCCTTTTGATGCTCTCGCTTCAGAACTCCCATAATTCGTTGTAGGTCATCATTAGATTTCACAAAGTCAAGTTCGTTCGTGTTCAGAACAACAATCTTTGTGTCTTTCTGCTGCTTGAAAAAATCCATGTAACCTTTGTTAATACTGGTCAGGTAGTCGATGGATATTTCCTGCTCATAGCTTCTACCACGCTTTTTTATCTGTTGTAATGACTTTTCCGGACTGCAGTACAGGAACAAGAGAACATCGGGTTTTGGAAGCCGACCGTGGATAATTTGAAATAGATTCTGGTATAACTCAAACTCATCGGGGTCGAGATTGATTTTTGCAAATACCAATGACTTTGCAAAAGAGTAATCGCATACAATGCCCGGTTTGAACAGGTCTGTACGATTCAATTCATCCCGTTTTTGGTGATACCGTTCCGCTAGAAAACTCAATTCCAAAGCAAAACCGTGTTGTTTCGGGTTTTCGTAGAATTTTGGTAGAAAAGGATTGTCCTTGAATTCTTCCAGCATTAATCTGGAATTCCACTTTTCTGCTAAAAGTTTAGATAGTGTGGTTTTTCCAGAACCAATATTGCCCTCGATAACCACATATTCATAACCGTTAGGAAGAGACATTAGTCGGCCTTTTCCGTGATTGTGACTTCGGTGAGCTCCGAGAGGATTCCTCGATACGATTTCCTGATTAGTGGATGAATCCAGTCTGGAACCAATTCGCAAAGTGGGTTTAAAGCGAAGGCGCGCTCATGTAGGTGCTTATGTGGAATGGTCAGGTGGTCTGTGTGATGAATGAGTTGATCTGCACATAAGATGTCAATATCGATGATTCGAGATGACCACTGATCCGATCTTCTTATCCTCCCAAGTTCTTCTTCAATAGATAGGATTTGATTCAGAACAGCTTCAGGTTCCAGACTGGATTCAACCATCAATGCTTGGTTGAGAAACATGGTTTCAGATTGGAATCCCCATGGTTCTGTTTCGAAAATGCTCGATTTAAGGAGAATCGGACCGATTTTGCCTCCAATCATATCAGAGGCACGCTCAAGATTCCGCATTCTATCACCAAGATCGGTTCCAGTTAAGAGAACATATTTTCTGCTCGTCTTGGTCATTGCGCAAATATACTTGTTGACGTTAGGGTGTTTGCCAATGCGTTGGGATGTTCTTAACATTTCCTAACAGTAGCCAATAGCTTGCTGTCTAGGGGTTATTACATTTGCACACCTTATTAAACAAACCTTTATGAAACAATTTTTCAAATTCATGTTTGCCAGCGCACTAGGATTGGTGGTTGGTATATTTCTGCTTTTTGCAATTCTTGCAGGTATTGGTGCCTCTATGGGGAACAAGCAGACTGTTGACGTTAAGGGCAATTCTGTTCTACACGTAAAACTTAATTACGAGATCAAAGAGCGTGGCTCGAATGACCCGTTTGGTAATATCGATCCAGGAACGTTCAAACCAAAACCATCAGTTGGTTTAAATGACATTCTAGAATGTCTGGAGAATGCTGCAGTTGACGATAAGATAAAAGGTGTTTACCTCGATGTTCAAGGAATTCCTGCTGGAATGGCCACGGTAGAGGAGATCCGTAATGCGCTATTGGAATTCAAGCAAAGCGGTAAATGGATTGTTGCCTACAGCGAGATATACACCCAGAAAGCATATTACGTTGCTTCAGTTGCTGATGAGCTTTGGTTGAACCCAGAAGGAATGATTGAGTGGAAAGGCCTTGGAGCCCAACTAATGTTCTTGAAAGGTATGTTTGAGAAGCTGGAGGTTGAACCACAGATCATCCGATACGGAAAATTCAAGAGTGCAGTGGAGCCGCTGATCCTAGACAAGATGAGCGAGGCCAACCGTATGCAGACCATGACTTACATGTCTGATCTATGGAACCGAATTCTTACTGGTGTTTCTGAAGGTCGTGGTAAGTCAGTTGCCGATCTTGATGCCATGGCGCAGAATGCCACAATTCAGAATGCGGATGACGCATTGGAAAATGGATTGGTTGATGAACTTCTGTATAAGGATCAAGTACTGACCAATCTTCGTGCAAAACTTGAGATTGAGGATGAAGACAAGAAGATCAACTACATCAGCCTAGCTAAGTACAAAGATGCTCCTGCTCCGAAAGATGAAGACAAAGAGGTGACCAAGAAGGAGAAGATTGCTGTTGTTTATGCGGTTGGTAGTATTGAAGGAGGACAGGGAGATGCAGAGACGATCGGGTCTGAGAAGATTTCTGAGGAGATTAGAAAGGCACGAAAAGACGATAAGATCAAAGCAATTGTATTGCGTGTGAATAGCCCTGGTGGTAGTGCCCTTGCTTCTGATGTAATGTGGAGGGAAATTGTACTTGCAAAGCAAGAAAAGCCAGTCATCGTATCCATGGGAGATGTTGCTGCTTCTGGTGGGTACTACATCTCCTGCGCAGCTGATTCAATTTTCGCGCAGCCGAATACAATTACCGGTTCTATTGGGGTTTTTGGTGTTTTGATGAATGCCAAAAAACTCGTCAACAACAAGTTGGGAATCAAGGTTGATACGGTTAAAACCAACAAGTTTGCTGACCTGGGAACGCCATTTCGTGCACTGACTGAAGTTGAAAGAGATATTATTCAGAATGGTGTAAATGAGATTTACACGGATTTCATTACCAAAGTGGCTGAGGGCCGTGGTATGAAGGTGGCTGATGTGGATAGCATTGGTCAAGGTCGCGTATGGAGTGGAGAAGATGCACTAGAAATTGGATTGGTTGATAAACTTGGTGGCATTGAAGATGCCATAGCCTGTGCGGCTAGAATGGCGGAAGTTGAGGACTATCGCGTACTGGAATATCCAGAGCAGAAAGACCCATTCCAGCAGTTTATGGAAGAGCTTTCAGGCAAAGGGGCAGATGCCTTGCTCGAGTACCGATTGGGCGAGTACGCTAAGTATGTGAAAGATGTTGAAGACCTGATGAAAATGGAAGGAGTTCAAGCTCGTTTACCATATCAGATCTATATCGACTAAGTTAGTATCTCATAGATTAGAAGAGGCTCGGCAATTTGTCGGGCCTCTTTTTTATCTGATGATTGCCAATCTGTTCCAAAATGAGGATTCATCATCTGAAACATCAACCGTGTAAATACCTGGAGTCAATCCAGAAATAGTTGTTCTGTCGCTATTGAAAAACGTCTCCATTACCAATCTGCCCTTGGAATCCATCACCCGAAGCGTCCAATTAGACGCGACCTCCATTCTAACATTAGTAGCATTGGTAGTTGGGTTCGGATAAACCACCAACGAAGCTTCCTTTTGCTTTTGACCAATGCCAACTAGGGTGCATAGGTCGCCAGATACAGCCATTTGGGCATTCACCCGTCCGGTGCCGATCAAACCCGCGTACGGAACATTTTGGCTTATGCCATCTATGTTATCGGTAGTTGCTTTGATCTGTTCAATCACTTCCAGTGCGGTAAGACAAGGGAATTGAGACCGAACCAACCCAGCAATACCTGAAACTATTGGTGCAGCCATAGAGGTTCCGCCTTGCGGTGGAGAATACAGGTATTGCCCATTGAAAGTGGCCGTGGTGTAAACGTTGATTCCCGGTGCACTTACATCTACCGAGTCGTTGTGTGTAAGTGGCGTATTCACCCCATTGTTGAACTGGTCATTCGCATCAACACCCGTAACGCTCAATACGTAATTGTAAGATGCCGGATAATACATGTCGGTGGCGTTGGCATTTCCGGCAGATGCAACAATTACTACATCATTATTAATGGCGGCCCATGTAACCACATCTTGGGCCACCTGACTAAAACTGGTGTTGCCCCAAGAGCAATTAACAATTGAGCATCCTTGTTCTACGCAATATTGAATGCCCTGGTATCCGTGGGTAATGGATTGCGAGTTGTCTCCAACCTTAACAGGAAGGAATTTGCATTTGAACCCTGCCCCGGCATATCCTAGATTGTTGTCGGCAGATGCCGATGCAATGGCAGAAACCGCATCTCCATGAATCTCATTATTTATAAAGAGGTCGTTATCATTATCCACCATGTCCCATCCTGCAAAATTGTCTTCGTAGCTGTCATTGTCGTCATCCCCATTTCCAGCAGGGTCATCATAGTTGTATTTGATGTTGTTTACAAACTCAGGATGATTAACGTTGATGGCCGTTTCCGTAATTCCAATAACCACGTTGGTGTCTCCCATGGTAGTATCCCAGGCCGCATATAAACTGGTGTTGTCGTAATGATAGGGCATTACATTGTTCAAATGCGAATCATTCGGAACGTACTGGTCGAAGCTCACAAACTGTGGTTCGGCATATACCACCCATTCCAGTTTGGCCAACTCCTTTGCCGCCAATAGCACATCTACGTCTTCAGCCACGTATAATTCGTAAATAAGAGATATGTCGGCCATTTTGAAGCCTTGCGCATTGAATGCCGTTTCTGGAGCCTTGGCAGTAGGGAACTTCTTCTTTACTTGGATGAATTCCAGTTTTTCAAATGCAGCTATCATTTCTGGAATGTTTACCGAGGTTTCGGTACAAGCCGAACGGTAATCGTCTTCAATTTTCAGGTTGATGATTCCTGCCATGTACTTGTCTCCGTTTTCTGCGGTCAGCAGGTCACTCTGCGCAAACAATACCAGAGGAAAAAATGCAAGTAGAATTGAAAAGAGATGTTTCATGCTACAGAAGTTATTTGATGTGTGCTGGAATCTCATCCAGAAATTCGAATTCGTTTGTTTCGGTTACCCTGCAGCAATAGTGCTGCATGCCATTACTTACCATTAATAACGCGGCATTCACAAAACGGTTGTACCTACCCAACTGAAAGAAAGTTTCCTTGCCCAGCGTTTCATTAGGTGCCTTACATTCAATAAGCAGGTGTGGCTTCCCAGAGGTGTTGTATATAATAAGATCGGCACGTTTCTGCCTGTGGCCGCCTTTTACAGACCGCTCTATTTTCATGAGCGATAAGGGATAGTTCAGCTCTTTGCTCAGAAAAGAAATAAGATGTTGCCGTACCCATTCTTCTGGCGTTAGTATCAGGTACTTTTTCCTAACCTGACAGAAAATAAATTGCTTGCCATCCTCCTGTTTTAGGCGCTGTTGGTGGTGCGGTAGATTTAGTTTGGCAAGCATTGTCCGAATATAAAGGCCAAAATGAGCATTAGCTAGTGGTGCATAAATAAAGCGTACCTTGCGGCCTTAATTAATTTATACCAAGTAATAATGAGTAACGGTACAGTAAAGTTTTTTAACGAGACCAAAGGTTTCGGTTTCATTGTCCCAGAAGATGGTGGCAAAGATGTTTTCGTTCACGTAAGTGGATTGATCGATGAGATCAAAGACGATGACAAAGTAACCTATGAGGTGGAAGAAACTCCTCGTGGATTAAGTGCCAAGAATGTGAAAGTGGCATAAACCGCTCAACATAAATTGAACAGAAAGCCCCTCGCGTTTGTGAGGGGCTTTTTTATTGGTCTCAACCGCTAGTTAAAACTATGCACTTTTAGTGCAAGACTTTCGGTTGCTACACACTTTGTAGATTTCTGGTATGGATAATGAGGTCAGGCGAGGTGGTCATACGGTATCATGGTTGACATGTCATGTTGTGTGGGTCACGAAATACCGGTTCCATGTCCTCAAGGGAGATGTACAGGTCAGGTGTAGAGATCTGATTCGGCAGATCTGTGATGCTGAGGATGTACGGATATTGAAGGGTGTTGTGAGTAAGGATCATGTGCACCTTCACTTGGAGTATCGGCCAAAAAGTTCAGTAAGCGACATTGTAAAGCGGTTGAAAGGTCGTACGTCCCGAAAGCTACAGCAAGAGTTTCCAGAGTTGGGTAAGCGATATTGGGGCGACATTTCTGGGCAATAGGTTATGGGGTTTGGAGTACGGGAAACATAACGGATAAGATGGTAGAGGAATATCTGTAACACCACCGGGATGAGTCGAACCATGACAGAGACAATATCATTCTCGAATGAGAATTTCATTCGCTCATCAAAACCTATCCACTTGCAGTGGATAGTGGTTTAGTTTTTAATGACGTGTCGTGCCAAGATTGACTGCGGGAAACGGGGCTTGTTGACTACTTAATAACCAACCGCTGGTTAAATAGCTCATCGTTAGAAGAACCCACCACGATATACATGCCAGGAGCCAGATTATGGTGAGGGTCAATGGCTGTAATAGGGCCTGGGCCTCGGTTCAAGATCACCTTAGAGTAAGACTGGCGCCCCATCATATCATAAACAATAACCAGCACTTCATCTGCATCAACTTTGCCTAGGTCAATCTGAACGGGCTGCGCATTATATGCCGGATTAGGGTATAGGGAAGAACGCACTTGAGAAGGTGCCTCTTCTGCTAAATGCTCATCCACAGAAGTGGCAATGCTGTAGTTTACGGTATAACCCAATTTCTCCATTACACGAAGTTCATCTTCGTGTAGCAATTTGAACGATTCGCCATTGGTTAACGATGGGTGCATAACGTATTCGCCATGCGTTGAACGGCTATTGTCGAAGTGGTCGAGGCTAGAGCCATTGAATGGGTCTGGGGAAAACACTGGTGCATGTTGCCCAGGGTAAAGCTCAAACCAGATCTGATTGCTCGTCAGTACACCGTCATCTGGAGTTCCTACCGTGGTGCTGGACCCCGAACCACTTACTTCGAACACGGGGTCTTTGGCGTAATCTGTCAAGAGCTCATCAAACGAAGTATAAACCAGTGGAGAGGCTGCTGATTCTCCAGATTTTGTGGAGTAACTAGTAAAGCCCAGTACATGCAGGATCTCGTGTAGTGCAATGGTGTAGAAGTCGTATTGCTGTGTGCTTGGTTGTGCGTTTACGTTATAGTTGTAGTTCAAATTCGGGTGGAAGTTGAACTGCATATAACCATCCGGGTACGGGCCGTAAGGGTCGGTGTCTGTTGTGATGTGTACCTGGGTAAATGGTTCGTTAAAACCTTTTGACCCGTAGTAGTACGCTGCAGAATAACCAAACGGGTTGCTACTAGGGCTTGCAGAAAACGATTCACGGATTTCGATATCGGCTTCTCCAAAATTCTCAATCAAAGAAGCGTAATAGGAGAAGGCAGCTTCTAGACAGTTCCTTCTTGCTGCGCCAAGGTTAGGGTCGTCAAACCCAACGCCAGTGCCATTCACTTGGTCAAGATATGTGAGGTTGAATGATACGATCTCACTACGACTATTGTCGGCATTGTCAATAGAAATTGAATTCCCCAGCCCTCTGGCTTTAATTTCTTCGGCTGAGAGACGAAAAACTTCATGAACAATAATGGGGGTGCCATGGGCATCTACTGGAACTTCTTCACCATTGATATCCTTCAAATAAATGGCGCCATCTTCCTGATGCGGGTCATCGAAAATCACTTCCTGTCCAAATGCAACTGAACTGGCCACCATGAACGTAAGGAAGAAGATTTTCTTGAGCATTACTTTAACTTATTTAGTAATACTACCTCCCAAAATGAATTTAGGATTCAAATTATCGACAACCGACCTATTTATCGGCTCAAAGGCCTAAAGCTCTTCGATAGAACCTTTCCCTTCTCTGAGCACCTCAACTTCTCCGTCAACGCAGTTTAGAATAGTAGACCCTTCAATACCGCCATAACCACCATCTATTACCATGTCAACTTTATTTTCAAATCGTTCATGGATCAGACTTGGGTCAGTGGTGTATTCAATGATCTCGTCTGGGTCGTGAACCGAAGCTGTCATAATTGGATGCCCTAATTGACGTACAATTTCCAGAGGAATGTTGTTGTCCGGTATTCTGATGCCAACTGTTCTCTTCTTGCTTTGAAACAGTTTCGGAACGCTGTTGGTGGCATTTAAAATGAATGTGTATGGTCCAGGTAACAGACGTTTCATCAGTTTGAAAGTGCTGTTATCAATCTGGGCGCAATAGTCGGAAATGTGGCTCAGGTCGTGACAAATGAACGAGAACTGAGCCTTTTCTGGTTTGATGTTGCGGATTTTGCATATCCGTTCTACGGCTTTCCGATTGTTGATGTCGCAGCCTATTCCGTAGACCGTATCGGTAGGATAGATGATAACTCCACCACTACGAAGACATTCAACCACTTGCTGAATGGCCTTCGGATTCGGGTTTTCCTCGTAGATACGGATAAGCATGATGAACTATTTGTTTGCCTCGTGGTCGGCTAGGAACTTTGCCAAGCCAATGTCGGTCAAAGGGTGATTCAAAAGACCCAGAATAGGAGCCAACGGACATGTGGCCACATCGGCACCTGCTTCAGCACATCTTACAATATGCATGGTGTGGCGAATACTTGCTGCAAGAATCTGAGTGTCGTACATGTAGTTGTCGTAGATCAGTCTGATCTGCTCGATTAGTTCAACGCCATCAGTGCTGTTGTCGTCCAATCTTCCTAAGAATGGTGAAACATAAGTAGCACCTGCTTTTGCGGCTAATAGTGCTTGACCTGCACTGAAGATCAGCGTACAATTGGTTCTAATGCCTTTGTCGCTGAAGTATTTGATCGCTTTAATGCCGTCTTTGATCATTGGTACTTTCACAACGATCTGCTCATGCAGTTTGGCTAACGCCTCGCCTTCTTTAATGATGCCTTCGAAATCGGTAGAGATAACTTCAGCACTCACATCACCATCTACAATATTGCAGATATCGATATAATGTTGCTTCACGCGTTCTTCACCATGAATGCCTTCCTTCGCCATTAGCGATGGATTGGTGGTTACTCCGTCAAGTACCCCTAGGTCTTGGGCTTCTTTTATCTGTTCTAAGTTGGCTGTATCAATAAAGAATTTCATGGTGTGTAATTGTTTGTTGCAAAATTGTTCATCATACCGAAAGTGTACAAGTTGTCAAGTTAAAAGAAATGAACAGGTTTTGCAATTATTCTACTGAATAATAATAAAGTGCAGCTCGAAAACTTGATTACTGACTCTTACTTCTTAAAGAAAATTTAGGGCACAAAAAAGGGGCAAGCTACCTATGTCGCACCGCTACAACCACCTACCCTTGCTACATTCCTGTCCTGGGGGATTCAGTAGGAGCTGGTCGCACAGGACTTACCCCAGCACAAAGGTAGTAACGATCTTTTCTGTTGCAACACTTCCTTTTTACAAACAAATGTGAAGCGCCCATTTCAAGATGAACCATTGCGTTATATTTGCTTCCGATCACAAACCGAATTCCTATGAAACACTTAATGAACTGGGGCGGTGTTCTCGGACTTGTTCTGATTGCATATTCATTGGTGCTCTACTTAATTGGAGCGAATGAATCTTCTGCCGCGCAGTGGGGTAGTTACGCATTCATTGCGGCTGGTATCTATATGGCAACCAAGGCAAAGCGTGATCGAGAAAATGGAGTGCTTAGCTATGGTCAAGGTGTTGGTACAGGTGTTGGTGTTGCATTTTTTGCCAGTGTATTGGTAGCGTTTTACACGTTTGTGTTTTTCGCGTTCATTGATCCTGATATGCTTGAAGAATTGATTCTCAGAGCCGAAGACCAAATGTATGAGCAAGGAACGCCTGACGAGCAAGTTGAAATGGCCATGACCTACACTCGGAAATTCATGCAACCTGGACCTATGGCGTCCATGGTAGTGTTGAGCTACACTTTCATCGGGTTGATCGTTTCTCTTATAACATCAGCTATCCTTAAGAAGGATGGCGACCCATTTCAGAATGTGTCATCTGATTCTAACTGATTTCCATTGTTGATCTCCGTTGTCATTCCGCTCTACAACGAGCATGAGTCGCTGCCTGAATTGACCAGGTGGATTGATGATGTCATGACCAAAAACGACCTCAATTATGAGGTTGTTTATGTCGATGATGGAAGCACAGATGGTTCATGGGAGGTTGTTGAGAATCTGAAGAAGCAGTATGGTCAGATTCGTGCATTGCGGTTCAGAAGGAATTACGGTAAATCGGCAGGTTTGAATCGAGGTTTCGATGCCGCCAAAGGCGATGTTATCATTACAATGGATGCTGACCTGCAGGACAGTCCAGATGAGGTGCCAGAATTGGTTCGAATGATAACCGAAGAAGGTTACGACCTTGTCTCTGGTTGGAAGAAAAAGCGATACGACCCGATAACCAAAACCGTTCCTACCAAGCTTTACAATTGGGCCGCAAGACGCATGTCTGGAATTCATCTTCACGATTTCAATTGCGGATTAAAAGCCTACAAGCAAGACGTGATCAAAAGCATTGAGGTTTATGGCGAAATGCACCGTTACATTCCTGTCATTGCCAAGTGGGCAGGTTTTGACAGAATCGGAGAAAAAGTGGTTCAGCACCAAGAGCGGAAATTCGGTGTAACCAAGTTCGGAATTGAGCGATTCATCAATGGTCCGTTGGATCTTTTGGTCATCACGTTCATGAGCCGTTTTGGGAAACGACCAATGCACTTTTTCGGTGTTTACGGAATCTTGATGTTTATCCTTGGGGGCGCGGTAAGCTTTTGGCTGATTCTGGAAAAAGTCATTGCGATAGCAAACCAGACCAAGGTCAGGGAAGTAACCGACCAACCGTTGTTCTACTTGGCCATTTTGGCCATGATAATCGGAACACAGCTTTTCATGGCTGGCTTCTTAGCAGAAATGATTGCGCGCTCATCATCCGATAGAAATAACTACCAGATAGCTGAAACGATAGACTGAATTGGCTGATTCTAAACGATGTGTGATCATTGGGCCTGCTTTCCCACTTCGTGGGGGAATTGCACAGTTGAACGAATCGCTTTCGGCAGAATTCACACGGCAAGGAATTGAGAATACAATCTTCTCGTTCTACATGCAGTACCCGAACTTCCTGTTTCCAGGTACCAGCCAAACAGAAGCTGTTGACAGAAAAGGGCCAGAAGGCGTCAGTATTCAGTCAACGATAAGTTCTGTAAACCCGATAAGTTGGTGGCTGACCGCAAGAAAAATTGCGCGGTACCGTCCTGATTTCGTTGTGGTGCGATACTGGCTTCCCTTCATGGGGCCGTGTTTGGGAACCATTTGCAAATGGGTCAAGAGTGCAACAGGCGTTCCTGTTATTGCAATTTGCGATAATGTTATTCCGCATGAAAAGCGAATTGGAGACAAGCCGTTTACCAAGTATTTCGCGAAGCAGATAGACAAGTTTGTTGCCATGTCGTCTTCGGTTTTGGAAGACCTGAATCAGTTCGATTCAGAGAAGCCCCGAAAGCTTCTTTACCATCCTGTTTATGATCATTTTGGGGAGAAGGTGGAGAAGGCTTTCGCCAAAAAACATCTCAGTTTGCCTGAAGACCAGAAGGTCATTCTCTTTTTTGGAATCATCAGGAAATACAAGGGGTTGAAGTTGCTTCTGAAAGCGTTGGCCAAGGTTAAAAACAAGGAGAATTTGAAGTTGATCGTTGCGGGAGAGTTCTACGAAGACAGAGTCAAATACACTAAACTTATTGATAAGCTCGGCCTGAGCAACAACGTCATTGTAAATGCTGGTTTTGTAGATAAGCACAAAGTGAAATACTACTTCTGCGCTGCGGATATGGTGGCTCAGCCTTACTTGTCGGCAACACAAAGTGGTGTAACGCAGATCGCTTATCATTTCGAAACGCCAATGCTGGTAACCAATGTTGGTGGTTTGCCAGAAATGGTTCCTAACGGTAAGGTTGGATATGTAACCGAACGAGATGCGCAAGAGATTGCCGATGCCATCGACACGTATTTCGAATCGGATGATCAGTCGAATTTCCGCAAAAACATCATCGAGGAGAAAAAACGGTTCTCTTGGGAGTTCTTCGCAAAAGAAATTGCCGAACTTGCTGAATCATAGTAATGACTTCATACATGCGAATCCCTTGATGTGCTTGGCTTTTAGCCGTTTATTCTAGGTCTCTAAATGACTATATTTGCCGCCCGTAAAAACAGCACGCTATCAAAGCTCAAGAATTGAAGGAAATTGCCATGGTAGATCTTCAGACGCAGTATCAGCGTTTGAAGTCAGAAATAGATTCAGCCGTGCTGGATGTTGTGGCTTCGGCCAGATTTATCGGAGGTCCTGAGGTAGAGGGTTTCAAGCAAGAGTTGGAGGATTATCTTGGCGTGAAGCATGTCATTCCATGTGCGAATGGAACCGATGCGTTGCAAATTGCCATGATGGCGCTTGGCCTGAAGGCAGGCGATGAGGTCATTGTTCCAACGTTCACGTACGTTGCAACCGCGGAAGTCATTGCACTCTTAGGTTTAACTCCCGTGATGGTTGATGTGGATGACGAAACGTTCTGCATTGATCTCAATCAGGTTGAAGCCGCCATCGGTCCAAAAACTAAAGCCATCGTTCCAGTTCATCTTTACGGCCAATGTTCCGATATGGAAGGTTTGATGAAACTGGTTGAGGGAAAGGATATTCACGTCATCGAGGACAATGCCCAGGCAATTGGTTCGGATTACCGTTTTTCAGATGGCAGAACCGTGAAGTCTGGAACTATCGGAACGTTCGGTTGCACCTCATTTTTCCCATCCAAAAACCTTGGATGTTTTGGAGATGGTGGCGCTCTATTCACGAATGACGACCAGTTGGCTAGTCAGGCTAAAATGATTGCATCGCACGGACAAAGCAAGCAATATGTTCATGATGTGGTTGGTTGCAATTCTAGATTGGATGCCATGCAGGCGGCTGTTCTCAGAATCAAACTTCGTCACTTAGACGATTTTGCTTCGCGAAGAAGAACGGTTGCCGATAAATATGATGCGGCATTTGTAGATGTTGAACAGATCAAAACTCCTGTGAGAGCCAAAAGATCGGAGCACGTTTTTCATCAATACACATTGGTTTTGAATGGGGTTGATAGAAACGGAATGAAGGATTTCTTAGCAGAGAATGGTGTTCCTTCAATGATCTATTACCCGATTCCGTTGCACGAACAAAAAGCGTTTGCCGATAGCGATTCAGATAGGGAATTCCCCGTGACCGAGCAGCTGTGCAA
Source organism: uncultured Chryseobacterium sp. (assembly GCA_964457245.1). Classification (GTDB taxonomy): domain Bacteria; phylum Bacteroidota; class Bacteroidia; order UBA10329; family UBA10329; genus UBA10329. The sequence goes on along the minus strand of CAYWET010000012.1, from coordinate 33,342 downwards.
AACGGTTATTTCGCTACCAATTCACACAGAAATGGAAGCGGAGCAGCAAGATTATATTATCGAAAAAGTCAAAGAATACATAAGCGTATCAAAATGAATATTGCAGTAGTAGGAACAGGATATGTTGGGTTGGTTACGGGCACGTGCCTGGCCGAAACGGGTAACCACGTCATCTGCGTGGATATTGACGAGAACAAGGTCAATAAAATGAGAAATGGCGAGGTACCAATCTATGAGCCGCATCTTGATGTTCTTTTCGAAAGAAATATCAAACAAGGCCGTTTGAGCTTTACAACCGATCTTGAAGAAGCTGTTGGTCCAGCGCAAGTTGTGTTTTTGGCGTTGCCGACACCTCCAGGAGAAGACGGTTCTGCCGACCTTTCTTACATCCTTGGTGTTGCAGACGACCTTGGTAAGATTATGAAAGACTACAAGGTGCTGGTTGATAAAAGCACCGTTCCTGTCGGTACTGCCGAGAAGGTAACCGCTGCGGTTAAGAAGAATGCTTCGGTCGATTTTGATGTGGTTTCAAACCCAGAATTTCTTCGCGAAGGATTTGCGGTTGATGATTTTTTGAAACCAGATAGAGTGGTTGTAGGAACGTCTTCAGATAAAGCCCAAGCCATTATGGAAGAGCTTTACAAGCCGTATGTTCGACAAGGCAATCCGATTATTTTCATGGATGAAAAATCGGCTGAGTTGACCAAGTACGCGGCCAATGCATTCCTTGCTACCAAGATCACATTCATGAACGAGATTGCTAACATGTGCGAGCTTGTAAATGCCGATGTTGACAAGGTTAGAATCGGTATCGGAACGGATACCCGAATCGGTAAAAGATTCCTTTTCCCAGGAATTGGATACGGAGGTTCTTGCTTCCCGAAAGACGTTCAGGCATTGGCCAAATCTGCTGCTGAAGTGAACTACGATTTCTCTATTCTGAGTTCCGTGATGCGGGTGAATGAGGAGCAGAAAACCATCATCGTTCCTAAGATCAAAGACTTCTTTGGTGGCGATGTAAAAGGAAAGCATTTCGCGCTTTGGGGATTGGCGTTTAAACCAGATACGGACGACATTAGAGAGGCTCCAGCCCTGTACGTTATCAACAAATTGGTTGAAGCTGGCGCAACGATCACGGCTTACGACCCAGAAGCGATGGACAACGTAAAAGACCTGATCGGAGATAAGATTTCTTACGCGGATGATCAGTATGCTGCGCTCGAAAATGCCGATGCCTTGATTATTGCAACCGAGTGGTCGGTGTTCCGCTCTCCAGACTTCAGCAAAGTTTCTGCTGGGCTGAAAGAGAAAGTGATTTTCGATGGTCGAAATCTTTACGATCTGAACCAGATGAAAGAGCTCGGTTACTACTACAATTCAATCGGTCGGAAAACGGTAATCCCACAAGGATGAAAAGAGTACTCATAACAGGTGCCGCGGGGTTTTTAGGTTCGCATTTGTGCGAGCGATTCCTGAAAGAAGGATGCCATGTCATTGCCATGGACAACCTGATTACTGGCGACCTGAAGAACATCGAACACCTGTTTAAACTCAAGGAATTCGAGTTCTATCATCACGATGTAAGCAAGTACATCCACATTCCTGGCGAGTTGGATTACATTATGCATTTCGCATCGCCAGCCAGCCCAATTGATTACTTGAAGATTCCGATTCAGACATTGAAAGTGGGCTCTTTGGGAACTCACAATTGCCTTGGTCTCGCGAAAGCGAAAGGTGCAAGAATGTTGATTGCTTCAACCTCGGAAGTTTACGGAGATCCAATGGTTCATCCGCAGACAGAGGAATATTGGGGAAATGTGAATCCGATCGGGCCACGGGGAGTTTATGATGAGGCAAAACGATTCCAAGAAGCCATTACCATGGCTTACCACAGATACCACGGAGTTGAGACACGCATCGTTCGGATTTTCAATACTTACGGACCAAGAATGCGACTGAATGACGGACGCGTTCTTCCAGCTTTTATTGGGCAGGCGCTGCGAGGCGAAGACTTAACAGTCTTTGGAGACGGAAGCCAAACAAGAAGCTTCTGCTATGTGGATGACTTGGTTGAGGGAATTTATCGCTTGCTACAATCGGACTATGCCGAGCCAGTTAACATCGGCAACCCAGATGAGATAAGTATTGCAGATTTCGCGGAGGAGATTATCAAACTGACGGGAACGGATCAGAAGGTTATTTATAAGGAATTGCCTGTTGACGACCCGATGCAACGTCAGCCGAATATCGATAAGGCCAGAGCGATTTTGGATTGGGAACCAAGAGTGAGTAGAGCCGAAGGTTTGAAGATCACTTACGAGTATTTCAAGAGTCTTCCAGACGAGGAGTTGTACAAAAAAGAGCACAATACGTTCGAAGAATACATCAGAAAATAATGTCCTATTTCGCTCACGAAACCGCTGTAATTGATGAAGGTTGCGTTATTGGAGACGGAACCAAAATCTGGCATTTTTCGCACCTAATGACAGGTTGCGAATTGGGCAAAGGCTGTAACCTTGGTCAGAATGTGGTTGTCTCTCCTAACGTGCAATTGGGCAACAACGTCAAGGTTCAGAACAACGTTTCGATTTACACAGGCGTGGTTTGCGAGGATGATGTTTTCCTCGGCCCGTCAATGGTGTTTACCAATGTTACCAATCCGCGAAGCGCGGTAAATAGACGTGGTTCTTACGAGACGACAAATGTTGGTCGAGGTGCGAGTATCGGAGCGAATGCCACAATTGTATGTGGCCATGATATTGGACATCATGCTTTTATCGGAGCGGGTTCGGTTGTGACGAAAGATGTTCCACCGTATGCGCTACTTGTTGGAAATCCAGCACGTCAAATAGGTTGGATGAGCGAGTACGGCCATCGCCTTGAATTTGGTGCTGATGGTGTGGCGGTCTGCCCAGAATCTGAAGAGAAATACCAATTGGAAAACGGAACTGTAACTAAAGTGTCATGATTCCATCGGATAGAAAAATACGATTTGGAGTTGTCGGCTGCGGCCACATTGGCAAGCGCCATGCGGAGATGATCGATCGCAACGAAGAATCTGAGCTTGTTGCGTTGGTTGACAAGAGAGAACCATCGGAACTCGGAATTGAAAGTTTTGATGCACCGTTTTTCAAGACGGTTGAGGAGATGCTTGAGGCCGTTCCTGAGATCGATGTTGTGAACATCTGTACTCCGAATGGATTTCATAAGGAGCATAGTTTGGCTTCGCTGAAAGCAGGAAAGCACGTGGTGTGCGAAAAGCCAATGGCATTGACCAAAGCAGGTTGTGAAAAAATCATTTTCAAAGCCCTGCAAATGTCGAAGCAGGTTTTCTGTGTAATGCAGAACCGCTATTCTCCGCCATCTGTTTGGATCAAGCAGATAATGGAGGAGAACCGACTTGGAAAGATTTACATGGTTCAGGTAAACTGCTACTGGAACCGAGACGATAGATACTACAAACCTGGTGTTTGGAAAGGAGATCAGGAACTGGATGGCGGAACGCTGTTCACGCAGTTCTCGCACTTCATCGATATTATGTACTGGTTATTCGGAGATATAACCGATATCCGTGGCAACTTTCAGGATTTCAACCACCAGAATTTGACCGATTTCGAAGATTCGGGAATGGTCAATTTCAACTTCGTGAATGGTGGCATGGGTTGCATCAACTACTCAACTTCGGTTTGGAATAAGAACCTGGAGAGTAGCTTGACTGTGGTCGGAGAGAAGGGAAGTGTCAAAATCGGTGGACAATACATGAACGAGGTGGAATACTGCCACATTGAGGGTTACGAAATGCCTGAGCTGGCAGCATCGAACCCAGCAAATGATTACGGAGCGTACAAAGGTTCCGCGGCCAACCACCATTACATCATCGAGAATGTGGTTGACAATCTTAGAGGAAGAACCCCAATTACCACTAACGCGCTGGAAGGCCTGAAAGTGGTGGAGATCATAGAACGAATTTATGCGCAGCGAAATGCCGCGCTTTTAACCAAGGGAAAACAGTAAGCAATGAATATTTACGAACGTCTGCTTGAAAAGGATGCTAAACTGGCCGTAATCGGTCTTGGATACGTGGGACTTCCAATTGCATTGGAGTTTGCAAGAAGAATAAAAGTTGTTGGATTTGACATCAACGCAGAACGCGTTGAAATGATGAAGAACAATGTTGACCCAAGTGAGGAATTAGAGGCTTCAGATTTTGAAGGTTGCGATATTGAGTTCACGGCAAATCCAGAAGATCTGAGAGATGTGGAGTTTTACATTGTGGCTGTTCCAACACCGATTGATGAGCACAATCTGCCAGATCTTAGACCTGTTGTTGGAGCTTCAACCACAGTAGGAAACGTTCTTTCCAAAGGAAATTATGTTGTTTACGAATCAACGGTTTATCCAGGTTGTACAGAAGAAGATTGCGTTCCAGTTTTGGAAGAAAAATCAGGATTGAAGTTCAATGAAGATTTCAAGGTTGGTTACTCGCCAGAGCGAATCAATCCAGGAGATAAGGAACACACGTTGAGAAAGATTGTCAAGGTTTCTTCAGGATGTTGTCCAGAGTCATCAGAGTTGATTGCCAAAACTTACGAGTTGGTTGTTGATGCCGGAGTTCACAGAGCTCCTTCTATTAAAGTTGCCGAAGCAGCCAAGATCATCGAGAACACACAGCGTGATGTGAACATCGCTTTGATGAATGAGCTATCAATGATCTTCAACAGAGTTGGAATCAACACGTTTGATGTGCTGGAAGCAGCAGGAACCAAGTGGAACTTCCTCAAGTTTTTCCCAGGGCTGGTTGGCGGCCATTGTATCGGAGTTGATCCATACTATTTGACACACAAAGCAAGAGAACTTGGCTACCACTCAAAGGTTATTACATCAGGTCGTTCTATTAACGATGCTGTTGGTGCTTACGTGGCAACCGAAACTGTGAAGAAGATTGTTGCCAACGGAGGAGATATCAGCCATTCGAAAGTCCTTGTACTTGGAGCAACGTTCAAGGAGAACGTGGCAGACATCAGAAACTCAAAGGTGGTTGATGTAATTCGTGAACTCGAATCATTCGGAGTAAAAGTTGAAGTTGTTGATCCGCATGCTTCTTCCGATCAGGTTAAGCACGAATATGGTTTTGAATTAGCTGCTGAACCAGGCAAAGATTACGATGCGGTTATCGTAGCCGTAAACCACCAAGAATACTTGGATAAACCGGAAAGCTACTTCCAAGGTCTTTGCAAGAAAAAGGGTGTTTTTGTGGATGTAAAAGGCGTTTACAAAGGCAAGATAAAAGAGCTTACCTACTGGAGCTTGTAATGCAATGGTAATTGTTACGGGAGGTACGGGTTACATTGGTTCGCACACGGTTGTAGAGCTTATTGAAGCTGGAAAATCGGTTGTGGTGCTTGATGACCTGTCCAATTCCCGTATCGAAGTGCTTGATGCCATTGAAGAGATAACGGGTGTTCGTCCAGCATTTCATCAGGTTGATCTTACGGATAATGTTGCGTTGAAAAATGTGTTTGATGAAATCGGTTCGGCTGCCGAATCGGTGGTTCATTTTGCTGCCAAGAAAGCCGTTGGCGAATCGGTCGAAAATCCGCTTCTGTATTACAGAAACAACCTGTTGAGTTTGATGAATCTGCTTGCCGAGATGGAACGTTTTGACATTGACAAGTTGGTATTTTCATCGAGCTGTACCGTTTATGGCCAACCAGATGTCATTCCCGTTACCGAGCAAACGGAAAGAAAGCAGGCCGAATCTCCATACGGAAACACAAAAAGCATTGCCGAAGACATCATTTCAGATTGTTGCAATGTGAGTGATTTGAAGGCAACATCGTTGCGATATTTCAATCCGATTGGAGCGCATGCCAGCGCCAAAATAGGCGAGTTGCCACTTGGAACACCGACCAATCTGGTGCCTTACGTAACTCAGACCGCTGCCGGAGTCAGAGAGAAACTTACCGTTCACGGAAACGATTATCCAACGGCAGATGGTACTTGCATCAGAGATTACATCCACGTGGTTGATCTTGCGAAAGCTCATATCAGAGCTTTGGAACGATTAGTTGGCAAAGCTGGCGGAACCCATGAGTTCTTTAATATCGGAACGGGACAAGGGTCTAGCGTTCTTGAGGTTGTAGAAACCTTCAAGAAAGCTACGGGTGTTGATCTTCCTTATAGAATTGGAGAAAGAAGGGCAGGAGATGTGACTGAGATTTACGCAGAAACAACTTTGGCCGAGAAAGAACTCAACTGGAAAGCAGAATTATCCTTAGAAGACGCACTTTTATCGTCTTGGAATTGGGAGAAGAATTTTAGAAAAATAGAAGCATGAAAACCATTATCATAACAGGAGGAGCGGGTTTTATCGGCTCGCACGTAGTGAGAAGATTCGTCAACAACTATCCTGATTATCGAATTGTAAATCTGGATGCGTTGACGTATGCTGGAAATCTCGAAAACTTGAAGGATGTCGAGAATGCCGACAACTATGTTTTTGAGCATGCTGATATCACAGATGCGGCAAAGATCAAGGAGGTTTTTGCCAAATACCAGCCTGTTGGAGTTGTTCACTTGGCTGCCGAGTCTCACGTGGATCGATCGATTTCAGGGCCGATGGCTTTTGTCGAGACAAACATCATTGGAACGGTAAACCTGCTCAATGCTGCGCGCGAAACGTGGAACGGAGAGTGGGAAGGAAAGCGCTTTTACCACGTTTCTACCGATGAAGTTTATGGTTCCCTTGGCGAAACAGGCTTCTTCTACGAGACGACCGCTTACGATCCACGAAGCCCTTATTCTGCGTCAAAAGCAAGTTCCGACCATTTGGTTCGAGCATATTATCATACCTACGGATTGCCTGTTGTTATCAGCAATTGCTCTAACAACTATGGCCCGAATCACTTTCCAGAAAAACTGATTCCGCTGGCGATTCACAGAATTCAGAACAATCAGGAAATTCCGATTTACGGAAAAGGAGAAAACGTTCGCGATTGGCTTTTTGTGGAAGATCACGCCTCAGCGATTGACCGCGTTTACCATAAAGGCGGATTGGGCGAGACCTACAACATTGGAGGAAACAACGAGTGGACCAACATCGACCTCATCAAACTTCTTTGTAAGATCATGGATGAGAAGTTGGGAAGAGAAGTCGGAACTTCAGAAAAGCTCATCACATTCGTGAAAGACAGAGCTGGTCACGATTTGCGTTACGCCATCGATTCAACCAAACTCAAATCAGAGTTGGGTTGGGAGCCAAGCCTAACGTTCGAAGAAGGACTTCCGAAAACCGTTGATTGGTATTTGGACAATGAAGATTGGCTGAACAACGTTACATCTGGCGAATACCAGAATTATTTCAAACAACAATACCAAGAGCGATAATGTACGCCACGCCCTTTCACGACATCGAAATTGACAACTCAACCTTCCTCATAACAGGAGGGGCAGGATTTGTAGGTTCCAATATTGTAACCTACTTGATGAAGTACGGTGCGGGTAAAGTGAAGGTGCTAGACAACCTTTGCGAAGGTAAAATGCGCAACATCGAGCCGTTCCTCAATGAGTCGAATTTCGAATTCATCGAAGGTGATATTTCAGATGCAGACACCTGCAAAAGAGCTTGCGAGGGGGTTGATTACATTTCGCACCAAGCGGCATTGGGTTCTGTGCCTCGCTCGCTAGAAACACCACTTCTAACCAACGAAGCAAACGTAACGGGCTTCCTGAATATGCTTACTGCGGCCAAAGACGCTAAGGTCAAGCGGTTTGTTTATGCAAGTTCATCTTCCGTTTATGGAGACAGTTTGAAGTTGCCAAAGGTGGAAGAACATATTGGCGATCCGCTTTCTCCTTATGCGGCCTCCAAGTTTGTAAACGAGGTTTACGCTGGAGTTTATGCTTTGAACTATGGAATTGAGGTTGTAGGTCTCCGTTACTTCAACATTTTTGGGCCAAACCAAAAGCCTGATGGCCCTTACGCTGCGGTAATTCCGCTTTTCATGGATGCGTTGCTGAAAGGCAAGTCGCCATTCATTAATGGAGATGGAGAGCAGTCACGAGATTTCACGTTTGTGGAAAATGCGGTGCAGGCCAATATCCGCGGAATGTTCTCGCAAGTACCTGGTGCTTCAGGTCGTGTTTACAACATTGCCTTTGGCGAAAGAACGACTATCAATGAGCTGTATTTCACGCTGAAAGATATTGTCGGTTCTGATGTTGACCCGACCTATCGTGAGCCGCGAAAAGGAGATGTAAGAGATTCCTTGGCAGACATTTCAAAGGCCAAAGCCTACCTCGGCTACGACCCTCAAGTCAGCATCAAAGATGGCTTAGACATTACTTTAAAATGGTTTGCTAAGCACTACGGAGAAGGCGTTACTTCCTGATTTTTGGAAGCGATTTCCAAACTAAAGTCGGCTACCCTACGGAAGAAGTCTCAATCTGACGGTTCACTTTTTTGATGAGTCCAGAAAGCACTCTTCCTGGTCCTATTTCCGTGAATGAAGTCGCTCCGTCACGCAGCATCTGATTCACCGTTTGCGTCCACTTTACAGGAGCAGTTAACTGTGCAATCAGATTACTCTTTATAATGTCAGGATTGGAAACCACCTGACCGGTCACATTCTGATAAATTGGACAAATCGGTTTGCTTACAGTTGTTGAGTGAATTGCTTCTTCCAACTCCAATTTAGCTGGCTCCATTAGCGGACTATGAAATGCTCCGCCAACGTTCAATTTCAATGCTCTTCTAGCGCCAGCTTCGGTCAACTTTTCGCAAGCAATATCAACGCCTCGGTTAGAACCAGAGATGACGATCTGACCAGGACAATTGTAGTTGGCCGGAACAACAACTTCATCTTTAATGGAAGCACAGATGGAAGCCACTTTCTCATCTTCCATTCCCAAGATGGCCGCCATGGTTGATGGATTTTCCTCACACGCTTTCTGCATAGCCTGCGCCCGCTGAGAAACCAGCTTCAAACCATCTTCAAAAGTCAAAGCTTGGTTAGCAACAAGCGCAGAAAACTCACCCAAAGAATGACCTGCAACCATATCTGGTTTAAACTCTTCCAAAGTAAGCGCACGAATAACCGAATGAAGGAAAATCGCGGGCTGAGTAACCTTGGTCTGTTTCAGATCATCATCCGTTCCTTCAAACATGATCTTGGTTATCTCAAATCCAAGAATTTTATCCGCCTTCTCAAAGTATTTCTTGGCTTCATCAGAGCTGTCGTAAAGCTCCTTACCCATTCCCACAAACTGCGATCCCTGACCTGGAAAAACGTATGCCTTCATCTTATTCTCCGTAATATTCTACGTAGTTATTCTCCGTTTCCACCAACTTAATGTAATGAAGTTGCGCTCCCTCAGCCTCAATCAAAGGAGCAAGAATCTTCCAAAATTCCATTGCTAGCACTTCGGTAGATGGAAACTTGCCCAACATGAAATCCACGTCTAAGTTCAAATTCTTGTGATCCACCTTCTCAATCACCTCGTCTTTAATGATCTGACTCAGATCTTTCAAGTTCATTACGAAACCAGTGTCAGGATCCACTTCTCCCTTTACGGTAACAATTAGGTCGAAATTGTGTCCATGCCAATTCGCGTTGGCGCACTTTCCGAACACCTCATCGTTCTTCTCCTTGCTCCAATTCTCATTGTAAAGCTTGTGGGCCGCGTTAAATCGCTCCCTTCGTGTAATGTAGATCATCTCCTCTCTGAAACGGGCCGCAAAGATAGTATCATTTAAAGCATAGAATAAGATGATTCTCACCGTGAATTTTGGGCGTCACCCAGCACATAACGCTACGCGATTATGTGCTGAGTCGGGCTTTTCGTTTTTACTCCTCTCCGCCTGAGTCGGATGCGGGGTAACCACTTCAATCTCTAACGCACGCCTTCCGCCACCGTCATTTCGACCGAGGAAAGAGTGGAGAAATCTACCTAATATAGATTCCTCGACTCCGCAAGCTACGCTCGGAATGACAATCAGTTCGGTTTCTAACTTTGGCGCATGTCAAATCCGACCAGCATCTTGATCGTTGCGGCAACCGAAAGCGAGTTGCCAAACCTCAACGGTCAATTCCCTGACCTGAAAATCGATTCTTTGGTATCTGGAGTCGGAATGGTCGCAACTACGTTTCAACTGACTCAAAAACTTACCGAGAACAAGTACGATTTGATTGTGAATGTTGGAATTGCTGGTGCGTTTACGGAATCATTGGAAATCGGTTCCGTGGTTCAAGTTTCATCAGACCGATTGGCAGAACTTGGTGCCGAAGACCACGATAATTTTCTGCCTGCTGATGAAATGAAACTCATCTCCAAAAATGAGTTGGAGTTCTCAACGGACATCAAAATTGATATCCTGCCATCAGTTTCAGGAATCACGGTAAATCGTGTACACGGAAATGCTGAAAGTATCGTTAAGATTCGCGATCAGTTTAACCCTGATGTTGAGAGCATGGAAGGCGCTGCCGTTGGTTTTGTTTGCTCAAAATTGGGTATTCCTTGGTGTCAAATTCGTTCTATTTCCAATCGTGTAGAGCCACGCAATAAGGCCAATTGGGATATTCCTTTGGCATTGAAGAACCTTCATCAACAAGTTTTGGTTTATCTACAACAATTGAACGATGAAGCATAAACTCACCCTTGGTTTTTCTCCCTGTCCGAATGACACATTCATCTTCGATGCAATGGTCAATGGACGAATTGATCTTGGAGACATCGAAGTTGAAGTTGTATTGGCCGATGTGGAAGAACTCAACCGCATGGCATTGGAAGGAAAATTGGATGTTACCAAAATCAGTTACAACGCTTTTGCGCACGTTCATTATCGCTATCAATTACTGAATGCTGGAAGTGCGTTAGGCAACAATTGCGGCCCGTTGCTGATTTCCAAAAAGCAGTTGTCAGCAGAAGAATTGAAAACTGCTTCCATCGCCATTCCTGGTAAGAATACCACGGCCAATTTCTTGATGTCATTCGCCTATCCAGAAGCGCAGAACAAGCAAGAGTTTCTTTTCTCTGAAATCGAATCAGGTGTTTTGGAAGGGAAGGTTGAGGCTGGAGCCATTATTCACGAAAACCGCTTTACCTATCAAGAAAAAGGCTTGGTGAAAATTGCCGACCTCGGTGAAGTTTGGGAACAGAAAACTGATTTTCCAATTCCATTGGGCGGCATTGCTATTCACAGAAGAATTCAGCCTAAGATCAGACGAAAGTTTGATTCACTTCTCAAAGCAAGCGTTCAGTACGCGTTTGACAATCCAGATGCTTCAAAGGATTACGTTACTTGCCACGCACAGGAAATGGACGAAGAAGTGATGCGTTCGCACATCAATTTATACGTCAATCAGTATTCACTTGACCTTGGAGAAAAGGGAAAGGCCTCTATCTCAAAAATGTATGAGGTTGGAAAACAGTTTGGAATGCCTCGCGTGGAGGATTCGGTGTTTGTTTCTACAACGTAAAATTGAACACTTCGCCATCCACTTCAATAGTGGCTTGCTTGTCGCATTCACCTGCTCCGTAATCAACGGTTCCTTCATTGAAGTTAGCAGGAGATATAATGAGCATACCACCAGTAATCCACTTACATTCGGTTTTCAGCACCACGGCTTCGTTGATTTCAAGTGTAAATGGATGTGTGTTGGAGTCGTTTCCACTGGCCGTTCCGGTTAGCTCAAAAACATCGTCATTTAGGCCAGCAACCGTTGTGTCAGTTAAGAAATCGGTGGTTTCGCCTTCAGTCCAAGTACGGTTCAAATCCGCTTCCCAAAGAATTTCCTGACTGTTCCATGCAATGCTAACATCTCGTATGTACTCAGCGAATGTTGGTTTGCCATCTCCATTCGTTCCTGTGTTGATGATGGAATCCGTTCCAGCCACGCTGTATTGGCCGTTGGTATAACCATCAAACCAGATGTTTACAACGGTGTTTTCATCTTCGAAATTCCCGTCAAACATGGCAATTATTTTTCCGCTTCTGGAGACGCCATCAGCACCGATTTTTCCTAATCCATAGTCAATTGTCAACGTTTTCGGGAAGTCAGAACCCAAAGAGGAAAGCATGACAGTTGTATTTGCAGTTCCACCCATTGTCCAAGTGAGCGATGATTTTGCATCGAGCGAAGAATCGACCGCAGCATTCAATTGCTCAAAAACATCGTTGAACGTGCTGATGGCAACTGAACTATTGCTGGCAGCCTTAATGTTCTGATGAACGAATTTCTTGCATCCTGAGATGAATACGGTGGTTGCAACGACAAGCGCAATCGGGAAAATCAGCTTCTTATTCATGTTTCTGGTTGTTGGCTCTAAAGTAATTCAATTAACGCTTTTCGTAAGTCTTGAAAGTGAAAGCGTATGCATGTTTTTCGTCTGCAGCATGAGGAATGCTTTCCGTTTCAATCCATTCATCTCCCAACTCAGGAAAATAGCGGTCACCGTCAAACTCATGATGAACACGCGTCAAGAAAACCTGGTCAGCAATTGGAAGTGCCAATCGGTAGATCTGCTCACCTCCAACAATAAATGGATTGTCATCTTCCTTCGCGAGTTCAAGTGCATCTTCTAATGAATGAACCACTTCGCAACCTTCAGCTGAGTAGTTCTTGTCTCGCGTAATGATGATGTTGGTCCGATTCGGAAGGGGTTTCCCCACCGACTCGAACGTGTGTCGACCCATGATGATACAATGACCACTGGTCTTTTTCTTGAAGAACCTCAGATCATCGGGTAGATGCCAGATCAACTGGTTATCCTTTCCGATGACGTTGTTCTCATCGGCCGCAACTATCATACTTATCATACGGCAATTGGTGCTTTAATTCCTGGATGCGGATCGTAGTTCACCAATTCAAAATCTTCGTATTTGAAGTCGAAAATGTTGGTGATTTCTGGATTGATCTTCATTTCAGGTAATGGCCTGAAATCACGACTCAATTGCAATTCAACTTGGTCGAAGTGGTTAGAGTAGATGTGGGCATCTCCAAACGTGTGGACAAACTCACCTGGTTCAAGATCACATACTTGTGCCACCATCATGGTAAGTAATGCATACGAAGCAATATTGAATGGAACGCCCAAGAAAATATCTGCGCTACGCTGATACAGTTGGCAGCTCAATTTTCCATCCGCTACATAAAATTGGAACATGGTATGACATGGCGGCAAGGCCATGTTTTCTACTTCAGCAACATTCCAAGCATTTACGATATGACGTCTGGAGTCTGGTTTGTTCTTAATGCCATCGATCAAACGCTCAATCTGGTCAATATGTCTTCCATCGGCAGTTGGCCAAGAGCGCCACTGAACTCCGTAAACCGGTCCGAGATCACCATTCTCATCAGCCCATTCATCCCAAATGGAAACACCATTTTCTTTCAGGTATTTGATGTTGCTGTCTCCTTTCAGAAACCAAAGCAACTCATGGATTATCGAGCGCAGATGAAGTTTCTTGGTAGTGACAACAGGAAAACCTTCATTCAGATCGAACCGCATCTGATAACCGAAAACGCTTTTGGTTCCCGTTCCCGTTCGGTCGCTTTTAACTGTGCCATTTTCCATTACATGGCGAAGAAGGTCGTGGTACTGCTTCATTATTGCTCCTTGTAAATTGTTCGTGCGCGGAAGGTTCCGTTCATCAGGTCAATGTGATTGCCATCATTGAAAACCCGGCAATTGAAAGTTCCTGATGTTTTTGCTCCGTATTGTTCGCTCCCAGAATCTTCATGAGAGGTTATTGCAAAACTTGCCCAACTTTCCTGTGCGTTGACTTTTACATCGCTGGTCCAAACAGTGCTGTCTGCATCTACATATTCTATAACTACTCCATTGATTCCACCTGTAAGGCTGTCTTCAATTATCGACCCGTAGTTGTAATTGCCCGTTTCGAACAATTGATAGGTTTCTTGGTATGTTGGGGCAATGGAGTCAATCTTAACCTCGGAGCTTTGAATTTTGAGTGTGTTTCTTCCATAATCCGCACTTTCTGGACTGGTTGAGAAGTATGTGAACTGGCTGTTCAACGGACCCACACCGTCTAAGTATGAAATGCGCCCTGGGCCGTTACCATAATCATTGACACCTGTTTCGAAACGGATTTCAACACCGTCTGCCTCAAACAATACGTAAAAATCGTTGTCAACCGTTGGTGTTTCTGGATCTTCGTCTTTGTTGCAACTTCCTAGAATAAGCGCAGTGGCAACAGCGGAAAACATCAGAGAGATGAATTTATTCATACATCAAAGATATGCGGCTTCAAGCTTGATTTGAACTTGAGTGCCTTCTCGTATTTCAACAAGTTTTCCTCAGTCGCAGTAGAGCGTGAGGCGAATCGGCAAGTGGTCGGAATAGCCACCATAATAGTTTGGTCCGCCATAAGTTCTATTAGGCGATGGTGAGCCTTTCTCTGGGAAATACATCATCCAATCCTCCTTGAAAATGGCTGCCGATGAATCTGAAGTAGCGCAACCTTCCGCACTGTAAAGCAATCCATCGGAGACGATGAATTGATCAAGCATTCCCCACTCGCCACGGTAGTTGTAGGTTCCAAGACCATCTTCATGGAACTGATAAGTGAGATTGGTAAGACGCTGGTTAGCACCCGGTTCACAGTTCATGATCTCGGTCATCGATTTGTTATTCGGATAGTCGTTGAAATCTCCCATGGCAATGATCTTAGCCTTTTGGTCTCTTAGCAGTATCGAGTCGATTTTTGTGCGGAGAACCGTTGCCGCTTTCATGCGTTTTGGTTCACTTTTTTCTTGCCCGCCACGTCTTGATGGCCAGTGATTGACAAAGAAATGCAGCGTATCACCACACGAAAGCAGCTTAGCGTAAAGGATGTCTCTTGTTGTTGTTTCAGGTTCGAAAGAGAAGGAGTAACGGATTTTCTCGTGGTACAATTCGCGGAATAGTTCGGAGTTGTACGCCAACGCCACATCAATTCCTCTGAAGTCAGGACTTTCTTCATGAATGATTTTGAATTTTCCATTTTTCAGAGAATCCGTGGCGAACAGGTCTTCAACCACTTGTCGGTTTTCCACTTCGCAAACGCCAATTACTTCTGGAAGGTCGTCTTCAGAAATAGCCGTCAGAACTTTGGCCAGGTCAACCAGCTTCTTATCGTATCGTTCATCAGTCCATTTCTTCAAACTGTCAGGTAGAAAATGGTCGTCCCAGACAGTTGTGTCATCAACCGTATCAAACAGGTTTTCAACGTTATAGAAAACCACTTCAATGGTTTTTCTATCAGAATTGGTTCGGTTGAACACAATGTAGAACATCACAAGAATGATGACGAGAATAACGGCTGGGCCAACGGTTTTTTTCATGCCGTAAATGTAGGAAGAGACCACGCTCGTTTCTCGGTCATAATAGACATTGGTAGATGGCACGCGTTAGGGGTTGGAGCGGCATCCTTTTTTCGTACCCTGAGGCACTCGAAGGGTAAAGAGAAAAAGATATAGCGGAAAACCCGACCGTGCCATTCATTACGAGCAAGCCTGTGAGTGTTTGCTAATGCTGTAAGCTTCGAGAACCTCAGCCAACGGCCACGCGCGGTAACGCCCAAAGACACCCCAAAATCGTTTTGGCACGCCAATTGATTTAGCCTCATCGAACCTTTAAAAATCAAAGTCATGAAAACGTTTACAACAACATTAGCGCTGGTCTTAACAGCAATGGTTACGATGGCGTTTCAGCAAGGGTCTCAATTGACTGTTGAAGTTTTGGGACATCGTCCGAACTCAATGATCGTGATCAATGGACAGAAGTATAATTCGCTTCAGAACGTGGTGCATCTCGATGGATTGATGCCCGGAAAATATCCGATTCAGGTTTTGCGCCCAACGCATTGGGGCAACAACGGAGTGGTTTTTAATGGTACCATTCAAGTGCCGAACCGTTCCAGTGTTCGAGCCGTAATTACCCGAAATCAGATGCGAGTAGATGCCACGCCTTTGGCACATCACAATGGTGGAAGCTATTGGGATGGAAACGGCCAAGGCCACGGAACAACTCATATTCCAAACGCAAACGGAAATGGAGGATTTGTAAGCTTGTTTCCACACAATCAACCAGCTGTAGAGCCTGTTGTCTGCCCACCTGTTTACGTAGGGATGCACCCGAACGCTTTTGCAGGCGCGTTGCAGGTCATTGAATCGCAGACGTTTGATTCTGATCAGGTTCGAGTGGCGAAGCAGATCATTAGAACAAATCGAGTTTCTTCTGCCCAAGTGGCGGAGATCATGGAACTGATGAGCTTTGAATCGAGCAGATTGGAAATTGCCAAATTCAGCTACCAGTTTGTGGATGACCCAGCAAACTTCTACATCGTGAATGATGTGTTCTGGTTCTCAAGCAGCGTTCGCGAATTGGATAGATTCATCAATCGATGCTGAACTCACCCCGTCCCGATTCATCGGGACACCCCTCTCTTCAAAAGAGAGGGGAAGAGCTTCGCCAGCGAAGCGAGGGGAGAGTTGAATCACACGTTTCAGAAATCCCGGCCTTGGTCGGGATTTTTCTTGTAGGCAATTACCTTATCCCGTTTGTTCTTGCTGAGGTAGCTACGGATGATCTTGCGTGTGTCGGGGTTATCATTTTGTGACCTGATGTGACCGAGCACATCCTCCAAAGGCTGGTTGGCATCTTCCTTCGGAATGAAGCCGTAACCGATGTATTTCCCGTCTTCAATTTGCACCAAAGAATACTCATCCGTAGTACGGCCAGTACCAATTACCAAAGTATTGTCGATGGTCATTCCGAGTGCATTTTTGGCTTTGCTGACTCGCTGATTGTAATCTTCAGGCGTTTCAAAACCCATGGCAGTTCCACGGCAATTCTTGATCTGATAGTGGAAACAGCGACCGTTCAATTTGTGCAAGCCCATGAGGCATTGACACAACTCGTGCTTCTTGGCTTGGCGAAGTAACAAGCGTTTCCCCTCGTGATAATTCCGAATCTCTAAAAGCGGTGGGTTTTCCTGTTTGCTGTTTCGTCTGATTGAAAAATTGACGTAGCCATCATCATCGGTCGATTCAAAAATTCCGTAGCGGAAATTCACCTTTTTCTGTGCGTAATTAATGGGCGGTTGCAGTTCTTTTATCTCTTGCGATTCGAGCAGTAACGCCACCAATTCGCTTCCCGTTTCTTCGTAAGAAATGGAGTGCACGTTCTTCCAAAGCTCCGCCCATTTCTTTTTCTCCTTCGGATGAAAATGACTCAGCACGCGCTTTTTGATGTTGATGCTTTTGCCCACGTAAAGAATCTGGTCATCCCCATCATAGAAATAGTAAACACCAGCGCCCGTTGGCAATCCATCCAATTCAGATGCTGGAAGATTTGGCGGAATGCGCACATCCGGCATATCTGGTTTAATCCTGCTGAAAACCGTGGTAGGGTCTTTTTTGAATAGTCGTTCGAATAAAATGGCTGTGGCAGCGGTATCATCCAGCGCGCGGTGATGGCTGTCCATTTCAATGCCTAATGAAGCACAGAGTTTACCCAAACTGTAAGATGGTAAACCCGGAATTATCCTGCGGCAGATATCAATGGTGTCCAGTGTTTCTCGCTTGAATTCGGTACCAACAGTGGCAAATTCCTTCTTTAGAAAACCATAATCGAACGAGACGTTGTGCGCTACAAAAACACGGTCTTTGGTCATCTCGAAGATTTTCTCAGCGAATTCTTCGAACAGTGGAGCATCAGCTACCATTTGATCGGTAATGCCAGTTAGCTTCACTACATAACGGTCAATTTTCCGTTGAGGATTGAGAAGCGTGGTAAAGCGGTCAATCTCCTTTTCACCATCATGGATGATGACAGCAATCTCCGTGATCTTGCCATCATGGATGGTTCCGGTCGTTTCAATATCCACTATGGCGAATTGCGTAAGTGGTAGAGAAAGTTGGTCTTGACCGGATTTTGACATTGCTTCAAAAATATGGAATTGCAACTCGCATTAACGTCTGTTAGAAAACATGAAATGAACACGTTTAGCTATTGATTTCCGTTGTCGGAAATTGTCTGCTATATGGCGGAAATCAGTAACTACAGAGCGGAAATTATCAGCTATACCATGGAAACCATCAGCTAGAGGGCGGAGGTCGGTAACTACATGGCGGCAAGCCACAGATATGTGGCAGAAATGGCGTGCTGACCAACGGAATTTCACGGGTAATCAACAGAAAAGGTCAGCGACATGTTAGACATCTGTAGCTACCCGAATCTGCCGTATAATTGCACTATGAGAGTGGTATTGCAACGGGTTAAACGTGCTTCTGTAACTGTAGAAAATGAAGTTGTTGGAAGCATTGGAGCAGGCGTGCTGATTCTGCTAGGCATTGAAGCTGCCGATACGCAGGAAGACATTGATTGGCTTTGCGGAAAGATTACCCGCATGCGGATTTTCAATGATGCTGATGGCATAATGAATGTTTCCCTTGAAGAGAGTGGGAGAGAAGCGTTGGTGGTTTCTCAGTTCACTTTACACGCAAGTACCAAAAAAGGTAACCGCCCATCTTACATTAAAGCCGCAAGACCCGAACAGGCTGAGCCGATGTACGAGCAATTCAAAACCAAGTTATCTGGGATGCTGATGCAACCTGTTGAAAGTGGCGTTTTCGGTGCGATGATGGATGTGGAACTCATCAACGATGGCCCTGTTACGATTCTGATAGATTCGAAGAGTCGGGAGTGATTGTCAGTTATGCCTGACCACATGAATATACCCACTGCCTTTGTAGAATTTGTAACCACCTAGGTGCCGGCCTTTGGCAATCACTTCGTAGATGTAGCGATCTTGCTGTACGGGGTTTCCTTTGTAGGTACCATCCCACGGTGGGTCGTCAATGGAGTTCATGGTGTAGATCTTATGCCCCCAGCTGCTTGAGATCTCCATTTCAAATTCCACCACACCAGAGGAGACGATCTCAAAAAGGTCGTTCAGTCCATCGCCATCAGGCGTAAACGCATTCGGAATCCATAGCTTGAATTCGGGTTGCACGCAAACATCAAACGCGTATTCATCTGTGCAGGTGGCATCCGCATTTTCCACAAAAAGCGTCACTGTGTAGGTTCCTGTATCGGCATACTCATGCACAGGATATTGGCCGTAACTGTAAGGTTCTTCCGTTCCATCTCCGAAGTTCCAAGTTCCGGTTTCTGCACCAACACTCAGGTCTATCAACTCAGCAACGGGGTCAGATTCCAGAAGGCATGCACCGTTCGGATTGGGCGTAAAATGTGCCGTTACATTCGGGAAATAAGGCAGCGTAATACTCGTATCAAACGTGCAGCCGCCTTCCTGGTCTGTAATGGTCAGATGGTAAGTCTGCGCCACTGGGCCATAGATGGTGGGGCCGGTCTGTGGGGGATTCGTCTGCCACTCGTATGTGTAGTAAATAGATGGTGGGTCACCGCGCACAGTAGCAAACCCAGTATTGCCGTAACACATCGGGTCGTTGGTCTCAAAAATGGCACTGAAGGGCTCTTGCACAAACACAACTAGAGAATCTTCGGCAGGATCCGAGCAGCCGTCTGAAGTGGTTATGTGATAAGTTGTGGTTTCGGTGGGGTAGAGTTCTTCGGTGGCAAACCAAGAAACATTTGGATCCCAAGCGTAGGTGAAAAAGCTACCATCGCCACCGGTGGCTTGTACACCAACGGTCACCATTTCGCCTTGGCAGACCGTTTCGCCATGCCCTATAATGGTGGTGGAAATCGGTTCTGAAACAGACACGAGCATATCGGTATGCACTTCACAACCAGCTGTTCCGTGGTCGTAAGCAATCTCATGTATCCCTTCTCCGGCCAGAGAAGGATTGAAGATGGTGTCGGTCATGCCATTTCCTGAGAAAACACCATTGGCGGGAAGCCCGATAAGCGAAATGGCCGAATCGACAAAACAATAGCTGTTGTCCAGACCGATAATCTCGGCTGGTTGCAGTTGATATACATCCACCAAACAAGAATCCCAACAGCCGGTTGGCGCTTGATAATAAACGTAGTGCAATCCGATACCAGCCTCAACGGGGTCAAATGTTCCTATGGGGTCAATAATACCCGGACCGACCCATTCGCCTCCAGCAGGTTGTGCCACCATTTGTATCGGATCACCAGATTCGCAGATACTGGTATCTACCATGGTGTTTTCATGTACGATCATAACCGTACTGTCGATACAGGTATTGGCCTCGTAGTAAAGGGTGTGAGTTCCACCTCCGGCCACTGCTGGGTTGAAATGTCCCGCACCATTGTTGTCGGTGCCAGGACCTGTCCAAGTTCCACCTCCAGGATAACGATGGATTCCAGCCCAGTCCAAGGTCAGCGCATCGCTGTAAAGACAGAATTCCAGATTGCTCCATTGAATGGTAGTCTGGCGCACGTAAATAATTCGTGTATCGGAACAACCATTAACCGTGTAGGTGATCGTATCGTTGAACGGTTCGGTAGCAAGCGTTGGGTCATATAGTCCGCCAGAAGAAACGCCAACACCACTCCAAGTTCCACCTGCCGGATTACCAGTAAGTTGAATCGGGGTCTCTTCAGGACAAATAGTGTAGTTGCCACCCGCGTCAATTTCTGTTACAGTTACATTCATGGTGGCCGAGCAACCAACAATTTCATAATTGATGGTGTGTGTTCCTGGTCCAGCATCGGCTGGGCGATAAGTCCCCCAATACCAATTTGCCACGCCCGTACCACTCCATGTACCACCGAATGGCGTGGCCGAAAGATTGAATTCAGGGTCGGATTCGCATACGGTCATATCTGGCGGCATGGTGATGGTCTCAACTCGAACCACTTTAATATCTGTGCAGCCATCAGCAGTGGTGTAGGTAATGTCGTAAGTTCCGGGAGTGGAAGGGGCGAACATGCCTGCCGGAGTGGTGTAGGGGCCAGACCAAGTTCCACCAGTGGGTGTGCCGTTGTTCAACTGAAATGGCGGTTCACCCGGACAAGAAGACTGATCGAAGCCCGCCCAAACGTTATACACCTCAGATTGTACTGAATCGGAACATCCGTTCAGGTCGGTGTAATACGTCCATGGGTTTCCTGCGCCTGAGTCTGGCCTGAAGATCGGGTTTGGGTCGGGGACGTGCGTTCCGCTCCAGCTTCCTCCAGGAGGATTTGCTGTCAGTGCAATTGGACCATTGTTTCGGCACACATCAGGAATCGGATCAATGGTTGGAGGTGGGATGATGGTAACGGTTGCTTGGTCGGTTGCTGATGGCGCTGGGCTTGCGTCTGAGACAGTTACCGTGTAAGTGGTATTGGCTGCTGGGCAAACCAAGTGTGGACCAGGCGAGTTGGGCAAACCATTGCTCCAAGAGTAGTTGTACGTGTTTGGATCACCACCAGAGGCTTCTGCCCAGATTTCTACGCACTCGCCTTCGCAAATACTCGTATCGAGAAAGGCTTCAACCTGTAAAGGACAATCGTTAACCTCGAAACTACCTTCCACCTCGAGTGTAAACTCATTGTCACAATCATCCGCATAATTATAGATGAATTGAAGGTCATAGACCATGCTTTGATCAAGGCCGGGAGAAAGGGTTAGTTCGTACTGCGTTCCTTCGCCTCCATTGCAATTAAGTGGAGTGATATTGCTGATTGATTGACCACCGCCTAACGTAAAAGCCCCAGCATAAACCGAATCACAGGGAATTGGCGTGTCGAATTCCATCGTGATAACCTCAGTGCTGCAAGTTGGAGCCGTTGGATTGAAAGTGACTATTGGCGGGTCA
Source organism: uncultured Chryseobacterium sp. (assembly GCA_964457245.1). GTDB lineage: Bacteria > Bacteroidota > Bacteroidia > UBA10329 > UBA10329 > UBA10329. The sequence goes on along the minus strand of CAYWET010000012.1, from coordinate 11,581 downwards.
GGTTCTTCAACTTCAACTTCCCAATATGCCAGCCACCCATCACAGGCCACCCCAAATTGATCTGATTCCCAATGAATGGTCAGACAACCAGATGTGGCAATTATAGTTGGAGGTGGATCCAGACCAGAGTGCGGTGAACCGATTATTGGAGAGTTCACATCTGGCCCATCGTAGAAAGTCATAATGTCATAACCTGTTTCAGAACAGAAATTGAAAAAAGACATTTCAATGCTGATGGCATTTGGAACACAAATGGTGAAGGTGTAATCCTCTCCATGAGCATAATCCTCACCGTTTAACCCTCCGTCACTGTCCGCAAAAAAGCCTTCGCAATCATCAACATCAATATCTCCAACCAGATTGTAGGTTGGCTGTGCGGCAACTGCCAAACACATCAGCAAGAGGCTGATGATCAGATATGCCGACTTCAAATAGTTCACGGGCGAAATACAGTAATGGTGTCGCTTTCCACCAACTCGCTCCAGTTGCCAGCTCGGTCTTGAATCATTACCTCGAACTGAAGCTGTTCAACCGAGTCGTTTCCGAGAATGAACAAGTTGTTCAGTCGTACGGTCAAACGGCCCTGAATGGGAACGTTCGCATCTTCGGGTGCCAACGGCTTAACGTGGTAAAGGTCTTCGAATTGCAAGCGACTATCCTTTACACTTAATGACGTTACGTTGGGGTCTGAGTGGCCGAGGTCACCATTGAAATCGTAGTAATCGAATGAGATTGTAACCGAATCTGTAAACTCTTCAACCTGTGTTGGCGTAACTGTGAGATTGCTGATCTCCGGAATTTCGCTTTGCTCTTTTTTGCAAGCGGAAAACCAAAACAACACAACAAGAGGAATAATCAGTTTACGAATTGCCAAGAGAAGAGTTTTTTGATGTAGAACTGACTGCTTTCCTGCGGAATTTGAGTTGTATCAGCTTGCATAGGGTCTTTCACGAAAACCCGCAGATAGTAAGTGCTGTCAGCTTGAAATCCACTTGCATTGAAGTCAAACTTATGCTGGTAATCCACAGGGTCTCCTAAGAAGCCATCATGTGTTTGGGCAGCACCCAAAGTTTGAAGTTGGTATTCTGTCATCAGTGTATCCACAAAATCAATGCGGCCGCTCATTTTTACTTTGGTGTAATCGTAATTCTGAGGAGCCGTTTCCTTATCGTTCAAAGCAAACCAGACACTGATCTGATTACTTCCGAGTGGAATGTAAATTCTGTCTGACACTTCGCAAGGCGAACCATCTGCTGTAGCGTAAATGCCGTAAATACCTGGTTGCTGGTCATTATTGTTCGGTGGGTTTCCGAACATATCTAACGCCCCATTCGTGATCCACTCACTGATATTGGAAAGGTGTTCAGCCTCGTTTGCGTTCCAAGTAGATTCCGGGTTGTAGTCAGCATCAAGTGGCATGATGCCAGAGAAACCGTCAATATCTTGATTCAAGCGAAGCCACATGATGGACTCCGACAGGCTTCCGGGTTTAACACGATATTGGTAAGAACCATTCGGGTCATTCTTTACCACAGAATGGTAAACCAACGTGTTGTAAGAGCTTTCAATGGTTCTGAAATCCGGCTCGAACGTACCATCATGGCAACCCGAATTGGCGCATGTTGGCTTGAAAATGTTCTGATGCAATCCGACAAAACTTGTTGGGTCAGCATCTACAATTCCAGTGGTGTCGTCTGGTGGCAGATTATCCGGGTTGTCGAACGGGTTCTCCGAGTCTTTGGTGCAACTCGATGCTGTCACCATCAAAGCCAATAAGAAGTATGGAAGCAGCTTTCTCAAATCCTGTCGAATAAAGATTGTGCGGTTCCAGATATCAATCCGCTTCCTGTAACATCTGATTTGAATCCAAGAATTTCAGCAATGGTTGGGCAGTTGTCAGCGGTTTCACCAATCTGATTTCCAGTGCCACCAATAACGGTGTTGGAAGGAATGCCTGGTCCGACCATCTGCGTGAAAACGCGCTGCGTATTCGCATCTGAATGATCGAATGCCAGCCAATCGTTCTCATCCTTGATTGGATTCGGGTTCAGATTTCGGCCACATTCAGGAGTAACAATTAAAGATGTGTTGCCGGCCATTTCAGGAATCTGTTGAATTTGATTCCAAATGTGTCCAACTGCGTGATCTGCGCGATGCAGCGCGCGTAAATAACCGGTGTAATCGCTGTGGCAAGAATCAACGGCACTTAAATTAACCACGGTAAGCGTGGGTTTGAACCATTTCATCACCTCAACTGCGTAACCAACGGTGTTGAGATCGCCATTGTCTGAAACCGGAGGCTTGGCAATATTTCCTCCAAGATTGTACATCTCGCGCATAAATAGCTTGATGTTCTGCTTTTCCTCTTCGGTGTTGTAAATCGTCTCAATTGTTCCGCCAACATTCTCGAAATTATTGTCGAGGAAGTACTTCATCTGATAGATGGGGTCAAGCTCCTCTTCGGGATGATAAACCTTTGCGTCAGACAAATGCTCAATTCCTTGAGAACCGAATGTGATGTTGGGAGCAAGGAAATTAGCGCCATACTCGGCACCGTAATCGGGGTGCTCGCTGTAATTCATTAAAGGTGTGGAGTTGCCAATTCCATTCCCCACAAACCAAACCTTGGAAGCTGGTGCGCCCAAATGTCTTCGTGTGTATTCGAAAATTGTTGGATGAAGCGGTTTTTGACGAAGTCCTTGAGCATAGAGCGTATTACCTTGCAGAAGGGCGTTCATTCCGCCATAGTGCCCGGCATGGCTGCTTCTAACTTCTTTGAAAAGCGTTCCTTGTTGTTGAAGTGTTGAGCCTAGAATCTGTGGTATTGGTGTGTCGCCAGCAAGATTGCCATCCGTTCCGTACACCACCTTCTGAGTTGGAGCAGCACCATCTAGCATATTAGACATGATGTTGCCTTCAATTGGAATACCCTGACTTTGACTTAAGTAGTTGAGCCCAACACTCTCTTGATGACGAACACCACCAGCGAACATGACCATTACAACGTGTTCGGCCATTTGCGAACCAGATGCCGCGAACAATCGACCCGAAGGAAGAATGTAAGGAACTGCAAAGGCTCCTGCTGTGGCCGTAGCTGCTTTTTTGATAAAACCTCTTCGCTTCATGATCAATAATATTGGTATTCGTTACACAATGCGAATGAGAAATACACCAATTCTGGCCTCACATTCGGGTTAGTGTTGATGTAGTTCTTGAAGTATTGCCGTTCGGCTTCAGTCGGGTTGCGAACCAAAAACCGATTGTACGTTTCCGTGATAAAAGCATCAATGTCCGCACGCATTTCCTCGTTGGTTGGCAGAATGACATTCGACTTATTCATGTAATTACTGATGAGCACTTCGTGAACAAGGTCTTTGTCGCCTATGGATTGAACGCACTCACTCGCTTCAAAAAGGTCATCACTTGATAAAGCTGTTTGGAACAGGTTAGCATAAAGAATTGCTATGTATTGTTGGTCAGATTTCAGCTTGGTCTTATTGGCGTTCGGAGGAAGAATAGTCTCCTCGTTCACCTCGTAAAGCTTGTCCTTTTCGCAACCAGTTGAAGTAAAGAGTAAAAGAAAAACGGAAAAAAGAAGAGTGTTCCGAGATATATGTTGTATCACTTTTTTCATTGCTCAAAGTGTGCGTATTCGTCCGTGATCATAATTTCTCGTTGAACCTTCTGAAGGTCGTGGTCTTCGTATAGATCAGTCATCAATTCATTGGTTTCGCCAGTTGAAGGTTCTCTTGCAAGCAGCAACTGATACGACCAAACAATCAGCCCTTCATAGAACTCACGAGAGTTGACAAGAATATCAACGTACTCGTCCTTATTCTGGCCTGAAAAGCCAAGCAGGTTTGCGGGCTGGTTATGTTCTATCATATCAAATCCTGCGTAAAATTCCTGTTGGGTTGGGAATCGAAAAAACAGGTTGTCGAAGGTAGCATTGACGAAGTTGAACGTGTTCATGTTGATCTCGTCATACACAGCGTTGTTCACCATGGCAGCGCAAACATCTTTGATCTCTATTTCACCGTTCATGTACTTCTCTTCCGAATTTAAGACGGCCTGAAGTTTGGCAAGTTGTTGTCTTCTGTTGTAAACACCTTCCCAATTACCATTCAGCGAATCAGGGAGAATGCCACCTGCAATTGGCCCCATCACTTCTTGAATTTCTGCATCCGATGCAGCTTCCATAAACCGCGCTTTTCCTTGTTCGTAAAGCCGATTGTAATAGGCGTGCTTATATGAAATGTCGCCAGCAATGAAGTCAGTGTTGGTCTGAAGCTTCACAATCATGGCTTCTCTGGCCTCGAAACTCAGATCAGCTGCCTTTAAGGTTTCCCGTTCCGAATTCATTTCTGAATCAAACGGTTCACGACCAATTTGATCGATGTAAACACGGTTGATGTAATTCTCAATCAATAGGTCGGAAACTTCCGAATAGTAAGGCGCGTCATTGTCAGGAACGAGTTCAGGGTCTTTTTTGCAAGCCGAGAATAGCACTATAGAGAAGAAAAGTATTGAGAGCCGCTTCATGCCAATTTGGAAGCACAATTTACGAGTTCATACCAGCAAGAGCGGTCATTCCTTTACTTTTCTATGAGGTTTACTCTGCTAAACAAGGGATAAGGTTTGTAACTGGTGACACGTACTTTAAACTGGATCCCTTGTTTAGCTAATCAGCCTTTAGGCAAAAAGGCGGATTAACACGATACTCTTCAGTTATTTTGTCCAAGCTTAATAAAGATGATTGCTCTACATCTGAGCACCTTGTTTCAATGATTGATTTTTGTTAAAATTGCACTGAGTTACTAATCAATCTAACCTTACAAAACATGAAAAAAATTGCTCTATTCAGCATAACGCTTATTGGCTTTGGCTCCGTGGCTGGTCTTACCTCTTGTAAAAAATGTTTAGAATGTAAGACCACTTATACAGGTAGTTCTGGAGGTCAAACTACAACTAGTAACATAATTTGTAGAGGAGAAGAAGAAACCAACAAGGCGTTTAATAGAAGAATCGAAGGGGAAGAAGAAGATGGTAATACCGAATGTGGTGCTATCGACTAATTCTTTCTTTGGATTTAAGGTGATATGATATTGCCTTTGACAGAAAATGGAAAGGGATGCTGTAAGCATCCCTTTCTTTTTTGTTCCAGTGTAAAGTTTACGGAGTTTGATGAACGTGTATTTTGCTTAGAGACCTAAGGCTGGCTGTGTTGATTCTGAAACGGATTTGGACAATTGGTTCTGAATAACAGCGAAATTTTTGAAAACCGATGCTACCCAAGATGATGATTGGATGGCAAGACGGCTCTTGTTCGATTGGGTTAAGGGGATATGAACAAAGCTTAGAGGGTAATCTAAGGACACGAAGGAATGGATTCAACTAATTGGGGAATAAAGCAACTCGCCAGCTAACTTTGTTCGGTAACAGTACCAAGGGTTTAAGCTTGCAAGGGCTAGTTGAACTCGATTTAACCAAATATCAGCTGATTACATGACCATTGACCAAGCACAAAGAGCCGTTGACGAGTGGATAAATACCACCGGTGTCCGCTATTTTAATGAACTGACCAACATGGCCATGCTTACTGAGGAGGTTGGGGAAGTAGCTCGTATCATCGCAAGGCGATATGGAGAACAATCTGAAAAGGATAGCGACAAGAACAAAGACCTTGGCGATGAAATGGCCGATGTGCTTTTTGTGTTGCTGTGCTTGGCCAATCAGACAGGCGTTGATTTGACCGAAGCTTTGAAGAATAATTTGGAAAAGAAAACGGCTCGTGACGCGGACCGTCATAAGAATAACGCCAAACTTAAATAGTTCAATACTCTTTCTTAACCGTTTGGATGAAATTGATCATCTGAATCCAATATTCGGTTTCGCCTTCGGTCTCCTTCAGTAAGTTTTTGGAACCATGCGCACCTCCTTTAGGCGGTGAAAAGAAGATTTTCTTGGAAGACTGAATCGCATCAGCTATTGGCTTGGTGTATTTTTTCTCATCCGAGGCACATGCTATAAATGCTGGTTTTGAAAGGTTTTTCACCTCATCTGCAACAGTCATTTCCTTACCGAAATATTCGCCAGGGCTAAACGCAACTACAGCCTTTACCTGTGGCATTTCCGATGCTAATTTCAAAGCTAGCGATGCAGAATATGAACTGCCTAGAATGACAACAGGTTTACGGGCGATCATATAAGCTTTTTCAATAGCGGCTTTCATGTCGACTTCCGCATCTAAGTAGCTTGTTCCGAGCCCAGTATTCTTGGCAAGAACATAGGTTTCGTTAACAATGAAATTGTCCTCCTTGCCAGAACGCAGGTCAACAGCAATGCAGTTTACCTCAAGTCGGTTCAATTTTGGTGCGATGAATTGATATTCGCCTCGGCTCGATTCTGCCATGTGAAAAAGCACCACCCAAGGATAACTTGGGTCAGCCTCGTACATGTCGGCCGTAATTGTTACTCCATCTTTCGATGGGAACTTGACTCTTCTGGAAGTTTGGGCGTCTGCGCTTTCTGTTCCAAAAAGAAGGAGAAAGCAAAGCGAGAATAATGCCGTTCTAATCATGCTGCAAATTAATATCCGTGGCTGTTCTTTAGCAAAACCCGTTCCGATTTTTCGACATAGCTATTAACAAAAAGCCCCATTCACATTGTGAACGGGGCTTTTATTCTAAAATTGGGTCTATTAGTTCTCAGCTAGTACAATCACTTTATTGTTGTTCATTTCAACAACTCCACCGCCAATCTCGAAGTGTTGGATGTCGCCATCTGTAGCTTCAACTTTGATTCTACCTTTTTTCAACGTGGCAACAATCGGTGCGTGATTGTCCAGAATACCGAAAAGGCCATCTTTTCCAGGAAGTTGCACGTGTTTGGCCTCTCCTTCAAAAACCTTTTCGTCTGGTGTTACAATTTCTAAGTTCATAGTTTCGAGTGTCGAGTTTCGAGTTTCGAGAGTCCAGCGTCAAAACTGGAAACTTACTACTCGTAACAGGTAACTAATTACGCTTCTGCAAGCATTTTCTTTCCTTTCTCGATGGCCTCTTCAATCGTACCAACAAGGTTGAAAGCCGCTTCTGGATACTCATCAACTTCTCCGTCCATGATCATATTGAAGCCTTTGATGGTATCGTTAATATCAACGAATACCCCTTTCAAACCAGTAAACTGCTCTGCCACGTGGAATGGCTGAGAAAGGAAACGCTGAACACGTCTTGCACGGTGTACAACCAACTTATCTTCTTCAGAAAGTTCATCCATACCAAGGATGGCGATGATATCCTGAAGTTCTTTGTATCGTTGTAGTGTTTCAATAACTCTCTGAGCGGTAGCATAGTGCTGCTCACCAACGATGGCTGGAGTAAGAATTCGAGAGGTAGAATCCAATGGGTCAACCGCTGGATAGATACCCAACTCAGCGATCTTACGAGAAAGTACCGTTGTAGCATCCAAGTGAGAGAACGTGGTTGCTGGCGCAGGGTCAGTCAAGTCATCCGCAGGTACATACACCGCCTGTACAGATGTAATCGAACCTCGTTTTGTAGAAGTAATTCGCTCCTGCATAAGCCCCATCTCCGTAGCCAAAGTTGGCTGATAACCTACCGCAGATGGCATACGGCCAAGAAGTGCCGATACCTCAGAACCTGCCTGCGTGAATCGGAAGATGTTATCGATGAAGAAAAGGATGTCACGACCTCCAGACTGCTCATCTCCATCACGGAAATACTCAGCGATTGTCAATCCTGAAAGAGCAACTCGTGCACGCGCACCAGGAGGCTCATTCATCTGACCGAATACGAAAGTCGCTTTCGACTTCTTCAATTTCTCAGCGTCAACCTTAGAAAGGTCCCATCCGCCTTCTTCCATTGAGTGACGGAAATCATCACCGTAGTCGATAATTCCAGCTTCGATCATCTCACGAAGAAGGTCATTACCCTCACGTGTTCTCTCACCAACACCAGCAAATACAGAAAGACCACCGTGTCCTTTGGCAATGTTGTTGATCAACTCCTGAATAAGTACTGTTTTACCAACACCAGCCCCACCAAACAAACCGATTTTACCACCTTTAGCGTAAGGCTCGATAAGGTCAATTACCTTGATGCCTGTGAAAAGTACTTCGGTAGAAGTTGAAAGTTCCTCAAACGCTGGCGGTGCCTTATGAATGGCGTATCCGCCTTTCTTATCGCAGTCAGCCATTCCATCAATTGGGTCTCCAACTACGTTGAAAAGACGACCGTAAATCTGATCTCCAATAGGCATTGTGATAGGAGCACCCATGGCCCGAACTTCAGTTCCACGGCTCAAACCGTCTGTTGAATCCATCGCAATGGCACGAACTGTGTTCTCACCTACGTGCTGCTGGCACTCAAGGGTTACAACCTGTCCGTCTGGACGAGTTACTTCAAGTGCATCAAGAATTTTAGGAAGTTCTCCGTTACTATTGTCAAAGCTGATGTCCAAAACTGGACCGATGATCTGGGCTACTTTACCTGTTAGAGCTGACATTTATTGTTCTTTTTATATCGTATTAAATAGGCTCGATTTTCGGACTGCGAAATTAGGTCATTCGTTCTGCTTGAACAAGGGCTGTTCAAAAATTGTTGACAAGCGCTTATAAAGGTCTTGTTTACGTTTTGTCATTCGCGTCCTTTCGGCTTCGAAAAGGATATTTTTGTCAGCCCAACTAAGGTGCATTGAAGGTTTATCACTCCATAGAGGAATTTCGAAAAGTAAAGGGTACTGTTGTAACCACCGGTACTTTTGATGGAGTACATGTGGGGCATCGAAAGATTATCGATCGTCTAAACGAGATAGCTAAAAAGGTAAAAGGAGAAAGCGTACTTCTAACGTTTCATCCACATCCTAGAATGGTACTGTTTCCTGATGATCACGGATTGGAATTGATAACCACCATGGAAGAGAAAATCCAGTTGCTTGAAGAGGCTGGGGTTCAGAATCTGATCATTCATCCATTCACCAAGGAGTTTTCCAGAACTACGTCTATAGATTTTATCCGTGATATTTTGGTTGATAGGTTGGGGACCTCTGTTTTAGTGATTGGTTACGACCATCATTTTGGAAGAAACAGAGAGGGAAGCTTTGAACATCTTCGAGAATCTGGACCGCTATATGGTTTTGAGGTAGAGGAAATATCTGTGCAAGATGTTGATGATGTGGCCGTAAGCTCCACCAAGATCAGGAAGGCCTTGCAAGAAGGGGATGTGCTTACGGCAAGTAAGTACTTGGCTTATCCGTACCAAATAGCCGGTAAGGTGATCCATGGAGATAAGCTCGGAAGAAAGATTGGTTTCCCAACTGCTAACGTTCTAGTTGAAGATAGTGCAAAGGTTATCCCGGCCAACGGAGTATATGCTTGTTACGTCTTTTATAACGGAAAGAAATTAAAGGGCATGCTCAATATTGGAACCAGACCAACCGTTAAGGGGAAGGCAAGACGCATAGAGGTTCACCTCTTTGACTTTGCGGGTGAGCTGTACGGGAGTCGATTGGTACTACAATTGATTGATAGAATCAGGGATGAGAAAAAATTTGATGATGTTGAGCAATTGAAATTGCGTCTTTCAATTGATAAGAATTTGGCAGAAGGAATATTATGAGAGTGTTTGGTGTCGTCATTATTGTGTTTCTGTCATGTCGTGTTTCCGCACAAAACTGGAATTTAGACGCTCTGGAGACCGAGATATATCAATATACTTCACTCGAGGAAGCTCTAGCAGCTCCAAGGGATAGTGTTTACAGCTTGAAATTGAAGAGTCGTTTGCGCGAGGTTCCTTCAGAAGTCTTTACCGAGTTCCCTAATCTTCAATGGTTAGACCTGAGTAAAAACAGGCTGAAAGAGGTTCCAGATGGTATAGGACTGTTAAAAAAGCTTAAAAAGTTAATCCTTTTCAAAAACAGAATTGAGACTATTTCTCCTGAAATAGGTAGGCTTGAAGATCTACGTGAATTGATTATAAGTCAGAATGAATTAGAGACTCTGCCAGAGGAAATCGGTAACCTCAAAAAACTCCGTTACATAGACATGTGGAGCAATAACATAGCACGATTACCAAGTTCTATGGCCGAAATGTATGCTCTTGAAGAGATTGATTTACGGGTAATAGTTATGACGGAAGCTGAGCAAGAGGATATCAAGCTTTTACTGCCAAATGCTAAGGTACATTTGGATCAGCATTGCAATTGCGGGAACTGATTAGTGATTGTCTTTGAATGATACGTTTACTATCTTTCAGACCAAATCATTTGCCATGAGAAATTACCTTACCAAAACGGTGTTTGTTGCAGTTGCCATTGCCAGTTGGGTTTTGTTGGGTTCATGGACGGGGGGACCAGCTCCAGGGTGCGAGAAGGACAGCTTGGCTATTGTTAGAATAATCAAGCCAATAAACGAATTGTTTAATGTTGAACCTTTGGTAGTGGTTTCCAAGGGACAATGTAAAATCGAAGAAGTAACGGTTTCTGATTCGGAATCAGGAAATGGAGACTTGCTAGGTAAACGAACGCTTACCGATTTTCTCTCAAACGGTTACACGATTCAAACGGCCACGGAAGAGGTAGAGTCAGGTATGAGGTTGAATACCTATTACCTGAAGAAGAAGGTAATCTGAAAAGTTCTGAGTCTCACTCGAATTAGAACAACGTTGTTTGAAAGCTTTCGTGCTCTAGTAACCACTTCTTTCTTCTCAATCCTCCTGCATAACCAGTAAGACTACCATCGCTGCCAATAACCCTATGGCATGGAATAATTATCGCTATTGGGTTTTTGCCATTCGCTGTTGCAGCTGCACGAATCACTTTTGGGTCACCCAATCGTTTTGCCAAATCCATATAAGATATGGTAGTGCCAAATGGGATATTTTGTAATTGCCCCCAAACGCTTTTCTGAAATTCGGTTCCGATAGGATTTAGAGGTAGGTCAAATTGGGTTCTTTGCTTGTTGAAGTATTCATCCAATTGAGTAGCGCACTCATCAAGAATAGTGCTGTGGGATTGGAGCTGAGCTTCTTTCTGACAAAACGAAACATTCCTTATGCACACATTATCAGCTGTGATCTCCAACGTCCCGACCGGAGAAGAAAAATGGGTGACCTGCATTGTAAGCAAGTTACCCATCTTTCTTGAATGAGGAGAATATTAGAGAGTTTATTTGGTCACTACCAATTTGCCAGTTTTCACCGCCTCTCCTGCTATAGTTGACATTTGCCAAATGTATGTTCCGGCAGGTAATGAGCTCATAGAAACACGATTATTAGACCCGGTCAAGCTTTGTTCCAATACCTTTTCTCCCAACACGTTGAAAACGCTTACAGCGGCAGTTTCCAATTTTCCAAGGTTAAAGAAAACGTCCTCCACAACTGGATTAGGGTATGTTCTTATCAAGTGAGATTCATATTCATCAACACCAACTGTAAGCGTCTCGTAATCTAAATCATCGAATGTGACGGTGCTACCAGTAACGGGAGCTTCCAAATCGCTTGAAAACAAATTGATCTGGAGTAATGTCGGTAGGTCTTGATTAGCGTAGCTGATAGGTGCACTGAAC
>CAYWET010000011.1:67302-95340 GCA_964457245.1 uncultured Chryseobacterium sp. | reverse complement strand
GGAAAGTGATTGTTGCCACAGACGAGAGTGAGTTGCCGCACATGGAAAAGGTCTTCAATAATGGCATTGCCAATGGTTTGACCGACAATCGTTGGATTACTCCTGAAGAGATCAAGGAAATTGAGCCGCATTGCACAGGAATTAAAGGAATCTGGGTGCCTTATACGGGCATCATCGATTTTGTAGGAGCTACAGCTAAAATGCTGGAGATAGTGGAAGCGGTGAACTCAGAAAGCAAGGTCGTTTTCAATGAGGAGGTGGTTGCTTACACGGAAGAATCTGGTGTGAAGCAAATCAAAACTAACAAGGCGAGTTATCAGGCGAAATACATGGTTTTCTGTGGAGGCTTACAATCTGACCGCTTGGCCAAGAAAGATGGCGTTGACTTGGATATGGCCATTGTCGGCTTCCGAGGTGATTATTATGAATTGGCCGAGCATGCCAAACACAAGGTCAGGAGTCTGATCTATCCCGTTCCGAACCCTGAGTTTCCATTCTTGGGCGTTCATTTTACACGAATGACGGACGGAAGTGTGGAATGCGGCCCGAATGCGGTTTTCACTTTCAAAAGAGAAGGTTACGGAAAGACGGATTTCAACTTTAAAGACACGGCTGAAGCTCTAACATTCAAAGGAACTTGGAATCTGCTTTTCAACCATTTTGGTTTTGCTTGGAACGAATACAGAAGAGCATTTTCAAAACGCTTGTTCTTACAAACGCTTCAACGATTGATTCCAGATCTCACAATGGATGATCTTGTTCCTGGTAGAGCAGGAGTGAGGGCCATGGCGCTTGGTTTGGATGGTGAAACAATTGATGATTTCCGCATCGAGCAGAAAGGAAATTCGTTGCATGTTCTGAATGCTCCGAGCCCTGCAGCTACGGCTAGTTTGGCAATCGGTGATCAGATTCGTGAAATGGCGGAGGAAAGGTTTGGATTACGCGACTCGTTCACGTCACCCTGAACTCGGTTCAGGGTCTTAAAAGAATGATGCTGAAACAAGTTCAGCATGACGAAAAAGTTGGAAGGAATCAGTCCGTAATTCGGTACTTCTCCGTAAACGTATCCCATTTGATGATGAATTGCTCCATGATCTCATCAATGTTCTTGAGTAGAATGGGGTCGGGAGTGTTCAGGTTTCGGAAGTAATCTTTCTGAAAATCGTTCAAACCGTATTTGAAGAAAACAGCACGGCTCATGGCGTAATGCGTGTTCTTCGATGGGTAATTGATCTTTCCGAAGTAAGCCAACGTATTGTCAATTGCGGTCTGCATACTCACGGTGTCGACACCATAGACAGATGCTAGCTTCTTGATGGTAATCTCCTTGATGCGGTCTTCCTGTCCTTCAAAAAAGAAGTCGTCAAGCAACTTGAAGTTTCCTGCAACAACAATCAGGAGAAAATCATCTTGATTTTGGGGATTGATGTTGGCCGTTCCGACCAGATTTACATCGTTGTTGAGTAGTTCGGCCACCTCGCTAAAGCTGGTGTCAACTGCATTGAAAGCAATGTTGACGAACAGTTCCGCTACCTTCTCTTCCTCTACTTTCTTCTTAAAAATGGTGGTGATGCCAAAAGCCATCCGAAACTATAACTGGGTTTTAACAAATCTATTGGTATGCCAACGATGATCAAAGCCCAAGATTGTGCAATTGTTAACAGGCTTTCGTTAAAAAAGAAGCCCCGCTCATAAAGAGCGGGGCACCAACGGTTCATGCTAACTCGATCAACCAATAAACCAAGTAAAACGACCAGCATTTGCGTATCACATGAACCTATCGGTTTTTAAGTGAAACCAACGCGAGTTATGGTTTGTTCAATAGAAACGGGATAGTTTCGATTTATTGTCGGGAGTAGAACAAAAAAGCCGTTGATCGATGACCAACGGCTTTCTGAACTCAAATTCAGTTCGAACCTGTTATTCCTTGATGAATCTGGCCGTACCGATTGTTGTTCCTCTGAACATCATAACGTAGGCTCCTTTTGGAAAGTCGGAAACATCCAATTGATTTTGCCCTAGCTTGGTAGTAGTGGAGAGAACCGTTCTTCCGGTTGCGTCAATAAGCTCAACTGTGCCAACTTCATTTGTACGGAATTTCAGTACATCGTTTGCCGGATTTGGATAAACGTCAATACTGTTCTGTTCAATATTTGCAATACTGCTTGTCATGGCATCTACACTGCTACAGTCAGAGCCTCCATCGCATACCATGTTCTTAGCGAAGTCTCTTGCGAAGTCCAACGCTTGTTGGTCGATGTTATCCACAAAATACCCAACATGATTTTGTACACCTCTATAGGTGAGGAGGCAATTGTCTATGCCTACATTCTCAGCCCGAATATGCAGGTCACCGCTACCAGAAGCTATGAGTCCTGTTGTCACCCCTGAAACAGAAACTTCCGTAGTGTTGTACGGAACCACATCATCATTTTCCTCGTGGATGCTACAGATTGGTACGTCTCCAGGTTTTATCCAGCTTGAGTCACCGATGGTTCCACTGAAACTCATGACAGCCAATGGGTCGCTATCGTAATCTGGTGTACCGCTGTTGCCTGCAACACCACCGAGCCCTGCTGTATCGTTTTCCAAGTAACTTGGTATTTCGGTGTCATCATCCAAATAGCCAGCGTGAATCGCGCCAATGGCCCCAGCGGAGATGCCACTTAGTATGATTCTGTCTGGGTCAATTCCGTATGGATTGCCGTCTTCTGCTACAGTTTTCTTCAAGTAGCGAACACAGGCCTTCATGTCGTGTGCTGCTCGCATTACAGCCAAGGTTGTTGTAACCTGATTGATATCCGCAGGTAGAGCAAAAAATCCCACTCTGTAGTCTGGTGCTACCGCAACATATCCAAGCTTTGCAAAAATTCTGCACAAAAACTCGACATCACCACGGGATCCAGAAATAAACGATCCACCGAAGCCGATTACAACAACAGGTCGTGAATTCTCAGTGTCGCCTGCTGGCTCGTAAACATCCATTTTAAGATCCACCGGATTGCCTGGAGTACCCAAAACTGGATTTCCTACAGAAATGTTATTTCCAAATACAACGCCAGATGTAACATCCACATTTGAAAACGCACTGTAATCCACGTAACGTGTTCCATCGCATTCAGATTGCGCAAAAACGATGGTGCCCAGTGCCAAGAGAATAATGAGTGTAAAACTTCTTTTCATGGTATGATTTTAATTAGATGGTGATAAAGATAAATTAATCCTCAACTAACATATAAACCCCACTTGAGGGTTTGCAAGGGTAGAAAGATGGAGTGTAACCGAATTTATTCTGGTAATCTGAACCAAGGTTGTGTCTAGCATATGAGAGTTGATCCGTTCGTATCAACGCAATACAGCATCCGCCAAACCCAGCACCGGTCATGCGGGCTCCCAAACAACTTTTTTGGTTCTGTAAAGAGGAGGCGATAAAATCAAGTTGATTACAAGAAACCTCAAAGTCTTTGGAAAGCGATGTGTGCGATTCATTCATAAGTTTTCCGAAGGCTTTCAGGTCATTTTGAGCCAAAGCTTTGGCGGATTGTTTTACTCTCTGCTGTTCGGTAATGGCATGTTTTGCCCGCTGTTTTACTGCCGGGTCTTTGATTGCTTCAATTTCAGATAATTCTGCATCAACCAGGTTTTCCAATGATGGATTTTTCTGGCGTAGAATCCTTAACGCTTCATCACATTCTTGCCTTCGCTGATTGTAGGCACTATCTGCCAATTGCCTTGGTTTGTTGGAGTTGATGATGAGCAAGGAATAATCGCCAAGATTCAATGGTATTTGCTGGAATTCCAGGCTATTGCAATTTAACAGAATGGCGTGGTCTTTCTTGCCGTTTGCAACGGCAAACTGGTCCATGATTCCGCAATTCACACCAATGAATTCATTTTCAATTTGCTGACAATCTAACGCCATTTGAGTTCGGTCTGGCTCAACATTTCCGAATAATTTCGAGAGTGAATAATAGAGCAGCACTTCTAATGCAGCGGAAGAGGAAAGTCCAGCGCCCTTTGGTAAAGTGCTATCAAGAAGAAGGTCAAAACCTCGGACAGGAATTCCTTTCTTCTTCAGGAACAGAATTACACCTAGAATGTAGTCGCTCCAATTTTCCTGTTTTTGGGTTGGAAGCGCATTGCCGTCAAATTCAACGGTTTCTTCAAAATCGGTAGAGAAAAGCCTTATCCGAGTAGAGCTTGTGAACCGAATCAATGCGGTAATACCGAGTGAAATTGCTGTCGGCATCACCAAGCCTCCCAAATAGTCGATATGCTCTCCGATCAGATTCACTCTCCCAGGGCAAAAAAAGCGCTTCGGGTTGCTTCCCAAACCGAACAATTCAGTGAATCTGACGTCTAGTTTATTCATCTTCGGAAAAATAGCCTTTGAACTGGGATTCAACGCACTAAGTACTAACTTTACAACAATTCAAGCACCCCGAATTCATGAGTAAATTAGAACGATTGCTCGGAGAATACCGAGAAAGTCATAAGAATGAGACCAATCAGGTCATTCATAACATTTTTGTGCCCCTCATTTTTCTAAGTGCTATTGGAATACTTTGGGATGTGAAGTTGCCAGTGCCGTTGGATTTTCTTGGAGGTGAACCACTGAACGTTGCAATGATTGTGGCCGTACTGGTTTTTGCTTATTATCTCTCAATTTCATTTGTGGTGGCAGCAGGAATTATTTCGGTAACAGCACTTGGAATGATCTTGTGTTACCTCTACAATGGTCCAGTAAGTATTTGGATCTTCTCACTGGCGATTTTTGTGATTTCGTGGGTGTTTCAGTTGGTTGGACACAAGATCGAAGGCAAAAAACCATCCTTTTTCAAAGACCTTGAATTCTTTTTGGTAGGACCAATGTGGGTGTTGGTTAAACTCTACAACAAACTCGGCATTAAATATTGATCATGGCAGAAGCAGTAATGGAAAAGCCTCAAACGGGCACAGCATATTCGGAAGTTGTTCAGAAGCAACGTGATTACTTCTGGTCGCACAAAACCAAATCTGCGACTTTCAGAAAGAAGCAGTTAAGAAGATTAAAGCAGGCTTTTCGTAAGCATGAGAGAAGTCTTCTGGATGCACTTTGGGCTGATCTGCACAAACCAGAGCAAGAAGCCTTTACAACCGAGATTGAAGTTACCGTAGCTGAGATTGATCACTACATCCGTCATTTGGATGATTGGATGGAGCCGGAGCGCGTAGCTACGCCTTTGTTCTTCCAGCCGGGATCTTCCATGATCATGCCAGAGCCTTATGGTGTAACGTTGATCATTGCGCCATGGAACTATCCTGTAAAGAACCTTTTTGGGCCATTATTGGGAGCCATTGCGGCTGGAAATACAGCGGTGGTAAAACCATCAGAAATTTCTCCGAATTGCAGCAAGGCAATTGCTGATCTTATCGCAGACACGTTCGACCCGGAATACATTGTAAGTATTGAGGGTGGTGTTCCTGAAACGACTGAATTGTTGAAAGAGCGTTTCGATTATCTGCTGTTCACTGGTGGAACAGAAATCGGTAGAATCGTATATCAAGCAGCAGCTAAACATCTTACTCCGGTTACTTTAGAGTTGGGAGGCAAAAGCCCCTGTATTGTTGACACGAACATCAATGTGAGTATTGCTGCCAAGCGTTTGGTTTGGGGTAAATTCCAGAATGCGGGGCAAACCTGTATCGCACCAGATTATATCTATGTAAACAACAAGGTCAAGGATAAATTCTTGGCCAAAGTAAAACAGTACATCGAAGAATTCTTTGGGCCTGCTGACCAGCCTTCAGAGCATCTTGGTCGCATTATTTCCGACCGTCATTTTGAGCGTGTGAGCAAAATGCTGACAGGCGATATTCTTGTGGGAGGTGTAACCGATGCTTCGCAGAAATACATTGCGCCAACCGTAATTGATAACGTAGATAAAGATCATCCTGCCATGCAGGAAGAGATTTTTGGGCCAGTGATGCCAATTATGGGTTACGATAGTTTTGATGAAGTGATAAACCACATCAACGCTGGCGAACGTCCGTTGGCCATGTACCTGTTCAGTAACGATTCTATGTTGAAGAAACGTTTGATGAATGAGACTTCTTCGGGCGCTATTTGTGTAAACGAGACAATGGTTCATGCTGGTCAGCCAAATCTACCTTTCGGTGGGGTGGGGAACAGTGGAATGGGCGCCTATAACGGAAAGCTCGGTTTCGATACATTCTCACACATGAAACCTGTAATGACACGTGCTTACTTGGGAGATGTAGCCCAGAAATATCCGCCTTACACAAGCGGAAAGTTGAGTTTCATTAAGATGGCTGCCAAGTACTTGCTACGCTAAAGTGAAAAGCGATACTTCGGCTTTGCTCAGGACAACAGGCAAGCGAATAGCAAATAGTAGGTCTGGTCATTTCGAGTGTTCCGCGAAGCGGAATGTATCGAGAAACGTGCGAAAGACAATTGCCCTTTTCTCACTATCCCTTTTCCCATTTTTCGTCTCCGCGCAGAAGCCTGATATTGACCATGTGGTTGTAATTGGGGTTGATGGCATGAGCCCTGACGGCATTAAGAATGCCAGCACTCCTGTGATGGATAGCATTCTGAAAGTGGCGGCTTATACCTTCAACTGCCAAGCTGTTTTGCCCACAAGTAGTAGCCCCAATTGGGCAAGTATGATAATGGGAGCGGGGCCAGATAAGCATGGCGTTACTTCCAATGCGTGGCAACCCAATAAGCGGACCATTGAACTGGAATGTGAAGGCACCCAAGGAAACGGTAAGCCCAGCGGCATGTGGCCCACCATTTATGGCGAACTCCGAAGGCAGAAACCGGATGCAATCATTGCTTGTTTTAATGATTGGTTGGCTTACAACCGACTGTTTGAGAAAGGCGTGGTAAACAGGCAGAGAGATGCCAATCTGTTACAAACAGCAGCTCACAAAGGCTACATAGGAATAACCAAGAAAGCCTCGAGATACTTCAAAAAGAAAACGCCCGATTTCATGTTTGTGCATTTGGACCATGTAGACCATGCTGGGCACCATGACGGACATGGAACCCAAGCATATTATGATGCCGTTGGTATTGCCGACCAGCAGATAGGAAAGATTGTTCAGGCCATCAAAGAGTCTGATGTTGCGGAAAGAACCATGCTTCTGATTGTTTCGGATCACGGTGGCATTGGCCACGGACATGGCGGAGATTCTCCAGAAGAAGTCAACGTGCCTTGGATTTTGACTGGTCCAGGCGTTGTAAACGGAGAGCTTCAAGTTACCGTGAATACCTATGATACTGCCGCTACGTTGGCCTACCTTTTAAATATCGAAGCACCAGCATGTTGGGTGGGAAAGCCTATTATCCAAGCTATTGCTCAATGACAACGGTCTGGCTAAAGCCAGACTTCAGTTGGCTTTAGGTTTTGTTGTGGTTAGTGGTTTCTTTTCATTTTCCGCGATAAGGGTGGAGGATTTTCATATTCCTTTTCAAAGTCCCAGAACTTTATTCGATTGTTTAGGATGCTTATCAGATAAACCTCTTTGTCCTCGTCCAAATTGGAGAATTCTTGACCAAACCACTTCAACGCTAACCATTCTCTGTAAAGTTGTACTCCGTCCGCCATTTCAATTAAAACTGGTTGCACTTCGGCCTGATGGCGATTGAATTCTATTACAAAATGAGCCTTGGACAGTTTTCGCGCTTTTCCCTCTTCATCAACGACCTCTTCCGTCTCAGACAAATTCGGGTCATTGGTTGGATTAAGCAGGAAGTTGTAGACTATTTGTTTCAGCCTTTCGATGTTGGTAGGCTCTCCGTCAACGAGTAGCAAACTGTCTCCAATCAAGCGAACCTCTAAACAGTTTTTCCAACAATGCACGATTGGATAACCGTCTCTTTCGTACTCAATTTCACGCTCCGTGATGTGTTTTTCCAATGCTTCGTCAAAGTGCTTAGACCTTGGAAAAGTGTTCAAGTATGTTTCTAGCACCCAAAAATCTTTCTCGTTTTTAATCCTGTCCCAAGCAACTTCAGAAATGTCAACTGGTTCGTCTGTTTTTGGAATGTCAGATTTTCTTAAGCACGAGGTGCAAAGGATTAACGCAGCTGCTATTACTAAGGGAGTTTTCAGAACGGTTTTTTCATTAACCACAACTATTGGCTAAACGCACCCAGTTACACTTAGCCAACTCTGGCTCCATTGGTTTTGTACACTTAGCACGCTAAATATACGGGCTAAACGCACCTTTTGGGTGCTATATGTTATTGACGTTGGCTAGTTACTCCACCCGCTCAATAACCCAACCTGGTTGTTCCATGGCCTTACCGCATTTCCATTTGCGTTTTACATCTCGGCCCAATTGCATACAGTAGGTGCACGGGGTACGTTTCTTCTGGTTCCAGTCTTTGGGTTCTAAGAGAATGATCTCGCCTACTTCCATACTCATCAGCAGTTTGCGGGCCAATGAACCCTTTCCGCTGGGGTTTATGCGTATCTGTTCGGCTTCTTCCTTGGTCAGTCTTTTCATTTTGTGGTCTTCGATAATGATTTTCTATTGGTAGATGATCAATTCCTCTACTTCGAAGAATATCTAATGTCCGCTAAAGAACCGTTCTAATATAGCAAAGAACCATCGAAAATCAACAAAGAATTGTCCAAGATCAGCAAATGATTATCGAAAAACGCTAAAAAATCATAGAAAGACGTAGTAGAATTATAGAAAGACTCTAAACAATCATCGAAAAATCAGAAAGAATCATACAAAATCTGGGAAGAATTGTACAAACGCGGTAAATGATCGTACAAAAACTTAGGAGAATCATTGAAAATCTAAAAAGAACTGTTGAAGAACTTTTAGCAGCATCGAAACTGAAATCAGCTCAGTGCTCTAAGAACTGCTCGTTGAAGTTTACGAGGTAGAGCTTTTCGGAAGCACGGGTAATGGCCGTATATAGCCAACGGATGTAATCGGTGCCCAGCATTTCGGCCGTGAGGTAGCCTTGGTCTACAAACACGGCAGGCCATTGTCCGCCTTGCGCTTTGTGGCAGGTAATGGCGTACCCGAATTTTATCTGCAGTGCATTGAGGTAGGGGTCTTCTGCAATCTTCTTGGCCTGCTCAGAGGGCGTTGGAATATCCGCATAGTTCATGCAAACGGAATTGTAGAGCTGCTCGAAATCGGCATCAGGCAAAGCCGGAGATTCTGAATGGAGCGAGTTGAGCAGTAGCTTCACATCCAACGAATCTTCATTCGGGTAATCCATTAAACGAATGGTAGCATTGGCAAAACGGAAGCCGTGCATTTCTTCCAACATGCCAAGACGCATGATCTCTATCAGATCGCCATTGGCAATAAAACCCGCACCCGACCCTTTGGGTAGCCAGAAATAGTTGTTGCGCACCACCATCAGCTTATCGCCAGAGGTAATTTCGTCTTCCAAGTACTTTATGCGTACCCGAATCTGCTGATTGAACTGATTGGCACTTTTGTTAGAGCGGGTAATGACCATGGCGCTGTCTTCGCCATAAAAGCCGTAAGCATGGTTGAGCTCGTCTTCCAGTTCTAGCATGTCAATAACCTTGATGTCGGGAAAATCAACCTGCAGTTTTACATCAGAATTGCCCGAAATGAGAAGGTTTCTGAGTTGAGTGGCATTGTAAAGAATGCCTGATTCGGCATCTTGTCTTACCACCTCTCTTAATTCGTGTTGCATCTCCCGATGGAAATCGAAATTGCGTTGCAACACCTTGCTGTTAAGCGCAGGACTATCAACCGAACCAACAGGCGGCAACTGAGCGGTATCTCCTATAAGAATGAGCTTACAATCCTTTCCGTCCTCCAAAAATTTCATCAGGTCAGAGAGGAGGTTCTTGGATTGTATCCTGCCTGAATTTACTTCTGTTGCGAGCGATATCATAGAAGCTTCATCTACAATAATGACCGCATTCTTACCTCGGTTGTTTCGCAACGCAAAACGAATGTTGCCAAACGCATCAGTTGTTATCTGATAGATGAATTTGTGAATAGTGAATGCCCGTTGACGCGTATAGGCCGCTAACACTTTTGCTGCCCTACCAGTTGGTGCAAGCAGGGCATATTTGCGGTTCATGCTTCTCAGCGTTTTTACCACGCTTATAACCATGCTGGTTTTACCCGTTCCTGCATATCCGCGCAGCAAAAACACTTTCCCCGCATCCTTCTCGGTAAGGAATTCCGAAAGCTGATAAATGAAGCCCTCCTGACCTGTGGTCGGTTTGAAAGGGAGCCCGGCAATCAGCTTATCGTATGCGGTTTTGGGTGTTTCCAAATTAATCAGAGAAATCGGTGGGTTTGAAGAAACAAAAAACGCAATTGCCGAGTAGAACTGTGTCGTTTATCGATAAAACCAAACTTGAAACAAGGTGGTGGCGTTAAACCAACCAAAATTCAGGAAACCTATTTGTTATGAAAACAAGATTACTCTCCTTAATTCTAATGACATTTTCTGCAACGACCATTGCGCAGAATGTTGGAATTGGAAACACCACTTTTACTCCTAATGCTAGCTCACTTTTGGAGCTCCGAAGCACATCTTCTGGTTTTTTAATGCCAAGAATGACGGAGGCTCAGCGTGATGCAATATCAAGTCCAGCAACTGGTCTGATGATCTACCAGACCAACAACACGCCAGGATACTATTACTATGATGGTTCTTCTTGGCAGAGTTTCGGTGCCAGCATTGATAACCTCGGTGATCACACAGCTTCTCAAAATCTGGTTGTGGGAACTGGATTAGGAATGACCGATACTGACGAAGACACCAAGGTACAGGTTGAGAAAGTTTCAGATGAAGATCAGATCCGTTTTGACGTTGCAGGTTCTGAAGCTATGATGATCAGTAGCGGTCAAAACGTTGGCGTTGGTACCTCAAACCCTACTGAAAAGCTACATGTTGATGGCAACATACGAGTTGGTGTTGATGCTTACTTTGATGATGACGCAACCGCTGGGGGTAATAGTGATGATTGGATCAGATTGAACGGGTTTGTTGAAGTGAAGTCGAACACAGATAATCAAGGATTGGTGATTAGAGATAAGGACAATAACGATTACGCGGCCATCACTCAAAAGAACGGTTACAGTTACTTCAGTGATAGTAACACATCATCGGACTACTTTCTAAGAGGGAATGGCTCAAATGTTGACGTGAAAGGCGACCTAAGAGTTATGGGAAGTGATATTTACGATAACAGCGGAACCTTAAGGCTAAGTGGAGAAGACGAGGTTTATATTACAATGGATTACAATAACAATGATAATAACAACCGCTCTATACGATTTGGAAAAAACAATATGAGTTCTCCAACAGAGTTGATGCGAATAGACGAAGATGGAAATGTTGGCGTTGGAACTTCTAGTCCTCAAAATCTTTTAGACGTAGCTGGAACCACGGAAACAGAATCGTTGAAAGTAACAGATGGTGCCACAAACGGATACGTTCTTACCAGTGATGCAAGTGGTAACGCAACATGGCAAGCACCTGCAAGTGGTTCTGGAAACATGGCCGATGACGATGCAGACACCAAAATTCAGGTGGAGGAGTCTACCGATGAAGACATGATTCGGTTTGATGTGGCTGGTAACGAGGCGATGGTAATTGATAACAGTGGCAAGGTGGGAATAGGAACGGATGAACCATCTCGTAGTCTTCAGGTACAAACAAATAGTAACGGTACAAACTTTCCACTTTTCCTCCGAAACAAGAACGGAACCCACGGAAGTAACGGGGTAGGAATTGCATTCAATAGCGAACAGAACGGAGATTGGATAAAGGCTGGAATATTCCACGAAAGAACTGCAAACTATGGTGTAGGTAAGCTTCACTTCTTGGTTGATAATGTATCAGACAACGGCTCTGTTTCACTTTCAGAATCAAGAATGACCATCAGTCCACAAGGAAATGTTGGTATTGGAACAACATCTCCAGACCGAGCACTGCACGTAAGAAGTACCGCGTCCAACGTCAATGTGGTAACGGTTCAGAATACACAGAGTAATGGATGGAGTAGTATTGATTTTCATAACCAAAGTGGTTCGCTTTCTGCAACGTTCGGTTATGCCAACTCCGGAACCTCAGGAATCTTTACCGGCAAGGCATACATGAACAGTTATGATAACGATTTCGTTCTAACACGAAACAGTTCTGAGAACAGTATTTTCATCGAAGGTTCTTCTGGAGATATCGGTTTTAACACAAATAACCCAACAGCCAGATTGGATGTGAATGGAGATGCTAGAATTAGAGATCTGGCCGGTTCTGGAACAAGAATGGTAGTTACAGATGCTAACGGTAACCTTTCAACTCAGGCCATTCCTGGAGGCGGTGGCGGTGATGCAATCGTTATCGGTAATAAGATGACATTACATCTTACTAACGATGTTAGTAGTTTGAATGTGAGTGGTGTGTCTTACTTACTGATAAGTACCAATTCAAGCAGTAATGAGATAAAAGGATTCAGCGGAGGAGTGGATGGTCAAATGCTCTACATTATTAACCAAGACTCAGGAGATGACATAAAAATCAAGAAAAACCAAGGGTCTCAGCAGACACGAGAGGATGTTGATGTGAAAAAGAAAGAAGGAAGAATTCTAATGTATAACGGATCACATTGGTACTGTATGTCTAAGGAATAATCTGATGTAAGCCAGATTGTAAAAGGCCAACCGATTTCGGTTGGCCTTTTTGTATTTTCATAACCACCATGTGGATAGAGAAAGACAATCAGTTGATAGGAACATTTGAGTTCGATGATTTTGTTCAGGCATTCGCGTTCATGACTCAGGTTGCGTTGGTAGCGGAGAAGTTAGACCATCATCCCAATTGGACCAATGTTTACAGTAAAGTTGAGATTCGTCTGAGTACACACGATGCAGGCAATGTGGTAACCACCAAAGACCGGGAATTGGCTTCCATCATTGAAAGCATTTACCACAGATGAGCTGGGAACTCGTTTTCAAGTTGGCCAACTTTTCGGTTTTGCCAGCGTGGTTATTGCTTATGATTCTACCAAGACACATACTCACGAAATTGGTAGTGCATTCTTATTTCTACCCGTTCCTTTTAGGAACTTTTTACCTCTATATGTTGGTTACTTCATTTGGCGGAGAAGGAGGTATAGATACACTGGAAAACCTCAAGTTGTCATTTCAACGAGATGAAATTCTAGTGCTTGGTTGGGTACATTATTTGGTGTTCGACCTTTTTATTGGCGCTTGGATAACACGAGATGCGCATCGAAATGGGATTATTCATTTCCTGATCATACCCTCGCTCGTTCTCACACTTTTCGCAGGTCCTGTCGGTTTGCTTTCGTACTTGATTATTCGGGCAATTAGCCTGCGGAAGTTCACGTTATGAACAATCAAAACTGTTAGTAAGCATTCCGTATTGTTAAAAACACGGCCAAAATCACCATATCTAATGGGCTAATTTTGTAACCAGAAAACTGAAGGATAGATGAGCAAGATCATAGCAATTGCAAACCAGAAAGGGGGCGTGGGCAAAACTACCAGTGCCATTAATCTCGCAGCCAGTTTAGCGGTTTTAGAGTACAAAGTTTTGTTGGTAGATGCTGATCCGCAGGCAAACGCAACATCAGGTGTTGGGTTCGACCCAAGGAACGTTAAGACCAGCATTTACGAGTGCATTATTGGTGAGGCGGAGCCGAAAGAGATCATACTACATACCGAAACTCCGAATTTGGATATTCTTCCAGCTCACATTGACCTAGTGGGTGCGGAGATAGAAATGATCAATCTTCCCAATCGTGAAATGATGGTGAAGATGGTATTGAACAAGGTCAAAAACAGCTACGATTTCATCATTATCGATTGTTCTCCCTCACTCGGATTGATTACCGTGAATTGCCTCACAGCAGCAGATAGTGTGCTTATTCCAATTCAGTGCGAGTATTTTGCGTTGGAAGGATTGGGCAAGCTGCTGAACACGGTTAAGATCGTTCAGTCTCGTTTGAATCCAGACCTCGAAATGGAAGGTTTATTGCTGACCATGTACGATCAACGATTGCGATTGGCCAATCAAGTAGTTGAGGAGGTGAAAATGCACTTCCAGCAATTGGTCTTCAACACCATTATTGCTCGAAACACCAAGTTGGGTGAAGCGCCCAGCCACGGTAAAACAATAATTATGCACGATGCCGCGTCTAAAGGAGCAAATAACTACCTGAATCTAGCACGCGAGATCCTTCAGAAAAATGGCATGACCAGATTGAAGGAAAGCGAGAAAATTTTGAACTGATGGCGAAGAAGAGTGCATTAGGAAGAGGGCTTGGTGCCCTGTTGGATAATTCTGGCTCAGAATCAGTTTCTAGGACGGTTATTGAGTCAGGTGGCACCGGTTCTATCAGTGAGATTTTGATTGAGCAGATAGAAACAAATCCGTTTCAACCACGAACAAGATTTGATCAAGAGAAATTGGATGAACTCGCTGCTTCCATAAAGCAGCTGGGAATCATTCAGCCGTTGACCTTACGCCAAGTTCGCCCTAATAAGTACCAGTTGATATCTGGTGAACGAAGATTCCGAGCTTCACAATTGGCTGGGCTCAAATCGGTCCCTGCGTATGTCCGTGTTGCCAATGATCAGGACATGCTGGAAATGGCATTGGTGGAGAACATTCAAAGAGATGATCTTGATGCTATTGAAGTGGCCATTTCTTATCAGCGTTTAATTGAAGAATGTGATCTCACGCAAGAAAAGCTTGGGGAAAGAGTAGGGAAGAATCGATCTACGATTACCAATTACCTACGATTATTGAAGCTACCGCCTCAGATTCAGAAGGCAATCATGGATAAGGTATTGACCATGGGGCATGCGCGTGCGCTCATTAATATTGATGATGAAGCGCAACAGCTAGAACTTTTCAAAGAAATTGTGAAAGGTGGTCTCTCGGTACGCGCCACAGAACAAGCATCCAAATCAGCAAAAAAAGGTGCGAGCCCAGCCAGAAAAGAACTGCCTGTCGAGTACCAACGTATTCAAGAGAATATGAAAGACCAGCTCAATGCAGAAGTTGGTTTAAAGGTGAACGCTAGAGGCAAGGGGTCTATTTCTATCGCTTTCGATAATGAAAAGGAGTTGAAGCGTGTTCTTTCAATTCTCGACCTTTGGCCGTAAGACATTAAACTTTTGTTACGATTACTGCCCCTATCTGTATTGCTGCTGTTCGTGGCCACTTCTACTGCGGTTGGTCAAGATGCTTTACAGGATACGGTTGTAGTCAAAGTTGATACCACCGAAACCATTGTCAAAGAGAAGAAAAAGCACTCGCCACTGAAGGCTACCATTATGAGTGCTGCACTGCCCGGATTGGGGCAGGTTTACAACGGTAAATGGTGGAAAGTGCCCATTATTTATGGTGGTTTTGCGGGGTTGATCTACGGTGCTGTGTCCAATGATATTAAGCGTAGAACCTTTACCGAAGCATATTTGATTCGGATTGATGATGACCCCAATACGGTTGATGCCTTTGAAGGGCGTTATTCAGAATCAAATCTCAGGCAGCTTGTGGATCAGTATCAGAAAAACCGGGACCTGATGCTTGTGTTTACTGGGGTTCTCTATGCCTTGAATATTATTGATGCTAGTGTTGATGCTCACCTCAAAGATTTTGACGTAAGCGATGACCTTTCGATGCAGGTACGGCCAACCATGCAACCGATTGGGCCAGATATGATGCCCATGCCAGCGGTTGCGCTCACGCTTCGACTTAAATAAAAGCCTAATTTTGCCTCAGACCAACAAGAATCTGAGATGAAAATTGCCCTATCTGGTTATGGAAAAATGGGTAAGGAGATTGAGAAAATCGCCTTAGAACGTGGCCATGAGATCATAGTCACCTTCAACGACCCAAGCGACTGGGTAGGAAAGGAGGATCAATTAGCACAGGCTGATGTGGCCATTGAGTTTTCCATGCCACACAGTGTGGTAAGCAACATCTTCAAGTGTTTCGATGCCAATGTTCCGGTGGTGGTTGGAACAACGGGATGGTTTGGCCAATTGGATCATGTAAAGCAGGTATGTGGTGAGCACAATCGCTCCATATTCTATGCTTCCAATTTCAGTATTGGCGTCAATATTTTCTTCGAAGTGAACCGTGTACTTGCCAAGCTCATGAACGAGCATGAAGAGTATAAGGTAACAATGGAGGAGACGCATCACACGGCAAAGTTGGATTCACCAAGCGGTACGGCTTTGAAACTCGGTAACGACATTATCGATAATCTCGACAGGAAAGATGTTTGGGTGAATAACAATTCGGACAAGGATTACGAGTTGGAAATCATTTCGCATCGCGTGGAAAACGTTCCTGGAACGCATGTGGTGAAGTATGAATCAGACATTGATGACATAGAAATAACCCACACCGCAAAAAGCAGGGTGGGATTTGCAAAAGGTGCCGTTATTGCAGCCGAATGGCTCGTTGGCAAAAAGGGTGTTTACACCATGAGCGACCTCTTAAAGGATGTTAAGTTCGAGGGCTTCGCTAAATAATTACATTTTAGATCGGTTATTTCGGGTATGAATTTGAAATTTTGGAAGAAGGACAAGCCTGCCAAAAAGAAGAAAGGCTTTGTCAGAGAATGGGTTGATGCAATTGTTTTTGCGGTAATTGCTGCTACCATCATCAGATTGTTTCTGATTGAGGCGTACACCATTCCTACGTCATCTATGGAGAAGTCATTGCTGATCGGTGACTTTCTTTTTGTGAGTAAAGTGAGTTATGGTCCGCGGATTCCAAATACACCAATAGCCTTTCCATTCGCGCATCACACCATTCCGGGAATTAACACCAAAGCTTATTTGGAGTGGATAAAACTGCCTTATTTCAGATTACCTGGTTTCGGAGATATTGAGAACAATGATGTAGTGGTTTTCAATTATCCAATGGAGGGCTTTAGACCGGTTGATAAGCGCGAGAATTACATTAAACGCTGTGTGGCAATTCCTGGTGATAAGCTGGAAGTTAAAGAGGGCGTGCTTTTCATTAACGGTGAAGAAGCGTACAAGCCAGAGAAAATGCAGCAATCGTATGACGTAAAGACCAACGGAACAGGCTTTAATAAGTTGGTGCTGCGCAAGTTAGATATCAGCGAAGGTGGTCGTGTTTCCAATATCGGTGACTTTTCCCTTACCATGACCAAGGAGGCTGAAGAAGGGATTTCCAAATTGGCCAATGTGGTAGAAGTGGAGCCGTCAATTGCTGAGCCTGGAGCGTATGCTGAATACATTTTTCCGAATTCAGACCCTGAGCTTAAGTCGAATAAACACAAGAAGTTCTTTTGGAACGTTGACAACTTCGGCCCGATCACCATTCCGAAAAAAGGAGAAACGGTGGAGTTGAGTTTAGACAATCTCGCCATCTATGAAAGACTGATTGCTTTCTATGAAGGCAACGATTTGAAAATTGAGGAAGATCGAATCTACATCAACGGAGTGGAGACCAACTCATACACTTTCGAAATGGATTACTACTTCATGATGGGAGACAACCGCCATAACTCGGCCGATAGTCGTTTCTGGGGTTTTGTCCCAGAAGACCACATTGTAGGAAAAGCCGTCTTTATCTGGCTTTCCATCGACAAAACAGCTACGAAGCTTGCGGAACGTATCCGATGGAGAAGGATTTTCAATCTAATTGATTGATCCTACTTTTTCATCTTAGTCATTAATACGTTCAGGTTGTTCTGAGCAAGGGCATACTTTGGGAAAATGCTCAACGCTGTGCGATAGCTCTGCAAAGCATCTTCATTCTGACCAACCTGAGTTTGCATAAAACCAAGCATGTTAAATGCCACCGCCTTATATGGCAACAACTGGCTGCCATTCTGATAGTATTCCTGCATTACCGCACTTCCTGAATTAGGATGCGCAATGATCTTCTGAATAAGCGGCAAAGCTTCAGCACCTTTCCCAAGGTTGATGTTCACGAAGGCTACTTCG
The DNA here is from genome assembly GCA_964457245.1 of uncultured Chryseobacterium sp. Classification (GTDB taxonomy): domain Bacteria; phylum Bacteroidota; class Bacteroidia; order UBA10329; family UBA10329; genus UBA10329. The sequence continues at coordinate 77,349 of CAYWET010000011.1, read as the reverse complement.
TAAAGAAGTTCAAGGTCTTCTGGATTCTTAGCCAAGAGCTTTCCGAAATGCGGCAGCGATTCCTCATACTTTCCAAGATTCTTGTTGGCTTTGGCCAACACTTGAGTCAATGCATCACTTTCACGCACGTTCAGCGCACGTTGCCCAACTTTCAGGGCGGCATTGTTCGAACCAGCATTCAAGTAGAGAATAGCCAGTGTGTCCAATGCATCGCCATTGTATTTTTCCAACGCAATGATTCTGTTCAACGAGACAATAGCGGTAGATACATCACCAATCTCCATGGTCGATCTGTAAACCTTCCACTCATTCTCAATGAGTGATTTTGAATCGTTGCATGCACCTAAAACCAAGGGGATTGCTAGCAGGGTAAGAACCTTTCTCATGTCTTTACGTTACGGATTTACGAGGCGAAGATAGTACTACGGTGCAAGCAAACAGGTGAGGTTGTATAAGCCAATTCACAAGTTTTAAGAGAACTATGGTGATCAATGGCACCATTTTGGCGACTTTCGCGTTAATTGTGTTGAAATGAATAGGATGATGAAAGGAATTTTCTCGGGGATACTATTGTCGGTTTTTGTAGTTGGTAATGTAGCCGCCCAGCGTACCATAAAGGAAGAATACAAACTGAAGTTCGATGATGTGCTGAATCTCATCGAGTCTAAATATGTGGACAATCCTGATTACATGGCTTTGGTAGATGAGGCCATTGTTGGAATGGTGAAAGAGCTGGATCCTCACAGCGAGTATATGACGGCTGAAGAGTATCAGAAGATGAACGAGCCGCTAAAGGGAAACTTCGAAGGCATTGGTGTTCAGTTCAACATTACCAAGGATACGATTACGGTTGTTTCTCCTATTTCTGGCGGACCTTCAGAAAAACTGGGAATCCGTTCTGGAGATAAGATCGTAATGATTGAAGACACCGTGGTGGCTGGCATTGGCATTACCAACCGAGATGTGATTGATAAGCTGCGTGGCGATAAAGGCACGAAGGTCAGAATCAAGATCTATCGGAGAGGCGTGAAAGATTTGATTCCTTACACAATTGTACGCGACAAGATTCCGATTTATAGTTTGGATGCCTCTTACATGCTAACGGAAGAGATCGGTTACGTAAAGCTGAATCGTTTCTCACAAACCACAATGCCCGAATTTTACGAAGCGCTCGATAAGCTAGAGCCACAAGGCATGAAACACTTAGTGCTTGACCTCAGAGGCAACTCTGGTGGTTACCTCAATACGGCCATTCAATTGTCGGATGAATTCTTGGCTGACAAGGAGTTGATTGTTTACACGGAAGGCGTTTCCAATCCGAAGCGTGAGAGTTTTGCCACCAGCAAAGGCCGTTTTGAGAAAGGAAAACTGGTGGTGTTGATTGATCAGGGCTCGGCTTCTGCTAGCGAAATCGTTTCTGGTGCCATTCAAGATCACGATAGAGGTTTGATCATTGGCCGCAGGTCTTTCGGAAAGGGCTTGGTTCAGCGACCGTTTAAACTTCGTGATGGTTCAACGCTTAAGCTGACCACGGCCCGTTACTACACACCTTCCGGTCGTTGCATTCAGCGACCTTATGACGAAGGAAATGACGAGTACCGCAAGGAAAACCAAAGAAGACGCGACCATGGCGAGTTCTTCTCGTTGGATAGTGTGGAGGTGGATGAGGAGCAGAAATTCTCTACTGATAATAACCGGATTGTTTATGGTGGCGGTGGAATTTTACCAGACATTTTCATTCCGTTGGATACATCTGAGAATTCTGAGTTTCTGACCAAGCTTTTGAGCAACGGACTTTTCTATCAATACATTAACGAGTATGTGGATGATAACCGCAATGAGTTGAATGAAAAGTACCCTGATTACGAAGCATTTGAGGCTGGGTTTGATATGGATAACGCATTTGTAGATGCTTTCTTGGAGTATGCAAAGCATGAACTGCAACACAAGAAAGACGACAAACTGAACGAGGATAGTCTGGAAGTGAAGATCGGTGAGGAAGCGATTGAAATTGAAGATGGGGAGATGATTGATGAGTTGAAAACCGCAGCGGTTGACAATACGTTGGATGACGAAATGATAGCTGAAGGCATGGAGGTTTCTGGCATGATCATCAAAACCAGACTGCGTGCGTTACTAGCTAGAACGCTTTGGAAAACCGAAGCCTTCTACCGCGTATTCAATGCAGAAGACGATGCTGTTAAGCAGGCCATTGAATCCATTGAAGACAAGACCTTCCGGAAAATGAAGTTGTCATACAACTAAAAGAAAGGCCCGAGAAATCGGGCCTTTTTTGTGCAACGGTCTGGCTAAAGCCAGACTTTAGTTGGCTTTAGGTTTTGTTGGTAACAGTATTATTTAAACATTTCATTAATGATGGCTTCTGAATTATTATAACGCTCTATGATTTTTTCTTTAGCATCATTTTTATTCAGATAGTCACTTTTTAACTCTGAAAAGAGTGTCCTCGTCCCTTCCTTATTGATTTCAAAGTAATTATGCGGAGAAAATGAATCAACATTTGCAAATCTAAATTGCTTGGTTTCATCATTGAATGACACCTCCAGAAATGGTGTGGTGTAATCATTGATTGTCTCATTGATTTCCTCGTCAATAACTATCCCGAAGACCTTTACAGCTGCAGCCAATGATGCCGCTTTTATCACAGATTCGCCAATGAGCACATTCCTTGCTGGATTTAAGAAGGTCTTTCCAACTGATATTGCTCCTCTAGCTGTTAAACCTAGCTCAAGACCTTTAGAGAGTACGATACTTGTAATTGTGCTCAATTGTCTAAAGGACTCTAAAGAGTCGTCCACGGTGCAAATGAAGTATGAATCTGAAAACAGATGAGGACGGAGAAGTTTGTCGAAGTAAAAAGCTTTCGCTTCCTCACCATTATGAGATTCGATTACTGCACCCATTATGTAATTTCCTATGTATTTCGTTTTATCTGAAAATCTATCATATAGCTCTTCAGCATCTTGATAAACCTTTTCCTTAAATCCGTCCAAATCCATATAGGCCACATATGCTCGCTCACCGTTTAACTGAGTAGTCGTTTTAAACTGTTCAATTTGCTTGTTCAGAATAGCTGATTGAATAGAAAACTTTCGCTCTAATTCCTCCTGGTTCATTCCGTTTGAAAATTGTTACCAACTATTGTCTAAAGGTAACTCGTTACCCTTAGCGATTTCTGTCGGTATTTGTTTGGTGTCTTAGCCCTAAATATACGGGTGCTAAGCGTAACGCGGGTGTTGTAATGTTAAGAATGGTTGTCTTCATTCGGCCGCGACTGTAACACGTTCAAATGCTTTCAGGTTAGCAAGACAAACGACTTACCTGAACCTTGAGCCGACTTATACGGGAACTGAGCCGACTTGTCTAGGAATTGAGCGGTCTTATACGAGAACTGAGCCATCTTATAATAGAATTAAGCCGACTTGTCCGGGAACTGAGCGGACTTATAAGAGAATTGAGCAGACTTATAAGAGAACTGAGCCGACTTATACGGGAACTGAGCAGACTTATAAGAGAAATGAGCAGTCTTATAAGAGAATTGAGCAGACCGTAACGAGCCGTATAATGGAGCAAACGAGCTATAGAAGGAAGCAAACCGACCGTAACCGACCATAACCGACCGTTTAAGGAGATTCGATCATCATTGAAACAGGAAAACGCATTAGACAACCTCGCTTGGTCGGCATTTGAGGGGCTGATCAATGATTAAACGCTCACTTCCACTTACCGCTGGTGTATTCCCCGCTGGGAAATCCATCGGCATGTGCAGGCAAACGTTCAGCAGGTGGCCAAACGGAAAACTATCGGAATCTATAGGCTTAGGTTTACTTCGGGTTATAGATCTTCTCCGCGTTTGCAAAGATCTCTTCACGGTTCAGCGTCATACGCTTGGTCTGCTGGTTGGCGTATAGCTCCATTTGGTCATTGTAATGTTCAGACCATTCTCGGTTAGAGGCTCCGTATGGGTGAAGGGTTTCCAACTGTAACTCACCGTCTTTCCACTGGGCAAACTGCGTGTAAGAGTCGGCCACAAAGGTTTTGAAACGGCCATTGGTGTACGGTAAACTATAGCTAGCAGCCAACGCATCGGCAAAACCACCTACACCTATTTCCTTGTCGCCACGGGCATGCACTTGCAATTCACCAAGCGTAACATCCAAGGTTTTGAAGTATTCCATCAAATGCGTGTTCGCGTACTGCACAGCCTCAATAAAAAGGTTGTCTTCCACATCCATTCCCTCAATAAACGCCTCAGTGCCAAGTCCGAGTTTATCGAAGATGTAGTGATAGGTGAGCAGGTACATTCCCGCAGCCTCGCTATCCTTGTCCACACGCTTATCCCAATCCTGCATTTTCACAATGCTCTCGCACACATCAGGAAACTGGTTCGGGTTCAGATCCATGAAATTGTCGATGGAACACAGAAACGCACTCGAATCTGGAAATTGGCAATCGAACTTCATACGTTTCGCATCTTCCAAACTCACTTTTTCGTACTCATCCAGCAGCTCCATCAAGCGTGTGCTTCGGTTGTTATCGCCTGGCTCAAAACCAAAATATGCAGGGTAATCCATTGGGTTCAAATTCTCACTTGCCGAAGTAGCGTTAAACGGTGTATTGTTCGTGTTGAACACATAACCACAGTTTGGATTGATAATCTGCGGACGCTCCTCAATTGGATGGAATTCCGTCCAAAGTGTTGCGCTGGTATCGCCAGGCAATACCGAAGCCCAGTTGTAATCCTCATTTCTAATCGGAATTAACCCATTATTCAGGTACATGATATTGCCTTCCTTATCGGCATAGATTACGTTGTATCGCGGATGTGCTTCCATGCTCAGAGCCTCGTAGAATTCATCAAAATTCTTGGCCTTGTTCATGCGGTAGATCTCCTCAATGGTGTTAATGCGCTGATTGGCTGCCAATCGAACCGCATAGTATTCTCCATCTTTAGAACGGATGGTGGCTCCGTACTTGCTCCAATACGTCAGTTTTGGAATCGGAACCGTGAGGATGTTACTCAGTTTTACTTTCAGGAAAGTGAGTTTTCTATCCAGTTCGAGCCATTCTCCGTCAAACTTGTACATGCGTTTTTTGTCCTCGCTCATGTTGAGTTTGAACACGTCAACCAAATCCAACTTGTTAACGGTGTGCGCCCAACCGAGGTTCTCGTTGGTACCCAGAAACACGGATGGCCCACCAGGAAATAGTCCGCCCAAAATGTTCAGTCCTTCGTTGCTGCACAAATGTGCTTCGTACCAACTGAACGGCCCTTCCATTGGTTGATGCGGATTAACCACCAGAATGGTGCTTCCATCAGCCGTTTTATTTTGATTGAAAGCCATGGCGTTAGAACCCATCCAGGTGTCGCCACCATCGTAATCGCCTTTAATAATACTTGCAACTTCGTTGTGCCCGCCAGAAACAATGCAGGCGGCAAACACATTACCATAAACAAGGTCTTTGCCCTGAATGGGGAAGAGGCCAGACAGTAACACTTCCTCAGGATAGGACTCTGCGTAAGCGTTCAAACCTTGAGCATAACCATCAAGGTATTGTTTATACTCTTCTGTAAAGGATGATTCAAATTTTTCATCCACAATATCGCGGATGCCGAACGCATGAAGCAGGAAGTCGCGCTTTGCACCGTCTTTTCCCATTAGCTGCCCAGAGCGGCCCTGACCTGCAATGAGTAGTTCTTGCATGGTTTGGAAATCGTCTTCGGCATTGGCCCAAGCCAAACCGTAGGCAACTTCATGATCTTGATCAGCAAATATGTGCGGCACGCCCCAATTGTCTCGCACAATCTGGATGTTGGTATTATCCACCTTCTCAAAACGAGAACCTGTAGAATTGTCTTGTTCTTTCTTGCTCTTTGGAGGACCGGCAAGTAGTCCGTTGGTTACGACAACAAGCGCAGCCAATAGGAAAAGTTTAAGGGGCATTAAATCGTTAAATGTAGAGGGTTAATAATTGATGCTCATAAAGTTAACGCATCAAAGCCCCATACATTATTAACTATGTATCAGGTGATTACAGATTAGGGGTTCGGATGATAAATTCGTTCCGCTTCCGCAAAGATTTTGTCCTTGTCTAAGGTCATCTTTTTGGTTTCCTGATCAGCATAAAGCTGCATTTGGTCGGTGTAGTGAGGGGAGTCTGGTCGGGTAGATGCTCCAAAGGGGTGCAAAGTTTCCATTCGCACTAATTTTCCTTCTTTCCATTCTACAAAATGCACGTAAGAGTCGGCAATCCAAGGTTTGTACCTGCCATCTTTCCACTCCTTATTATAATTAGCTGCCAATGCATCTGGAAACCCACTGATCGGAAGGTTTACATCGCCTCGAACGTGTCGTTGAACCTCTCCCAGTTTTGGGATTTCCCCATTATAATATGTGTCAATCCGCTTTTTAGCCCAGCGTAATGCATTCAGGTAAGTGGTGTCAGGTATATGAACTTCCTTTTTGAATGACCCGTCACCGAAACCAAGCATACTGAAAATCTTTTGAAAGGTGATCAGGTAGGCAGCTGCACCTTTACTTTCCTTGTCAGCCTGTTTGTCCCAGTTGTTAATAGCAGTAATAAGTGGCTTCAATTCTGGAAAATCATCTGCATTCATGCTAAAGAGATTATCACATGATTTCTGAAACGGACTGCAGGTCGGAAACTCGTAGTCGAACTTCATATTTTTCATTCTTTCAAAAGAGACGCTTTCCGATTCGGGTTCGTCCATCAACTCCAAAAATCTAATTGCTCGATTATTCATGCCAAGGTCATCTCCCCACTCGAAGTAACTTGGATAATCGTTAATGTCTTGCCATTCCTCGCGCGCGGTTGCGTGCGTAGGGTTATTATTGGTGTTAAATATCCACCCACATTCTGGATTCTTTATTTGAACCATATCTTCTACATCATGGAAATCGTGCCACAGTGTATTGTCTGAATTGCTTCGTACCACTTTGGTGTAATCCACTTCAGGATTTCTCCTCGGAACCAAAGCGTTGTTTAAGAACATGATGTTGTCCTCCTTGTCTGCATAGATCACGTTGAACATGGAGATGGATTCCATTTGCATGGCCGCGTAAAACTCATCGAAGTTCTTCGCCTTATCCATTCGATACCATTGCTCACCAACACGTACTTTTTCGTTGGCGGGCAACTTTACTGCGTAGAAGTTTCCGTCTGGCGATTCAAGCGTGGCTCCGTATTCGCTCCAGAAGGTCTTACGTTTTACCGGAAACACTATCCCCTTGGCCAATTTTACCTTCAACCAAACTGGGCGTTTCTCTAGCTTTTTCCACTCGCCATTGTGGCGATACATGTGTTTTTTCTTCGGATGCATTTCCAACTGGAAGACATCAACTAGATCAAGATGATTGAAGGTGTGAGCCCAGCCGAGATTCTCGTTATTCCCTAGGAAAATGGTCGAGCTACCAGGGAACATTGCTCCATGAATGTTCAGACCTTCATCACTTTGAACATGTGCTTCGTACCATGAAAAAGGTCCTGTTACGGGTTGGTGAGGATTGATGCAAAGCAGAGAGCTGCCATCTTCAGATTTGTTGCTGTTGAAAGCAAAAGCGTTTGATCCGTAGGGAAGATCGGAAGGCTGATCTTTGTCGAAAGTTCCGTTCATCACCTTGCCAACAGCTCCGGGCGTTCCTATCAGCGCACTTAGAGCAAACATATAAGACCCAACTATGTCTTTGGGAGTAACTGGAAATACGCCTCGCACACGAATTTCTTTTTTGTGCGCTTTTGCATAGGCATTGATGCCTTGGCAGTAGCCTTCAATATATCTCACGTAGTCCTCGCCAAGCAAATGCCAATCCTTTTCAACTCTTTCTCTATACCCAATCGCGTGGGTAAAGAAATCGCGCTCGGCACCTTCAACTCCCATCAATTTCCCAGCATGACCTTTACCAGTGATAACCAGCTCTTGCATGGTGAAGAAGTCATCTTCGGCATTTGCCCAAGCCAAACCGTAAGCCGCATCGGCATCGGTTTTTCCAAAGATGTGTGGCACGCCCCATTTGTCGCGCACAATGGTTACATCTTCAGGGTTTACGGTTACGGAATACTCATACTGGCCATCTTCGGCCAACACAGTGGAATTAAGCCATGCGATAGCCGCAAGGCAGATTAGGAATTGCTTCATCGTTGTAAGAAATGAGTGGAATTGAACTCGGCTTGAAGTTACGCAATTTTGCTTGACCGTAACTCCAAAAGGGTAATTTCTGGTTGAATTCCAATTCTTCCTAAGTAACCGATAAACCCTAACCCGCGATTCACGTAGATTTTCTGGCCATCGTTTTCCTCATACAATCCAGCCCACTGCTTATACAAGTACTTTGCAGGACTCCACTTGAGTCCAGGAATTTCAATCCCGAACTGGGCTCCGTGCGTGTGTCCTGATAGTGTAAGCTGAAACTTTTGAGGATGTTGTTTGACTTGCGCATCCCAATGGCTTGGGTCGTGAGAAAGCAATATTTTGAATGGAATGTTCTCAACTCCTGAAGTTGCTTTGTCCAAGTCTCCCAGTTTTGGGAAGTGCCGAGATGCTCCCCAATTCTCAACCCCAACAATCGCCAATTTTTCGTTGCCGGATTCTAAAACCTTGTTTGAATTAAGTAGCAGATTCCAGCCCGATTCTCCATGGATCTCTTTTAGTCTTTCAAGATTGGCGGCTTTTGCTTCTCGAGAAGACCAAGGACCAATGCTTCCATAATCGTGGTTTCCTAAAATGGAATAAACTCCGAGGGGAGCAGTTAACCGTTTGAATTCTGGAATAAACGGCTCGGCTTCACTGGCTTTGTCGTTAACTAGATCACCAGTAAAGAATACAAGGTCTGGTTTTAGACCGAGGATTTTGTCAATGGCTTTTCGTACAAACTGAGTAGAGCTGAAACTACCCGAATGCAAATCCGATATCTGCGCTACCCGAAGCCCTTCAAATGCTATTGGAAGGTCGTCAAAGTACACAGTCTGCTTTTTGACCTGAAGTTGAAATGCTGTTCTGATCATTCCATAAAGCAAGGTGCCAAACGGCACGCTGGCCATTAACAGACCCGTATTAGAGATGAATTTCCTTCGCGAAGGAAGAAAGCTTCCTTCAGGTTTATCTCCAATTCCGATTACTCCTGAGCCTAATCGGAAGACATCCTCTCCTAAGAGGAACATGATTCCAATGAGTTTCGGGATAATGAACACCAAAGCAATACTGAAAACGTAATAACGAATGTGATTGGGAAGGGTCTGTCGGAACGCACTAACGACCAAAGAACCTATCACCAAAACATTGATTAACCAGTAAAGACTGTATATCGCCAGTCTCCAACGTTCAGGAAACCCTAGTACCGATGTTTTGACAAGTTGAAAGAAATAGAGGTCAATCGCCAGAAGCAGCGAAATTGGAATAAGTAGAGCAATCATTCGAGCGTAGTTGCAAGGTAACAGCTAAAATCAAAATCGGTTCAATTAAGTACAAAAATGTCCAAATCGACAGGCAACATGGTGTCGTTTGTCTAAATGCGAAGGCAAAAGTTTTGATATGTGTCTCATTACCCGTTACTTTTGTTTCGTCTATGAAATTTCAGGGTTCATCCCGGGAATGACTTAATTTAGCGACAAGTTTTATAACCAACTGATAACTAATATGAAAAGAGCGCTACTTCTATCATTTGTTCTTTTAGGTCTTACAACAACGATGGTTCTTGCCCAAGATAACATGGGTATTGGCACATCAACTCCAGAGCCAAGCGCGGTTCTGGATCTAGATGCGTCCGACAAAGGATTTCTTGTACCAAGATTAACTGCCACGCAGAGAGCTGGTATTGCTTTGCCAGCTACTGGTTTGATGGTTTATGATACTGACGATAACCAGTTTTGGTATTTTGACGGAACGCAGTGGGTTCAAGCTATTGGTCCACAAGGCCCAGCAGGTGCTGACGGAGCAGATGGAGCAACAGGTTCACAGGGCCCAGCAGGTGCTGACGGAGCAGATGGAGCAACAGGTCCACAGGGCCC
>CAYWET010000011.1:0-67202 GCA_964457245.1 uncultured Chryseobacterium sp. | reverse complement strand
GCAGGTGCTGACGGAGCAGATGGAGCAACAGGTCCACAGGGCCCGGCAGGTGCTGACGGAGCAGATGGAGCAACAGGTCCACAAGGCCCAGCAGGTGCTGACGGAGCAGATGGAGCAACAGGTCCACAGGGCCCAGCAGGAGTTCAGGGTCCAGCAGGCCCGCAAGGTCCAGCAGGAGCGGATGGCGCAACAGGTCCGCAAGGCCCGACAGGTCCAGTTGGCTGTAATACAGCTAACTTAATTATCAAGTCAAATGGTTCTTCGGCCACATGTAGTCAAATTTTCGATAATGGAATCAGGATTGGAATAGGGACAACTTCTCCAGATCATTATTTCCATCATACAAGAGCTAATGCGAATGGAGCCACGTTTGCCGCCAAGTTCGAAATGACCGGAACGGCTGATGCTAACGTATGGATTGCCAACACTTCAGTGTCAAATGGTTCATTTCCATTAAATTCTACCACTGGATATACGGGCACTTCGTTCATTGCCACAGGTGTAAGGGCAGGTTCATTTTCAACAGGAACAGGCACGCCAGCACGAGGAGTTCACGGATTGTCAAACACGTTTGAAGGAACCGGAGTCTACGGAACAAGATTCGATGATGGCGGATCCAACGTTGGTTGGGGTGGATTGTTTATCAACGACTTGGGCTACACGGGTGGCTTGTTCAATGCATCAGACAGAAAAATTAAGCGTGATATTCGACCAATTGAAAGTGCCTTGGATAAAGTAATGGCGATTGAAGGTGTAAACTATGAACACGATCTCAACGCATATCCGACTATGGGATTGGGTAAGGAAACACAATACGGTTTCATAGCGCAAGATCTGGAATTGGTACTTCCTGAGTTGGTCTCTGAGAAAGAGCTTCCCACAAATGGTGCAGCTCGTGCAGATGAAAACTCGAGGTTTGAAAGAAACCATAACGAATCCTTCAAGATGGTTAACTACACGGGAGTAATCCCGGTATTGGTGGAGGCTATCAAGGAGCAGCAGAGGCTCATTGAGAAAATGAGAATCGAGATAAATGAACTGAAAAACAAATAGTTGATATCATATCTGTTAATAGTTTCAAGACCAGAAAAGAATAGAATAAAATGAAAAAGAATAGGATTATCGGAATTGTTGGGCTGCTTCTGATTACATCAGTGGCGTTTGCTCAAGATAATATGGGTGTGGGAACATCCACTCCAGATCCAAGTGCGGTGTTGGATTTGAATGCTACGGACAAGGGGTTTCTTGTACCAAGGGTGACTACGCTTCAGCGTACCCTGATTTTTCAACCAGCAACTGGTCTGATGGTGTATGATTCGGATGACAATCAGTTCTGGTACTTTGATGGTACCCAATGGGTGCAAGCAATTGGACCGCAGGGTCCTCAAGGTGCGCAAGGCCCAGCGGGTACGGCAGGAGCCGATGGCGCAGACGGAGCAACAGGCCCTCAAGGTCCACAAGGGCCAGCAGGAGCTGATGGTGCTGACGGAGTGACTGGTCCTCAAGGTCTTCAGGGTCCAGCTGGAGCGGATGGAGCAGATGGCGCAACCGGCCCTCAAGGCCCGGTAGGAGCAGATGGCGCAACTGGTCCGCAAGGCTCGGCCGGAGCCAATGGCGCTGATGGAGCAACTGGTCCTCAGGGTTCTCAGGGTCCAGCTGGAGCAACTGGTCCTCAGGGACCAGTAGGAGCTGACGGTGCTGACGGTGCAACTGGCCCCCAAGGTCCGGCAGGAGCTGACGGTGCCGATGGTGCGACCGGCCCACAGGGTCCTCAAGGCATTCAAGGAGCGCAAGGCCCACAAGGTCCACAGGGTGCGCAAGGAGCTACTGGTGTTGCGGGCCCTATTGGCCCTCAAGGTCCACAAGGGCCAGCAGGTGTGGATGGAGCTGACGGAGCAACGGGTCCAGCGGGTCCTCAAGGGGTTACTGGAGCAGATGGTCCAGTTGGTCCAGCAGGCCCTCAAGGTCCTCAGGGTCCACAGGGAGCACAAGGTCCAGCGGGTCCAGCAGGTGCTCAAGGTCCACAAGGTCCGGCAGGGCCAGCAGGCCCTGCGGGTGCTCAAGGTCCAGCAGGTCCGCAAGGTCCAGCAGGCCCTCAAGGTGCTCAAGGTCCAGCGGGTCCGCAAGGTCCAGCGGGTCCACAGGGTTCGGCAGGAACAACTGGTCAGGGTATCAGTTATGCATCGTCAACTACTGAGGTACAGATTACTGGGTTCAACGATGGATCGTTCAGCCTGTCAGCAGGAGCTGGTTACACGGTTGGTAGCTTTCAAAATGTAAATGCCATGTCGGTGTCACGAAATGTGACATCTGGAAGTTCTCTTCTCGTTACATTCAGCGGTCATATAGAGGTTGATGATTACACATATTGGGCTCCCGATCTTATCTATTTCAGGATTTTGAGAGATGGTACTGAAATAGGTAGAACTGCCGTTCATGCCAATGATGAAGATTGGTATTTCAACAACAATGGCGTATCCCTGATAGTGCGCGATCAACCATCAGCTGGTAATCACACATATTCGGTTCAGTGTTGGATGGCTAACACTTGGAGCGGAACGGAATCATTCTTTATGAAAGAGAGATACCTTACAGTTACGGAAATCCGACCATAGTTAAGGAACATTCAATAAGTACGAGTCATGAAAACGATATTAAGTTTAGCAGTTTTACTGGGTTTGGTAGTATCTGGCCAAACGACATTTGCTCAGGAAGCTCCGTTGCAAAGAAATTATCAATTCGAAGTTGGTGATGTGGTGAGTTCTTCAGATGGTTCTCTTCTAGGAGAACTGAGGAAATCAAATAAGGCAGATGACTATCTAGTTGGAGTTTTCGCTGGCCTTAACTCAAACCGAAGAAATGAGGTTGTAAAGAGCGAAGGAGTAGCCGTTGTGAAGGTTTCTGATTTAAATGGACTTATACATGAGGGAGATTTGTTGGCTCCGGGTGATGGTGGAGTTGCGGTTAAGTCAACTCGGGATGGAATGACACTTGGAGTAGCACTTGGAGAGCCTAAAGATGGTTTGGTTGAGATTCGATTGAATGTTTCTCATAGGAGACAAGTCAAGTAGTCGGCTCAATCTGTGGATATGAATTTGAAATCTATCGAAATGAAGAATTTTTTACTAGCAGCACTTGCTTTTGGAGTCTTTTCGGAGGCCTCGGCACAGTTTGTTGTGTTCAACAACGGAGCAGATGTAACGGTCAATCAAGGTTGCATTGTTACAGTGCTAACAGGTAATCTGGATAACGATGATGGTACCATTGATAATGCCGGTCGAATCTCAGTTGACGGAAACTTGATTAACGGTGATCTACTTACCGGGGGCGGTGGTAGCACTGGTATCTTCAATGTTGCCGGAGACTGGGAGAACAATGCGGTTTTTACAGCCGATCAAAGTTTGGTGAACCTGAACGGTGCCAATCAGGCGGTCAAAGGAACGCAGATCAGCAGCTTTTTCAATCTCAATCTTCTAGGAACGGGGATTAAGTCGCTTGATATTGACGCCCAAGTAAATGGTGTTCTTCAGTTGAACAACCTTGAGTTGGCAACGGATGTAAATGAGTTACGCGTTTTGAATGGCTCGGCATCAGCGATTACTGAAAACGGTGGTTTTGTAAGTAGCCTTGGTGCTGGAAGACTTTCTTGGGCTTTGAATAGCACTAGCACGTATGTTTATCCACTTGGTAGCAGCGTTGGTACAATGAGAGTTAGACCTTTGGCCATTACACCTTCTGCAACCACTCCAAACACATTTGCTGCCCGATTCGCCAATGTTGATGCAACGGCTGAAGGATATGATGTGGCTCAGATTGAATCTGAACTGTGTTTTGTCAATGACCAGTTCTTTTATTTGATCGATCAAACTGCGGGTTCGGATGCTGTTGATCTAACGCAATATTATATTGCTGCCGATGATGGTGATTGGGCAAATGGAGCTCACTGGCAAGGAACTCCTCAGTGGGAAGACATGACAAATGAGTCGGCCGCTACGGTTGGTGGTTATAACACACTTACCAACCCTAATTGGTCAGATTTTTCAAATCCAGCATTCGCATTGGCAAATGCTCTGCCCGATGTAGCTATTGATGCGGTTACACCACTTTGCGAAACGTCAGATCCGGTGGCACTGAATGCGTCTCCGGCAGGTGGAGCGTACTTCGGAACGGGTGTTAGTAATGGTGTATTTACACCTAACGGATTAAATGCTGGTCTGTACACGGTAAGTTATGAGTACACCAATGCCCTGGGCTGTACCAATACTGCAGAGATTGAGATTGAAGTTACGGATGCTCCCGTTTTGGAGATTACTTCTAGCAACAATTCACTAGCGCTTTGTGATGGAGAGACAATGGATCTTACTGCTTCATCTGGTTATCAAGATTATCAGTGGAGTCCTTCAGGTCAGGGTTCAACTATTACTGTATCTCAGGGTGGCGAATACTCCGTAACTGCTACAAATGGTAATGGGTGTGTTGGAACCTCTGCGATAGCGTATGTTACGGTTCAATCTTTACCAGAGCCCGTTGCAACCCCAGACGGTCCAACGGAGTTTTGCGAAGGTGATTTCGTTATTCTTTCAACTGGTGTTAATCAAGGCAACTATGATTGGGAAATCACAGAAGACAATACTCCAACAACCATGGTGACCGAATCAGGAGACTATTTTGTCACAGTAACTAACCAGTTTGGTTGTGTTGGAGTTTCAAATACGATTACGGTTGATGTTACTCCAATGGATCTTGCAGAAGTTGTGGTTAGTGGCAATGATCTTACGGCAGACCCCCCTGGGACATCATATCAGTGGTTCTTGAACGGGGATCCGATTCCAGGCGCGAACAACATTACATATACTGCTATTCAAAGCGGTAACTATCACGTGGAGTATATCGGTCCAAATGGTTGTCCAACAGCAACTCCTATCGAAGAATTTACGCTGCAAGTTGGAGTTGAAGAGTTAAGCCTGTTTGATGTGTTGGATATTTATCCAAATCCAGGTAAAGGACAGTTTACAATCCGCGGACAACTACCAACTTATGAAGAGGTTACTATAGAGTTGACCAATATGCTTGGGCAAACGCTTCAACCAGCGATTGTTCTTGGTAGCACCAATGATTTTGTTCAACCAGTAGATATCAGCGGATACGCAAATGGTGTGTACTTCATACGAATTCATGCATCTGAAAGTATTATAACGGTACGATACGTGAAGAGTTAATAGGGGAGGGTCACCTCCCTCCGATCCGACCCCTTGAGCAAAGGCCTCGTTCTTCTGAACGGGGCCTTACTTTTGTTACATGCTTAAGGATATTCGATCAAGTGTACTGATACCCGCAATTCTGGTAATTTTATTAGCGTTGGTTGAGCTGGGTGAGTTTGTTTTCGATGTTGATCTTGGTCAGTTTGGTGTTTATCCGAGAAAACTATCTGGGGTACTTGGCATTTTGACCTACCCGTTTATTCATTCCGATTGGAAGCATTTGACCAATAATTCATCGGCACTGTTGGTTCTTGGAACAATGCTTTACTATTTCTATCGACCTGTTGCTTCAAAAACCTTGTTGTGGGTTTATTTAATGAGTGGTACTTGGCTTTGGATTGGAGGTAGACCAAATTTTCATATTGGGGCAAGTGGAATCGTTTACGCCCTATTCGGGTTTCTTTTTTTTAGTGGATTGCTCCGAAAACACCTGAAGTTGATGGCTTTATCCATGCTGGTAGTCTTTCTCTATGGTAGTTTGGTTTGGGGAATCTTTCCTGTGGACCATCAAATATCTTATGAAGGTCATTTGTTTGGCTTGATTGCCGGAGTGGTGGTAGCTTTTGCTTACAGAAAGCAAGGACCACAAAGACCAAAATATTCTTGGGACTTTGTAGATGAAGAGCCGGTACCAGATTGGTATCCAGACCCAGAACGGATCAGAAGGGAACAGGCTGAGAAGCAATTACGTGAACAGCAAAATTCTCATAACCAGGAACAGAAGCCAATCAACATAAATTACGTTTACAGGAAGGATGAGCGAAAAGAAAATCGGAATTAAGGAACGTGTTTTCTCATTTGTTCTTTACGGAGGACTCGGCATTACTACCGAGGTATTCTTTACGGCCATGGTAGACCTGATAAATGGCGATGTCGATAATCTGAGGTTGATGGGCGTGAGTTACATCTGGATGTTCCCCATTTATGGAGTCACGTCCATACTGTTTCCGGTCGGATTCAATTTGCTTGAGAAATACAACCGATTTCTTCGGTACCTGATCTATGGAATTGTAATTCTAATGGTGGAACTGATTGCTGGTTTTGCGCTGGAACAAATGACAGGGCGCTGTCCGTGGGAGTACCAAATAGGCTGGCACTTCATGGGTTACATCCGATTTGATTATTTGCCGCTTTGGATGGCGTTTGGAGCAATGATTGAAGAGTTTCATCGCTTCAACCGAAGTATCGGAATTACGGAATAAAAAAAGGCGTCCGATTTAGTCAGACGCCCTTGATATCATTGTTGTTACCGAATCAACTATTCAGCATAACTGGCATTACGAGCATCAACAGGTTTTCACCTTCAACAACCGACTCACTCGGAAGTAGAATTCCCGCACGATTTGGTTCTGACATTTCCAACACAACTTCTTCAGTTTCCACATTATTCAACATTTCTATCAGGAAGCGTGAGTTGAAACCAATGGCCATGTCATCGCCTTTGTAACTGCATGTCAATCGCTCATCTGCATTATTCGCAAAATCTGGGTCTTCGGCAGAAACGTGAAGTTCGGTGCCAGCCATTTTCAAACGAACCTGATGCGTGGTTTTGTTTGAGAAGTAAGAAACACGCTTAACTGAGTTTAAGAACGCGCTTCTGTTTACAGTCAAAACGTTTGGGTTTTCTTTTGGAATAACCGCATCGTAATTTGGGTAACGACCATCAATCAACCGACAAACAAGCGTTACTTCGCCAAAGCTGAATTTAGCGTTGGTGTCATTGTAATCTACTGTAACATCCGCCTCCTCAGTTGCCAATACATTCTTCAACAAGTTCAGAGGCTTTTTCGGCATGATGAAAGTTGCACCGCTGTCTGCGTTAGCATCCGTTCTGGTATACTTCACCAATTTATGGGCATCCGTTGCAACAAACGTTACGTTATCAGAATGCAGTTCGAAGTAAACTCCAGACATCACCGGACGAAGTTCATCGTTTCCTGCAGCGAAAATGGTTTTCGCGATGGCCCGTGCCAAAAGGTCAGACGGAACAACCGTTGACGAAGCAGCTTCAATTTCTGGTGCTTTAGGGAATTCCGCAGCATCGAGACCAGCCACGTTGTACTCACCGTATTCCGAAGTGAATCTCACCGCATGCGTTTCTTCGTTTACAGTAAACGTTATCGGTGTGTCAGGGAAGCTCTTCAATAGATCAAGAAGAATGCGTGCAGGAATGGCAACTTGACCTTTCTCCTTTGAAGTAACCTCAAAGCTTGTGGTCATGGTGGTTTCGAGGTCAGAACCCGAAACGGTCAATTGGTTCTCATCAATTTCGAATAGGAAATTATCGAGAATCGGCAAGGTGTTGTTCGTGCTTACCACGCCACTAATGGCCTGCAGATTCTTAAGCAACAACTGACTTGAAACAATGAATTTCATGCGTGTATTTTTCGAATGGGCTACAAATATAGACGAATGGCTTGGTCTGCCCGACTGTGTTGAAAACTCTGAATTACTTCTGCTCTGTTCCTTCGGATCTTCGAACCAAATATTCCCAAGGAATTAGCAGCCGATCAAAACTGAAATATTGAATGAGCACGATTTCTTTCTCATTTCCATTTACTATGGCATGCATACGATCGGGGTCCCAATCCAATGGCTCGTCATTCGCATCAATAGCCCCCGGATTTGCCGGTAACCTGTAAGACGTGACCGTTCTTTTTTCTCCATTTCTTGCTGTGAGAGAAATAGTAAAGTAAGGTGGTGAATTGACGATACTATCAACACGTTCCTCTTCATATTGCTTGATTTCCTCAAATCGGATGTTTTGGTAGGCTAAGAGATATCGTTTTACAGCGGTTGTATCCATGTTTTCAACTGGTTTTTCAGTTGGGTATAGTGTGAAAAGGGATACTTTTCGGTCTGGTGTTTGAGTAATCTTGAATGAACGCTCTGGCTCTTGATGGAAGTCCAATTTCACCTCAGCAATTTGCGATAATCGATGCTTGAAAATTTCAGTATCGCGCCACTCCCAAGCTCTTGTCATGTAGCGGCCAGTGAGGTAACCGTAAAACCCAGGAATGTGCGTTATGAATGGGGTACTTGAGCCCTCTATCAGCATATACGTACCCATATTGTCTTTGGTAGCATCACTCACATAATACGTCTTCACTTTTCTATCACCTTGATAGATTTCAACCTTTGTTGAAACCCCGGCCATTAATTTCACAATATTGTCATGCGCGGTTTTGGCAACCGGTGCTTTCATCTCAACACGATTGATTGTTTTCAAGAGCACATCAATTGCATCTTTACGCGCTTTGTGATTTTCATTTACCGTCCATTCTCCTTGATTTTTTCGCTGCAGCAATACTTTTTCACCTGTTTTGTTTGCTAGGAATATTTTAGTGACGGAGGCTGTGTCTTTTACTGCAAAATCATGCAACTCTGGTTTGATGGTTCCAGAGCCACGCTCCGTGTAAACGTAATACGCAACGGCTGCCAAAGTCAGCAGAATGAGAACAGCTATAAGGTTTCTTTTCATCGTTTAAGCGTATCGTTTTTTGCGCAGATAGGCATTTAACATTCCAAATAGCATGATGAGAATTATTGGAACACCAACATTGATAATCTGCCATTTGGTACGTTCACTTTCCGCTTTCTTTCTGTCAAGTAATCTGATTTCCAGGGCTCTTGATCGGATGGCCGTGAGGTTCTCGTCATCACATAAGTAGTTGATGGCGTTGAGAAGGAACTTCTTATTTCCAAACTGCTGACTGGTGTATTTGTCGAATCCTGTTGGGAGGTAGGTTCCGTCTGGGTTAATGTGATTTCGAATCATATCTCCGTCAGAGATTACGATCATCTTCGACTTTCTTCCGTCTGCTTTGAATTTGATGTCTCGATCTTGTTTGATCAGTGTGGTCAAACGATTCTTAAAGACGCTTTCAAATTCACCTTCTAAGAGAACGGCAACCGGCATGTGTGGTCGATTGAACTGCTCAGGTTTTGGTTCTTCCACCATTGCGTCTAAACTCACTTGAGTTGGCGTTCTCAACGCTCGACTCTTATCTGAAGTTCTAAGTAGCACGGTTTTCTTGATGTTCGGGCTACCAACCGTATCGATGCTGCAAGCAAATTCCAGCTTTATTCCATTCAGATTCCTCACAATTGGATGGTCGCTTTCAGGAACAACAATTGGGAAGTAAATCCATGGCTGAAGCGCCCACTGCAACTGATTTCCAACATAGCCGGATGGACCTGGAATCGCAGCACAACGCGCGTCTTGAAGTAGATCGGTGTTTACCCGAGCACCGTACTTGAAAAGCATGTCTTCTAAATTCAATGCCATTGGAATTGCCAGTGTCGATGGTGCATAACGCAGACTGTCCATGTTGCAGAAAACTGGTTCGACCAACCACAGAACTCGACCGCCATACATAATGAATTGGTCAATCATGAACTTGTCTTTCTCAGTGAAAGCCGTGTCTGGTTTTGCGATGATTATCGCTTTGTATTTTGGAAAGATGACTGCTCCACTGTCGCCTTCTGCACGGCTCACCAGACTGTTCAATTGGCCGTTGATTTCAACTTGTTCCAACCGATAATATTCCGAAAGCGAATTTGCCATATCCGCTACCTGACGCTCGCCTAATTCTCCGTGTCCTGTGATGAAGCCGATCCGCTCTGCACGAACTTCTGTAAGTTTACGGATGCCGTTGGTCAATTCAAATTCCAAATCCTCGATGGAGCTGTTCAGCATTTCCTCAGGTGCTGCGCCCATGCGGCTTTTCAGCAACTGAAGTGTGGTTTCTTCCCCTCGATAGCTCATAATGGCACCAGGGAAGATCAATTTCTGCTCAACACCATCTTCAGATTTGATTTGAATATTGGTTGGCATCAAGCCTTCCTTGGCCAATTGCTTGTACAGGTCGTTGCGACTTTTCTCGTCTGGCTGATTACTCGGGTTAATGAATTCGTACTCGATATTGTTGTTGGAATAGGCGCGGAACTCATCCAACATTTCTCGGGTTCTATCGCGCAATCTGCGGAAACCAGCTGGCAGTTCGCCATCGAGATACACGCGCAGGTAGATCACGTCCTCAATCTCAGAAAGCAACTCTTCTGATGTTTCAGAAAGCGTGTAGCGTTTCTCGGAAGTGAGATCGAATCGCGTGAAAAAGAAACCGCTCAGCACGTTAAGCACAATCACAATTCCGATTACAATAACCAACTGGATGATATCTCGAACCGCAGGTTTTCTCACCACTTTCTACTTTCTAAAACGGTTCGTGTCAAGGCAATGAAAACGGCAATCAGGCTGACGAGATAAACCACATCGCGAGTGTCAATCACCCCACGACTCAAACTGCTGTAATGGCTGTTGATGCCGATGCTGAGCAGAATGTGATCCCAAGTTCCGAGGAACTGAAATGAAGCCACAGTTTCCAGACCGATCCACAATGCCCAACTCATGAAAACCGCAAGAATGAAACTGACTATTTGATTGTTGGTTATCGCAGAACTGAAAATTCCGATGCTGACAAATGCGGCACCGAGTAGCAACAATCCGATGTAGGAACCCCAAACGCTTCCAGTGTCCAGATTCCCGATCGGGTCGCCCAATTGGTAAACCGAAAAGAAATAAACCAGCGTTGGGATGAGCGAGAAGATCACAAGAAACAATCCACCGAAATACTTGGCGAGGATAATGCTAAGATCGCTAAGGGGCCGCGTGTGAAGCAACTCAATTGTTCCGCTGCTTTTCTCATCCGCGAAACTGCGCATGGTAATGGCTGGAATGAGAAATAGAAACACCCACGGAGCTACGATGAAAAGTGTGTTCAGGTCGGCATATCCGTTCTCAATTACGTTGGCATCGGTGGGTAAAACCCACATGAACAAGCCCACGAACAACAGGAACACGCAGATAACGATGTACCCGATGAGTGAGTTCAGAAAGCTGTTGATTTCCTTTTTAAGCAGTGCCCACATTGGTGCGCGAAGTTAATCGTTCGATCAAGACCCGTCAACGCGAAACAATCGAAGATTATTACTGTTCTGAGATTGATAAAATGAAAAACGGAAAAATGAAAAGTGTGACCGAATCATTACTATTACTGTTGTCTAAATTCAAAGTTGTGAAGCTCTACCTTTTTCCACTTTTCTTTTTCTCTTTTTATCTCTCTGCGCAGGCGCAGGATATGGAGGTATTCCATCAATACAACCGTGAACTGAATACGCATAGTCGAAATGGTATGATTGCTTTGGGAAGTTGGGCCACAGGCAATCTGATTGCAGGAACCGCTGGAGCGCTGACCACCAAACCTGGCTCCATGATGTTCAGTTTTCATTTGATGAATGCTTCTTGGAATGTGGTCAATCTCGGAATTGCTTTGCCTGCGTATTTCGGAGCTAGAAAGCGATTGAAAAAGGAGTATGATATTCCTGGAACATTCAAGTTGCAACGACAACAGGAAACCCTTTATCTGATGAACGCTGGGTTGGATGTGCTGTACGTTGGCTCAGGTGTTTTTCTTCAGGAATTCGGTAATCGGTACAGTAATCAGAATGTGAAGAACTCATTCAAGGGAATGGGCTATTCTCTGATAATGCAAGGAGGATTCCTGTTGATTTTCGATGCAGTGATGTTTGGCGTTCACAAAAGTCACTGGAACAAGAATCGCTCGAAGATCTGGGAGCAATTGGAATTCAACGGAACTTCCATCAAGTGGAATATTCCTTCGAAATAGATGTCAGATGAGAGAAGTTAGACTTCAGACACAAGTCTAAAGTCTGATGTCTGCCTACTGAAATCTTAATGGTCCCAAAGCCAATCAACAGAATACTCGGTTCCATCAAACGCCCAGAATTGACCTTTTACATAGCGATATCCCGTATCGGCTGAAGTCATCAATTTCATGTCGTCTTCTGAGAGATTGACTTCAGTTGATTGGAAATTTTGAAGCTGTCTTCCTTCGTTGACCGATTTCGGGATAACAGCCGTTCCGCGTTCCATGGCCCAAGCAATCATGATCTGCGCCTCGGTACAATTGTGATTGCGCGCTAATTCTTTAATCACAGGATGCTCAAACAGATTTGGTTCGTCAGCCGCTTTCATACCAGCGCTTCGGTCTGGAGAACCGAGTGGAGAGTAGGCCGTAACGTGCGTTCCATTTTGCTTACAGAATTCCAGCAGATCAGTTTGCTGCAACATTGGATGCAATTCCACTTGGTTCATTTCAGGAACAATGGTCGCTTGCTCAGAAAGTGCTTTGAGTTTGTGCTTGTTGAAGTTGCAAACACCAATGTGCTTTGCCAACCCAGCGTCCACAGCGGCTTCCATTTCGCGCCATGTTTCAATGTGCGGAACCTCGGCTGTTGACCATGTTTCTTCAGCTTTCGTAGCGCCCATGAAATCTTTTTTAAAAACATGCGGCCAATGCACGAGATACAGGTCTAGATAATCCAGTTGCAGATCAGAAAGCGTCTTCTTCAATGCTGGAAGAACATCCTCTTTTCGATGCGAGTTGTTCCAAAGTTTAGATGTTATCCAAACGTCTTCTCGTTTTACATCACCGGCAGCAAATGCATCGGCAAACGCCTGTCCGATCTCCTTTTCATTCATGTAAATGAAGGCGCAATCGAAGTGTCGATAGCCAATTTTGATGGCCGAGCGAATGGCATCATAAACCTCACCTGGCTTCGATTTCCAAGTTCCTAATCCGAGAATGTCCAGTTTGTCTCCGTTTCTGAATGTCAGTTGTTTCATAATTAAGTCGTAAGTCTTAAGTCACAAGCGGTAAGTAAATCTGCGCTAATCTGTTCAATCCGCCTTATCCGCGTTCTATCTAAAGCCGAAGGCTTCCCAATTGTTCGCAGGTTCGGTTGAATTCTTCTACAATTTCTGCCACGATTTCGCCAGCTGGTTTCATCGCATCGATGTAAGCCGATATCTGTCCGATTTCTAATTCCCCTTCATCCATGTTTCCCTCAAACATGCCCTTTTTGGCTCGGGCTCTTCCAAGTAGTTCAAGTAGTTCGCCACCTTCAGCTCCGCGACTTTCCAACGCTTGCACTTCTTCAAAGAACTTGTTCTTCAGAAGTCTTACAGGAACCAACTTCTTCATGCTCAATTTGGTGTCGCCTTCTTTGGCATCTATCACCGCTTGCTTGAAATATTCATGTCCAGAACTTTCTGGCGAGGCCACAAACCGACTTCCGATCTGCACACCTTCCGCACCCAAAGCGAATGCTGCTGCCATAGTTTTTCCTGTTCCAATTCCGCCTGCCGCGATAACTGGAATACTGACAGCATCCACAACTTGAGGAATCAGACACATCGTGGTGGTTTCTTCACGACCGTTGTGTCCGCCTGCCTCAAAACCTTCTGCAACAACCGCATCGCAACCGGCAGCTTCTACTTTTTGTGCAAGTAATGAGCTCGCACAAACGTGCACCACTTTAATGCCGTTTTCCTTCAGGATTGGGGTCCACTTTTTCGGACTTCCAGCCGAAGAGAAAACAATCGGAACTTTCTCCTCAATGATGGTCTCGATGTGTTCGTCAATTGCAGGGTAGAGTAAAGGAATATTCACCGCAAAAGGCTTGTCTGTAGCGGCTTTACATTTCTTCACATGCTCCCGAAAAACATCTGGATACATCGACCCCGAACCGATGATTCCTAACCCGCCTGCATTGCTCACAGCACTGGCCAAACGCCAACCGCTACACCAGATCATGCCTGCTTGAATGATCGGATATTTTATGTTGAAAAGCTCTGTAATACGATTGTTCATTCGTCTTTTATTTGGATGATCGACCTCTAAATTTGTGGCCGAACGAATGTAGAAATAGCTGTTTCATTCAACAAACTAAGCCATGCAACGCGATACCGAAGTTTTCGACCTGATAGATCAGGAAAAACACCGCCAACTGGAAGGCATTGAATTGATTGCCTCCGAGAATTTTGTCAGCGACCAAGTGATGGAAGCGCAGGGTTCTGTACTCACAAATAAGTACGCAGAAGGATTGCCCGGAAGGCGATATTATGGCGGGTGTGAATTCGTGGATCAGGTGGAAGACCTAGCACGCGAAAGAGCCAAGCAGCTTTTCAATTGTGAGTTTGTGAATGTTCAGCCGCATTCGGGTGCTTCAGCCAATTCTGCGGTGGCGTTAGCATGTCTAAAACCAGGTGATAATATCTTAGGTTTCGACCTTTCGCATGGCGGTCACTTGACGCATGGTTCGCCAGTTAATTACAGTGGAATTCTATACAACGCACATTTCTACGGGGTTGGTCGTGAGACTGGAACTGTGGATTATGATGCCATGGAAAAGACCGCCAAAGAGTGCAAACCGAAACTGATTATTGCGGGTGCATCGGCTTACAGCCGTGATTGGAATTACAAGCGAATGCGCGAAATCGCAGATGAAGTTGGTGCGTTGCTGATGGCAGATATTTCTCATCCATCAGGCCTTATTGCACGCGGGTTGCTGACCGACCCGATGGAAGATTGCCACATCGTTACCACTACCACACACAAGACCCTTCGTGGGCCGCGCGGTGGAATGATTATGGTTGGTAAGAACTTCGATAATCCGTGGGGGTTGACCACGCAGAAAGGCACTGTGAAGAAAATGAGTATGCTGCTGAACAGTGCGGTTTTCCCAGGAATGCAAGGTGGTCCGTTGGAGCATGTAATTGCCGCCAAAGCGGTTGCTTTTGGCGAAGCACTTTCGGACGAATACCTTGAATACTGTGTTCAAATGGTGAAGAATGCCAAGGTAATGGCGTCCGAATTTGTGGATAGAGGTTACAAGATCATTTCCGGTGGTACTGATAACCACAGCATGCTTATTGATCTGCGTTCTAAGAATGTGACGGGTAAGGATGCTGATGCTGCGCTCGGAAAGGCGGAAATTACCGTAAACAAGAACATGGTTCCGTTTGATGAACAGCCGCCAATGATCACTTCGGGTATTCGCGTTGGAACGCCAGCTATTACAACTCGCGGGTTGAAAGAACAAGAAGTGAAAACGATTGTTGACCTCATGGACCGCGTGATTACCAACTCAGAAAACGAGGCTATTATCGCGGAAGTAAAAACACAAGTAAATGAACTAATGAGCGGACGACCGCTCTTTGCATATTAAGAAGACATCAGATAGGAGATATCAGATTCAGAGACAATTTGATTGTCTGTCATCTGAAGGCTGATTTCTGAAATCTCAACTAAATAAAAATGGAAGATTTTCAAGCAACGGTAGAGGCGCAGGTAAGATTTAGAGATACGGATGCGCTTGGGCATGTGAACAACGCGGTATATCTCAGCTGGATGGAATTGGGTAGGATGGCATTCACGGATGCTGTGTTGCCTGCTATTGACTGGACCAAGGTTGGGTTCATTCTGGCGCATGTATCCATCGATTATATGGAGCCGGTTTTCCTTGGCGACAAGGTAAAAGTGTACATGCGAGCTGGTAAAGTAGGAGGCAAGAGCGTAGTGCTTGAATGCCTTATTACTAAAACCGACAAGAAAGGGGAACGCCCAACTGCAAAAGGCACCAACATCATTGTAGCGTTCGATTACGAGAAGAATACTTCTGTTGCGATTCCAGAAGATTGGAAGGCGGCAATGGCAGGTTAAAACCCGAAGCACTAAACCCGAAAATTCGAAGCGTTTCGGATTTAGCTCCGCTGAGAATAGTTCTTCATTTAGAATTTCGTGCTTTTCTTTTTGGGCGTTACCGCAATGCTGCGCAAAGAGGTCGGGCTTTCCACTCATACTCCTTGCTTCGCTGTGGGGTAACCGCTACAACTGCGAAGCACTTCACGAACACTATCGAAAATAGATTTTGATAGTTCGTAATCCCTCACGCGGTCAGAACCCGAAAGCTCAGTTTCAACCTCTTAGGTTTTCAATGTTTGCATCAGCACCAACCGAAAACGATATTTTCGTTCCATGGACTACAGCAAAAAGGAAATCATCGAACAGCTAGAAAAGCAATCGCGAGATTTACGCAACTGGTTTATTGATAAGCCTATTGAGAAAATGGAGTACGCGCCAGAAGGTGCCTGGACAGCAGGCCAACATTTGCTGCATCTTATAAAGAGTACCAAGCCGCTAGGGAAGGGCATGGGCTATCCGCGACTTCTGTTGCTGTGGAAATTCGGCAAGGCCAAACGCCCTAGCCGTTCGTACGAGGATACCATTAAATCCTATACAGATGCATTGGACAAAGGCGGGAAAGCTACTGGCGAGTATGTGCCGCGCGAGGTGAAGAAAGCTGAGCGTGAGGTATTGGTCAATCGTTTCCGAGATGAGATGTCGGTGCTTACCAATCAGGTGCATCAGTGGTCAGAAAAGAACTTGGACAACACCAATGTGCCACACCCGCTAATTGGAAATATGACGCTTCGCGAGATGCTCTATTTTACCATCTACCACATGGAGCATCACCTAAAAATATTGGAAGAACGATATTCGTAACGTGAACTATTGTCATTACGAGCGAGGCTTGTCCAGAGTGAAGCCGAAGGGAACGAGCGCAGTAATCTCCATCGGATTATTGGTTGCTATCACGCTTTCGGGCTGTGCCCTGATGCGAGGTATATTCCTCGGTTATCCAGACAACAAGGATATCCATCGTTTTCCTTCAAACCCCATAGAAGCAGGAGAGGAGTGCTTTCAGTTTTATAATGATGTGAATGGTATTGCCGCCAACATGAAAGTAACCGATTGGAGCAGTGGCAGTCCGTATTTCGTAACGTTGGATAAACTAAATGAATCGCGGTCAGTACGCAGCATGCTCATTATTCGCAACGATACACTGCTGTACGATTTCTACGGACAGCAAACCACAGCCGAAGACCTTAATCCATCTTACTCGGTAGCCAAATCCTATACATCAGCTCTAATAGGTATTGCCATTTCCGAAGGGCACATCAAAAGTGTGAACCAGCAAGTGATCGACTTCATTCCTGAGTTGAAGGATGTGCCAATGGCCGAAAAACTACAAGTAGAACACCTACTGAATATGACCTCTGGCTTTAAGCCGAAATTCAAGACGCTGACTGAGGTTTATTACGGTAATGATGTGACCAAGACCCTGAAATGGGTGGAGTTTGCGCACGAACCAGGAACATATCAAGAGTACATCAATTTAGATGTGCAACTATTGGGGTTGATTCTGCATCGTGCCACAGGCAAGAAACCATCGGAATACTTGAGTGTGAAAATTTGGAAACCCATAAACGCTTGCTCCGATGCAATTTGGACTACGGACAAAAACGGAGAGGATAAGACCTTCTGTTGCATGGGCGCAACAGCGTTAGATTACGCCAAGTTCGGAAGACTGTTTTTAAATAACGGAAACTGGAACGGAACCCAAGTGGTGCCAGAGCAATGGGTGAAAACTTCATTAAGTAGAGATACGACCAATGGTAGTAGTCATGGCTACAATTACCTTTGGCATGTTGGCCTGAAACCCTATGGAGACTTTATGGCCGATGGAATGTATAAGCAGAACATCTATGTTCACCCAAAGAAGAACATCATCATTGTTCTAATGTGTGAGCGTGATAATAAAGTTGCCGCAGAACGTGTTCGCTGGCGCAACGTTTTCAGACAGATTGTAGATCAGCTATAGCTGTAAGTCTAGATTTCTGAATCTATGTTGATTTTCAGAATGAAGTAGGAGTGTTCTTCATCAATTGGGTCGAAACCGTACTGCATTTCGCCTCCGGCCTTTCTTGCAATATCAATAAGTCCAAGATTGGCTCCGCCCGCATCACTAAGCTCTCCATCATTTAAGGTCTCACGGTAAAGCTGTCTCAGTTCACCAACGCCAGTTTTGTTAATCAGTTCAATTCGCTCCTGAAGGTTCTCAATTTGATCTGATTTAATTGGATTTGCGGTGAGTATGTATGGCGTTTTATCTTGTTTTCCAATTAGTAAAATCGGCTTTGAACCATCTGTAGGAACATGTACTGTGGCCTTATGCCGACTTATATTTTGCATGCTTTCCACAAGAATGTAAAACATTCTCTTCTTGAGTTTTTTCTCTTCCATAATGGAGAGAACTTCCGCTTCAGCAGCTTCTAAATGTCGGTCGCAATCGTCATCGTTAAAATCATCAGCACAAACCATTAACAGTTCATTTTCTCTCAGTAAATCATCTATATGATAATTCTTGCTCAGAATGAGCATAGGTTTTACGATGGGCTTGACTTTCATGAGGCCTAGGTTCGGTTTGAGATGAATACTACGCGAAAGTCGTAGATGGGTTACGGAAATGTCTTAGCAAAAAGAAGCCGCTCTACCTGTGACGGGTTTCGCGGCTCCTAAAGCTTGTCAGCAGTTCACCATAAACTTAAAGGCTTCATATTCGGAAGAAACATATGCGTTTACTTCATCAACGGATTGTATTCTCGATTTCATGGGGATTAGGCCGAAGCGGTAAGACATGCTAGTGGTTCGTTTACGAAAATAAACCCATCATGATCTTGCCGCTTTTTTAATGTCCGTTTGGGATTAAAACTCGCTCGTAGTTGAGACTACATTCAATCCTTCACCTTAAACTGAACTCCAAGAACACACATGTCATCCAGTTGGTCTTGATCTCCCATCCACTCACGCATTGAAGCGTGTAATGCAACTTCTTGTTCGGCCATAGGGAGGTGATAAGATTCAAGTAACAGTTGTTTGAACTTTTTTGCTCTGAATTTCTTGTTGTCCGGCCCTCCGAATTGATCCATGAAGCCATCGGTTGTCATGTAAATTCGGTCACCACATCTCAGTTTTACCACATGGGTTGTGAACTGTTTTTGCTGAAGCGTATGGCCAATGCTCTGTCTTGAGCCTTTTATCTCATCAATTTCCTTTTTACTGGACCGAAATACATACAACGAATGTTTTGCTCCAGAAAACAGAAGCATGTCTCCATCAATACAACAAAGGCCAATATCCATACCGTCTTTTATCTGCAGGTCTGATTGAGCAAAAGCCGCAACTACCAGCTCTCTGGTCTTATCCAAAATAATACCTGGTTCGCTGTACCGAAGGTTTTCCAGGGCGGTCATTAACGACTTGTTGCAGATGATCGATACCAATGAGCCCGGTACACCATGGCCAGTACAATCACACACAGCAAAATACGATCGGCCTTCCAGCTCTGCTGTCCAGAAGAAGTCGCCAGAAACAATGTCTTTTGGTTTTAGAAAAAGGAAGCTGTTCGGGTATTTATTCTTGAATATGCCGAAAGCTGGTAAAATAGCGCGTTGCAGGTATTCGGCATAGGTAATGCTATCCAGTAAACTTCTGTTCTTCGTTTCCGTTTCCTGTAGAAGTGTGCTTACCTTACCTCTTTGATAGCTCAATCGTGCAAACGTATACCAAAGAGCACCGAACACTACCATGGAGGGCAGACCGATGTTCATGGCGTAAAAGGTTGAGACGAAATCTTCAGACGCCAATTTGTGGTCTCCTGTAAGATGTGGATTGAGACAGGTGGCAATAATGGAATTGACGATGAAGATGATGAACAGCCGCGCGGCCTGCCTCTTGGTGAGAAAGAACAGACCACATATGGGGCCCAAAATACCCCAGATGATAGCCATACCGGAAGCGTAGTTGCCCAA
Source organism: uncultured Chryseobacterium sp. (assembly GCA_964457245.1). Classification (GTDB taxonomy): domain Bacteria; phylum Bacteroidota; class Bacteroidia; order UBA10329; family UBA10329; genus UBA10329. Next base: position 47,363 of record CAYWET010000011.1, on the reverse strand, counting down.
GCTGAGCTGAATGCCCCATGGAACAAAAATGATAGCGAGACTTTGAACCTTTGAAAGCAGTTCCAGCTGTTTGGTTACGTTGCTGTGAATGTAAAATGGGGCCACAACAACGGTAAATGACAGCGGAATGAAAGCGGTTATGCAGGGGCCAAGATGCCGCCAAATAAAAATTGACCAGACCATCCCACAGACCATGCAGGCCAAACAGACCCAGTTAAGTAGTTCCTGCTCAAAACGCTGCTCCTCTTCGTTTTCAGACTCCAGCATTTTCTGGCCTAAGATGTCAGATACCGAGAACTGATATTTCCGGAAGAGATTTATCACTTTCTCCGTGGTAGGTTAAAAGCTTAGGTTAAAATCATTTTAAGGTCACGAATCTTGAACGGGCAAGAAAGTCATTGTATTTTTCTTCATTTAACACAGTCATTTCTATCGGCACTTGCACTATTTGCTTCAGGTCATCCCCGAAGTCTGTAGTTGCTTCATCGTCTTCTTCGCAAACCCAGAATACCTTAATTAAATGACCTGTCTTTGTCATAGATTCTAATAAACGTAAAACTTCAATCAGGATTCTGGATGAGTGAGTGTTAAAATATTCGAGCTGTATTACTAATTTGAATGATGAACTCGGTTTATTCGTTAATCTTTTTAGGAGCTGAAAAACAGGTTGATACAACTCTTCAGCATCTTCTGGAATCGAGCGACCTATAATTTCTAGTTCGGAGCTTTCGGCATCAAACCTTATCAGTGGAGTCTTGGCTGTTGCTGGAATGACCATGCTTGAATTTTATGTAAGAATCTTCTTATCGAAAGGTACGAGAGGCCACAGGACGAGTAGTAGCCTGAAGATGCTAAAACACGGTTTTTACACAACCATTTCGTGTTATACATTAGTAGGTCAACGCACCATTTTTCGAGCCTCATATACAGCTGCTACCAATTCTGGTGCAATCGGTATCGACCGCTTCGAGTGCATGACCAGGACGCCTCGGATATACGTTTCCAGTTCTTGCATGCTATCGTCATAGCTCCAATACCGCATGAGGTCATCAACCACTTTATCGTAAATGGAAAGGCAGTCAGCCTTCAATGGATCGTGATCGTGAAATATATCGGTTACTGTCTGCCTCAGTCCTGCTGTTTTTTTCATTTGGTACGCTTAAGGGTTATGATTCAGCTGTTCAGGTAGATGTAGATCAGCCCGCTAACGATGATTACAGTTAAAATGAATTCAATTATTCCGATCAATAATTTCCCAAGGGGGTCTCTCTCCGTCTCTCAGCACTAAGGGGAATGCAAATGTGTGTTATAACATACGGCATACCATAACCAGTAAGTGCTGAATTTGAAATCAGCACTAGCCATAAAAAGTTACCCGAAAGAATGCTATCGGTTACGCAAAGAAAAAAGTGCTACCAATTGATAGCTGTATTCTACAGGTCTTGTGTCTTAGATGTTATTACTTGCACAAATACCGAGTTTCCCCTTGATTATCTTGTCCCCCCTTCGTACCGAACCAGACGGTTTTAATAGAACAAGAGCATCGATGAATCCACTTTTTAAAGCGCTTTTGGCAAGTTCATAGCGGTGGAATTCCAGTGCATTTTCCTCTAAGTATAGTATGTTTTCCTCTTTTTGAGCGTGTCGCTTACAAAGGTTTATGAGCACATGGTTGGATATTACACCACAATTACGAAGCTGTTTAAATGTTCCGTGCTCGAGATAATATTCAGTCAGGTCGTCAAGGTCTTTAAAACCATTTGTTTTGCAGAGGTTGTACGTTCTTGTATCAAGCTCACGTAGCCCGTGCAACAACTTAATGTCCGTTGGTTTCTGTTTTTCTTCAGTCATCATTTGTAATGCTTTGTGCTTTCCTTCGTAGGGGCAGTGGTTCACCTTACCAAGTTCAATCAAACCAATGACCACCGCCCCGTTTTAAAGGAATCCAGCAAATGCTTACCTTAAAGGTTGAACCATAAACACTTACCGTGGGTAAAATTCATATTTTCTTTCTGTGCTCCACCGCCTTACTTGTGGTGTTTAAACAAAACATGTTAACCATAAATGGTTATGTGTAGGAAATGTTAATCAATGAAAGCACGATTCAGCGCATCTTAGTTGAAACTGACAGCGCACTTGCACACGATTTGTTTTGGGTATTTAATGGTTGTTCAGTTTCTGGATTGTGAGAGCTCTTGCTCAATCATTGTCCAAAGTTGAATTCTATGGGTCAACGCATTTTGCGCGGTTTCAGCTGCTTCTTTCCATTTTTGTTCGTCATTCCCACAGGCTGCAGTCACCAGTTTTAGCGCCATTGGACCATGATGGTCTCCGTCCACCTCAATATGCCGCTCCAAGTAATAGGCAAAAGCAGGATTTTTCGCCTCTTGTCCAGTATTATTCAGAACCTGTTGGAACATTTCAGGAATGATATCTTCTCTACCGAACGTAAATGCAGCGGCTATCCGATGTATCTGCTGTGTCGCAATCGTATCGAAGGTGAATTGCAGGAAATCTTTCAGCGCCTGAGGAATAGTTGCCTGAGCGATGGCCTGATGAATTGAGGTGCCATTTTTCAGGGTGGAGATGAACGAAAGAATAGGGGTTGTGTTTGCCCCGATCTCTGTCATTGCATCTATGTACATCTCATAATGCGATTTGTAGTTACCATTAACATCCTCATCACTTTCTTCACCAAGAACGATCTCGTTGATGAAGCGGGTCACGTCATTGTATTCGGGAGCAAACCACGGAACCGTTGTGGGTGCATAATGCCGCTGAATGGACTTGACTAGCGACATGAAATCCCAAACGGCAAACGCGTGGTATTGCATGAAGATCTTCACGTCCTCAATCGTTTTCAGCTGCTTGTACACCCCATGTGTGGCAAGAGTTCTGACAAATGGCGATATGGCCATTTGAATGGTATTCAGGTCATGAACAACTGGGGCTGCAATGATGTGATCTTCCATTCAAACGTCTGTTCAGTTATTAAAGGTCAATGAGTATCATGGTTGCATCATCGGTGTTCGGCTCTGACCCTTGGATACCGTTGAACCACGTTGAAATACAGTGCTGTCGGATGTCTGGGAGTGAGGCGATCAGCTGTTTCCTGCCTAATTTCCTTTTTGTGCTTTCAACGAATTGATCGGGTATACCATCGCTCGTCAAAAGAATAGAGTCGATCATCATCAACGGTATCTCAGCTGTACGTCCTCGGTTTTTCAATTTCTCTATTCTATCACCTTCATTAGGACAACATTGGAACATCGTTTCCTCTATTTTAACTGGAATATCGTTCTTAAGCAGCGTCAACTGTTTGGAATTGGACGCATATCCTAAAACACCTGAGTCAAACTGTAAATGCACAATGGTGAGTTCTACCGATACCATTTGCTTCATTGTTTCTGTAGCGAATGAGGATAGTTTCCTGAATCTTGTTAGTACCTCGTTCAATATCTCCTTTGGAGTTGAGATGATCGTGTTCCCGTTTATGTCATTGATGATGCCCAAACAGATACTTGAAAGAAACGCACCAGCTATTCCATGCCCCGTTGCATCTCCCAACACGAGAATAGCTTCATGTTCGGCAATCTGGTGGAATGAATAGAAATCTCCAGATACAGATGTGTGTGGTCTGAAGAACACCTCAACGGTTTTGAACAAGTGAGAAAAACTGTTTGTACTTGGTAACAGGTTTTCCTGCATCAGTTTAGCATATTCCAAGCCTTTTCTCAACTCAACTGTTGTGTTGCGTAGTTCACGTGTACGCTCTTCTACAAGTAACTCCAGATTGGCATTGGTCTGTGCCAATTCCTGATTGAGTTTTTCAAGTTTGAACTCTTGATTGAATGATTCAAGGGCAGACAGAACAGTCATTTCAAGATCGGACTGATTCCATGGTTTGGTCAAGTATCTGAATAAGGCCTGCTCGTTAATGAGTGCTGTAATGTCTGAAAGGCCGGCTTCTCCGGTAAGCATGATGTTCCTGCATCTTGGAATCATGTGCTTTACAGCCATCAGAAACTCACTACCGGTCATATTTGGCATTTGATGGTCGGTAACTATCAATGGTACCAACCCATCATTATCCTTTATCTCCTGAAGTACTTCAAGTGCTTCTTGACCATCATTTGCAGTTTCTAACAAATAATGTTTCGGTAGTATTTGCCGCATTTGAAGACGCAAGGAGTGTAAAACCGTTGGGTCATCTTCAACGAGTATGACGTAGCGTGATCGCTTCATGCCGTATTGAGTAATTCGTTGATCGCCTTTATCAGTTGTTCTTCACTCCACGGTTTATTGATGACCATGTTGGTTACTCCAGAAGTTTTCAGCGCTTCAAGCTTCTCTTCATTTGCTTGCCCCGTGAGTATCATTGTATTGATATCCGGATATAGGCCTTGCACTGCTTTCAAGAATTCGTCTCCTTTCATACCTGGCATCATCCAATCGCTGATGACAAGAACGGTGCGGATTCCACTTGAAGCAAGGTCTCCAATAACCTCCAATCCCTCTTCGGCATCCTGTGCAAATTCAAGTAAGTGGTCATTTCGGTAATGTCTGGATAACTGAATTCTTAGACTGTCTAAGACCAATTTATCATCATCGACACAAAGTATTGCGGTATCACTCATCTTGATGCTTTCGGTAATGTTATTGTGAATGTTGTTCTTTCTTTCGATTCAGCTTCAATACTTCCGTTCATGGAAGCAATGATGTTGAAGACGATACTCAGTCCCATTCCTGAGCCCTCTCCAATGGGTTTTGTCGTGTAGAACGGTTCAAAAAGTCGGGCCATTACATCTTCAGGTATCGTTGGACCATCATTGATGAATTCGAGTATCACATTAAGGCTGTCTGTTCTACCTTTTATCCAGAGGTTTCCGCTGTAGTTCATGGCGTACAGCGCATTGGCAATGAGGTTGCTCCAGACCTTACTCAGTTCTGATTCGTTTGCTTGCAGGAGCAGCTGCTCATCCATCTCCACGTGCAGTTCCACACCCTTTTTCAGCTGATTACTGAACAGTAGGAGTATGTCGTTGATGCTTCTGCGTACATCGAACACCGTGGCGCTGTGGACATTATCGTTCCGAACGTAAGATTTCAGTGCTCTGATGACGTTGGCGGCTTTTTGTGAAGCCACTTCAATTGTACTGACCGACTTTCTGATCTTCATAATGGTTGTGGTTATGCTCAATGCGATCTCTGCATTTTCAGCACCATACACATGATCGAGTATCTCCGTATCTGAAGACAGGATGCCGCACTCCACCAATTCCGAAGCATGTTCATTGGCCGTGGATCCGGTCAGTCCGTAGGTGTTTTGAAGCGTTTCCGTCAGCAACTTTCGTTCAGCGCGTTCTTGTCGGCTTGTCAGCGTATCGTGGGCAGTGAAATCATCGGCCAGTTTGCATGCCTCCATGATGGTGGTATGGTCAGCATTCTTCAGTCCTTCTTTGAACATGGACCGCAGGATGTTGCTGAGGTTGTCGGCACTGGAATTGATGGCACCAAGTGGTGTGTTCATTTCATGTGCCACACCTGCGGCAAGTTTCCCCAAGACTGCAAGTTTTTCTCCCTCCAACAGCTCTGTTTGAGCAACCTTCAGGTTTTCTTCGGTTACAGCTGCTTTCTCTTCAAGAGTGGTGTTCAGTTTTACAAGATCCTCTCTTGCCTGTTCAAGCTCTTGGTTTTTTGAAGTGATTGTAGTAATGAGCTCGTTTGCTTCGCGCATGCCCATCTCGTTGGCTTTCATTACAAACAGATATTCCGCAATAATGTCGTGCGGAGCAAAATCGCTGACAGACAGATTGTAGTGTTGTGGAGAGTTCGTTTCATTTAGCATGGGTGTACATGCGAGAACGAATGTTCCGTCTTTGGAAGACGATTTTGTGCATTTGAATCTGTTGGCAGTCTGCACATCTTCAATTACCACAAAGTAATTCGTGTCGGATAGCGCGAGTAATTCCGCAAAACCATTTGGCCGAACAACTTTGAACGTCTCTGTAAAGACACAACCTTTCGCTATGCTAGGGACGCTTTTCGCAAATGCTTCAGTATGCTCGATGATCTTGCAGTCTGAGCTGATGAAAAGAGAGAGCGGAGCAATTGCGCTTACAAGCTCCTTAATATTGAATTCACCAAGTGACGGTGAAAATTTCTGGTTCTCCACTTGCTTTCTTCTTCTGTTTATGTTCTATCTCAACGTTCACTCCGAATCGCTTACCTAAGCCATGAAGAAGGCCAACTACCATTGGAACCAGACCTTCGCGATCTGAGTAGTAGTGAAGATCCACCTCATTCTCAGATATTTTCTTGCATTCGAACTTTGGTGGTTGCAAGTGGGGCATCATATTCTGAACCCGCAAATGCAACAGGTCTAAATTGGAGAGAAACTCTATGAGAGTTGAACCAGTGAAATCCAACATTTCACCATATCCCTCTTTTGCGGTGTACAAGACCCAATGCTCACCGAAAGTGGATAATATGGCTTCTGCATCTGCACCAAGAACTTCACTTGCTGCGCCTACCAGGTCGTAAGTCAACTTATCGGGATAACTCTTCAAGCTAACGAATCGCTCATCGTCCATGCCTGCTTTTGCTCGAATCTCATCCCATTTATCGATTCCGTGATCTTTGATCACCATATCCTGAATCGCCTTGTTCACCAATCCATACATGTGCTTAAATTTTGCTTTGTCGTATGTTGAGTTCCCTCAAGCGGTCTGAAATGCGAAGGGTAGGGAAGAGGTTTCCTGTGCTATCATTCCCAACTCTGCTATGTCACTATCGTTTTTCGGAGAGACCCAATCAATGTGGATGTTGCATTGTGAGCTGGAGGTGTGGATATGCCTGAACGCTTTTAACATCTGAAGCGTGACCATCTTTGCTTCAGAATCCACAAAATTGAGACAAAAGTTTACTGTAAACGTCTCTTCAGCTCTGGTTTGTAAAGCCTGCTCGAAGGCCTGTTGGAATTTACCAGTAAGTTCTTCTGCTGAAGCGCAGGTGTATGCTCCTTCAATGGTTGCGTTCGGTGTCATGGTTCTTCGCGTTTGGGTGTATGATTTCTAATACCCTAAGCAACGCACGCTACCGGAAACTGTTTTTATGGAAACAAGTTATAATTGATTTAATCAATAACCTTAAATGGTTAAATCTGAATGAAAACTATGTTTCTGTATGCTGGTGTTTGCCGGCCATTAGTTCAGCACGGGAGTTAATGTCAAGCGCTTTGTAAATACGCTGTACATGTTGGCCTACGGTATTTTTTGAAATACCTATCGTATCACCTATGTCCTGATAGCTTTTACCCTTGAGTAGTTCTCGATACACAAGTTTCTGTGCTGTAGTAAGATCTTTGGTAGCATCAACGGCAGACTCGCTGTTGTATGCATGTGTAAAATTCATGCTTTGAATAAAATTACAGACGCTACTTGCAGCCGAAGGACTCAGTACGTAATCATTCACAGCGGTCTGATTCAAATAATTACCAAGGGCGAGTACCGCATCTTCTTTCACAAGGTAGCCATCGGCACCACTGCGTATGCAATCTACAATTGTCTTGTACGAGCTATCTGACGATAGCATGATGATCTTGTTGTAAGGATTGATGCGCTTGAGCTGATTGATGCTGTCCACGGTTCTTACACCGTTTAAATGCACATCGAGTAGGATGGTGAGGTGGTTGAACTGATGTATCCGTTTGATGGCACTGTCCAATTCCTCATACTCTCCAACAACAGCGTAATTGGATGATTGATTGATCACAGAAACAAATGAGTGTCTCAGAAGCGGTTCATCTTCAATGATGAGGATATGGTTCTTTTCGTTGTTCATGTTTTAATTGTCTAAGGGAAACGACATCGCAATGCTGAATGATTTATCGTTAACCTCATAGGATACTGATCCGCCAAGAAGGTCGGTTACATGCTGTACAATTCCGAGACCTAGACCAAGACCTTTTTCGTCTCCTGGATTGGCTCTGTAAAGTGGTGTGCCCAGTTGATTGCTGTCGGGTTTTGTTTTGGCAGTTATTGGGTTGGAAAAGGTGAAGGTCGCAAGGTCGCCATCTACCTCCGACCGAATGGTGATCTTATCGTTGTGCTCCGTGTATTTCAACGCATTTTCCACGATGTTCTTCAGCGCCAAATTAAATAGGTCTAGATCTACATTTATCAATTCCTGTTCAGCGCGTTCCTCTATTTCAAATTTCTCACCAAGCATGAAAAGCTTGAAATGATAGTGTAGATAGTTGGTGATCAGATTTCTGACCTGTACCTGTTTCGTAGCAGCTTCGGAGCGGTCGTAAAGGGCTTCGTATTTCACCAATTTAGAAACACTCTCATTCAGTCCTTGAAGTTCTTCAACGATATGATCCAAGGCTTTTGAGTAAAGTCCTTCTCCATTACCTTTCAATTGCCCCTGCAGCAGTTGAATTCCGGTAAGCGTGTTCAAAATGGGTTTTTTGAATTCGTGAGACACAGTTCTTACCAGTTTGGACCGCATTTCATTCAACTCTTGTTCGCGATCCACTAAACGCTGAAGACTTTGCTTTGTACGTTCATGCTCGGTTACATCGCGGTACATCCACATGTAACCCTGGAGTTTGTCATCTACTTTAAGCGGGATGAAATCACGCTCGAGAAACACATTGTTTTTGAGTTCAATGATCTCGTTGTAAACTGGAGTAGCGTTTTTAACGTGCGATTCAATGGTTGCGATAAACTGCTCTGGGTCTACCAAACTTGCCCTTACCAGATCCAATCCCATCTCGCAGGAGCTTCCGCGCATGTCTGACTGGGGTAGATCCGTTTGAAACATTTCTCCCAACCGTTCATTAGAGTGGATCACAAATCGGTTAATGTCTTCCAGAATAATACCGGACGTTACATTCTTAATTATGGAGGTTACCTGCTGATTTCTGATTTCGATCTGCTGCTCCAGTTCCTTGTAGCTATCCAGAATACGTGTGACACAGATCAGACCTCCGTCATCCAATCGGGTAAGGGTTATCTCTTGGTAGATGGCATCTCCATTCTTCTTTACACCTTCTGTTTCTCCGCGCCAGGTTCCTTCAGCGTCAAGAACAGGGAATACCGTTTTGGACAAACGGTCTATCTCAATCGGTTTGTAAAAGACCTCCCACGTTTTACCCATCAACTCAGCAGGAGATTCATAGCCGAACTGCACGGCATGGGCCTCGTTCATGTAGTAGTATTTTCCTTCTGCATCAAGCAGGGCAATACCGTCTGCTGTATTGTTTACGGCAAGTTCAAGCAGCTGGCGCAACTGCGAATCGGAGAGCTTAACATCTTTTGTTATTACTGAATCACTCATGTCGCGTTAACTTTCATACATAGCATTAAAGCGTCAATGAGAAACGTTCGTCTAACCAGAAAGTTCACTCGTTTATCGAGTCTTGCTAGTTGTTTTGGTTGCGGTTGCAATTACGCAGCAGCGTCTATCTGCTGCAGATTTAAGGAACCAGCTAGTTGTTCAGCGAGGAAAAGACCTAGGTCTTCCATGTGTTCATCTTTCCAATCGTAGAGGAAAGTAATCTTCAGTTGAGGAAAACCTGGCTTTGCAGAACAGGCGTTCAGTATTCGCAAAAAGCGGAAAAGTATTCTCGTAGCATTCGAATCAAGAAAATTGATGGATAAGCATAACCTATACGTGCTATTCTCGTCCATTTGTCTCATATTCAAGTATACATCTACAAATTGAGATGCCAGATCGTCCATGGAGATGAAGGTGTAGGCTCCTTCAATTTGTGCTCTGCTTTTCATTAGGGTCGTTTCCATGTCTTTCGGGTTTTTGCTACTATAAAGTTACGTGGGCGCCTTGCGCTTTGATATAATTAGTTTAAGCCGAAAATCCGATTTCGCATAACTACAAATGGTTATGTCTGTGGTCATTGGGGTATTATGTCATCTCGCTGTCTATGAAAGAGAACCTCAAATTGCTGACTTCATTCAGAAGATGGCCGAACTCTGTCATGTCTTCATCAGCACCATCGTATTTCCATTCAATGCTTACTTGGTGTAACGTGTTTTCCACACTGGCATCATTGAACTATCGGATATCCACAAGTGCGATTCTTTACATCTGTATCAGCAAATTTGATGCGCAACCATCACACAGCACGTTATTCAGGTAAACCTTGTAACTGCCCAGAACAAACGCTTGCTCTTGTTCGAGTCTGAGGATAAGAACGAGGCGTTTGATTTTGCCAAAGAGGTTGCGACCAGGTTGGATCAGAAGATATGGGATGCCACCGAAAGAGAAGGCAAGTGGTTTGACCGATCTTAACGAAAGAAGCCGCTCCACCTGTGACGGGTTTTGCGGCTTCTCATTCTTGTCAGCAGTTCACCATAAACTGAAGACACCGCAAAGGTAGGATAACTCAGAACCTCACCGAAACCTTCCCTCGAATAAAGAATGGCGTTCCGGGTGTAAAGTGAATCTCTTCCGCACTTGTTGTTTCATTTGCTAAACGAGATTCGGTAGCAAACTGCGTTTCGTTCCAATCTGTGTTGAACAGATTCTGAATGATGATGCCAGCCGTCCATTTTCGCCACGTGTAGCTCAGGTTCGCATCCGCCACAAAATAGCCTTTGGCCGTAATGCTGTAATCCTCATTGGCAGGGCGGTCGCCTATCCAACGGTAGTTGATGCCACCAGCAATACCAATGGGGTGGTTCACTGTAATTCCACCTACTGAGGTAAGGTCGGTAGCCAATGGAATGTAATTTTCGCCAGATGCTTTGTCCATAGCACGTGCAAACGCGTAGTTGAAATCTGCATAGACGAACAACCATTTGAGCGGTTGATAGCGCACACTGACATCGGCACCCAATCGCTGTGTTCTGCCGCTTGGCTCAACAATGGCTGCATCTCCAACATAGACGAATTCCTGTTCGAGATACAGGTACCAACCGCCCACGTTTATCATCAGGTTGTCAATCGGTTTTATGATGACGCCAAGGTCGGCACCATAAGCTGTAGGAAGCGTTCTTCTGCCATTCTGAGCAACCACTACACGTGTATCATTACTATGGAAACCCATTCCCGTTTTGAGGTACAACTGCCAGCGATTGCTAGGGGAGTAGATGATGTTCAACTTCGGGCTTGGCTTAATGGCCTGCTCCGATTGGTTATTGTACACCGAATCCAACTTGTTGTAGTAATCGAATTTGAAATGGTCTAAGCGCACCGCTGGGTTGATGAGGAAATCTCCGAATTCAAAATCAGCACCCACAAAAGCATAAATGTTCGATTCGTCAATATCGCCCAATGCGTAGCTCTCGATTAATGAATCGCGGTTGGCGGTGTGCGAAAGTTCCACATTATTGGCATCATCGTACCGCATTCCCAATCCACCTTTCAGACCAATGGTGCCTTTATTCAAGTGGAAATGATGGTCTACCACGCTTTCAAAGCCTGCTAGGTTTCTGCGCTCAAACTGCTTGATCTGATCACCGTTGATGGAATCATCCAAGAAGAACGTGAAGTTGCTGTACAGCTCAAACCCGTAGCGGCTGTAATAAGCGTTGCTCTTTACAGTGGTGTGTTCGCCCAAAATGGCGGTATGGTTCATGGCTGCATTGATGCGATGCGTGTTGCCACCTTCGGTATCGTCAATGGCACCGAAACGACCGATTGTTCCGTCTGCTACTGCACGTACTGGAATCTGTCCGCTGGCATCCCATTTGCTGTTGAAGTAAGATGCCTGTACCGTAAGGAATTGCCGCTTGTCAATGGCAGCATTGTACTTGGCCAGCAGGTTTATTCGATTGAAATTTTGCGATGATTCGAACGGCCCATCCGTCAATTGGAACTCACCCGCCACGTATGCATCCTGATTGGGTTTGTTCTTCATCAGGTTGAACATACCCAATGCCCGAAGCGTATTGAACTGTCCGTATTCCAACGATACCAGACTTTCATCCAGCTTGTCTTTGGTCTTGAAACCCACATAGCCAGCCGTGGTCAGGTTTCCCTTGTCGACATAGTACGGGCCTTTCCCGAAATCAACCTCATCAACCGTTTCTGGAATCACGAAGTGGAGGTCGGCATAACCTTGTCCGTGCGCATGCGAAACCATGTTCACCGGCATGCCATCCACCGTAATGCTCACATCCGTTCCGTGGTCAATGTCAAAGCCACGTAAGAAGATCTGCTCCGCTTTTCCGCCACCAGCGTGCTGACCAATGACCAACCCCGGTACTTTACGCAACACTTCCTGAGAAGTGGTAACAGGATTCACGGCCACGTCCACTTCCGTGATACTATTGATGGCTTTCACGCTATGCGAAACCTCAACCTGTGCCAGTTCAAATGAGCTCTCATTAAGCACAACCGTGATGGGTTCAAAGTTTTCCACCACAATGGATTGCGGCATATAACTGATGTGCGTAATGAGTAGCGTATCGTTCACTTTTACATCATCAATACTGAACTTTCCATCTTTGCCAGAATGTGCATGCGCACCGTTTTTGGTGGTGATGTGTGCATTAGATATGCTGGAATTGTTCTTGTCTGTGATGGTTCCTGTTACCGTCTGCGCATTTGCAGAAACGGAGAGAACCGCCAGAGTAATCAGTAGGTAGATGTTTTTCATGGCGGTAAAACTAAGCACCGCCACTAAAAGTTATTTGCCTTTACGCAATGGTAACAATAGACCAGAAAGGTCGAATTCCCTTTTCTTCGTATTGAACACTCCGCTGTCCGTGGCCATCACATCACTTACCGAGACAAAACTCAACGGTATATGCTCTTTAATAAGCTTGGTGATCTCGGCATTGTTCTGGCGGTTCAGTATGCAGAAGATCTGCTTTACTGGCCCGTTGGCACCCATGCCATCGAATACAGTGAAACCCTGGTTCAGCTTTTTTAATGCTTCCAAGAAATCATCGATGGGCTGAGAAGTAATGATTCTCAGTTGATGTTTCCCGATGGCTAGTTTGTCTTCGATCTTGAAACCTATCATGCTTCCAACGGTGAAGCCAAGCGCCCAAGCGAGGTAACCCACCCAGTTGTTAAGGTTCATGATGATCTGTCCGATGGCGATTACCCATAAAAGCACTTCAATGAAACCAACCAAACGAACCGCTTTGCGTGCTCCTCGCGTAATGAGCACTATTCTGAGTGTACCAAGACTGGTGTCTATGGTTCTGGCAAGAAAAATGCCCAATGGAAGTACAACGTAATTGTAGTAATCGAAATCTTCGAACATGGTCAGTTACCAGGCTTAAGGCCTAAGGCATAAGTCGCGTGGTCTAAAACTTCGTGCATAATCCAAGCTTACGACTTTCTACTTACGACTTATTCCTAATCTAAAAGATGTTCATCCACGAACTCGCGTACACAGGCGTCTCCACCTTTGCGATTTAGCACCACGTTGGCTTTCAGTTGAATTGCTTCCACAGCATCAGCCGGACAGCCAGAGAAACCGACAGCTTCCATCACTTCTAGATCGTTGATGTCATCGCCAATGTAGGCTACATTTTCCATGGTCAGATCAAGCTCACGACACCATTCATTAAGCACCTGAAGTTTTGGGCGCGATCCAACGTAAACGCGTTCCACGCCTAATGTTTTAGCCCTGTTCTGAATGATGTGTTCTGTACTTCCTGAACTGAGAAATGCAACTTGGTAACCTCTCTCCAAAACCACTTTAATAGCCATGCCATCTTTGGTGTTGAATTTCTTGAATTGGTCGCCACTTTCAGTATAGTACATGCCGCCATCCGTCATTACACCATCCACGTCCAGCACAAAGAATTTGATGTTGTGCGTGGCGAAATCTTCAAATGCGTTTTGGTGACTCATTTACAGGTAGTTAGTGATTTGTTAATCGAGTTTAGATAATATTTGATCTAAATTGGGATTCCAACTCAAGTCCTCAATAAATGTCTCGGCTAAGATTCTGTTACAATTCGGAATAGAGAGTAGGCTTACCCCACTTCTGAGTTCCCTAACTCTTGGACATTCATTCAGTAAATTGTCTTCCAAGTACTTTATCCGTGGTTGATAACCAATGATTTTGTCTTTCTTTTCGTGCAGCCAAGGTTGCGGATAAAGGTTTACGCCAAGTCGAAATGTGAGACTGTCAAAAATGTTGAAGTAATCATTAGAATTTGGATACAAACGCTTGATTTTGCGAATCGTGTCGGCAACATTTGAGTCGGGTTGCTCCCGTAGTATTTTGACAACCGTATTGTGAAACGTTTTGCGTCCAGTCATAACTCCTAAATAATCTCTCTTCCTATTGCATTCGCAATCGGTCTGAGTGTTCCGAGTAGGTCGCTAAACTGTTCGTGATTCAATTGCTGTGAAGCATCACTTTTGGCAACTTCCGGGTTTGGATGCACCTCAACGAGAAGCCCGTCAACGCCCATGGCAACACAAGCGCGAGATAGATCAGCAACACCATAAGCGTAACCCATTGCGTGCGATGGGTCAAGTACCAATGGGAAGTTTGTGTGTTCTTTCAGATATGCTACTCCGCATAGGTCCAGCGTAAATCGGGTCTTGGTTTCAAACGTCCTGATGCCGCGTTCGCAAAGCATTACTTGGTCGTTTCCACCAGCAAGAATGAACTCGGAAGCTTGTACAAACTCTTGCAGGGTTGTTCCGAATCCACGCTTCAGCAAAACCGGTTTTCTTGCCTTTCCGCATTTCTTCAAAATACCATGGTCGTACATGGATTTCGCACCGATCTGAATGATGTCTGAATACTCAATGATATCATCAATCTGTGTGGCATCGCGCACTTCAGTAATGATGTTCAGACCGAATTCCTCGCGCATTTTGGCCAGCAGTTTCAATCCTTCCAATCCTAAACCTTGGAAACTGTAAGGCGATGTTCTTGGCTTATAAGCACCTGCACGCAATGTGCTGATTCCAAGCTCTTTCATTAATGTGGCTGAAGATCGGATTTGTTCTTCGCTTTCCACAGAACAAGGACCGCCAATAACCACCGTGTGATTGGTAGAACCGCCTAAAGTTGTATTCCCAAATTTGATGGTTCGGGTTTCGTTCTGATATTTTCTGCTTCCTAATTGCAGGTCGTTTTCGAAAACGAAAAACTCATCAGTTTCTGCATCCAAACCTGTTGGAAGTTCTTTAACTGATGAACTGTTGATGAGCACGTAACGGCTTCCATCATAAATGCAGAACGCCTTGGCTTTTTCGGCCAATTCTTGCGCTTTCGCCTCGGTTACGTTTGTTTTCAGATTTATAATCATGCTTCTCCTTTAATAAGGTCGTTGAATGTGAGTGAACCTGTGAGTTTTCCTTCAGAGTTGACCACGGGTAAAAAGTTGATGGGAATGGATTGATGTCGAATGAAACGCAGCAGCTGGGTAACGGTCATTTCTTCTTTGGCAACGATCGGGTTTGGGTTGATCAGCGACTGAGGGTACAGCGCATTCAGATCTCTAATGTTTCGCAGCAAACCTTTGCGCACATCCGCATTGCTAATAACTCCTTTTAGGATCTGTTCTGAATCAACCACAGCTGTGAAAGTCAATCGTGCCTTGTCAATGCTTTCTAAAACCGACTGCAAGTTCAGCTCCGATTCCAGAACCGTTGGTGTTTCTTCCATTCCCAGCATAAAATCTGCCACGCGATAATGCGAATCAGCTTGGGCATTCTTCAAATTTAGCATGGCATTCCCAACCGATTGCTGATTGAAAAGGTACGACCCGGAAACAGCGCAATGCACGCCCAGATTCCGAAGAATGAAGGAGACCTCGGCATTAACACCGCCATCTACATGCACCCGTTTGTTCGGAAACTTCTGTTTGAACTCTCTAATGCGTTTGAAATTCTCCTTTTTGAATGTTCCGCCACTTTCTCCAGGCGTAGTTGCCATCAACAGCACAAAATCGCAGCTATCTGCAAACTCCTGAAAAGCATCCAAGGG
The DNA here is from genome assembly GCA_964457245.1 of uncultured Chryseobacterium sp. Classification (GTDB taxonomy): domain Bacteria; phylum Bacteroidota; class Bacteroidia; order UBA10329; family UBA10329; genus UBA10329. The sequence continues at coordinate 31,429 of CAYWET010000011.1, read as the reverse complement.
TGTTTCAGAAGTGAGAGCCAATCCTAAATGATTGAACCCTTTAGAAGGTAATTCACTGCTTCCGTTTAGATTTTCGAACTGAACCGTGAGGTAATCTACCGGGTTTGCTTCAAGAATAGCTGAATATTCTAATGGTTTAGAAGTAATCAGGTGTAGGTCGAGTGGGAGGGCGGTGGCAGTTCGCACACGTATCACATCCGCAAAAACCGACTGGTCATCCTTGCAATCAATATGCAGCATGTCGGCATGATGCGCCTCCAATTCCTTTACCGTGTGGAGAATGTCTTTTTCTCCGTTGGCGTATATGGAAGCTGAAATGCGCATTTATCGAGGCGCAAAAGTAGGTGTTCTAGTCGTTCTTGTTAGAACTTGAAAAGATCTGAACTCAGGTAGCGGTCACCACGGTCGCAGGTTATGCACACGATGGTACCACTTTCTATTTCAGAAGCGACTTTCAACGCTGCGAAAAGTGCACCGCCACTGCTCATTCCAGCGAGTATACCTTCTTCTCGAGCCATTCTTCGGGAAGTTTGAGTAGCATTATCTTGACTCACATCAATCACGCGATCAATGCGGTCTGCTTCAAATATCTTTGGTAAAAACTCTGGCGACCACCTTCTGATACCTGGAATCTTCGAGCCATCCGTTGGTTGGGTTCCGACAATTTGAACGTTCGGGTTTTGCTCCTTCAAGTAGCGTGAAACGCCCATGATAGTTCCGGTGGTACCCATGGCTGAAACGAAATGAGTGATCTTGCCATTTGTGTCATTCCAGATTTCTGGGCCTGTTGTTCGGTAGTGCATTCCCCAGTTATCTGGGTTGTCGAACTGGTTGAGGCTGAAATACTCTCCTGAGTCAGCCATTTCCTTTGCTAGTTCCCTCGAATATTCAATGGTTTTTTCTGCAGGGGTTAGAATCAACTCAGCACCATAAGCCCGCATCGTCTGTTTGCGTTCTTCCGTTGCGCTATCTGGCATTACAAGATGCATTTCAACACCTTTCAATTGCGCCACCATGGCCAGGGCAATTCCTGTGTTTCCGCTTGTCGCTTCCACTAGTTTGTCGCCTTTCTTGATGTCACCACGCTTCAATGCCTCAGAGATCATTCCATAAGCAGCTCGGTCTTTAACGCTTCCACCTGGGTTGTTGCCTTCCAGCTTACAGAAGATGCGAACATTCGGATTCGGGTTGAGATTTGTGATTTCAACCAAAGGTGTGTTCCCTATCAGTTTTTCGATTCCCAAAATCAGTTCAATGTTTAGAGTTAATTGTTCAAGGTTCTCCACACCACATTCTTTCATCGCCTCATTACGACCTAATCGTAATCCGATCGGTTTCCCCGCTTTCATCGCTCATGCTAGCGCTGTAGTAAACCTTACTTCTTGCAGGAACGCTTCGTGTAAGCCACACATTACCTCCAATAACGGAACCTTTGCCCACAACCGTATTTCCGCCAAGAATCGTTGCGCCAGCATAAATCACTACTTCATCTTCAATGGTTGGGTGCCGCTTGGTTGTGGCGTCTTTCTTATCCACGCTCAAAGCACCAAGTGTAACGCCTTGATAAAGTTTCACATGATTGCCTATCACGGTGGTTTCGCCAATTACCACGCCCGTTCCGTGGTCGATACAGAAATATTCGCCAATTGTGGCAGAAGGGTGGATGTCTATTCCTGTTTGGATGTGCGCTTGTTCCGTAAGCGCGCGAGGAATAAGTAGCGTACCAAGTTTGTCTAGCTTGTTGGCCAAACGGTAAGCAGCAATGGCATAAAATCCAGGATAAGAACGGACAACCACTTGTTTGGTTTTGGCTGCTGGGTCACCTAGAAAAGTGGCTTCCAGATCTTTATCCAACGTTGCTTTTATCTCTGGCAAGGAGGCAAAGAAATCATCGACAAAAGCATCACTTTCGGCTTCGTTGCAAGAACTGAGTATGCGTGTCAATTGTGCTCGAAGTTGTTCGAAATGCTTCATAAAAGCCACTTCGTTTGCAAAGGTTTCTGTGCTGCGCTCAGGGTAAAGAAGTCCGAACATATCGTTGAACCACTTGGCCACTTCTTCGGGCGAAATGCACTTGCCAGAATTCTGATGCTGGCTGTAGAGTTGCTTTAGGAATGAATTCAAAACTAGGTTGTTGGCCGCGAATTTAATACCACGGTTTGTATTAGCGTGGTTGAAATCGAAACAACTTCAATAGAATTCTGTTGCGGCTATTTTTTGCCGCGTTTCTGTGGAACGATCTCCTCTTTTGATTCTTCGTTCAAGTAATCCAGCGCAACCTTAACTGGAACACGCTTCCGTTTATTGAAAGCGGTTACAAAACAGTCGGTCAAACCTCGTTTCTGTAGCAGGTCGCGTTGTGCTTGAGCCTCTTCGTATGAATCAAATTTTCCTGCAGTCATAATGGTCAGGTCTCCCTCTCGCACTGTTTTCAGGTCATCAACCTCAAAATAGAATTGGCGTAGGTCTTTGGGTAAACTCTCGGCAAAAGCACCTAACTGAACACGGAATTCCACCTTTCCACGAAGCTGTGGTGCAATACTTACTTTATTAAGGCTGGTTACTTCCTCACCGTAAGTATCGGGCTGGTTAATGTCTACAATAAACGCATCGGGATAGCCTTTGGTGCGCACCTCTTCTAAAAGCTCTTCAGCCTGAGAGCGGAATCCAAGATTTCCGATTACATACCGATAGATTTTGTTCTCATCAACATAAACCCCCACGTTTTTCAGGTTTTTGAATTCGGTGGTGTAAGTAGGTGTAATGGAAGCGCTAACCTGCACGCCATAAAGCACCGATTGGGTGGTGAAATTCACTTCTCTCGTAACGATGTCATCCTCAGGCGCAGCCACGGTCAATCTATCTTTCAAATAGGTGTGCGAGTTGATATGGCTTCTTGTGCGGATTTCCTGCGCCATACGCATTGGTTCGTGGCAAAGCTCAATCCATTTTACGGCCTCATTGGTGTAAAACGGATCACCTTGCGAATAGACTTCCACGAATTTATCGTAACGCTCTTTAGCCTTCTCGCACTCCTTCATTCGGCTATAAGCAATTACCATGTAGTACCAAACGAATTCAGGCTCTCCCATACCTGGGTCAAGGTCTGTTTTGCTGTAATCTACAGCCGCTTTTTCCAAGTATTTCACGGCTTCTTCAATCCGAATACCTTCTTTGACCAGACACATGCCAAGAAAGTAGTTGTGTGGGGCTGATTCGGCATCTGAAGCTAGCAGCTTCTCTAACACTGGAATGGCATCGCGGGTCTTGTTGGTTGCTACCAATAATTTTGCGTCTTCAAGTGGTGTATCATCTTTAGCTAAGCTGGAAAATGATATTCCAACGGTTAGAAAGCAAACGAGAATGGTATTAATCGTTTTCATCTTTGGTCATGTGTTTTTTGAGGTTAACGGGCTGACTCTTTTTTCTCATTCTGATGTTGATCATTTCAACAATTAGCGAGAAGGCAACCGCGAAGTATATGTAGCCTTTCGGCACATGGTAGCCTACCGCTTCAATCATCAGCATAAATCCGATGAGTATCAAAAACGCAAGAGCCAGGATCTGTAGCGTTGGTCGTTGGTTGATAAATCGGGCAATGGTTCCTGAGAATAGCATCATAACTATCATGGAGAGAATTACGGCTACGATCATGATCAGTACATGCTCGGTAAGACCAATTGCAGTAAGAATGGAATCGAAGCTGAAAACCATGTCGAGTGCCACGATCTGAACCAACGCACTTCCCATGGTCATAGCGGCCTTTTTTCCTGGTTCTCTGTCTTCGCTTACACCTTCCAGTTTGTGGTGAATTTCCGAAACACTCTTTCCTAACAAGAACAGCCCTCCAACCAAAAGAATGAGGTCTCGGCCGCTGATTTCATGCTCAAAAACAGAAAAGAGTGGTTGGGTAAAACCAATGATCCATGTAATTCCAAGAAGCAGCCCGACACGGAAAATCAGCGCAAGACCAAGTCCGATGTTTCTGCCCTTGGCCTGTTGGCTTTCGGGCAGCTTGTCGGTGACAATGGAAATAAAAATGATATTGTCAATTCCGAGAACAATCTCAAGGAATGTAAGCGTGAGCAGCGCTATCCACGTTTCCGATTGCATGAAAATTTCCATGCAATGAAGTTATTGCTGCGCGAAGGTGGTTTTTAGTTACAAATCTCGCGGTTGCTCACAGGGTGGTGTTAATTGCTGTTGAAAGCAAGAGCGAAGTTTGTCAACCCATTTTTCAACTCACGATCAATTAAAGACACAGGTAACAATCGTTCCGCCTTGGTCAATGGTGACGTGCATAACAAGCCCCTCAGTGGAAACGGTACCAGATCCAGTTACCGTAGCCGTATCTCCCTGAAAAGGGGTCATCTGCGATGAGATTTCAAATGAAGTGCTTGAAACAATTGTTGCGTTTATTACACTGTCAATGATTAAAGCGTTGTTCGATGAGCCGGCAGTTATAATTACGTTGTGACTTTCTGAGCTTCCATCACAGGTGTATGTGCCGCTGTAAACACCAACAAAATCATCTTGCCAAAGAGTACATTCGCTATTGGTGCAAAACCCGTAATCACAAACAAGATTTGTGCAGTCTCTACATGAATTTAAAATGGCAATTGCGATAACTGGAAGAAGTAGAAGGAACTTTTTCATGGTTGAAATGAGATTACGGTTTTCTGGGTAATGTTATCCCCAACGGTGCGCCTAACAGTGTTGCGTTTCGAAATTACTGAGTTTTCTAGATACGCTAACGTAGCAAAACTAAACTGAGACTGACTGACGTACGGTCGCATGCATTAGGCTTTGTAGGTATTGTGTCGAGTTTTAATTTCTTTTCTTGAACGTTCTTCGGTAGTCGTGATTTTCGAGCAGTATCAATTTGTCCTCCGTTAATTCTACAATTCTCTCAGTGATAATTCCGTAATACTCTCCATTTTCATTCTGTTTCGCATAACCGTTGTCAATCATGTACTTCTTAGCCGTACTGTACGGCTTTATGTATGTTAACAGCTGGATAATTGCGTCTTTCCTTTTGTGGTAGTACCAAGTTCCAGTATCTGTATTCTGAGAGGTAAACTGTTTTGAATAAGTTCCGTTAGAGTTATAAATCCGCAAAGGTCCTTGTGGAATTTCCCAACCTTTTATGTCAAGCCCTGGTACGTTATGGAATATGGTGTCTATCTTGTTTCCCTGAGCGTCCCTTAGTTCAACGAATTCCCAAGTTCCAATTAGTTCTGTTTTTAGTTTCTTGTTTTTTTTCTCCTGAGCAAATGCACTTTGGACAAAAAAGATAACTACAATAAAAATTGGACGAAGTAATCTCATAGGGAACTGTTGAATGAAACACAACTACTTGTTTTATCCACCTCTAGCGTTGGTTTGTACAATAGCTTGAAAAATAGTGATTTACCGAGAATAACAAGGCTTATTCTCTAAATGTAATTGGCAAATTACGTTATGGGTTTTACCCCAGTTTTAGTTTATTTCTCCACAGTAGCATGGATGGTCTGCGTTGGGAACGCAAAGTCAAGACCAGCAGCATTGAAACGCTTCAGGATTTCCATGTTGATGGCCGAGTTGGTCTGGAACACGTCCTCGCCTTTTTTGATGTAGTAAACGAATTTCACATTCAACGAGAAATCTCCAAAGGAGTCGAAAAGTGTGAGCACTTTTTCTTCTAAATGCTCGCGTTTCTCCTCGTGAATTGCCTTCAGAATATCCAGCGCTTCTTGAATGCGTTCGTGCGAGGTGTCGTAGGTTAGACCAAGCATCAGAATAACTCTTCGGCTTGGTTCTACGGAAACATTCTCAATGGCCGATTCTGCAAAAACCTTGTTCGGAATGGTGATCAATCGGCCAGGGAAGGTTCTTATACGCGTACTGCGAATGCCAACTTCTTCCACAATTCCTTCATGGCCACTAATGATGATCCAATCATTGACCGTAAATGGCTTATCCACGAAAATGGTAACGCCTCCAAAGAAGTTGGCAACGGTATCTTGGGCGGCCAGTGCAAATGCTAAACCACCGATTCCAAGACCAGCAATCAGTGCACCGACATCGTAACCGGCATTATTCAGGCCAACAATAATGGCCATGATCCAAACAGCTGCGTGCAATCCCTTTCGGAGAATGGGCAGCAGTTGATCATCCAGGTCGCTTTCCGATTTCTCGATGATCGGAACCAGATATTCTTCAATAAGCGCATCGAGCACACGGTTAATGAGCCATGCAATATTGAAGATGATGAGTAGGTAGTAGATGCGGTTAATCCACACGTGGCCCACATCAGGCAGATTGAGCGAATCGAGCCCGTACCAGATACCGAGAATGGCCACGGCAAAGGAAATCGGTTCCTCAATCATGTCAAGAAGGATGTCATCGAGGTTGGTCTTGGTCTTGGCCGTGATCTTCTTGACCACATTGGAAAGCAGCCAGAACAACACACGACCAGCCAGAACACTCAGCAGAATAATGCCAAGCGCAATCAGCCACTCACCAACGGTGTTCCAGTAAAAATCCTTCTCGAAGAATTCCCTCATTTCAGTTCAACTTGGCCAAAGCTTCTAGCGCTTTGTCGTAGTTTGGTTCGTAGGTAATGTCTTCTACCAATTCTACGTACTGAATGCGGTTCTCTTTATCCAAAACAAACACGGCTCTAGCCAAAAGTGTTTTCAACGGGCTGTTCACCATTTCTACGTTGAATTCGTTGGCAAAATCGCCATAACGGAAATCAGAAACCGCTTTCACATTCTCAATTCCTTCTGCACCGCAGAATCGCTTCAGCGCAAACGGAAGGTCTTTGGTAATGGCAAGGCAAACCACATTGTCCAATTTGCCAACGGCCTCATTGAACTTCTTGGTTTCCATGGCGCAGATTCCAGTATCGACACTTGGCATGGAGAGAATGATCTTATTCAAGCCTTCGAAATCGTAAAGACTTTTCTCGTTCATATCGGCTTGCACAAACGTAAAATCAGGTGCAACTTCTCCAATTTCTGGAATGTATCCTTTCAACAATACCAGACTTCCTTTCAGCTTAACTGTTTCTTTTCCTTCAGACATAAAATGAGATTTAATTGAGGCGCGAAATTATGAATAATGATTGTCCTTAAAAGCGAATGGATCGGGCTATAATTCGGTAGCCATGTCGTTGGTGGATTCATACTTGTTGTTTACAGAATCATCTAAAACTCAAGGCCGCAATTCCAGTTGGCCGTATATTCGTGTACTCAACCAGGAAACCATGAAATTCTTAAAGGCCCTATTGGTCGTTATACTCATACTCATTTCGGGCTTGCTCCTTATCGGGGTTTTTGTGCCGGAAGTAGACGATGACTTCGAAATTACTGTAAACCGGCCTGTGGTGCAGGTTTTTGCTGCGATGGTCAACTTGAACAGCGCCACAGATTGGGTGATCGGTTTGGATAGCATTCAGCATACCAGCGGATTTTTGGCCATGCCAGGAAGCGAATTCACGCTTTATTATTCTGGGGCAGAAACAAATGTGGTTTACACAATGGAGGTGCTGAAAGTTGTGCCGATGGAATCAGTTCAATTCAGGCTTTACAATGAGATGTTTGAGTTTGTGGTCTCGGTAAAATTCGAGGCGGATGGTATGTCTACAAAAATGGATACTTATGTTCAGATCAAAGGTCAAGATCTGATTACGCGCTCATTTCTGCCGTTGCTGAAATCATCCATTATGGAAGTTGGAAAGGACAATTTCAAAGCGTTTAAACAATTGCAAGAACAATAGGGTTGAGGGTACTTTATGTCGGGTCGGGTGCGGTGAATCTTTGTCTTGCAGGATGGATGCATTCGGGTACCAGCGTTACACAGTTTCTGGTCAGAACTCCTGATAATGAGCTTATTCGGACGCAAGCGTTTCAGTGTCGTTTGCCGGGCGACAAGAATCAACGGGTATACAAGTGTCAGGCATTTGCTTCTTTAGAAGGAGTTGAACGACCTGATTTGGTAATTGTGGGTGTGAAAAACTACTCTTTAAACCAAGCGTTGGATAAGATTGAAGCCGCGTTTGGAACAGAAATTCCAGTCATGTCCGTGCTGAATGGAGTGAACCACGTTCATATCGTTTCAAAAAGGTTCAAAAACGCGCTTTTCGCCACCATTTCCTTCAATGCATTTAGAACTTCACAGATTTCTGCCACCGCAGTTGGTGGAACTGTAGGTCTTTCAGCAACCGATCCAGCTAACAAGACCTTGGAGACCATTTACAAGATTCTGAGACGGAAGATCGGAGTGCGATTGATTGAAAATCCGCTAGATGCGGCACATTGCAAGTTGATCATAAACTTGGGTAATTCTCTACTTACGATTGTCGCTTTTCACGAAAACCGAAATCGTGAGTTGGATGTGCTTCAGAAGATTTCCGCTCAGATTTTCAACGAAGGGGTTGATGTCTTGAAAAAGGCCGGAGTTAAGGAGGCTAAGATTCCAGGTATGCCAACTTGGTTATTGATTCGCTTGACCAAATGGCTTCCACAAAGAATCATACTCCCGATTTTCGAGAAGAAACTAAAAGCTAATTCCATCAATAGCATGGCGCAAGATCTTGCGGCTGGTTCTGATCAAACTGAATTAGAAGACATCAACGGATATTTCGCTGAATTAGCTGAGAAATCGGGTGTGGAAATTCCCTATAATCGAGCCTTGTATCACATATTTAAAGAGTGGCTTGAAAATGGTGATCAACCATTGACTCCTTCAGAATTGCTTGCTCGCATCAGGTCTTTTTCCAAGCGGTAACGCAAGTGGTCGGTCAGCACGGCCAATCCTTTATCGAATGTAATGTTGTTGGTAATGATCAAATGTGCGTCATCCCGATAGGGCTTCAAGAACTTTTTGAAAGATGGCATTACGTGATGTTCCCACTGATACCGCACTACAGCTTCAGGGTAACCGCGTTCGTCACGGTCGCGCTTTATTCTGCGCTGAAGTTTAATGTCCTCCCGCACATCTAAATACAGCCGTAGGTCAATCAGGTGCCGAATTTCGGTGTAGTGAAAAACGAAAAGCCCTTCAACCACCAGAATCGGAGCAGGTTTAATGGTTATTTCCTCCGGCTCTCGTTCCGCATTATTGAACGTATACTCATGAAATTGAATTGGCTTCCCGTCCAGCAGCGTTTTGATGTCTTTTAGAAAAGCATCTCTATCAATAGAAGTTGGAAGGTCGTAATTCACCTCACCATTCTCATCCCGCTGTTGTTCAGCTTGTGGTTTGTAGTAGTTGTCCTGAGAAATAATACTGACCGAACCTTCAGGCAGACTTTCTTCCAATTTCCTTAGAAATGAGGTCTTTCCAGAAGCGCTTCCGCCTGCTATACCAACCACGTAATGTTCAGCCATGCGGCAAATATATCTTTTAGGACAACTGCCGACAGCTTGCGGAAAAATCCAGTGCTATCTTCGACCCGAATCGAAAAAGGATGTCGGCAGATTACGCGGAAGTTTTCAAGTTACAGGTTGGCGATAAGGCTGGAGTATCTGGTTACCTCGCGCAACTTGGCTTTCTAAAGCAGTCTGAAAAGATTGAGAAAGTGGAAACTGCGGGAGAGGGCAACATGAATGTGGTGCTGCGGGTCATTTCCAACCAGCGTTCGTTTATACTAAAGCAATCGTTGCCGTGGGTTAGGAAGTTTCCAGATGTTGAAGCACCTGTTCAGCGTATCGGGTTCGAGAATCGGTTTTATCAGATCGTGCGTAGCAACGAAACACTGAGGAAGTTTACTCCGCAGATCTACTTTTTTGATGATGACAATCTGATGCTCTGTCTGGAGGATTTTGGCCCGGCACGCGACTTTACATCCATCTACCGGAAAGATGTTGAGATCAGCAAAACAGACATGGTAGATATTGCTAGAGTTGTGTCTGAATTGCACTTTCAATTTCGGACTGATCGAGGACTTTCCAGTATCAATAATAAGGACCTGCGTAGATTGAATCATCAGCACATTTTCCAACTTCCGTTGTTAGAGGACAATGGGTTTGACTTGGATTCTGTTCTGAGTGGTTTGCAGCAGGCAACTGAGAAGCTCAGAAAGGATGAAAGGTTGAAAGCCAAGGCAGCCGAATTGGGAAATCTTTACTTGAGCGGAGAGGGAACTCGGCTGCTTCATGGAGATTATTATCCGGGTAGTTGGTTGAAAACGGATAATGGTTTTCGGATGATCGATCCGGAATTCTGTTTTACTGGATTGCCTGAATTTGAGTTGGGTGTGGCGGTAGCACATTTAAAAATGGCGCAGCAAAAGGATAGCCTCACAAAAGAGTTGTTTGTCTATTACCATTTTGATAGCCACTTTGACGGAGGTGTTTTTTCCAAATTCACTGGAATGGAAGTGATCAGACGTATAATTGGCTTGGCGCAGTTGCCGTTGGATCTAACGTTGAAAGAACGCCTAGATCTGCTAGATGAGGCTTACGAATGGGTAGTGAAGGGATGAGACTGATTGCACTATTTCTGACGCTCAGTTTCTCATTTACCTGCGTTGCGCAAAAGCAACGGGTTTGGATTGACACCGATATTATGATCGGGAAATTCAAACATGATGTGGATGATGGTCTAGCATTGATTCTTGCTCTTAGTGATACAGGTCTGCAGATAGAAGGAATCAGTTTTGTGCATGGTGTGGATTATGCCGCAGAGGTAACAGATAAGTTGCTGAAATGCTATGCAGCTGAAAGAAATATTCCAACCTACAAAGGAGCTGACGATAGCACGCAATTCATGCAAGAAACAGCTGCCGTTAAGGCGTTGACCAAAGCTTTGCAAGAAGGACCTTTGACTATCATCGCACTTGGCCCAATGACCAACATTGGAACGGTGCTAGAACTTCATCCAGAACTGAAACACAACGTAAAGCGCATTACCTATTGTGCCGGAAGAACGCCAGGTAAGCTTTTCAATCCCGGCAGCGGAAGAACTAAATTTTCTGATTACAACTTTGATCTTGACCCGTATGCAACAGCAATGGTTTTAAAGGCCAATGTTCCAGTACTTCTTTCAGGTTACGAATGCTCCGAAAACCTGTTTCTGAGCAAGCAGGACTTCAAGCATTTGAAAAAAACTGGGAATGAGACCGATCGTTGGTTGTACAAGAAACTCAGAAGTTGGCATTGGCTTTGGCGCACGTTTATCGGTTCGAAAAAGGGATTTATACCATTCGATTGTGCAACGGTTGGTGCGCTCCTTTATCCGGATGAATTCGAAACAACCAATTTTATTCCTGCCTATATCGAAGTATTGGAAAACGACTCGAAGCACACCGTGAAGGCCAAAACAAAGCCTTATTTACTTGTAGCCGAAGGAGGTGCTGGAAGGATAGTCTCCTTCTGTAGTAACTCTAGGCCAGAATTCAAAGACAGGCTGCTTAAAGCGCTAGGCCACCCTGATTACAAATAGTGGCTTGTATCTTTAGGCCACTTGAAACCAGCGAAGCTCATATTTCCTATTCTGTGTTTTTTGGCAACTGTAATGTCGGCCGTAGCTGGTTCGGTAGATGGAACCGTAACCGATGAAGACGGCAATGCTGTTCCGTTCGTAACCGTTTACGTAGAAGGAACCACCATTGGAACCACCACTAACTCAGAAGGAAACTATCATCTCGAGTTGAAAGATGGGTTTCACACCGTGGTTTTCCGATACGTTGGATTTAAAACCGAAGTACGACCACTAACGGTTGAGGGAAATACTGTTTTGGATGTGGTGCTGAAACGGGTTGTTTTCCAATTGGGAGAAGCGCAAGTTGATGGTAGTGAAGACCCCGCATACCGCATTATGCGTTTAGCGCGTTCGCGAAGAAAGTTTTATCAGAAACAGGTTCGAGATTACTCGTGTAAGGTCTACGTAAAAGGGCTCAATTATGTGGAGGAATTGCCAGAAAGGATTCTCGGTCAATCGTTGGATATAAGCGGTTTGGACGAAAATCGCAGTGGAATTATCTACTTGTCTGAAAGCCTCAGCGAGTTTCATTTTCAGGCTCCAAACAAGACCAAAGAGCGCGTTATTGCTTCTAAAGTGAGTGGCAATTCGCAAGGCTTTACTTGGAATAATGCCACCAGTCTCAACTTCAATTTTTACGATAGAACGTACAACCTTCAAGGCTTGAGCGATAGGAATCTGGTGTCGCCACTTTCGCCATCGGCAAACTTGTATTACCGGTATGTCTATCGGGGTTTTTATGTGGAAGATTCCATCATTGTAAACAAGATTGAGCTCATTCCGAAAGTATCGGGTGTGCCGCTGTTCAATGGCCACATTTTCATTCAAGAAAATACATGGCGAATTCATGGTGTAGACATATACATGACCAAAGAATCGGGTATTGATTTTGTCGATACGGTGAAGATGAAAGTGGATTTCATACCACTGACAGAAGATTTGTGGATGAAAGGAAGTCTAAGTTTTGATTTCGCCTTTAATGTCAAACTATTTAAGGTGAAAGGTTGGGGAACATTTTCTTCGGTCTTCTCAGATTACAGTATCAGGAAATATGTTCGAGATACTACATTGATAGGTAGGTATGCGAAAGTTGAAGAGTCGACAGAAGTAGAGGATGAAACTTATGAACCAGAAGGGGACCTTGGGACGGTAGGTGGAGACGCGACTAAGTTTGATTTCGAAAGTTGGGAAAAAGGCCCGATTCTGAAAGTTGAATCGGAAGCAAATGAAAAAGGTGAAGACTTCTGGAAAGAAATTCGGACAGTTCCGCTAACGGCTTTGGAAAGCAAAGATTACCAGCGAAAAGATAGCATCGAAGTGGTCAAGGAGTCGAAGGTTTACAAGGACTCCATTGATCGAAAGAACAACAAATTCGCACTTCGGAATTTGCTTTACGGCTACACGTACCAAAACAGTACAAAGAACATTGAGTTGGAGTTTCAATCACCGCTTTCTGCAGTTCGTTACAACACGGTAGAAGGTTACCTGATTGATTACAAGATCGGCTTCAGTCGCTACAAGCGGAAAGAAGGAAGTCATTTGACAATCGATTGGTCAAACCGCTATGGATTTTATTCTAAGAAGTACTATTCTAAAGGGCGTGTCTTTTACCGGTTTAACCGAAGAAATCGATTGTCTGTTAGCGCAGAGGGTGGACAATATGTTCAGCAATTCAATAACGGAGCAATTGATCATGTAGTGAATTCATTGTATACGGTTTTGTTGAAAGAGAATTACATGAAATTGCAGCAACACACATTTGGTCGTGCTGGTTTCCGTGTAGAGGCTTTTAATGGATTTCATTTTCATTCTTCGGTATATTTCGGGCAGCGAAAGGCCTTGGCCAATGCGGCCAACTTGGATGGAACTCACGTTCCGTATGAGAAGAAATATTTCAGCCTGAATGAACCGGGCAACGAGAGTAATCATTTCAACGACCCTGTTTTTGGAGATAATAATGCATTGATCCTTTCTATTGGACTTCGATACAGACCAGGCCAGAAGTATATGGAGCGACCATATGGCAAGATTAATCTTGGTTCTAAGTGGCCGCTTTTCCGTTTCGACTACGAAAAGGGAATTGGCGGTTTTGGACAGCTCGATGCAGATTACGACCGACTTCAACTGCGAATCTCAGATGCACATTCTTTTGGAATGGTGGGTGAGTTTGAATGGGATGTGAGTGGAAGTTGGTTCCCGAACAACAACTTTGTGCCATTTATGGATTGGCAGCATTTCAATACAGCTAAAGTGCATGTTTCTCCAAGCGGTTTGAACCGATTTATGGCGTTGCCTTATTATTCGGCAAGCACCGATAATTTCAGCGTACAAGCTCACGCTGAACATCATTTCAAAGGGGCTGTTTTCAATAAAATCCCACTTCTCAAAAAGTTGAAGTGGCATGTGGTAGGAGGCGTTCACTACCTGTACGAACCAACTTTTGGCAATTACTGGGAGGCAACCGTAGGTGTAGAAAACATCTTCAAGGTCATTCGTGTAGATTTCGTTGCTCCATTCCGAGATAGCGGAGTTCAAGACTTTACTTTCCGTTTCCAACTCGGTTTTTGACCGCTAAAGGACAACCGAATGGAATTGCTTGAGTTTTTCCATGTTAAGCAGGTATTATCCTTTTAACTTAGCGGGCTTGAACAATCAATTACGAATGAAAAATATGTTCCGAGTGCTATTAGCAGGTTTGATTCTGCTGTTTAAAATTAACGTTGTCACTGCCCAAATGGTCATAGACAACACGCTAACTCCACAGCAGCTGGTACAGGATGTGCTTGTTGGGCAAGGAGTGCAGGTGTCCAATATCACTTTTACTGGAGATCCCGTGCAGATCGGGTATTTTGATGCTAGTAATGCCAACTTTTCAATTACCTCAGGAATTGTGATGTCTACTGGAGAAGTGACAGACGTGCCTAATACGGGAGGTACTTTTGCGACAACACCTTTATTGAATCCTGGAGACCCTGATCTTGACATTGTAGAAGGTGCGGGTACAAATGATGCTGTAATACTTCAATTTGATTTTGTTCCCACTGGAGACTCGATAAGTTTTGACTACATTTTTGGTTCAGAGGAATATCCGGATCAGGTTGGTCTTGGATTCAATGATGCTTTCATATTTACAATTTCAGGACCAGGTTTCGCAGGTCCATTCACGAATGGCGCTGAGAATATTGCCTTGATTCCAGGAACAACAACCGCTGTTTCGATTGAAACATTGAACGATGTAATCAATAGTCAATTCTATGTTGATAATGATTTCGGAACAGACCCTAACGGAATTGTATTTGACGGTTATACTGTTACGCTTACTGCTGGGGCTCAGGTTCAATGCGGAGAAACCTACACACTGAAACTTGCCTTGGCAGACGGAGGTGATTTTGGTTATGATTCAGGGGTTTTTCTCGAAGCCAACAGCTTTAACTCTAACGCGGTAGAGGTCAATATTTCAACGGCATCCGGTTCACCGGAAGAAGGCGGTGGCTGGATAGTTGAGAACTGCTCACCGGCAGAGATAACCTTTAGTCGTCCACCAGCAGCCATAGCCAATGAAGACACTGTGCCAGTTTACATAACTGGAAATGCAATTAACGGAGTGGATTACACCGGTATTCCGGACACCGTGTTTTTCGGAATAGGAGATACAACCGTCACATTTTCGATTGAAGCACTGGATGATAATTTGACCGAACCGAATGACAGCATTATTCTGACGGTTTATTCTATCAATCTATGTGGCGATAGTATTGAATCTACTGGGGTAATTCAGATTTTAGATTTCGGTTCGTATGAATATGAAATAGTTGCCTCCGAGAACCAAACCGTAGAATGTGCAGGAGATTCGGTTTTGCTTACTGCAGAAGGTTTCCTGGGCAACCCCGAATACACGTTTAACTGGAGTAATGGCGAAGTTGGTGATAGCATTTGGGTTACTCCGCAATCTGATAGCACCATATACGTGTCATCTGAAGATGAGTGTGGAACTTTTTCAAATCTGGATTCAGTGCTGATTGAGTATAACGTAAATCCCTTGCCGGAAGTGACCATAAATGGCCCAATAACTTTCGATTGTATTGGTCAGAGTGTTTTGCTTACTGCCGTTGGTTCGCAAGGCAACTCACCCTATGTTTATTTATGGAATACAGGGTCTGGTTCAGCATCCATCAATCCTACTTTAAATTCGGATACGGCTTTTTCGGTAATAGCAACAGACCAATGTAACGTTCAAACAGAATCCGATACAATATACATTACCATGAATCCGGTTAACTTACCTACAGTTTCCACAAGTAATGATGTGCTGTTGGACTGTCCTGGAGAAACCGCAACGCTTACAGCAATTCCAAGTCCGGGAGGTCCTTACACCTATTCTTGGAGTGGTACAAATGAAACAACAAGTACCATCACGGTACAACCATCTCAAACCACGGAATACGTTGTAACCGTAACTGATGATTGCTATCAGGTGGCAGTGACAGACACGGTAACTGTTACGGTAGATCCCTATGAGTCATTATCAGTCACTGTAGATGATGTAAGCGTGCCATGTCCGGAAGATGAGGTAATTCTAACTGCAAATGTTGATGGAGGAAACCCTCCATTCAGTTATAGTTGGAGCAACGGTTCTCAAGACCAGTCGATAACAGAAAATCCAGCCGTTACAACCACCTACTCTGTTACGGTAACAGACCAATGTAACTTAGATGCGCAGGCAGATGCTACGGTTGAAGTTCCTGTCTATGACCCATTGGCCGTGTCAGTATTAAGTTCTGACCTGATTACCTCAGACACGGTTACTATCTGCGAATTGTGGTCAGATACGGCTTGGGCGGAAGTAACAGGCGGACTGGCTCCATATACTTATACTTGGTTTGGTACGCTTATTGAATCGGCAGATGTCTCTAACGATTCTGCTCTTATGACCGTGCCTTATGAACTTCCTCCAGACTCTAGCGTGTTTGAAACCTATAGTTTAACTGTGATGGATGAATGTGAGGAAGAGGTAATGGTTGAATTTCCGGTTAACGTAATAAGCTGCGATATTTTCCAACCAGGAAGCTTCAATCCAGAATCGGATTTTACCGGAACAACAGATTTCTGTGGCAATGTGCTTCAGAATAATGCTTTCAATCTTCCTTGCTTGAATTTATACCCTGGAAACACAGTAACCATTTGGGATCGTTGGGGAAGAAAATGCTACCAGACGGAAGACTATCATCTCAGCCCTTGGGACGGTGGAAAACAATCATCCGGCACGTATTATTACGTTTGCGAATTTTCTACAGAAAAGGAGCCGATCAAGGGATTTTTCCAACTTGTAAGATAAGATCATGAAGAAGGCGTTCATTCCATTTGCATTGATTCTTTCTCTTTTGGGGTTGAGCACCCTGCCATCTTGTGATACCATTTCTGATATTGTCGAAGACCTTCTCACGGAGGGAGATGCTTCCGAAGCATTAAAGGAAGCACTTCGGGTTGGTACCGACACAGCCGTAGCCAATGGCAGTGCTGTAGATGGATACTTTGCAAACGAGTTGATAAAAATTGCAATGCCTGAGGAAGCTCAACCGATTCTGAATGTGATTTCGCTGATTCCTTTAGGAGATGAATTGGTTGAAAATGTGGTCTTAAAGTTGAACAGAGCAGCGGAAGATGCAGCACCAGAAGCAACCAATATTCTGTGGAACGCGATAACGGAAATCACCATTACCGATGCTATCAATATTGTCAATGGTGAAAGCGATGCTGCAACTCAATATCTAAAAGAGCACACGCAGGATGAGATCAAGGTGCTCTTTCTTCCGAAGATTGAAAATTCATTGGAAACAGTTGGTGCTCAAACGGCTTGGAGTGAACTTACCAGCGCCTACAATTCTGTTCCGTTAGTTACACCGGTCAATACAGATTTGGCTGATTACACAACGGATAAAGCTTTAGATGGTCTGTTCCATCTCGTGGCAGAAGAAGAAGCATTAATTCGCGAAGACCCGGTTCATCGTGTTAGCGAGATTCTGGAAAAAGTATTTGGAGACGGTAATTAATAATCAGAAAATCAATCAATTAAACACAATAATGAAAAACCTAATTGTTGCATTCATGGCCTTGGCCATTGCGCTTCCAACCCTTGCGCAGAAGAAGTTTGAGGGAACTATTCTTTTTGGATTGACATATGAAGACCTACCTGCGGAAATGGCGGCTATGGAAGCTATGCTTCCGGACGAAATGACCATTCAGATAAAAGGAGAACAAAGTAGATTGGAACAGTCCATGGGAATGGGAATGAGTTCCGTGACCATCACCGATATGAAAAAAGGTTCTGGTGTGCTTTTGATGGACATGATGGGAAAGAAGATGGCAGTTGAAATGAGCAAAGAGGAGTTGGAAAAAATGGACAAGAAGAAGGCTTCTGAAAAGAAACCTGAATTTAAGTACGTTGATGGTGCCAAGGAGATTGCTGGTTACAAGTGTAAAAAGGCAATCGTATCGGTAGAAGGTGCTGGTGAGATGGAAATCTTCTACACAGAGGACCTACCGTCAGGTGCTAGCAAGCAGTTCGAAGGATTGAAAGGCTTTCCTTTAGAATACACTATTGCGCAAGGTCCAATGAAGATCAAGATCAGTGCTGAGAAAGTGAATCAAGAAAAACTGAACGATTCACTTTTCAATATTCCAGATGGATATGATAAGATGAGTTTTGAAGATTTTCAGAAATCGATGGGCGGAATGATGGGCGGATAGTCCTAAGAGAACGAGAAAAGAAAAGCATCCTTCGGGATGCTTTTTTGTTTCTTGGAATCTGAGTTAAGATTCATCAGAATTAAACCGCACCTTTATATCCAATGAAATTTTCAGAACTGAATCTGCATCCAAATGTCATGGAAGGTTTGGATGCCATGGGCTTTGAAGAAGCCACCCCCATTCAAGAACAAGCAATTCCGGCATTAGTAAAAGGACGTGATATTGTTGGTTGTGCGCAAACGGGAACTGGCAAAACAGCCGCGTTTCTCATTCCGGTTATTGAGCATGTGGTCAAGAGCAAGAATACTGGGGTCAAAGCCTTGGTAATTGCGCCAACGCGAGAATTGGCCATTCAGATCGATCAACAGCTTCAAGGTCTGGGCTATTTTGCGGGGGTTTCGTCCATTGCCATTTATGGAGGAAAGGACGGTACCGCGTGGGATTTCGAGAAGCAGTCGTTACAGGGAGGTGCCGATGTTATTATTTGCACACCAGGTCGCGTTATCGCCCATATGGGTTTTGATTATGTCAACTTCGACACGCTCGAATGTCTGATTCTGGATGAAGCAGATAGAATGCTCGATATGGGTTTTCATGATGACATCATGAAGATTGTGGAACTGACACCGAAGAGTCGTCAGACCATGCTGTTTTCGGCCACCATGCCGCCTAAAATTCGGAAGCTAGGTGAAAAGCTATTGAAAGACCCTGTCAATGTTGAGATTGCTATTTCCAAGCCATCAGAGAATATCAATCAAGTGGCATACTTGGTTCACGAAGGCGATAAGGAGCGGTTGTTAGAATTGTTGATGGCCGACCGTAAAGTGAACAGTTGCATCATTTTTTGCTCAACCAAAAGCAGTGTTAAGTCCGTTGATCGAAGACTGAGAAAGAAAGGTTGGAAGTCGGCCGCCATTTCAAGTGATCTGGAACAGACTGAGCGAGAAGATGTGCTTCGCGATTTCAGAAATAAGAAGCTCAATTTCCTAGTTGCTACGGATGTGCTTTCGCGAGGAATTGACATTGATAACATCGAAATCGTGGTCAACTATGAAGTACCTCGAGATGCGGAAGACTATGTTCATCGCATTGGCAGAACTGCTCGCGCAGGTGCCAGTGGTCAGGCCATTACGTTCATAAACGAAGATGATGTTGACCGTTTTGGAAGTATCGAACGGTTGATTGAAAGAACCATTGAGAAACCGAAACTTCCGGAAGAAATCGGTGAAGGTCCCGAATACAATCCGAGAGAAGGAAAAGGCAAGGGCAGAGGTCGTGACCGTGGTGGAAAGGGTGGTGGTAAAAAGCACTTCCATGGAAAAAAGGGCGGAGGTCCAAGCGGAAAGAAACGCTTTAATCCAAAGTGGAAGAAGCGGAATAAAAAAAGCGGAGGAGAAGGTAATAAAAGTGGTCAGTCAAAGTCCGACTGATTACTTCAAACGCAATCGCATTGAGGTAATCGTTTTGCCGTCAAACTGAAAGATGGACACTTTTATCTGTCTATCTGCTAATGCTGCATTCGGTGCTCCGGTATAGGTGAATGAAGAGCTTTTCTTACTGAGATTCTTTTTGTTGAACGTCACCGACTTCAAGCTTTCAATATACTTCTTCACCAATTTGTTGTCCATTCCCATTTGAAAACCGAATGGCCAATTACCCTTAAAACCGCCATCATCTGTAAAAGCGGTTAGCTCAATCATGAAGACTTCATATCTGGCCAACGAGTTTGGGTCGTCAACCTGATTGATCATGGTAATCTCAATCCCTTTCTGTTCGTTGGTCAAGGTTTTGGTAGCAAAGTCACTTGAGACTTGTTCTTCAAATGGTCCGCAGTTCTCGATAAACCGAGAAACATCTTTACTTATATCTCGCTGACCAAGAAGCAGTAGAAAATCCTCACATGGGTTTAGAGGGTAAAGAGATGAAGTGAAAAAGAGAAATGGGAGAATTATCACCAACATTTCAGAGTTCAGAGTTTGCTTGTGCTTTATAATTATCTCAGTCTCAGACGCATGGATGTTATGCCAGTTCCACGATACTGTTCTAAGTAGATTTTGATTTTTTTACCCTCGGTGACCTTGTTTATCTCTCCGACATAGGTGAAATACGAACGACTGATACCAAGCTCGCGATTCGTGTATTCCATATCGTTTCTTTTCTTGATATGCTTGGAAATAGCATGAGCATCCATCTCCTTTTCCAATCCGAATGGAAGCTGACCTGCGAACCCTCCCTTGCTTGTAGAGATTTCCAACTCAATTACAGACAACACAAATTCACTTGACTCAGAACTGCCATCATTCGTGAATGTGATCTCTATTCCCTTCTCGTTCGACTTCCATGTCATGGTTTTACCGTCACTTGACATCTTCTCGACAAATGGCCCACAGTTCTTTTGAAATTCAAGCGCTATTTGGCTTTTGTCATGCTGACCCATTATGGACAGAAAATCATCGCAGGATTCTTGTGCGAAAAGCGAGGTACTGAACAATAGGAATGGAATTAAGTATTTCATGCCTTGAATTTAGCTTTCTAGTTCAGAAAGCTCCAACCACCGCATTTCCTTCTCTTCCAGTTCATCAGAAACACGCTGGAATTCAGCTGAGACCTTCATCAGTTTTTCGTGGTCGTCCACGATGATTTCGAGTTCAGCAGTTAAGGCTGCTTTCTTCTTTTCCAGTTTTGGGATTTCCACTTCCAATAGGCCGAACTCGCGCTTTTCGTTGAAGCCCATTTTGCCTTTGGAGGCCTGCGTTTCCGTTTGCTTTCCGACTTTCTTGATGGAAGAAGCTTTCTGCTTTGCGGCCTGTTCCTCTTCTTCGCGGGCAAAGCGATATTGGTCGTAATTGCCTACAAACCCACGTACGTTTCCGTTTCCTTCAAAGATGAAGAGTTGGTCCACGAGCTTGTTCATGAAGTGGCGGTCGTGCGTCACGATAAGGATGCAACCTTCGAAATCGAGTAGGAAATCCTCCAACACATTCAGCGTCAGGATGTCGAGGTCGTTGGTCGGCTCATCCAGAATAAGGAAGTTCGGGTTCGACATCAGCACCGTGAGGAGGTAGAGGCGTTTCTTCTCGCCACCGCTCAGTTTCTCCACCACTTGGTAATGCATGTGGCGCGGAAACAGGAAGCGTTCCAACAACTGTGCAGCCGAAATGGATTTGCCCTTTTTCAGCGGAATGTGGTCGGCAATGTCGGTTATCACCTCGATCATCCGTTTGCCTTCCTTCAGCTCCAACCCGTCCTGACCGTAGTAGCCGATCTTCACCGTTTCCCCGATCACGATTTTGCCACCATCAGGTTCTATCTGTCCCAATATCATCTTCAGTAGCGTTGATTTTCCGCTGCCGTTAGCGCCTACAATACCGATGCGTTCGCCCCGCTTGAACTTGTAATCGAAACCATCAAGCAACACTTTATCGCCATACGCTTTACGAATGCGGTGCAGCTCCAGAATCTTGCTGCCCATGCGCTGCATGTTCACATCCACCTTCAGTTCGTCCTGCTTCAGGTTGGTCTTCGCCACCTTCTCGGTATTGTAAAACGCATCCTCTCGCGATTTCGATTTGGTGGTGCGCGCCTTCGGCTGCCTGCGCATCCATTCCAACTCTTTTCGGTAGAGGTTCTGCGCCTTATCCACATTCGCGGCTTCCACTTCCTGCCGCAACGCACGGTTGTTCAGGTACGTGCTGTAATTACCTCTGTGCTTGTACAGTTGACCGTTGTCGAGTTCGATGATACTGTCGCAAACCTGATCCAAGAACACGCGGTCGTGCGTGACCATCAATATGGTGCGGTCGGGTGCCGATAGAAAACCTTCCAGCCATTCGATCATCTCGATGTCGAGGTGGTTGGTCGGTTCGTCAAGTATCATCAGGTCTGGTTGCTCGATGAGCATTTTGGCCATCGCCACACGCTTCACTTGGCCGCCAGAGAGCGTTCCGATCTTCTGCTCAAACTCCGTGATGTTCAGCGAAGTGAGAATTTCCTTCGCCTGCGCTTCAATGTCCCAGGCGTTAAGGCGTTCCATCTCGTCAAAACTCCGTTGCAGGACTTCTGGGTCGGCATGATGCGCCACCGCTTCCTCGTACCTGCGCACAGCCTGCATCAGCTCGTTCGTTGGGTCGAACACGGCATCCATCACCGTGTGTTCGGGGTTCAGTTCGGGTTCCTGCTTCAGATAACCAACAGTGATGTCGTTTCTGTACACCACGTTGCCTGTTCCTTCCGAGACTTCCAACCCTGCAAGAATGCGCAACAGCGAAGTTTTGCCGGTTCCGTTCTTGGCCACCAGCGCCATCTTCTGCCCACGGTCAATACCGAAGGTCACTTCATCAAACAGCACGCGCTCACCGTAAGAACGCTTAAGATTTTCGGCTGATAGGTAGTTCAAGGGTTAGATTTCAGATTTGCCGCGAAGGTCGGAAATTAGGCTTTTGCCGTCTTCAAAACCTTCTCCGCAATGCTTTTAGCCGTGTAAGACTGCTCGCATTTGGCGAGGTCTTCGGGAGTGCCTTCAAATACAATGGTTCCGCCATTCTTGCCGCCTTCGGGGCCGAGGTCGATGACGTGGTCGGCACATTTGATCACATCGGGGTGGTGTTCCACCAGAATGATGGAATGGCCGTTGTCCAATAGCGCGTTGAAGGCTTTCAGCAGCTTGTGAATGTCGTGGAAGTGCAGCCCCGTGGTCGGCTCATCGAAGATGAAAAGTGTGTTGCCTGCATTCTTCCCTTTGGTGAGGAACGAGGCCAGTTTGATGCGTTGCGCCTCACCACCAGAAAGTGTGCTGCTGCTCTGTCCGAGTTGCACATAACCCAGTCCGACCTCCTGCAACGGAGCAATCTTTCGCGCCACTTTCGGGTCGTGTTCGCTGAAGAACTCCATGGCCTCATCCACCGTCATGCTCAGCACATCGTGGATGGTCTTGTCCTTGAATTTGATCTCCAGCACCTCCTGCTTGAACCGTTGTCCCTGGCAGCTTTCGCACTTCATCACAATGTCGGCCATGAACTGCATCTCGATCTTCACCGTGCCTTCGCCTTCGCACACTTCGCAGCGGCCTCCCGCCACATTGAATGAGAAATGCTTGGGTTTGTACCCACGCAGTTGAGCAGCTTTCTGGTCGGAGAACAGCGAACGGATCTCGTCATACGCCTTGATGTAGGTGACAGGATTGGAACGTGACGAACGTCCGATCGGATCCTGATCCACAAACTCCACATCAGCAATCTTATCGATATTGCCATCCAAGCGTTCGAACTGACCCGTTTTACCCGCAAACCCACCGAACCGCTTTTTCAGAGAGGGGTAGAGGATGCTTTTCATCAGCGTACTCTTTCCGGAACCACTTACGCCCGTAATGACCGTCAAGCAGCCCAGCGGAAATGTGACATCCACATTTTTCAAGTTGTGTTGCCGCGCACCGATGATATTCAGTTTGCCTTTGGCCTTTCTTCGTTTCTCAGGAACAGGAATTTCCAGCTTGCCGCTGAGATAACCCGTGGTGAGCGTGTCGGCACCTTTCATCATATCGTCCAACGTCCCTTGAAAAACCACTTCGCCACCGTGCGTTCCCGCTTCGGGGCCAATATCCACGATCATATCGGCTGCGTGCATAATGTCTTCATCGTGTTCCACTACAATCACGGTGTTGCCGATGTCGCGCAAGCGTTTCAAGATGGAAATGAGCCGTTCTGTGTCTTTTGGATGCAGCCCGATGCTTGGCTCATCCAGAATGTACATGGAGCCAACCAGCGAACTTCCCAATGAACTCGCCAGACTGATACGCTGACTTTCACCGCCCGAAAGTGTGTTGGATTGACGATTGAGCGTGAGATAACCCAGCCCAACATCTTTCATGTAACCAACGCGCGTGGTGACTTCCTTGAGAATGCGCTTGCTGATCTCACGTTCCGTATCTGTGAGTTCCAGTTGGTCAAAGAAGTCTGCCAACTCCGAAATCGGTAATAAGACAAGGTCTTGAAGGTTCTTTCCACCGATTTTCACATATCCTGCATCCTTACGCAGTTTAGTGCCTCGACATTCGGGACAATCCGTTTTTCCGCGATAGCGTGAAAGCATTACGCGATACTGAATCTTGTAGCTGTTCTCTTCCAGCATGCGGAAGAATGCGTGTAAGCCTTCAAAATATTCGTTTCCGTCCCAAAGCAGTTGAATCTGCTCTTCGGTCAGCTCATAAATCGGTCGATGTATCGGGAAATCGAATTTGCTGGCCGAACGGATGAGCTGGTCTTTAAACTTACTCATGCTTTCGCCACGCCAGCAGACCACGGCATCTTCGTAAATGCTTTTGCTGCGGTCTGGAATGACGAGGTCTTCATCAATTCCAATGATGTTACCAAAACCTTCGCATCGCTTGCATGCTCCGTATGGATTATTGAAACTGAAAAAGTGAACCGATGGTTCTTCGAAACGCAAGCCGTCCACTTCAAATTCGGTACTGAAATGCGTTTCATCTGATTTCCCATCCAATTCCGAAATGACGAAACAGCGGTTGTTGCCTTCAGCCAAAGCGGTACGAATAGCTTCTGAAACACGTGTGTTTTCCTTTGAACTATCAGCTACAAATCGGTCGATGAGCACAGAAAGTTCGTTGTCCTCCTTTTTAATGACTCCATCTGGGATTTTGTCCAAACGAACTACCTCGCCATTCAACTGAACCCGTGTGTAGCCTTGATGCTGAAGAATATCGATGCGTTTTTCCAGCGCCTTTTCGGGCATCGTCCCGAACGGAGCAAAGACCATCACTTTGGTTCCATCCTTCAATTTCAGAATGGCTTCAGTGATGCTGTCAATGGTATGCCGCTTCACTTCCTTGCCAGAAACAGGGGAGAAGGTTCGGCCAATTCTTGCGTAAAGCAGCTTGAGGTAATCGTAGATCTCCGTGTTGGTTCCAACGGTTGAGCGCGGATTACTAGATTTTACCTGCTGATTGATGGCAATTGCGGGGGAAACTCCCAGAATGCTGTCGACTTCTGGTTTATCGATCTTACCTAAGAACTGGCGCGCGTAGGCAGAAAGACTTTCGATGTAGCGTCTTTGTCCTTCGGCATAAAGCGTATCAAACGCCAATGTTGACTTACCAGAACCTGAAAGCCCTGTAATGACAATCAGCTTTTTGTGCGGTAGAACAAGATCGATGTTCTTGAGGTTGTGCAACCGCGCCCCTTTAATAATGATGTTGTGCTTTGGATTTGGGGCGGTCATGCAATGAGGTGATGAAGTGATGAGGTGATGAAGAAATCCCCCGCCTCGTTCCTCGGCACCCCCTTTAAAAGGGGGAACTGGTTGGCAACGACCAGACCTTGCGGAATGAGCCGCGTTAGGGATTGCAGCGGCATCCTTTTTTCATTCACTTGCGCTTTGGTCGTCCTTCGATACATTCCGATTTCATCGGAACACTCAGGATGACCACCACCGCGCCTGAAAAAAGATATAGCGGAAAGCCCGACCCTTTCCGCCTCAGGCGGATTGGGTAACGCCCAAAAATTGAAACCGTTTGAGGCAACGGGTCGGGTTTTGGTGCGTATTTGATTTCGGGACATTGTTGCAATTAATGTTAAAAGGGTTGCAAATTTATTATTAGTCAAACCGTGTTCGGATTAATCTTCTAATATTTGTTTCAAGCAACAGCAGAAAATAATTTTAGTTGTTGCGCAATAAATAAAAATAGGCCGCGTTAACGTAGATATTCGGCCGCTAGGCATTAACCAAAAATTGACCGCATAAGGAAAACTTTACTCTAATAAGATTTAACCTAAGTCTAACCTAAAGAGTGAAGCTATGCGAGTATCTGCCTTAAGTGATCAGGAACTGATCCGTCTGTACGTCCAAGGAGAGGAGATTTGTTTTGAAGAGTTGGTGAACCGTCATAAAGACAGGCTCTTCACTTATCTTGTTCTATTGTTGAAAGACCGAAATCTTGCGGAGGATTTCTTCCAAGATACCCTTGTAAAAGTGATTAATACGCTGAAAGCGGGCAAGTACCTTGAAGAAGGGAAATTCCGTCCGTGGATGTTGCGAATTGCGCACAATTTGGTCATTGACCACTTCAGAAGACAGAAGCAAATGCGCATGCAGCACGCTACAGATGAGTACGATATGTTCGATTTCATGGGAAGCGATGATATGAACCGCGAAGACGAATTCATTCAGGATCAGATCCATTCTGACCTGCGAAAATTGGTGACCATGTTGCCAGAAGATCAGAAAGAGGTGTTGCTAATGCGTGTTTACGCTAAGATGCCTTTCAAGGAAATTGCATGGGTAACTGAAGTGAGCATCAATACCGCGCTTGGAAGAATGCGCTATGCGCTGATCAACCTTCGTCAGTTGATGGAAGACCATAATGTGAAATTGGTAGCATAACAGATTAGAATAAGTACTGCGATGAAGCGTCTCGAGAAATCGGGGCGCTTTTTTCGTTCAGTTGATTTATTTTGACACCGAAATGAGCAATCAGGAAACGGTTTTCAAGCGTCCAGATAGAGAGGTCATCATTGTCTTCTGGAAATGGGTGGCAATTGTGCTTTCCATGTTCTTGGTTACTTATTTGACTGCGAATAAGCTGGCTGCTCAGAATCCAAACCGATATGAAATGTTCATGGATTGGGAATTGAGTATTCCGTTGGTTCCGTGGATGATTGTTGTTTACCTCTCTTATGTGGGTGTTTTTCTTCTGTTACCGGTAATCATGAAAAGTGGAAGGTCCATTATCTGCTTGGCTTATGGTTTCTTGACCGCCATTCTCGTTTCCACGTTTGTGTTTGTGGTTTTTCCAGGAGAGTTGGGTTACCACCGACCCGAATTCGTTGCTGGTTTTGACTTCCTGTTTCAAACCCTTTACGAAGTAGATAAACCGCACAACCTTTATCCGTCTTTACATGTCACTTTCTCTTCTTTGACTGCACTCGGAATGGCGCATCAGGTAAGGGTTCAGTGGTTTCGAATTGCAATTGCTGGCTGGGCTATGATGATAGCAGCATCGGTGGTTTTGGTACATCAGCACCATGTGTTCGATATTTTCACTGGATTGATGCTAGCGAGTTTTTGCTTTAAGTATGTCTATCTGACAAGCATGCAGAAGACTGATACCACTTTATCGGCACGCTAAATACCCACATACGGGTATTGACAGTATAAACCCATTAGGGGACATTTGAACTTTATTTAGAATGTTTCCAAATAGTGAGTGTCCGCCTACTTCATTTTACTACAAATAGTCTGGCACAGATCGGTTTACGAGGTCTGTTGGATAATGGTGAACAGTATCCTGTGGTTGATTGCGCGGACGAAGGAAATCTACTCACGCAGCTGGATCGATCTCCCGTTTCGTTGCTTATTATCAACGATGTAAGGGTGGGCGAGGAGCTGAAGAACTTGGTGCTTCGGGTTCGTGAACGCTTTAAGAGTTTACCGATGTTGCTTATTGCCGATACTTCAGATTCTGCCGCAGTCCTTCAAAGCATTGATGGTGGCATTCAGGGTTTTCTAACCAAAGAATGTGATGGTGATGAGATTCTGCACGCTATTCACGCGCTGGTCAAGGGCGAACGTTTCTTCTGCAATAATGTGTTGAATATTCTACTGAATCGTAACCTGATTGAAGATGAAGATTGCAGCCCTACGGCTTTAACAGAACGTGAGGTGGAGATAACGCGGGAGATTGCTGCTGGCCTCACTAGTAAACAAATTGCGGATAAGCTTCATATCAGCACGCATACGGTTCAAACGCATCGTAAGAACATCATGCGCAAGCTTCAGGTAGGCTCGGTTTCGGAGCTTATTCTGTACGCCATCCGAACAGGGTTGGTGAAATCCGAAGCATAACATACCTACTTATTGGTAGTGCAAATTTGCCCTACTGTGGCGATTGACGGCCGTTCATCACCCCTATACATTTGCCTTTGTTTAGAATTAATCTAAATAAGAATGGTAAAACGGAAATCAATTCAACTTTTCAAAAAAATGAAACACTTTACTCTTTTAACGGCTGCGGTGCTTTTTGCGCTCAGTTCATTTTCTCAAGCTGTGGAAGACAGCGTTGCTCTTGGGGCAAGTTATGTCAATTCAGTTTACTATAAGCTGGATGATGGCACCAAGAATGAGGCAGATAACACCAACTGGGATCTTGCATTTGTAACAAGCGGTTTTGGTACAACCATCCGCATTAATGGTGGTTTCGGAACACAACTTTGGGAGTATCCTAATGGTGGCATTGGCGACTGGGCAACCGTAGATACAGCAGGCATTGGTGGTTGGACGCGTCTTTACGATTCTCCAGAATACTGGAGTGTTGGTGCCTTTGATGAAGCTGCAGGTTCGGATCCTTTCGATGTGGGTTGGGGACTTTATAATGTTCAGACCCATGTGATCACTGGAGATAAGATTTTTATTATCAAGCTTTCTGATGGTTCATACCAGAAATTGATTATCGAAGACCTTACAAGCGGAGTGTTCACATTCACGCATGCTGATCTTGCTGGTGGAATGGACATGACCCACACAGTTACAAAATCTGACTTTGCTGGAAAGAACTTCGGCTATTTCTCTTTGCAGAATCACACAGACATTGATCGCGAGCCAGCCACTACAGATTGGGATCTTGTTTTCCAAAAATATGAGGGAAATTACGCCCCAGGCGTTCAGTACGGTGTAACAGGTGTACTTACCAACACAGGTGTCTACGCTGCTGAAGCCAGCGGTGTGGATGTGAACGCAGCGGTTTACACGGACTATACTTCAGATAGCCTTGCGAATACTATAGGTTGGGATTGGAAAGACTATCAGGGAAGTTATGTGATTGTTGCTGACCTAAGCTACTTCGTTGCAGATCAACAGGGAAATATTTGGCACTTGATTTTCACTGGATTTGAGGGTGGCAGTACTGGTAAGATCAATTTCTCAAAAGAGTTGGTTGCAGCTGTTGGAATCGATGATGTGGAAGTAGAAATCAACGTGGCGGTTTACCCGAATCCATCCACAGACGGAAATGTGAGTTTGGTTTTCAATCTTGAAGAGAATGAAGCCATTGCAAACGTTTATGATATGACAGGAAAACTGGTATCAAACCGCACATTCCAAGGTCAGGGTTTCAAGCAGCGTAATCTGCAATTGAACGGTGTGCCAGCAGGAACTTACATCCTGCGTCTCGAAACGGAAAACACCATCACAACCAAGAAACTGATCATCAATAAATAACTAATCAAGACCTCGCTCCCAGCCGCCATTTATTGGTAAACTTCTTCGGGCGGCTGGCGAGCAAGGCACTATCAAATGAATACAATGAAACATACAATTATTGTTGCCTTGGCCCTTGTAGTAGGGCTTTTGTCGTCTTGCGCAGACAAGGGAAATCAAGCAGCCGATAACGGCAGCGAAAAGAAGATCGGAGTGTTGTTGGTCAACCACGGGTCGGTGTCTGAAAACTGGAGAAATATGCTTCTCGAACTCGATAAAAGCGTTCGCGATAGCATTCTTGGAAACAAGAAGATCTCCGAAGTGAAAACGGCTTTCATGGAATACACAGAGCCTTCCATTGCAACGCGTTTGAAAGAGTTTGATGAAGATGGATTTGACGAAGTTGTTGTGGTGCCGATTTTCCTTACGGTGAGCTCGCATTATTCGCACGATATTCCTGTGATCTGCGGACTTTCTTCAGACCCGAAAATTGTTGAGGAATTGAAGAAAGAGAAGATTGATACTTATCGCCCAAAAGCGAAAGTTACCATCGTTCCGCCATTGGATTACACCACCATTCTTAAGAAGAATGTGGAGCGTAGGGTGATGGCTTTGAGCAAAGATGCCGCCAACGAAGGTGTGCTTCTGGTTGCTTATGGCGATGAACAATACAATCAGCAATGGGAGGAAATGGTGGACGAGATTGGCAAATACCTGAAGGTGAAAACAGGCCACGAGAGCATTGCTTATTCTTGGTGCGGTCACTTGGTACGTTATTCCACGCAACCAACCAAAGATGGCATTGCAAAATTGCAGGAGTTGGAAGACAACGTGATCGTTATCCCAGTTCTTGTGGCAAACGATAAGTACTTCCAAAACGACATTATTCAAACTGCAGTTGATGAGAGCGAGAATGCTTCATCGGTTTACTACGTGCAGGACGCCATTCTTCCAGACGCCAATTTGGAAAATTGGGTCATTGACATCTCAAATAAGACTGTAGAGACCATCTGATTTTTCTCTTGATGTTTGATTGGACAGGGTTTATCCAACAGGAGAAGGGCAAGTTGCTCGCAACCGCATTGGTTGCGGGCTTCTTCGCCTATTTCTGGGTCAACGGGCCGTTGGCGCAGGAGCTGCTCAGTCTCGACATCGCAGAGGAGTTTACCAAATTCTCTATCCCGAAATTGGTCGGAGAACATCATCCTGAAGAAACCCAGACCTACGGTACCATTGAAGACGCGGAAACCCACGGTTTCGGGCATGGGTTGATGATGAAGGAGCGCGACAAGACAGAAACAACGGGTCTCATTTCTGGTGGAGAAAGTGATCTGAAGTTCGATATGGACGCTCATCGTGAACGCCTTCTTTCTCACGCACACAAGTTATTTGCTGGTGCGAAGTTCGAGTTTGCCTCAGAGTACGAACTTCCGTATTTGATCATAGAGCAGGAGGGAAGCCGTTTCGTCTATCTAGAAAGTGAGGAAGTCGTTCACGGAATTCACGGTTATGCGGGGCCGATAAATGTGGGTGTGGTCATCAATTCCGATGGCACCACGCATTCGGTTCATCACGTTGCTTCCAAGGAAACCGAAAGCTACCTCAATCGCATTGCTTCGCGAGGATTTTACTCGCAGATGAAAGATATGAAGCTTTCTGGCGAACACCAGATTGATGCCGTTTCTGGAGCAACATTGACGACAGAAGCTGTTGCCGAAACGGCTTCGGAACTCATTTCACTGGCTTCGCCAGAGCCGCTGGTCACACTCTCCGAAATTGACGAAATGAACCCGTTTCAGGTTCACGCAACGCTCAGCAATATTTGGATTTTGCACGCCATCGTCATCGGACTGATGTTCTTCTACGGCATTCAGAAACGCTGGCGTAAATCGAAGCGTGGGATGCTCATTCTCAGCATCCTTTCGGTGGTTTATATCGGGTTCTTCCTCAATAATTCGTTCACGTACGTTTCGTTCATTCATCCGTTTGTCGGAACGTCTGTTTCGGC
>CAYWET010000010.1:0-103289 GCA_964457245.1 uncultured Chryseobacterium sp. | reverse complement strand
CCATGTATCGCAGGCAAATGGAGTAGAGCACGCCAGAAAGCTCGTTGTAAATGTGCCGTTGCGCCTTTTGATCGCCATCGGCCGCTTTCCGAACCCAATTCGCTATGCCGTTCTGATTATGCACGGTGCGTAACAAGTTCGCGTTTTTCGTTCATTCCCTTACAAGATGCGATTGAAAGCGCATTGGTTACAAGTGGTCGTCATTTTATTTCGAAGCCTTGCGAACGCTACATTTACACCATGGAATTCCTATCAAACCTCGAATTCAATATCCTTTACATCAAGGCGCTGCATATCATTTTTGTGACCACTTGGTTTGCAGGGTTGTTTTACATCATTCGGCTGTTTATTTACCATGCCGAAGCGAGAAACAAGGAAGAACCAGCAAGAAGCATTTTAGAAAAGCAGTACAAACTGATGGAATGGCGACTGTGGTATATCATCACATGGCCGTCAGCTATTCTCACGTTCGTGTTCGGGTTTTGGCTGGTTTACGGTTTTAATTTCTGGCTTCAGCCTTGGATGCATGTCAAGTTTGCCATGGTCGGTGGGTTGTTTCTTTATCAGCTATACTGCCATAAGATCTTTCGGAAATTTCAGAACGATGAGGAAACTTGGGGCTCTGTTAAACTTCGTGTTTGGAATGAAGTTGCAACGCTTTTCCTCTTCGGAATTGTGTTTGTGGTTGTTCTGAAAAATTCGGTCTCGTGGATTTTCGGTCTGGGGAGTTTGATCATGCTGGCCATTGTGATGATGGTGGCTATCAAACTTTATGGTAAGGCAAGGAAGAAAGATGAAAAAGTAGAATCGAAAGACGAAGAATCAGTTTCCTGAAACGATACGCGCTTCCTTATTCGAAAGACTTACCGACTTCAACATTCGGTTGGCATCTTCCAAAGAATTATAAGTGCCATAAGCAACCAAGTGTCCTTGTGAGTCTTTACCTGCGTACTGAGCGGAAAAACCACGCTTGATCATTTCCGCAACGTAGTCAGCCGCATCGCTTTTAGAATTGAAAGTTGCAGCGATCACTTTAAAGGTTGAAGCATTCTTGTCGATTTTCTCAACTGGCGCTTCCTCTTCTAAATTCACTTCTGTAGAAGGAACCGCATCTGTTTTTACAACAATCGAATTACTTGAATTCTTGGTCAGATGAAGCTTCAAATACTCATGGTTGAACTTGTCGGCCAACGCATCTTCCTGCTCAAAACCTTTTGTGAGCCAAGTTTCATTGAACTGGCGCGATTGATAAGCAGCTTCTGTACTAACCGCAAACGGATTTAGCTGATGAACCAACATTTTTCCATTGTTCAATGCACCGTTCTGAATCGGCATCCACATCAGAAAACCAACTGCAACGGCTGCGGCAGCATAGCTTGCAATGCGCTTGATTGGTAGCGTACGAACTTTAGTAGCAACTGGACCATCCGCAGCAACCAATTCGCGCACTTTATCCACGTTGTCTTTCTCCACCTGTCGGAGCGAAATCGGCTTCAAACCAAAGAATTCATCTTGGATCAGCGGAAGTTCAACTGCCGTGAATTCAATGCTTCCTTCGATTGATTTTTTCAGTTCGCCCAAACCATCTAGCAAAACGGTTTCTCCATTACCCAATCGGAAACGAACTTCAGAAATAGCATCGGCCAACCACTTATCTGCTTCTGCATAAGTAAGTTCTAATTCCGCTGCGGCAGCGGCCAAAAGCAAGCCATCATTATGAGACAGCTTCGAGTTGAAAATCACCGAATTCTTTGGCGGATGAATGCGATTTCTCATTTCATCCAATTCTGCTCCTAAGTGGTCTTTTACAAAACCACCGAAGCCTGGCAGAACAACCAACGGCTGCTCTTGCAGTTGCTGGCAAATGATATGTCCGAGTTGATCAGATAACATGCGAAACGAACGCACCAAAGTACGGGAAATTATAGGTTTCTATCGCGCAAAAGTCGCTGAAGATCTTCTGGCGTATCTACCGAATTGCTTTCGTGTTCTGTCTCAGCAAGTTGTATTTCGAAACCGTTGTCGAGCCAGCGCAATTGTTCCAGCCTTTCGGTCAATTCATTTTCAGATTGTGGCAGTTTGGAGATGACTTTCAGCGTGTCGGCACGGTAGGCGTAAATACCAATGTGTTTATAAGAATCTTCAAGCGAATGAAACGGCTTCCTGCTAAAGTAGATGGCCTTGTTTGAATCCGTTCGGTTCACCTTAACCACCGTGTCACTCAACAGGTCTTCCTCGTTTTCAACCTTTTTAATAAGTGTGGCAATCTTCGTTTCAGGATTATCGAAGCAGGCCGCTAGTTGGTCAATTTGCTCGGGTTCAATAAAGGGTTCATCACCTTGGATGTTGATAATCACATCCGCGTCACTCAGACTTTCCAGCACCTCTGCGCAGCGGTCGGTACCTGATTGATGTTCTGAGGACGTCATCACCACTTTTCCGCCAAAACCAAGCACATGGTCAAAGATTCGCTGGTCGTCCGTGGCCACGATCACATCACTTAGCGACTTGCATCTCGATGCCTGCTCGTACACACGCTGAATCATGCTTTTTCCAGCAATATCAACCAGCGGTTTTGCGGGAAACCGCGTGCTCGCATAGCGCGATGGAATGATGCCAACAATTTTGGTCATACGGCAAATGTATGGTGTAGGGGCGTACGGCCATATGCCCATAGGATCTGTTTCCTAAATGTGAAGCTTTGTGAAAACTGACAAAACCGTTTTTCATTTCTCGTTTTCTCCTTTTTCTTTGAATCGAACCAAAACGAGAAATTATGGCTGACGAAATTGATTACAAGATTTACGGAGATGACATGCAAGCGGTTGAGATTGAACTCGATCCGCAGGAAGGTGTGCGAGCGGAAGCTGGCGCGATGCTTTACATGGAAGATGGAATTCAGATGCAGACCGATACGGGTGGCGGCATTTTCAAAGGGTTCAAGCGACTGATAACTGGCGAGAGTTTCTTCATTACCACGTTTGCGCATGGCGGAACGGGTAAAAGTCATGTGGCGTTTGCCGCTCCGTATCCTGGGAAGATCATTCCGTTGGACCTTGGAAGTTTAGGCGGACAGTTTTATTGTCAGAAAGACGGTTTTCTATGTGCGGCAAAAGGCGTTGAAATTGAGGTGGCTTTCACAAAGAGAATCGGTGCTGGTCTTTTCGGTGGGGAAGGATTTATTCTTCAAAGATTGGAAGGAGACGGATTGGCGTTCATACACGCTGGTGGAACCATCATTGAAAAGGAGTTGAACCCTGGAGAAACACTTCGTGTAGATACGGGTTGTTTGGTGGCATTTGCTCCAACGGTCGATTACGATATTCAGTTTATTGGTGGTTTCCGAAACTCGCTTTTCGGTGGCGAAGGTCTTTTCACAGCTAATCTCACAGGCCCTGGAAAAGTTTACTTGCAGAGTTTACCATTCAG
Source organism: uncultured Chryseobacterium sp. (assembly GCA_964457245.1). Lineage (GTDB taxonomy): Bacteria > Bacteroidota > Bacteroidia > UBA10329 > UBA10329 > UBA10329. The sequence goes on along the minus strand of CAYWET010000010.1, from coordinate 99,860 downwards.
CCGATTGGCAGATAGAATCGGAGCAGCCGCTCGATGGGGCAAAAAAGGAGAGCGAAAAGGTGCTGCTGGTTTAGGTGGAGACTTGTTAGGGAATATTATCAGCGGAGATTAAGAATAGAAATCCGAAATTCTAAAAAGGAAAATCCGAAACAGACCCAATAGATATACCTGTTTCGGATTTCTTCATTTAGAATTTAGTGCTTTCCAAAGCAAACGCTTCAATCTTCTCAAAAACTTCTAGGTTGTCCCAGTTGTCTTCAATTCCATCCCAAGACAGAATCTCTTCCATGATTTTGTCCTGCTCTTTTCCGCGTGAAAGTGCTTCTGAATAGCGCATTTCTGAGAAGGTAACCATCTCATAAAGAGGTGTCCACTTGTCTGGATGTTTGGCGCTCAGTTTTTTCTCAATTTGTTTGCGGAGTAAGAACCGAGGGTCAGCCACAGAATCGCGCATCTCAATGAAGTTGCGTAGCGCGAGGTCTGCAATGGCGTCATCATCTGGCTTTCGCGAATATTGGAACTTATCGAAGAGGGTTTCCTTGTCGTTCCAGTGTTCATCGGCCAGTTGGTCGAACACGAGACAATCTTCAAATCCAGAGACCATTCCTTGTCCGTAAAAAGGAACAATAGCGTGTGATGCATCTCCAAAGATTAGCGCCTTGTCTTTGTATCGCCATGGGAAACAGCGAACAGTACAGAGGGAAGAGGTCGGATTGCCAAAGAAATCTTGCACCAATGTTGGCATGTGTGGCACCACATCTGGGAAAACCTCATTGAAGAAATCCAAAACGTCTTGTTCAGTATTCAGATTTTCGAAAGCGTGTTTTCCTTCAAAAGCCAAGAACAAGGTAACAGTAAAGCTTCCATCCAAATTGGGGAGTGCAATGAGCATGTAGCCACCACGAGGCCAAATGTGCAGCGCATTCTTTTCAATTCGGAATCCACCGCCTTCTGCTGCTGGAATGGACAATTCCTTGTAACCGTGCTTCAAATACGTTTGTGAGTAATCGAAACGGTCAGTCATCATCATAGCATGGCGCACCTCGCTGAAAGCGCCATCCGTTCCGTAAATGTGGTCGGCAACAACTTCCGAAGCTTCGCCAGAAGCCTCATCTCGGAATGTTGCGTTTCCAGCATCCAGATTCATATTTACGCATCGCTGGTTGAAGTGAATTTTCACACCAGCTTTTTCGGCTTCGGTCATCAAAAGCGCGTTCAATCCGCCCCGCGATACAGAGTTGATGTGCTGGCCATCTTTTCCATAAGGTTGAAAGTTGGTGTTGCCTTCCACATCGTGAATCATTCTGCCGGGCATCGGAATCACCATTTCCAAAACCTTTTCCTTCAGCCCAACGCGGTCAAGCGCTTTCAGTCCGCGGTGCGATATGGCCAAGTTGATGGAGCGCCCAGCGCTGATGTCAACGGTTCGCATGTCGGGTCTACGTTCGTACATTTCTACCTGCACCCCGCGCTTTGCGAGATAAACTGCATGCAACGATCCAACCAAACCTGCTCCAATGATGACCTGTTTCTCTACCATCGATTTCAATTTGCTGCCAAATTAACCAATCGGTCGGGGGCTGGTTCATGACCCGAATCATTATTTCCGATAGGCGATTTCCTATTTTCGAACCCGATAAACCGATGAAATGAACAACGAACTGCTGGCAGAACAACTGGAAAAACTTCGCGAGAAGTACGAGAACATGGGGCAGGATATGAATTCCTATCTCGATGGGTTGTTGCTTTCCAACTACCTGCCATATTGGGATTATGCGCGACTGGATACGCTGATGTCGCTTCAACAACCGAAGACCGATTTTCCTGACGAGCTCATTTTTATCATCTACCATCAAATAACCGAGCTTTATTTCCGCCTCTCTCTGCACGAATACGAGCAGATTGCCCATAACGGCAGAAACGTTCTCCCGAATGGAGAGGACAAAGGTTGGCGAGACAAAATGGAGTCTGGCTATTTCAAAGAACGTGTGCGAAGAATCAATGCGTATTTCCATGCGTTGACCACCAGTTACGGTGTAATGGAACACGGAATGGAGAAGGAGCAATTCCTTCGTTTCCGCATGGCGCTGTTGCCCGCAAGTGGCTTCCAAAGTGCGCAGTACAGGAAGATTGAGATTTGCTCGACACCGATGAATAATCTGGTGCATATTGATTACCGCGAGAAGTTTGCCGACACGAAATCGGACAAAGAGGGAATTCGCGAAATGTTCCAGTTTATTTACTGGAAAACAGGCGCAACCGAACTCGAAACAGGAAAGAAAACCTTAACGCTAAAACAGTTTGAGCAGAAGTACACGGAAGAACTCATCAAACTTGCGTTGAATTATGCCGACAAGAATCTTTGGTCGAAATACCTGTCTTTACCAGAGGCGGAAAAGAATGATGAGTCGCTAATTGCTGAGATGAAAAAGCTGGATTTGAATGTCAATGTCAACTGGCCGCTTCAGCATTACAAAACTGCCGCTCGCTATCTTTTGAGAGACGAAACTGGAGTTCCTGCAACGGGCGGAACCAACTGGCAGAAATACCTTCCCCCTCGCTTCATGAAGCGCATTTTCTTCCCAGAACTTTGGACAGCCGAAGAGAAAGAAAACTGGGGCAAAGCCTGGGTTGAAGACCTTGTGAAAAACAAGTAGGCTTTCGTTTTCCATCCAGCCTGTTGAGCGACTATTTTCGCCAGAATTCTTGATAGAAGTTACGGTTGATGAAAGATTTTGTGCGGTTGATATTGTTGGGCATTGTGCTGAGTTACGTTGCCTGTTCGGGTGGTCGAAATTCCGAAGGCGTTGAAACCAACGAGGTGGTTCAGGAATCCTTCGATGAATATGGTTTCGTGACAGACTCCTTTCTAGTGGTAAAAGATAAGGTTAAGAGAAACCAAAACCTGTCTTCCATTCTGTTGCCTTATGGGGTTTCTTACAACGTAATTGATGAGTTGGCGAAGGCTTCGAAAGAGGTGTTTGATGTACGTAAACTCGCAACGGGAAAACCCTATGCCATCTACTGCACAAAGGATTCAACTGGTTTGGCCACGTGTTTCGTTTACGAGCCGAATGCCGTTGAATATGTGGTCTTCAATATGCAGGACAGCATTCATATCTACAAAGGAAAGCGCGACATTGAGAAGAGAACAAGGTTTGTTAAGGGAGTAGTCAACTCTTCGCTGTATGTCGACTTAAAAAAGGCCGATGCCTACCCAATGTTAGCGATTGAACTGTCAGAAATCTATGCTTGGACAATTGATTTTTATCGCATCCAAAAGGGTGATGCTTTTGAAGTTCTTTATGTCGAGAATTTTGTTGGAGGTAAGTCAATCGGTGTGGATCGAATTCTGGCCTCGACCTTCACTCATTTTGACAAACCCATCAAAGCATATTATTTCGAAAGCGAGAACGAAAAAGGTTATTTCGATGACCAAGGCAATAACCTGAAGAAGGCATTCCTAAAAGCGCCAGTTAAATATTCCAGAATCAGCTCGGGGTTTTCGATGAGGCGGTTTCACCCAGTCCAGAAGCGCTTCAAAGCTCATTTAGGAACCGATTATGCCGCTCCAACTGGTACACCCATTATGGCCGTTGGTGATGGAGTTATTACCGAGGCAAGATTTAAGAGAAACAATGGTAATTATGTGAAAATACGTCACAACAGTGTTTATTCTACTCAGTATTTGCACATGTCCAAAATCAAAAGTGGTATCAAACCGGGTGTTCGCGTTAGTCAGGGTGATGTCATTGGTTATGTGGGGTCAACAGGTTTGGCCACAGGGCCGCATGTTTGCTTCCGTTTTTGGAAAAATGGGAAGCAAGTGGATCATCGCAGAGAAGAACTACCCCCGTCAGAACCAATCTCTGAGAATTCTCGAAACGCCTTTTCTGATGTGATGATCCAATGTGATTCAATCATTTCCGCCCAAGGTAGACCACTTTAATCTATGTTGCGCATCTAAAATTGTCAATACAAGACAAATTTTGTATTGAAATGGAGTTCGGGTGTTAGTTATGTTGCATCCGGAAATTCTAATATATACCTTGCACGGTTCACGACTGAAACAAATCAAACCATTGTTTAATTAATCTACTAATCATGAAAACAATAAAACTAGCAGTGTCTGTTGTTCTGGTGGTGGGTTCTTATTCGTTCTGTAATGCACAGAGCGTTGAAGGGTCCATGGAGCCGATTCAGCGGAAGGTTGAGATTACCAAAGAACTCGATCAGCGGGTCAGAAAAGGCGCGGTTCGGGCAAGCGGAAAAAAAATGCAGGCGATGACCATGGAGCAGGCAAAAGCTCACTCAGCACAGCAATTTGCTGAGCGCCAGGCGAAAGGATTGAAGAGAAGAGAGGTGGAAAACGCTGAAAAACTCACAAAATAATACTGATCATGAAAAGATGTTTACAACTTTTAAGTACGCTGTTAGCAGCGGTTCTGATATCTACGGGCTTGTATGCTCAGGATTTTGAACTGTTGCTGGTAGAGAATTTTAATGCTACAACGATTCCAACTAGTTGGATATCCGCTGTTCAAGATCCAGCAATGTATCCCACTTCCGGTCCGGTTATGTCGGATGGTTGGGAGTTTGGTGTAACTAGTTATAGTGGTATATGGAATGTTCCAGTTTCTTTGGACAATTCTGGGTTTGCTATTTCCAATGATGACCCTGTTGACCAAGATCGAAGTGACGATTTTGTTGGGGTTGGATTCTTTGATATGACCAACTATGACTCACTTACCATTTTGTTTGACCGTTATTTTGACGCGCAGTATGGTTCGGCAGGATACTTCTACATCGCAAATTCTGTGGAGGCTGTGATTTTCCCGCTTTCAGCTGTTGCTCAGTGGGAAGAGGATGGCTATAATATAGTCAATGGTGAGGTTTTGGTGAGTAATCCGTTTGTGTTCGATGACCAAATGGTAGTAGGTTTTCTTCACAATGACAACCCAGGTGATCTGACCGATGGTAACTGGGGAGATGGATTAGCAATTGACAATGTTATTCTTGCCGGCTGGTTACCTCCTTGTGAGAATACTGTTCTGTACCCTTCAACTCCTGTTACTGTGGATGCCGGTGGTGCAGTAACCACCATCAACACGTTGAATTACGAAGAAGAATATTCTGTTGTAACCGGTATTACTTCAGGAAATTATTATGAGGTTACGTCTTCAAATGGTGGAGGATATATAACTGTAAGAGAAGGTTCTGTAGGAGGACCTATTTTGGCAACAGGCTTCTCTCCAGTGCAGTTCACCGCTTCGTCTGCAAGCGATGTGTATATTCATTGGAATGTGGATGCTAACTGCGGAACTGATAACAGCGTATTTATCACCACTACCATTCAGGATCTTGGGCTACCACCATGTGAAAACTTAAGCCTGTACCCAGGTAGTGCAGTTACCCCAGATGCAGGAGGTGCGGTTACTACAATTGCCACTGACCTTTATGCTGGATCAGAGTATTCTGTAATTACCGGAGTTCTTACCGGACATGAATATGAATTTACGCATGCCAATGGGTCTTACATTACAGTAAGGGTTGGTGCGGTAGACGGGCCTGTTTTAGGTTCGGGTTATTCTCCTCTTACGGTGCAAGCCACAGGAAGTTCTGACCTATATGTTCACTGGAATGTTGATGATGCCTGTGCAACATCGGCTACCGGAAGTTATTTGGGAACGGTCCAAGACTTGGGTGTTCCAACATGTAATAATGACCCTATTGGTGGAATTTGGCCAAGTTCGGCAGTTACGGTTGATGGGTTTAACCTTACCGAAATTGCTGGTTGTAACTACGAAGACGAATATTCTGTGGTAAACGGAATTGTTACTGGAGGAGATTACACTTTCACATCTGTGGGTGGTGGTGGTTACATCACTGTTACCATCGGTGCAGTAGATGGGCCAGTTCTGGGAGCAGGCTATTCTCCGTTGTCCGTTACGGCAACAGGAACTGACGATTTATATATTCACTGGACATTGGACGAGTTCTGTAATACAGTGGGTTCTTCGCCTTGTGTAGCAACAGCCGTTCAGAGAAATTGTACTGCAGATGCAGGAACAAGTACAGCAGACGCCACACCAGTTTGCATGAGTGGTGGCTCGGCTACTGTGGCAGTAACACCAAATGGAGATCAGGTGGTACCTACGGGATACGCCTCAATCGCCTTGTTAGCTGATGCTTCAGGTAACATATTGGGTGGCGGCATGTTATCGTACACGGTAAACGCTCCAGGAGATTATTACGTACACATGGGTGTTATCGACCCAGCAGACCAGTTGGCCTATTCGGCTGAAACTACTATTGCGGGAGTTCATGCCCTTACTCTTGACGGTGGAGGTTCGCTGTGTGGGTCAGTTGATCAGGCAGGAACACTGGTAACAGTGAATGAGGAGCCTACAGCAACCATATCTGGTGGCGGACTCTCATGCGATGGAGCCACCGTTAATGTACAGATTGATTTTACTGGTACTGGACCATGGTCTGTCAATTACACAGACCCAGTTGGAGTCGTTGACCTTTCTGGAGTTACTGATAACCCGTTGATAATCGCGTCTTCAGATGCAGGTTCGTTCTCGTTAAACTCGGTAAGTGATGCGAATTGCCCAGGAACGGTCAGTGGTACAGCTACAATAACCTCTGGCGCTACTCCAGATTCCGACTTTACCTCATCGCAGGTTGCGGGTACCCTTAGCGTAGATTTTGCAGATGCTAGTACGGCTACGCCAGCGGTTACTTCATGGTTGTGGGATTTTGGTGATGGTAATACCTCTATCATGCAGAACCCGACACACACTTATACTGTAGAGGGTACATACGCAGTTTGTATGACGGTTACAAATGATTGTGGTACCGATTCGTCCTGTTCGGCCGTTGAGGTGCTGTTAGGTCCGGCAAATGATGAATGTTCAGGTGCTACTTCTTTGACTCAGGGCGCAACATGTGCTGCTACCTCTGGCACGCTTGCCGGAGCAACAGAATCGGCAGCACCATGTAGTGGCGGTGATGTTGCAGATGATGTTTGGTTTTCTTTTATGGCTACCGAAACATCAGCTATGGTTGATGTAGCAGGAAGCGCGGATGTGGATGCGGTTTTTGAGGTTTACTCTGGTACTTGTGGAGTTTTGACCTCATTAGGTTGTACCGATGATGGCTTTTCATCAGGAGATCCTGAGTCGACCCAGTTAAGCGGTCTTACCATTGGCGAAACATATTATATTCGGGTTTACCATTACTTCAGTAACTCATTTAGCGTTGATCCAACTGATCCAACGTTCGATATCTGTGTTTATGAGCTTCCTGCGCCTCCTGCCAACGATGATGTATGTAATGCCATTGGTTTGTCTATGGGGGCCAACGGGCCGTATTCAAACGAATCTGCCACCGCAGAGGTGGGAGAGCCAGTACCACCAGCGGGTACAGGAGGCCTATCGTGCGAGTCACAAGATGGATGGTGTGCCGGTAATCTTGCAATTGAGAATTCAATCTGGTTTACCTTTATGGCTCCTGCATCGGGTAATGTGACCATTGATACTGATGGTTCTGATGACGACACTCAGTTGGCGGTCTATTCCGCTGTGAGCTGTCAGGATTTCGCCACAGGTTCAGCTGTTCTTCTTGGGGCAAATGACGACAATGTGGACTTCAGTATTACAGAGTACACAAGTTTGGTGACGCTTTGTGGCCTTACCCCTGGACAGACATATTTTGTTCAAGTGGATGGCTACAATGGTGCTTCAGGAGACGTATTGGTGAACCTAACAGAAACAACCGTTGACGCTGGCTTCACCTATTCTGCAACTGGCTTAACGGTAGACTTCACAGATGCGAGCACATCATCTAGCACTATAGTTGAATGGGCTTGGGATTTCGGTGATGGAAATACATCTTCCATGGCCAGTCCTACCCATACTTACGCTGCAGATGGTGGTTATAATGTATGTCTGACGGTAACGGATGAAAATGGATGTACTTCGGTGTCTTGCCAGACAGTACAAGTGGCAGATGTCCCAATTTCAATTGCTGATGCAGTTGAGAGAGCGATGCAAGTTTATCCTAATCCGTCAAACGGTCAGTTTGTGGTTGAGATACGTGGAGTTGAAGCAGACGTACAGCTGAATGTACTTGATGTAGCAGGCCGCGTGGTCTATACCGAAGGTGCTATACTCAACGGCAGCTTCCGCAAGGAGCTGAATGTGAATGTTGCTTCTGGAACCTACCTGCTTCAGATTGTAACTGAAGAGGGTCAGGTTACACGCAGAATTCAGATTCAATAATAGTAGTTGATGAATGTAAAACCCGCGAACAATATTGTTCGCGGGTTTTTTTTATTCCTACTTTTAATCACAAATCATCTAGAATTATGAAAAAGACATTATTGATTTTAAGTTTTGCCATGCTTGCGGTTGGAGTTTCTGATGCTTTGGCTCAAGACAAGGTAGAGGCAGTTACCACCGAGCGTTCGGCCGAGAATATTCAGAAAGAAGCGGATGCGCTTAAACACAGAATAGAACAGTACACTGCCAAGATTGAAGCCAATAAGGACAAGGTGGATTACGAGACTGAGTTGAACCGTATTGCCGAGATGAAGATCAAGTGGGAATCACTTACCGACAAGAAGTGGGTTGAAGAAAAGAAGAAGGCAAAGAAGTAATTGAACTAAGTTGAGGTTTAAGCCCTGCACAAAAAGTGTAGGGCTTTTTTATGCTTCAATGATTGGCCGCTCAACCCAATCGCCATGCTCCCTGATAAGTTCTTCCAATGCCTCTAAAGCACCTTCTGAAGGAATATTTCGCTTTACAACTTCCTGACCTTTGTAGAGTGTTATTTTACCGTTGCCAGTGCCTACGTATCCGTAGTCGGCATCTGCCATTTCGCCTGGGCCATTTACTATACAGCCCATGATTCCAATTTTGATTCCTTTAAGATGATCGGTTCTGTTACGAATTTTGGCAGTGGTTTCCTGGAGATCAAAAAGAGTTCTTCCGCAACTTGGACAGGAGATGTATTCCGTTTTTGACGTACGAGCCCTGGCTGCCTGAAGAACACCGAAAGCTGTGCTGTTCAACGCCTTATTTGAAACATTTGTATTAGTTATCCAACAGCCGTCACTAAGTCCATCAACCAAAAGACCACCAACGTCTGTTGCGGAGTGAAGTTGGAAGGTGCTTTCATCTAATTCATAGCTGCGCTGAATCATGATTGGAGTTTTCAAACCATGTTCTTCAAGCAAGACAATAGCCCTTCTTAGCTCGGGCAGTCCATGTTCGTTTTTAGAATGAAGAACAAGGACGGCTGTTTTGTCGGTTTTAAGCCGACCTATGAGGTTATCGTTGAGTCCATTAAGGTCAACTCGAATCAAATTCAATTCATCTGACCTAGGCGTGCCGGTTAAATACGAAGCCACATCAAGCAATGGATAATGTCGCTCTTTATGAGACTGCCATGATCCAGAATTTTGAATAATTCCCAATGTCCCAGGTATCTCAAAGTCAAGTTCATTGTCTCCTACAAATAGGAAGTCGCATGCCAAATCGGTCATGTTCCACTTATCTAACTCAACAGAATAATTGTATCCAAACGCAAACAGGTTTGCAGGTGTGATATTCTCTTTATCCGAGAGGTCTGCTATTACTCGCGGAACATTCTCACCGCCAATGTTCAAAGTAGCATTTGTTTCCCGTTTGAAGTATTGAAATGGGTTAACAGGATAATTCGTGTATTCAGGAATGTGCTGCTGTAGTTCAGTACGCTTTTCATATCGTGTAACCAAAGCTTTGGCAACGGGAATTTCTAACTCAGGTTCTTCAGTTAAAGAAACCCGAACTGTATCTCCCAGACCATCCTCTAGCAACGTTCCAATGCCAACTGCCGACTTAATGCGTCCATCTTCGCCTTCTCCCGCTTCTGTCACTCCCAAATGGAGCGGATAATTCATTCCGTTTTCCATCATGGTAGCCACCAATAGACGATAAGCCTGAACCATCACCTGCGTGTTACTGGCCTTCATCGAAAGCACAATATTGTGATAGTCTTCTTCTTCACAAATACGAAGGAATTCCATGGCAGATTCCACCATTCCATGTGGAGTATCGCCATACCGACTTAGGATTCTATCTGAAAGGGAACCATGATTGGTCCCGATTCGCATGGCGGTTCCGTACTCTTTGCAGATTCTTACAAGAGGAACAAACCGTTCTTTGATTCTATCTAATTCGGCCTGATAAGATTCGTCCGTGTATTCAATCGTCTCGAACTTCTTCTTATCTGCATAATTCCCAGGGTTTACTCGAACCTTCTCAACGATTTTAGCGGCAATTTCCGCAGCATTCGGAGTGAAATGGATATCAGCACAAATGGGAGTATTGTATCCGCGTTTTACCAACTCTGCTTTGATATTGGCCAAGTTTTCCGCTTCTTTTTTGCTTGGAGCTGTGATTCTGACCAACTCACAACCTGCTTCTATCATACGGATGCTTTGCGCAACTGTAGCCTCCGTATCCAAGGTGTCAGTGGTGGTCATGGATTGCACCCGAATGGGGTTGTTACCACCGAGTTTCAACTTACCGATTGTCACTTCCCGAGTTTGAAAGCGACTATATTCCGTTAAACTGTTGCAGTACTTGCGGTTAGCCATTGCCGAAGTTTGCTGCAAAGGTAACCGATTGGATTTCGTACTCAGCGTGCAATCAACAACTTATCTGAATAGACATTGCCATCTTCGGTTAGTACATCAACGAAGTAGAGTCCTTCTGGTAGTCTTGAGACATCGAGCTGCTTTTCTCTTCCTGACTCAACTAAAACCTTACCTGTTAAGTCATAAAGAATGGAGCGAGAAACTTGCAGCTCAGGTTGTAGGTCAAGCCCAATGTTTGAATTGGCAGGGTTAGGCCGAATAATGGAAGCTCTGATGCGTTCCGGTTCATTGTTTTCAATTCCGTTGGGTTCAACCAGTGTAACGGTGGTTTGGTAAGGGTTGACCACTGTCTGTTCAGGTTCTGTCCCGTTTCCAATTCGAGGCCATACCACTACCACGTTATCGCCAATGCTCAGGTCATCATCGGTGGAAAATCGATGTGTGGCCATAATCGTGTTTGGGGAATTGGGACTAAGGAAGTTCTGGTTTACAGTTGTGGAGTCTACCGCATATAAGTTGCCTCCATACTCTAATTCGAGGTAAATGTTTCCTTGGTAAATGAGTGGACTATTCAGCGAAATCTGCACAAAGAATGTCACAGTTTCCCCATCTTCCACAGTGTCTGGCAATGCTACGATGGTGTCTATCTGCAGCTCGTAGGAAACCTGCGCTTGCGTTTGATTCAAGCATAGCAAAGCCACGAAAATGATAGCAAGAATCCTCACAGTAGATTTCATATTCAACATCATTTACCCAAATGTAATTAGCAGATTGTATAAATGCTTTTGTAATTTCAATATTTCTTACGCCTTCAAATGGACACTCTCAATCAAATGATCCTTGGTCTGAATAAGGAGGAGATTAGATTTTACAAAATCTACTCTTCCCGTATAGCCAGCAATAAGCCACGAAAAGACCTTGAATTATTTGACATCATAAAGAAAGAACGTGAACAGTTTGATGAGGATGCTGCAGCCATCAGGCTTTATCCTGATGGGAACAAGAATCCTTATTACCGCTTGAAAAATCGGGTAAAATCTGAACTCAGTAAGAGCCTGATGGTTCAGCATTTCGAGAATGAGGACGTAACCCAAGCGATTAACCTCTACAACCTAGCCAGGCATTACATGTCTCGTAATCTCAATCAGTTGGCCGAACATTTTCTTGGCAAAGCCGAGAAACGCGCATTGGCCATTGAGAACTTAGAGTTGTTAGACTTGATTTACACAGAGTTCATTCGGTTATCGCAAGAAATGCTGAGCATTAACCCCGAAACTTACATACTCAAGCGACAAGCGAATGAATCGAGATTGAAGTCAATAAGGCAAATTGATGATATTCTAGCAACCGTAAAATACAGGTTGAAGATAACTCAGAACTTTTCGCCTGTGGATAACCCCGTTGTGGACATGCTTCAAGACACCGTACAGCAACTAACAGACAGCAAGGAGTTGAAAGGAAGTTCTGCTCTTCGTTTCAAAATCTATCAGGCAGTAAGCCAAATTCTATTGCAGCAGCATGATTATCCCAACTTAGAAGACTATCTGCGAGTTACGTACGCTGAGTTTGAGAACGAAAAGCTGTTCAATAAATCGAATCATCAGACCAAACTCCAGATGTTGACCTACATGGTCAATGCGCTTTTCAAAAATGATAAGTCGGAGGAGTCTTTGGAGTGGGCAGAGAAGTTGAAATCTGGAATAGAAGAATTCGACCGATTACATTACGACCGATTTCTATTCTTCTACTACAATTCGTTGGTCATCAACTACTCTAAAGTGGATATGGAAAAAGCCATTTCCATTTTGCGCGATTTGGAAGGAAACAAGAAACTACAGAAGACACCATTCTACATTGTATTCGTCTATCTGAATCTGTCAATCTTCCATTTTGACCTAGGAGATTACCGCGAGTCAATCAAGCGTTTGAATCAATTGTATCATCATGAGCGATTTGCCAATACGGCCGAACCGCTCAAGTTCAGAATTGCCATTTTGGAGATGTTGATTCGTCTGGAGCTGGGAGATACTGATTTCCTCGAGTACCGTATGAAACAAATCAGGAAGGACTTCAAAGATCAATTGGAGAATCAGGAAAATGTGCGTGAAGCAATGCTTTTGGGCCTCATTTCTGATATGTTCCTCAAAGGAAAATCGCTGCGTAGCGATGAGATGAAAGACCGGATAAAACTCTTTACGAAAACCACTTCTCCACGAAGTGAAGATGCCGAACTAGTTAATTATAATCGCTGGTTGGAGCAGAAGTTGGCAAATTGAAATTATTGCTTTATGATTTCTTTTCTAGCTGTTCCGAATTCAGTTACAACTTCTAGAATGTAAGTTCCATTCGGCAAGTTTTCCAATTCAACTTTTATGGAATTACTGCCAACATCAGAGGTGGTAGAAACTAGGAGCCCTTTCAGGTCATAGATTCTGACTTCATCCATTTTTGTCCCTTCAACCTGAATGTGAGAAGTGGTAGGATTTGGATAGCATCGGACTTTGATACTATTGGATGATAGGGATGTCGCGGATAGGCTTCCGCCCAATGTTAGCGATACGATTGCCCCATCGCGATTGCTCAGTTCATCTGTGTCAATTATGTTGCCTGAAAAGTCAATCTCTCCATTGTATTCTATATCAACGTAAACAGTACTACCCGAAAGGCTTAATTCTCCAAATCGACCAGAATAACATTCGTCTGGCAGCATAACCTCATTCAGGCTTCCGTCTGAATTGAATTGAAAAAACGCAGGCCAAATTTCGGTAGGTGATCCTTGAACAGACTCAGTTCCTCCATTGGTGTCGAATGTTGCCATGTCTGTAAAACCAATACCTCCAATTACTCCTCCATTTGGCCCGGTTACCACTTCACCTCCTGTTATGTTATTGGTAGAAGAGATCTGCCTGAGCCAAATTGAATTGCCATCGGTGTCAGTTTTCCAAACATAAAGATCATCATCCCCTCCTGAAGTCAATTGCTGACCATCAAAATCGGCTGTTTGCGTCATGGGACCAACCAGATAAACTTCGAGTTGATTGTTGGTGGCAACACCTTTACAGAGATCGTTTCCCTGACCGCCCCAGCATTTATACCAACGCAGATCACCACTTGGGCTCCAACTGCTCATATACGCATCGCGCAGCGCAACATACTCGAAAACAATAGTGTCGGTAGGCGTTATGAAGGCATTCTGACTAACAAAATCGCCACCGAAATAAGCGTTGCCAGCTGCGTCTATTGCAATTGATTTCGCTCGCGCCAAACCTGCGCCTTGAACCGCACGGACCCATTCAACGTCTCCTGATGAGGTCATTGAAATAAGATAGGCGTCTTGAGAACCCGTGTTAGGAAAACTGAATGCTCCTGCTGTAAACGTCCCTTTAGATTGAGCTCCAATGATGACACGGTCATTCGGCCCTATTGAGACTTCATTTCCACCGTCTTCAGATGATCCGCCCATTTGTTTCGCCCAAATAATGTTGCCGTCTGTACCGAATTTCAAAACCATCATATCCGTTTGGCCCCAAGACGTGAGCGTTATGGTATCGAACGTAACCGTTCCTTCAAAATACCCGCTTAGTATGATGTTACCTTCAGAATCACAATCGGCATCGAACACATTATCATCTCCTGTGCTACCGTAATGCTTGTTCCAGATCATGTTGCCATTCGCATCATACTTAGTGAACATGATGTCTGGAAGGCCGGTGCTGTAAAGCGTGTCCGCAACACCTTCAATTTTTACAGATTGTTCAAACTTTCCACTAATGAACACATTGCCTTGAGCATCAGACGCTACTGCATCAATTTCCTCTTCGTTTGATGGTCCGTTAAGTTGCCGTGCCCAATTCCATTGCGATTGCTGGCCACTGACCGAGTTCTGATAAAGAAGTGCAATAAGAAGCTGAAGAATAGGTAGGCGATGGAACCATTTCATATTGGAGGGGTGTTGTGCGAATTATTTGAAGCCACATTTGCTTGCGGCTTCCAATTAGAAAGACTTGTATCCACCCGTATGGTTTAATCTGTTCGGAAAACAATTACGGAAATTGAAGATTTCCTATTGTTTCAAAACCTCTTTTCTGGCCGTGCCGAATTTCGTTTCAGCTTCAAGTATGTAGGTTCCATTCGGCAAGCTTTCAAGATTCATTTTCATCGAATGAGTGCCATTTTCATTGGAAACGGATAAAAGCTGAGAACCCTTTAAGTCAAAAATTCGCGCTTCCAAAAGATCTTTGGCTTTTATGTGAATGAGAGAAACGGTCGGGTTTGGATAAATAGTGATCTCTGGAATTCTGTCTGTAGCAAGCTGCGTTACAGATAACGTTGTCCCGTCCGTGGCCATTCGCTGGAACCAAATGTTCAGTCTACCATTTCTTACATCTCCCCAAACGGCATTAAGCGTATCATCTTGAAGTTTGATACACATAAAATCGTTTCCAGCACTGGCTAGAATGGTATCGTAGTCAACGGTTTGGTCAGTTATTTGAAAATTGGATGAGAACGCTGTAGAATCCGTGTTTCTATAAGCAGCCCAAATTTCGGATGAGGTCTGATACGTTGAGTCTGAGCCATTTCTTCTATCGCGCCAGCTGACCACCAAACTGCCATCCACATCAAAATCTCCCCAAAGCATATCCTGTATGCGATTGTTACCTACTGGATCATCATTCAACCTTACAGGCGCGGTCCAGTTGGTTCCTTCATCATAAGTTTCTATCAGGAAAATATCGGGGTCTCCGTGTTGCGTAGATAGGAAAACATACACGAGATGATTGCTACTTGAGGGGTCTGAAAGCAACAATCCGGCTTTCTTGGCATCAGGATAATCTATGGAATTTGCTGGGGTGGATTGACCTTGCACCAGCTTATGGTCAACAGTTACACCGCCATCTGAAGACGAGGCCAAAAAGGACTGGAAATAGAGGCTTTGCGAAAGAACGTAAGAAGGATAAACTCCGTGGAAGACGCCCGAACTGCTTAAGGTAGGAGAGCATACAGGGAGCGGGTTCAGGCTGCCTGCCAACCAACCAAGCGTGTCTAAATATCGGTGCGAGAAAGAGTTGCCACCGTCTGAAGAGACAGACAGATACGGATTGTAACTTGGTTCGTTTCTGTTGAGGTTGAAACTCGTTACGTAGATGTTTCCTTGGTTTGGGCCAGAAGAACGGTCAATGACCATCCATGGCCTGTCAATCGGCCATTTTGTTCCATCGTAGTCGGTGGTTATTACCTCTGCTGGACTGCCAAAACTTAGTCCGCCATCTGTTGATGTACAAATGTAAACTCCGCCTGTGCACGGAGGTTCCGTTCCTGTAAAGTCGATGTAGCAGATGAGTACATTTCCGTTCTCGTCAAATGCAATTGATGGGTCTGCAGAAGTGTACGCGGTTTGTGTGTGATCTAGGGTAATAGGTGCGCTCCAAGTTTGCCCACCATCAAAGCTGGTTCTGACTTTTATTTTGAACTCTTCGATGAAGTCTATCCAACTCATCCAAGCCACAACCAAGTGCTGTGAGTTGTTTGGATTTACGCTCAAATAAGGTTCGCCATCAAAGACAAATCCATTGGAGATGTTTTGATTTTGAGCTGAAGACGATAGGAAACCAAGTGTGAGTGCAACTAAGATGAAAAATGTCTTAAACTGCCTCATAACTCAATGTTGTTCTTACAATTCAAATGTCTCCATAAACTTCGTGGTGTAATTCCCCTTAATGAAGTTCTCGTCATCCATCAGTTTGCGATGGAATGGAATGGTCGTTTTTATTCCCTCGATAACGTACTCATCTAAGGCTCTACGCATTTTGGCAATAGCCTCTTCACGTGTTTGAGCAACAGTAATTAGCTTACCGATCATTGAGTCATAGTTCGGTGGAATACAATAACCAGCGTAGATGTGTGAATCAACCCGGATGCCATGTCCGCCAGGCGTGTGTAGTGTAGTTATACAACCAGGGCTTGGACGGAAATCGTGGTGCGGGTCTTCTGCATTGATGCGGCACTCAATGGCGTGCATCTGCGGGAAGTAATGGTTTCCTGAAACAGGGATTCCAGCCGCCACTTTTATCTGCTCCCAGATCAGGTCGTAATTGATTACCTCTTCGGTAATTGGGTGTTCAACCTGAATCCGCGTGTTCATTTCCATGAAGTAGAAATCGCGGTTCTTGTCAACCAAGAATTCTACGGTTCCCGCACCTTCATAATTCACGGCAGCAGCAGCTTTGACGGCAGCTTCTCCCATTCGGTCACGCAATTCATCTGTCATGAATGGAGAAGGTGTCTCCTCTACCAATTTCTGATGACGTCTTTGTACTGAGCAATCACGCTCCGACAGATGGCAATAATTTCCAAACTGGTCACCAACGATTTGAATTTCAATATGTCGTGGATCCTCGATGAATTTCTCCATGTACATGCCTGCATTTCCGAAAGAGGCTTGCGCTTCTTTGGTTGCAGATTCCCAATGGTCTTCAATTTCATCTTCCGACCAAACCACCCGCATTCCTTTTCCACCGCCACCAGCGGTAGCTTTCATCATCACAGGATACTTTATCTTCTTGGCGACTTTCTTGGCATCAGCAAGATCCTTCAGAAGCCCTTCCGAGCCTGGAATACAAGGAACCCCAGCTTTTATCATGGTTGACTTTGCTGAGGCTTTATCGCCCATTCCATCAATCATCTCAGGCGAAGCACCAATGAATTTGATGCCGTGTTCAGCACAAATTCTAGAGAAATTGGCGTTTTCTGAAAGGAATCCGTAACCGGGATGAATGGCATCGGCATTGGTAATTTCCGCTGCCGCGATGATGCTTGGAATGTTCAGGTAACTCTGCGGACTTGGAGCAGGGCCAATGCACACGGCTTCATCCGCGAAGCGAACGTGCAAACTGTCCTTATCGGCCGTGGAATAAACCGCCACCGTTTTGATGTTCATTTCCTTGCACGTTCTGATGACGCGCAAAGCGATTTCGCCTCTATTGGCTATGAGAATCTTTTTAAACACGAAAGTGGGTTTGCGTTAGACTTAGTGCGGCTCAATCAGGAAGAGCGGCTGGTCGTACTCAACTGGAGATGAGTCGTCTGCCAAAACCTTCACGATTTTTCCGCTAACCTCGGCTTCAATCTCATTGAAGAGTTTCATCGCCTCAATTATGCAGATCACATCACCTTTTTTCACTTCATCTCCCACACCAACAAATGGTGGTTTCTCTGGAGATGGAGAACGGTAGAATGTTCCGATCATCGGAGATTTCACTTCTTCGTAGTTGCCAGAATCTGCTTCCTCTTTTTTAGCTGGTGCGGCTTCTGCAGGTGCTGCGGCCGGAGCCGGGGCAGCCGCTGGCGCAGCTTGAACAACCTGAGGTTGAGCTGCTGGAACTGCTTGTACAATTTGCACTTCAGGCTGATTGGAACCACCTCTTTTGTATGGCGGTGTTTTAATGTTGATCTTGAATCCTTTCGATTCAATTTCTACTTCGCTAACTCCAGATTTGGAGACGAATTTTATCAGCTCTTGGATTTCCTTTATATCCATATCGTTGCCTTGATTATTGGTCTAAGGTATAAAAATCTATATCTGATCAATTGACTGAAGAAGCACCATTATAAGCCCATTTTACGTAGAGCGCTCCCCATGTAAAACCGCCACCAAATGCACTTAGAATAAGGTTGTCGCCTTTCTTCAATTTCGATTCCCACTCATGCAAGCAGAGCGGAATAGTTCCGTTTGTTGTGTTGCCGTAACGCATAATGTTCAGCATTACTTTTTCCTCATCCACACCCATTCGAGATGCGGTGGCATCAATGATTCTCTTGTTGGCTTGATGTGGCACGAGATAAGCAACATCATCTGCCGTAAGGTTGTTGCGTTGCATCACTTCCTCAGAAACTTCCGCCATTTTGGTTACCGCGAATTTAAAAACCGCGGCACCTTCTTGATAAACGTAATGTTCGCGGGCATCAACCGTTTCATGACTTGCTGGTCGCATGGAGCCACCTGCTTTCTGATGCAAATGAATCACACCAGCGCCATCTGTATAAAGTCTGTGGTCAATAAGACCGAAACCTTCATCGTTTGGCTCCATCAGAACTGCTCCAGCAGCATCTCCAAAAATGATACACGTTTGTCGGTCTGTGTAATCAATAATTGACGACATCTTATCGGCACCGATAACAATCACTTTCTTATATCGGCCGCTTTCAATGTACATGGATGCCGTTGTCAAAGCATCAATGAAACCTGAGCAAGCAGCATTTAGATCGAAGCTGAACGCATTTACCAATCCGCATTTGTCTGAAACAATATTTGCCGTAGCAGGAAACTGCATATCAGGTGTTACGGTAGCGCAGATAACCAGGTCGATTTCTTCAGGATTAGTTCCAGTCTTTTCAAGCAATCCTTGCACAGCAGGAATCGCCATGGTTGACGTTCCTTTGTCTTTTCCCTTTAAAATTCTGCGTTCTTGAATGCCCGTACGAGTCTGAATCCACTCGTCATTCGTATCGACCATTGTTTCGAGTTCCGCATTCGTGAGTTTGTACTCAGGAACCCAAGTATTTATTCCAGTGATGGCAGCTCTGGTTTTGGTCATTCCGATGGTTTTTCCCGTCCCCTCTAAACAAAAATTGCGGCTAAGTTAGCCGCAATCCTATCATTCGCAAATCCGCAATTACGGATTATGTCATTCCTTTTCCATTACCACTTTACCCTTGTAGTAAAGCTTGCCTTCGTACCAATGTGCACGGTGGTAAATGTGCGGCTCGCCAGTTGTTGGGCAAACTGCCACAGTTGGAGCCTCAGTTTTGTAGTGCGTACGTCTTTTATCTCTACGCTGCTTCGATATTTTTCGTTTAGGATGCGCCATAACCTATTATTAATCGTGTTAGTCTTTCAGTTGATCTTTGATCTTATTCAATTCTGCCCACAAGGGGTTTTCCTTTTCCTCTTCTGAATCCGAACCTTCCAAAGCTTTCAAAGTTTCTTGATCGCAGATGCTTGTATCGTCATCTTCTTCGCAAGGAACTTTCTTCAAAGGAACATTCAGCCCAATAAACTCATAAACCAGTTGCGTTACGTCAAGTTCGTATGCTTCGTACGGAAGAATGATCAGATTGTCATCTGGCTCATCATATTCCTCACCGAACTTCACAAACACCTGGTGTTCTCCGTTCAACTTCTGGTGATAATCCACGGCACAACGGTCGCAGTTCTCACCGATCCATCCACTCAGTTTGAAGTTCAATGTGAGCATGGCTGGTTTCTTTTCCAGCTCAAGATTCACAGTAACTTCTCCATGTTTGATCGGAGAATAATCGAGTTTTTCAAAGAACGAGTCGTCAACTAAAAATTCGAACTCATGATTCCCTAGCTTCAATCCAGAGAATGGAACGATAAATTCACTTGACTTTCCCATGTTTCAGAACGAGGGCTGCAAAGGTAATTAATTGATTTGAAGCGACAACGATTAATTTTCGTTGTCAGAAACTGACTCTTTTTCCTGTGGTTTTGAAGGCTTTTTCCCGCCTTTTCGGTTGTCATTTCTTCTGTTTCCGCCACCACCGCTGCGCTTTTCCTTCTGTGACTGAAGCACATTTTCGGTGTATTCCGCGTAGCGTTCTCGTTCATTGAAAAGGTCAATTCCCAAGAAGAGCGCATCGCGGAAGGAACCTTCGCTGGCAATGCCTTTTCCAGCAATATCGAAACCTGTTCCGTGGTCTGGAGAAACACGCACTTTCGGAAGGCCAGCCGTGTAATTCACGCCACGGTCAAAGTTCAATGTCTTAAATGGAATCAGACCCTGATCGTGATACATGGCCAACACCACATCGAACTCATGGAAAGCGCCTGAACCAAAGAAACCATCAGCTGCAAACGGTCCGAAAACAAGAATGCCATCTTCTTTGGCTTTTTTGATAGCTGGCGCAATGACTTCCTGTTCCTCGGTTCCGAGAATTCCGCCATCGCCATTGTGCGGGTTCAACCCTAACACTGCAATTTTCGGTTTGCGAATGCCAAAATCCTGCGGAAGCGTATTGTCCAGAAATCTGATTTTCTTGATGATGCTTTCGAAAGAAAGGTTCTTGCCAACCTCAGCCAGCGGCAAATGCCCTGTCATGAAGGTCACTTTCAATTGCTCGCTCACCATAAGCATGGCGTATTCCTCTGTCTCAAAAGTGTCGGCCAAATATTCGGTGTGACCAGGAAACTTGAATTCCTCTGATTGGATGTTGTTCTTATCAATCGGTGCGGTTAACAGCACATCGATCTTACCTTCTTTCAGATCAGCAGTTGCAGCTTGCAAAGATTTCAACGCCAACGCTCCACTTTGCTTGGTCGGTGTTCCGAGGTTCAACTCAACTTTCTCATCCCAAACGTTGATCACATTAGCGCGCTTCGGATTCGCATCATCGGCCGATTTGGCCAATTCGAAACTGAAATCTTTGATGTCGAGCGCTTTTCGGTAATCTGAAGCAACATCTTTCGAAGCATAAAGAATAGGCGTACAATGGTCGAAAATGCGGTTGTCGAGGAACGTCTTGATTACCACTTCAAGACCTATTCCATTCAGATCGCCACATGAAATTCCAACTTTTACCTTGTCCTTGTCTCTACCCATTTCTTAGCTTGTTTTGATGCAATTCCGAACGGGAAAACAAACCCTTTCTCGTTTCGTAAATTCGCAGCCCCAAAGGTACCAACTTTAACATTGGTCTGATAGGGTTGTTCGCAACGAACACAATCCGTCTACCCGTGTTTAATTGACCAAGAATATGGATTGCACGCAACTTCTTGATAAGGCGCTCAAGGCCGAATGGCTAACGGCAGATGAAGGACAGTTTCTGTTTGAAAATGCAGGTCTGACCGACCTGATGTTTGTGGCGAATGAGCTGCGCAAAACCAAGCGGAATGATGGCAAGGTTTCATGGATAATTGACCGCAATATGAACACGACAAACGTGTGCATTGCCAACTGCAAGTTCTGCAACTTCTATCGCATTCCAGGCCACGAGGAGAGTTATATCACCAATATTGAAACGTACAAGCGAAAGATTGAAGAGACGTTCAGATATGGAGGCGAGCAGTTGCTTCTACAAGGTGGGCATCACCCAGAATTGGGGTTGAAGTATTATGCTGACCTGTTTAGAGAACTGAAATCACTTTTCCCGAATTTGAAGTTGCACGCGCTCGGGCCGCCCGAAATTGCACACATCTGCAAGTTGGAAGGGATGAGTCACACAGAAGTGCTATCTGAATTAAAAGAAGCTGGTTTGGATAGCTTACCTGGAGCTGGCGCAGAAATTCTGAATGACCGTGTCCGCAGGTTGATTTCCAAAGGAAAGTGTACTGGCCGTGAGTGGTTAGATGTGGCAGAAGCTTCACACCAATTGCATATCACTGGTTCTGCAACTATGATGTTCGGACACATTGAAACGCTGGAAGAACGCTTCGAGCATTTAGCTTGGATTCGTGAATCGCAATCGAAAAAACCAGCAGATGCAAAAGGATTCATTGCATTCATTCCTTGGCCATTCCAGGATGATGGAACGCTACTGAGACGAGTAAAAGGAATCCGCAATAGCTGTACGGCAGATGAATACGTGCGTATGATTGCTATTTCACGCATCATGCTTCCGAACATTGATAATGTCCAGGCTTCGTGGCTGACAGTTGGAAAAGAAACCGCTCAGATGTGTCTGCATGCAGGTGCCAATGATTTCGGCTCCATCATGATTGAAGAAAATGTGGTTTCTGCGGCAGGCGCACCTCACCGCTTTACAGCCGATGCTATTCAGGAGGCCATTCGCGAAGCAGGTTTTGAACCGCAACTTCGAAACCAGCAATACGAATACCGCGAACTGCCTACCGAAATGGAGCAGCAAGTGATTGATTATTGACAAACCCCGAGCACAATAAACCCTAACTTTATTTGGTTTAGGAAAAAGAACTCCCCTAATGAAACACCTGTTTACCACCTTGCTTGTGCTGTTGGCTGCTCTTGGAGCCAAGGCTACGCACAACCGTGCTGGCGAGATTACCGTGGAGTATCTAGGTGGTTTGACGGTTAGAGCTACAATTACCACATACACGGTTCCTGGTAGCCCCGCAGATAGACCACTTTTAGAAATCAGATGGGACACAGATAACCAGAATGGGCCAATTGACACTATTCAGAGGGTTAATGGACCTATTGTGAATGGTTTTCCAGATGGGGTTGAAATTCAATCTGGTGTTAAGAAGAACGTCTACATAGCGGAGCACACCTATAATAGCGGTGGTACTTATCGTATTTCCATGGAGGATCCAAATCGGAATGGCGGTATCCTCAATATTCCCAATTCGGTTAACGTTCCTTTTTACATCGAAACGCAGATAACGCTGAATGGGTTCATTGGCGCAAACAGTACTCCAATACTTTTAAATCCTCCGATTGATGATGCCTGCGTACAGAGGATTTATGAGCATAATCCAGGGGCGTACGACCCGGATGGAGATAGCTTGAGTTATGAACTGACCACATGCGCAGGTGAGTTTGGAGAGCCGATTTCGGGTTACAATTTTCCAGCTGGCGTTTCAATAGACCCGATTACGGGTACACTTACTTGGGACTCACCCACTCAGCAGGGCGAATTCAATTTTGCCATCAAAATTGTTGAATGGAGACGGCTAGGTGACGGTTTGTATCAGGTGCTTGGTTACACAATTCGTGATATGCAGGTAACCGTGCTGCCTTGCGATAATAGGCCACCAATTGTGGAGGCTATAAACGAGATATGTGTTGAGGCTGGGGATACGTTGGAGTTCCCGGTTAAAGCATGGGATCCGGACGGACATCCGGTCACGTTGACTGGAACTGGAGGTCCATTAGAACTTACTTTGTCTCCGGCTACTTTTAATCAGCCAGTTTCTGCTCAAGACACGGTACGGAGCACTTTCAGATGGATTACAGAATGTAGTCATGTCCAGCTACAACCTTACACTATGTCGTTCCGGGCAGAAGATGACCCACCGTTGAATGAGGTGGAACTGGTCGATTACCATACAACCTTCATTACTGTTGTTGGTCCAGCTCCCGAAAACCCATTGGCAGAACCGCAAGGAAATGCTATTCAATTGAGTTGGGATCAA
The DNA here is from genome assembly GCA_964457245.1 of uncultured Chryseobacterium sp. Classification (GTDB taxonomy): domain Bacteria; phylum Bacteroidota; class Bacteroidia; order UBA10329; family UBA10329; genus UBA10329. The sequence continues at coordinate 76,086 of CAYWET010000010.1, read as the reverse complement.
AGCATCTGTGATGAGGTAGTGGGCTACAAAATCTATCGTAGAGTTGAAGAATATGGTTTTGAGCCTGATACGTGCGAGGTTGGTGTACCTGGATATACTGGCTATCAGTATATCGGGTCAACTACCGGATTAACAGGCACTACATACTTGGATGATAATGGAGGCAATGGGCTGACCAGAGGAATCACCTATTGCTACATGGTTGTTGCATGTTTTCCTGATGGTGCGGTTGGATATGCCAGCGAGGAATTCTGTGCGGAGCTGAATCGGGATCTTCCGGTGATTACAAATGTGAGTGTTAACCATACGGATGTGGATGATGGGGCCATGTATGTGGCTTGGAGTAAGCCAACAGAACTGGATACAATCCAGATTCCTGGGCCTTATGAGTATCGAATTCATCGCGCGGATGCTTCGGCTCCGACCAACTATCAACTGGTGGAAACCTATTTCAATCTGAATGACACCATTTTTGTCGATACCATTATGAACACAGAAGAGTTGGAGTTCTTCTATAAAATTGAGCTGTTCAACGATGAGCCTGGAAATGAATTCTCAGTGGGGGAATCGGACGAGGCATCATCAGTTTTCATTACCGCAATAGGTACAGATAACCAGATAACTCTCAGTTGGAATGAAACCGTTCCGTGGTTAAATGACACGTTCAAAGTATTCCGACAGAATGGGTTGAATTTCGACTACATAGGCGAAACCACTGAACGCACCTATACTGACACGGGTCTTGCGAATGGTGTAGAGAAGTGTTACAAGGTTCTGAGTATTGGACATTATTCAGCGGATGGGGTGATTTATCCTATTGAGAATTGGTCGCAGGAAACCTGCACCGAGCCTTTCGACTCTATTCCTCCTTGCAAGCAAGAACTTACGGTAGAATCTGATTGTGATGAATTAACCAACAGCCTTAGTTGGGATGAGCCTTCGGGATGTCCAGACGATATTGTTCAATATCAGGTGCTTTACACACCGATATTTGGTCAGAATCTGGAAATCATCACTACGTACGACTTTCCGTGGAGTTCGTATGCTCACGGCCCGTTGGATTACACCATGGCCGGATGTTACGCTATAGCAGCCATTGATTCTTTCCAGAACGTTTCGGTTTCAGATACCTTTTGCATTGACGATTGTTCCAATTACGAACTTCCGAATGTTTTTACCCCCGGAAGTGATGATCGCAATGACCAGTTTAAGCCCTTTCCTTACGCTTTTGTAGAGAGTGTGGATATGAAGATCTACAACAGATGGGGGCTTAAAGTTTTTGAGACCACCGACCCCGACATTCTCTGGGATGGCACTAATCAATCTACCAAATTGAATTGTAGCGATGGAGTTTACTACTACGTTTGCACTGTAAATGAGATTAGACTCACTGGAATTGTTCCTCGAGATTTACACGGTTTCATTCAGCTTCTTAGAAACGATCAAACTGGACCCAACTAATGTTTACCGGAATTATCGAATCACTGGGGAAGTTGGTTGGATTAGAGCAGGAGGGGTCCAACATTCATTTCACATTTGAAAGCCCGATTTCTAACGAGTTGAAAATTGACCAAAGTGTGGCTCATAATGGCGTTTGTTTAACGGTTGTTGAGTTAGGCGATGATGCACATACGGTTACTGCCATTGATGAAACCCTAAAGCGAACTAATTTGGGTGAGCTGGAAGTTGGTGATGAGGTGAACTTAGAACGCTGCATGAAAGCCGATGGCCGCTTTGACGGGCATATTGTACAAGGTCATGTAGACCAGTTAGGTGAGGTTGTGTCTGTTGATGAGCGGGATGGAAGTCACCTCTATACATTTAAACATGAAAAGGGCGAGAACTTTACAGTTGACAAAGGCTCCATTACCATTAACGGAACAAGCTTAACGGCCTTCAATGCCAGTAATACAGGTTTTTCAGTTGCCATAATTCCCTATACCTACGAGCATACCGTATTCAAGTACTTTAAAGTAGGAGATAAGGTAAATCTTGAATTTGATATTATAGGTAAATATGTAGCCAGAATGATGGCCAACCGCAATTCCTAGAAAACCGCTTCAGCCACTTTCTTCGTGGCATCAGACTTACCCATGGTATAGAAGTGTAAGCATGGAACTCCTGCTTCAATCAGCTCTTTAGATTGAGCTATGCACCATTCAATACCAACCTCAAAAGCTGCATCATTGTCCTTGCAGTTTTCCACTTCATCAAAGAGAACCTCTGGCACGTCAATATGGAATAAGCTAGGCAGCAGGCTTGCTTGCCTTTTGGTGGTCAGCGGCTTAATTCCCGGAATAATTGGAACGGTGATGTCTGCAGCTCTACAGTCATCAACAAACCGGAAGAATGCTGCATTATCAAAGAACATCTGAGTAACTATATATTCTGCTCCTGCATCTACTTTCTGTTTCAAATACCTAAGATCAGTTTTGCGGTTGGGTGCTTTAATGTGCTTTTCAGGATACCCGGCTACGCCAATGCAAAAGTTGGTCTCCTTTACATTTTTCAGGTCTTCATCCAAATAAACTCCGTTGTTCAGATTGACCACTTGCCCCACCAACTCGTTTGCGTAAGCGTGTCCATCTGGCTCAGGCACAAAGTCGGGTTCTGTCTTGATGGAATCACCTTGCAAAACGAGTACGTTATCAATACCCAGAAAGTTGAGGTCGATAAGCGCATTCTCGGTTTCTTCTTTGGTAAATCCACCGCAGATAATGTGCGGCACGGCATCAATACCGTACTTGTTCATAATGGCCGCACAGATGCCAACTGTACCTGGGCGCTTCTTAATGCTCACTTTCTCAAGCAGACCATTAGGTCGCTTTTTGTAAACATATTCTTCGCGATGGTAAGTAACATCCACAAATGAGGGTTTGAACTCCAACAAAGGCTCTATTCCATTGAAAAGCGAATCAATGCTTTTGCCTTTTAGTGGTGGAAGAATCTCTATTGAAAAAAGAGTGCTCTTGGCGTTATTTAGATGGTCAATGACTTTCATAGCGGTCTGTACACAGCATTTGAGGCGCGCAAATTTAACAACTGCTTAATAAGGCTCTTGTTCGCAATAGGTCAGTCTTTGGTTATGAATGGGGTTCTAGATGGTTGCCAACTTCTTAATTAGTAGTATATTTGCGCCCGATTTGAGGAAAAACAAGAGGAGGGGCCACTAAGGCCCTTTTTTAATGATGATAACGGAAAGTGTCATAAAGCAGTTGGTAGAGGAGAAGATTGAGGGAACAGATATGTTTCTGGTATCGGCTCAGGTTCTTCCTTCAAATCGGATTAGAGTGTATGTAGATGCAGTGAACGGGCTAGATGTAAAAGCCTGTGTGCAGATAAGCAGACACATTGAGGGAAGCTTGGATAGAGAGCAGGAAGATTTTGAGTTGGAGGTTTCCTCACCTGGGCTGTCGGAGCCGTTTCTGCACCCGTTGCAGTACCAGAAAAATGTTGGAAGAGGCATTAAGGTCCTCACCAACGATGGGACAAAGGCGAAAGGTAAACTGGTGAAGTTTGAAAACAACACCATTACCATAGAGCCCGAAGCAAAGAAGAAAAAGGAGCAGGCGGAGCCCATAACCATTCCGCTAAGTGAAATAAAAGAAGCAAAGACAGTAATATCGTTCAAGTAAGAAAAGATGAACAGCTTAAACCTGATTGAGTCGTTTTCGGAATTCAAAGAATTCAAAAACATTGACCGCGTTACCATGATGAGCATTCTGGAAGACACCTTCCGCTCATTGCTTATCAAGCAGTATGGTACCGATGAGAACATCGATGTAATTATCAACGTAGACAAAGGAGACCTTGAGATCTGGCGTAACCGCGAGATCGTTGCAGATGAGGATCTGGAGGATGATGTATTGGAAATTCCATTGTCTGAGGCGTTGAAGATCGAGGACGACTTCGAGATAGGTGAAGAGGTTTCTGAGCAAGTGAAGTTGGAAGACTTCGGCCGTAGAGCCGTTTTGGCTATCCGTCAGAACTTGGCTTCTCGCATCATGGATCTTGAGAAAGACAACGTTTTCCGTAAGTACAAAGACCGCGAAGGTGAGTTGATCACTGGTGAGGTTTACCAAATCTGGAAGCGAGAGATCTTGATCTTGGATGATGAAGGAAACGAGTTGATCCTTCCGAAAACGGAGCAGATTCCAAGCGATTTCTTCCGTAAAGGAGATACAGTTAGAGCCGTGATCAAGGAAGTGGAGATGCGCAATAACAACCCGGTTGTTATCATGTCAAGAACTGACCCACGTTTCTTGGAGCGTTTGTTCGAGAACGAAGTTCCAGAAGTTTTCGATGGTTTGATCACTATCAAGAAAATCGTTCGCGTTCCTGGCGAAAGAGCCAAAGTGGCCGTAGAGTCTTACGATGACAGGATTGATCCAGTTGGAGCGTGTGTTGGTATGAAAGGTTCTCGAATTCACGGGATTGTACGTGAGTTGCGTAACGAGAACATCGATGTGATAAACTTCACTAACAACTCAACGCTGTTCATTACAAGAGCATTGAGCCCTGCAAAGATCACTCGTATTGAGTTGAATGACGATGATGCCAGAGCAGATGTGTACCTTAAAGCCGATCAGGTTTCATTGGCCATCGGTAAAGGAGGATTCAACATCCGTTTGGCTGGCCAATTGACAGGCTACGAGATCGATGTTTACCGTGATTCCGATCAGGACATGGAAGATGTGGATCTTGAGGAATTTGCAGATGAAATTGAAAGCTGGGTTCTTGATGAGCTCAAAGCAATCGGTTGCGATACGGCTAAAAGTGTGATCGAGATCGGCAAAGCAGACCTTGTAAAACGTACCGACCTTGAAGAAGAAACGGTAGACGAGGTGCTGAAAATTTTGAAAGAAGAATTTGTTGACTAAGTCGAGGTTCAGACCTAGATAAAGATCAACAACACGAAAAGAAAGTAACGACCATACATGGCAGAAGGAAAACTTAGAAGATTAGGTGCCGTTGCCAGGGACCTCAACGTTGGAAAAACGACCATTGTCGAGTTTCTGAAGGATAAGGGATTTGATGACATCAATCCCAATTCCAAGTTGGACGAGAAACAATATGGCCTGTTGGTCGATGAGTTTGCGGCCGACAGAAAGCTCAAGATGGAAGCTGAAGCCAAGGCGGAGCAATTGCAAGCGCGTAAAGACGAGCGTATTGCTGCTGCCGAAGAGCAGGAAGAAGAGAAAAAAGAGGAGGTGGTCAAAGCCGCTCCTGAGAAGGTTGAGGGGCCTAAAGTAATGGGGTCGTTGAACTTGGATGAGCTGACTCCTGAGGCCAGAAAAAAGAAGGCTGCAGAAGAAAAGGCGAAGAAGGATAAGGAAGAGGCTGAAGCTGCGGAAGCGGCTGCCAAGGCCAAAGCAGAGAAGGAAGCCGAGGATAAAAAGCAGGCCGAGGAGAAGGAGGAAGGCGAAGTGATCAAAGCCAAGGTTGAGAAATTGGCTGGTGCGAAGGTTCTTGGTAAAATGGAGCTTCCAGTAGAGAAGCCTCGTGAGAAGAAAAAACCGGTTGCTACTTCAAATGATTCTGCCGACAAGAAGCGCAAACGTAAACGCGTTCGCAGACCTGTTCAAGGAGAATCAGGAGGAAAGCCGGGTGGTGGAAACCGAGGTGGAAGAGAGAAAAAGCCAGAGCTTACAGACGAGGAAATCCAGAAGCAGATCAAGGAAACTCTTGCTCGTCTGAGTGGCGGAAACACCAAGTCGAAAGGGGCTAAGTACCGAAGAGAAAAGCGCCAGGCCATTGCCGAAAGGATGGAGGCCGAAGAGGAACAACTGGAACTCGAAAAGAAAATCCTCAAGGTTACCGAGTTTGTTACAGCAAATGAGTTGGCCAAGATGATGGATGTGCAGGTGAACGAGATCATCTCGGCCTGCATGAGCTTGGGTCTGTTTGTTTCCATTAACCAACGATTGGATGCTGAAACATTGACTATCGTAGCCGAGGAATTCGGACACGAAGTACAATTCGTGAAAGCTGAAGATCAGGATGTCATTCTTGAAGAAGAAGACAATCCGGATGAGATGGTTGGAAGACCACCGATTGTTACCATCATGGGTCACGTTGACCACGGTAAAACATCGTTACTGGATTACATTCGAGATGCCAACGTAATTGCTGGAGAGGCGGGTGGAATCACTCAGCACATCGGTGCTTACGGAGTGGAATTCGGAGATGGAAAACGCATTGCTTTCCTTGACACACCAGGTCACGAAGCGTTTACCGCCATGCGTGCTCGTGGTGCTCAGGTAACAGACGTTGTAATTATCGTTATTGCTGCGGATGATGAAGTAATGCCTCAGACCAAAGAGGCCATTAATCACGCGCAGGCGGCAGGTGTTCCAATGATCTTTGCCCTCAACAAGATGGATAAAGACGGGGCAAATCCAGACAGAATTATGGAACAGCTTTCGCAGATGAACATTCTTGTTGAGGATTGGGGCGGAAAGTACCAGTGTGAGAAGATCTCTGCCAAGTCAGGAGAAGGAGTTGATGCATTACTTGAAAAAGTATTGCTCGAAGCAGAAATGCTTGAGTTGAAAGCCGATCCGACCAAACGTGCTGTAGGTACGGTTATCGAATCCGAGTTGGATAAAGGCCGTGGTTATGTTTCTACCGTGTTGGTCCAAGCAGGCCGATTGAAAATCGGAGATGTTGTATTGGCAGGAAGTTACAGCGGAAGAGTGAAAGCACTTTACAATGAGCGTAATCAGCAGATGGATTCTGCTGGGCCATCCATGCCAGCGCAGTTGTTGGGTCTTGATGGCGCGCCATCTTCTGGAGACACGTTCCATGTGATGGAAGACGAGAAGGAAGCCAGAGCAATTGCCGCGCGCAGATTGCAGTTGGCACGTGAGCAGGGAATGCGTACGCAGAAACACATCACGTTGGATGAGATCGGTAGACGAATTGCGATCGGAGACTTCCAAGAATTGAACTTGATTGTTAAAGGTGACGTGGATGGTTCTATCGAGGCACTTTCCGATTCGTTACTGAAACTTTCTACCGAGAAGATCGCGGTCAACATCATTATGAAAGGTGTTGGTCAGATCTCTGAGTCAGATGTATTGCTGGCTTCAGCTTCAGATGCGATCATCATCGGTTTCCAGGTTCGTCCTTCGGTAAATGCAAGAAAGGTTGCCGATCAAGAACAGATTCAGATCAAGCTTTACAGCATTATTTACGATGCCATCGAAGAGGTGAAGTCGGCCATGGAAGGCATGCTTGCACCTGAATTCGAAGAGAAGATCGTGGGTAATGTTGAGATTCGCGAGGTGTTCAAGATCACGCGTGTTGGAACCATTGCAGGTTGTATGGTTCTTGACGGTAAGATCACTCGAAACACAAAAGTTCGCGTAATCCGCGATGGAATTGTGGTGTACACTGGCGAGCTGGCTTCATTGAAACGCTTTAAAGAAGACGTGAAAGAAGTGACCAAAGGGTTTGAGTGTGGTCTGAATATCGATAAGTTCAACGATATCAAGGTCGGTGACATTATCGAGGGCTACGAGAACGTGGAGGTGAAAGCCAAGTTGTAATCGCAACGCGTTTGAATTGACCACGAACGAACTGACAGGAGCCGCGGAGGGCGTCACAGTCATGGGAAAGATCAAAGATTATTCGGAGTTCCTTAAGCTTCGTCTGGCATCGTTGGTGGTGCTGTCTTCGGTCATTTGCTACGGATTGGCTGCGGATGAATTCCAACTCGACATCATGTTGGCCCTAGTGTTTGGAGGAACACTACTAACTGGAGCTTCCAACGGATTCAACGAGATCATAGAGCGTGATCTTGATGCATTGATGGACCGGACCAAAGCACGTCCGCTTCCATCATCCAAAATGACCATTACGGAAGCCTGGATAGCGGCAATGCTATTCGGAACATTAGGTGTTGGAATTCTGTGGATTCTCATCAACCCAATGAGCGGAATTCTCGGATTGTTGGCCATGTTCCTGTATGCGGTGGTTTACACACCAATGAAACAGAAAACGCCATTTGCGGTGTTTGTTGGTGCGTTTCCAGGTTCTATTCCACCAATGCTTGGTTGTGTAGCCGCTACTGAAGGCTTTGGGCAGATCACATTGCTTTCGTTGCTCATGTTCTCTGTGCAGTTCATTTGGCAGTTCCCACATTTTTGGGCCATTGCTTGGCGAGTGCACGAAGATTACCTCAAAGCAGGATTCAAAATGTTGCCATCTGCCGGTGGAAGAGATAAAGGAACCGCCTTTCAGATTGTAGTTTACACCATTGGGCTGATACCTGTCAGTTTGCTGCCTACCTTTTTTGGATATACTGGCGCCATATCAGCAATTGTAGCATTGGTAGCGGGAGTCATTTTTACAAAACAGGCGTTCGACCTATATCGAACGTTAGATACAGAAGACGCGAAGAAATTGATGTTCGGTTCGTTTTTTTATCTGCCGATCGTACAATTGGCATACCTCATAGATAAAGTCTGATCATGGAGGAGAATAAAGACCAAAGTCCACAGAAAGAGAGAGCAAAGAAGATGTTGGTGTGGCTTGGCGTGGCAAGTATTGCCATGTTCTTTGCTGCATTCACCAGTGCGTACATCGTACTTCAAGCAGATCATTTTTGGGTACAAGATGCTATGCCGCAGATGTTCACCATTAGTACAGTGGTGTTACTCGTCAGCAGCCTTACCATCTTTTTGGCCAAGAAAAGCATTGCATCAGGCGATCAAAGCGGATTGAAACTTTGGCTTACGGTAACCTTTGTTCTTGGCCTTGGATTTACCGCAACGCAGTATTTGGGTTGGAAAGAATTGCAGAACGAAGGCAAGTTCTTTATTGGTACGCTCGATGCGCTTAGTGGCGAGTATGGAACAGATTATCTGATATTAATGAAGGGCGAACCTTTGCTTTATGATCAAGGGAATTTTTACAAGCCTGGAGATATTGCTTACTCCGATCCGATCAATGACCGCATCAGCGATACATTCAACATCAGCGCATCGTTCCTTTACCTGCTTTCCGGATTGCATGTGGTTCACTTGGCAGGCGGAATTATCTGGCTTATAGTATTGCTTGCGCAGTCATTTTCAGGAAGAATTACACAGCAGAACACCTTGCCATTGGAACTCGGTTCCATCTATTGGCATTTTCTCGATATTCTATGGATTTACCTGTTCCTGTTTTTGCTATTAATTCGTTAAAATTGCAGCGACTTTAAAATCAGGTCTTTATAATCATTCTAAATAATGTCAGGACACGTTAGTCAAACAGCCGCACCATCGCACAGTGATCACGAAGCTGGAGCTTGGGCAGGCGGAACTTCTCCATTTAAGATCAGCTACGGAAAGATGATGATGTGGTTTTTCCTCATCTCAGATGCTTTCACATTCTCTGGTCTTCTTACCGCATACGGATTTATGCGTCATAAGTACGAAGACATTTGGCCAACTGCTGGCGATGTTTTTACGCACTTTCCGTTTTACGATGGACACATTGAACTGGCATACGTTGCCTTGATGACGTTTATCCTTATTGCATCTTCTGTAACCATGGTATTGGCTGTGGAAGCAGGGCATAGAATGAACAAGAAACAAGTTCAGTTCTGGATGGTGCTTACCATTGTTGGAGGTCTGACCTTCGTTGGTTCTCAGGCTTGGGAGTGGTATCACTTCATTCATGGTACGCACCACGGTGCATACTTGCTTGAAGATGGTGTTACCGTTATGCGCCATAAGATCGATCCGCATACGCATGTGTTGGAAGAAGGAGTTTTCCTTGTTCCTGAGAACGACCACAGCGGATTCCGTGAGGTATCTGGAAAAGAAGCACAATCCATGTTGGCTACTTCAGAGCACATTCATGGTGCCAACCTAAGACATAATGAGTACGGAATTCCGCTATTCGCGAACTTCTTCTTCTTCATTACAGGTTTCCACGGTTTCCACGTATTCTCAGGTGTGGTCATCAACTTCATCATTTTCTTAATGGTGGTTGAAGGCAAATTCGAGAAAACCGGTCACTACGAAATGGTTGAGAAGACTGGACTTTACTGGCACTTCGTTGACCTTGTGTGGGTATTCGTTTTCACATTCTTCTACCTACTCTGATAAAACGCTTTAACTCATAGAAATGGACGCAAGAGACGACATTTACGAATACAGCTTAGACCTTCATCACGGAGAGGAAGAAGGCAAGAAGATCCGCAAGAAATTCATGTTGGTGCTATTGGCACTATCTCTCATTACCGTTGTTGAAGTTGGAATGGGAATGGCATGGTCTAGAGACGAAGGAAAAGCTGAACTTCTGAAATGGACATTCATCCTAATGACACTGGTAAAGGCAGGAGGCATTACTTGGTACTTCATGCACTTGGGTGACGAGAAGAAAAGCTTCCAGTGGACGATTTTGGCGCCTTATTTTGTTCTCATCGGATATCTGATTTTCATCTGCCTTACAGAAGCTGTTTATGCAGGTGGTTTCAGACCGAATATTGAGAACTATTTCGGAATGTAAATGGCAGGTTCATCTGGGGCGAAAAAGTATCTGATACTTTTTACGATTCTGCTTCTCCCCACCATACTTTATTTACTCTTTGTATATGGACAAGGTGAGCAGAATTTTGCTCACCTTCCTTTTGTTACATATACCGATGTTAACGGTGAGACCCACAACAGACAAGCGCCCGATTTCGGATTTGTGAATCAAGATAGCACGCTTGTAACGCTTCAAGACCTGAAAGGAAAGGTCTATGTGGTAGATTTCTTTTTCACGTCTTGCCCTTCCATCTGTCCAATTATGACGGCCAATATGTTGAAGCTGCAAAAGCGCTTCTCATCCTTTGAAGATTTTGCACAGCTATCATTTACGGTAGATCCGGAAAGAGACACACCAGCGGTATTGAAAGAGTATGCAGAACAAAGAATGATCAACACAGGTAAATGGCACTTCCTTACAGGAGAAAAGGATTCCATTTATTCTGTGGCGTACGATTACCTGTCAAGCGCCATGGAAGACCCGTCTGCTCCAGGAGGTTTTCTTCACACAGAATATTTCGTGTTAGTAGATAAAGAAGGAAATTTGCGTTCAAGAGAAGATGAACAAGGAAACATCATAGGCGTTTATGATGGCACAGAGGCGCAAGATATCCGTGATCTGATAGACGACATTAAAGTGTTGATAGCGGAGTACAATTTGGAATTGAAGAAAAATAAGAAGACAGCGGAATGAACGATAAGAAGATTTTCCAGATCATTATGTTGCTTTCGGTGGTTGTTTTTGCTGTGGTTGTAATATTGTATTCTCTTCCTAAACAAGACCATATTCCTGATTGGGCCAAGTTGCTTCCAACCCTTAATGCAAGTCTTAATGGAACGTGTTCTGTTTTGCTCCTAGCAACATTTTGGGCCATAAAAAACAAGAAAGTATCGCTGCATAAGCAGTTGAACATAACTGCCTTTGTGCTGTCTGCGCTATTTCTTGTTTCCTATATCGTATTTCACTCGTTCGGTGTAGAAACTAAATTTCCAGAGGACAATCCCATTCGCCCAATCTATTTGTTCATTTTGCTTACCCACATCATACTAGCTGCAATAGTGTTACCGTTGGTTTTGGTGTCGTTTTTCTACGGCCTTTCTGGTAAGGTGGAAAAACATCGTAAAGTATCAAAATTCACATTTCCAGTTTGGTTATATGTAACGGTAACTGGAGTGGTGGTTTATTTGATGATTTCGCCTTATTATCGATTCTGATGAAGCGACTGAACAAACTAACCTTAGTTGCGGTGGTGGTTATTGGAATAACTATCCTTCCGGAGTTTGCAGATGCCCAATGCGCGATGTGTAGAGCCGTTACAGAATCTAACCTAAAAACAGATGATGCTTTTACGGTTGGAAATGGACTGAACAATGCGATTGTTTACCTCATGTTCATGCCTTACATATTGGCAGGAATTTTCTTCTACGCTTTCTATCGCAAGCAGATCAAAGATTGGCTCATTAAAAAGTTTGCAGCATAAAAAATCCGCTCGATTTATCGAGCGGATTTTTTATCAATCCAAAAATTTCAACTTCTTTTTATCGGAACGTAACAGAAGATGTTCCGATCAAAGCCTTGTCGATGTAAAGCTCTACCGTGTTTTTACCTACTTGGAAACCTGTGCTAGGTGCTGGGTAGAACAAGCAAAGGTCTTGGGAGGTGCCATCATAGTTCACCTCTTGTGACGTGCTGTAGGTCATCATGCCTCCTTCAAAAGGAAACTCCTCGCCTCGTCCCTTGGTCAAAACTTTACCGTCTGGTCCAATAATTCGAACGTACAAGGTTTTTGCCCCTTTCTCGGTAATCGGGTTTTCACTTAAAGTGAAGCAAATGCTAAGCTTTTCAACTCGTTTAGCACGCGTATTCACTTTATCCTTCTTACCTCGAACCCCTTCAAAAACAATCTGGTAAGCAGTTAGCACAGAACCCATGGCAACTTTGTTTGCAAGGTTCATGTTCTCACTGGTCAATTCTTGGTTCAGACCTGTCTGCTTGGTGTATTCACCTTGTAGGTTACCGTACTGACCTTGAAGCGAGTCGTGTGCTGTGAAAAGACTATCGTATTTAGCCTCTAGCGTTTCATAGTTTTCTTTAAACGATTTAAGCTGACTGCGGTACCAACCCAATTTAGCAGCATCACCTTTGTATTTGTCTACATCGGCTTTCAGCTGTTCAATGAGCTGGCGTTGTTCTTCAAGTTCTGCACTAAGCTGGCCGTTCTCATCCTCCATGCTGGCATATTTGCCAAGGAGCTCGTCAAGTTCCGAGGTCAATTCGTCTTTTTCAACCACCAATTGTGCCTTTTCGGCTGCTAGCTGGTCGTTGGCTTGCTTCTGTTCAAACAATTGCCAGCCTAGTATACCTGACAGTAACAACAGAATAACTGCGAGAATCAGAAATACCCGATTACTCTGTGCTTTTTCCTTGTCTTCCATTTATTGGTTTGATGGGTCCGTGGGCAAAAGTATAAAATTCAAGTAACTTCAATCCCAGTAATAACGGGGGGTCTATGCTTTTGCAACATTTTTCAGATAAGGTCATTTCGGTCACAGAAGACTTGGTTAATCTGTTCTATCCGCGGGTATGTGCAGGTTGCGATTCGCATCTTATGAAACTTGAGGAAAACCTTTGTTTGGTATGTCAGCACGGATTGCCAAAGACCTATTTCTGGGATTATGAAGTCAATCCGGTAGAGAAACTGTTCTGGGGCAAGATACCGGTTCAATCGGCTTGCTCATTTCTCCATTTCGAGAAAGATGGTGTGGTTCAGGAGTTGATGCATCGGTTCAAGTACGAAGGCAAGACGGGAATTGGTGTTGAACTCGGGAAAATGTTTGCAGCGATTTTAAAGGAGAAAGAATGGTTTTCGGATGTGGATGTCATCCTTCCAATACCCCTTCATGCTACCAAAGAAGCTAGAAGAGGTTACAATCAAAGCTACTTCATTGCAGATGGAATGGCCGAGGTCTTTCAAGTTCCAGTGCGTTCCAGTGTGCTCAAGCGGGTTATAGCTTCGGAAAGTCAGACTCGGAAATCGCGTTTTGATAGGTCTGAGAATGTGAAGTCGGTTTTTGAAGTGGTATTGCCCAAAACAGTAAAAGGCAAGAATGTGCTGCTAGTAGATGATGTGGTAACCACCGGAGCAACGCTAGAAGCTGTCGGTGCACAATTGGCATCAGCCGGAGTGCAGAAACTCTATGTTGCCACCTTGGCAGTGGCCTAGATACTGTTTGTTTGAGCAATACTTAAGAGGTGTTAGCGTAAGTTGGGAATGAGGCTCAGTGCATTTGGCTATCTTTGCTGGCTACATCCAAGTATTTCTGATGCAGGAACACGATTACATTCCTGGCCCACTACTGGCCAACGTTAATACTCCGGCAGATCTTCGAAAACTAAAAGAGGATCAGCTAGAACAGTTTGCCAACGAACTACGTCAATACATCGTAGATATCGTTTCGGTTAATGGCGGTCATTTCGGTGCAAGTCTGGGAGTGGTGGAGATGACCACCGCGCTTCACTATGTATTCAATACGCCAACAGACCAGTTGGTTTGGGATGTTGGCCATCAGGCATACGGTCATAAGATCATTACAGGGCGTAAAGAGAATTTCCACACCAACCGGAAATACAAGGGAATCAGTGGTTTTCCGAAACGGAAAGAAAGCGAATACGACACATTTGGTGTTGGACATTCTAGCACGTCTATTTCAGCTGCGCTGGGGATGGCCGTTGCTTCGCGACACAAGAACGACTCTAAAAAGCAGCATATAGCGGTTATTGGCGATGGCGCCATGACCGGAGGCTTGGCGTTTGAAGGTTTGAATCATGCTGGTGTTGAGAATACCAATCTTTTGGTGGTGCTCAACGACAACTGTATGAGTATTGACCCGAATGTTGGTGCGCTGAAAGAGTATTTGACGGACATCACCACCTCTCATACATATAATAAGGTTAGAGACGAAGTTTGGAACCTCCTTGGAACGATAAGCAAATTCGGACCGAATGCACAGGAAATCGCCTCTAAGATCGAGAACGGAATCAAGAGTACGCTTCTGAAGCAAAGCAATCTTTTCGAGTCGCTCAACTTTAGGTACTTCGGGCCAATAGATGGCCATGATGTGAACCACATGGTCAAGGTAATGCAAGACCTGAAAGACATTCCAGGTCCAAAGATTCTGCATTGCCTTACAGTCAAGGGTAAAGGCTACCAGCCTGCAGAGGATGGTGATACCACAAAATGGCATGCACCAGGTCTTTTTAATAAGGATACTGGTGAAATCAAGAAGGTAAAACCGGCACAGCCAGAACCTCCTAAGTATCAGGATGTGTTTGGTCATACCATGGTCGAACTGGCAGAACAAAACAACAAGGTTGTAGGAGTTACTCCTGCTATGCCTTCAGGCTGTTCGCTGAATATTATGATGAAGGCGATGCCAGATAGAGCGTTTGACGTAGGTATTGCCGAGCAGCATGCGGTTACCTTCTCTGCCGGAATGGCAACGCAAGGACTTGTTCCCTTCTGCAACATCTATTCAACGTTTATGCAGCGCGCTTACGACCAAGTAATTCATGACGTGGCGTTGCAAGATCTCAATGTGGTTTTCTGTTTGGATCGCGGTGGTTTGGTTGGAGCCGATGGTGCAACGCATCATGGCGCTTTCGATATTGCTTACATGCGCTGTATTCCGAACATCACCATTGCAGCGCCAATGAACGAAGAAGAACTTCGGAATTTGATGTTTACGGCTCAGCTGGAGAATAAAGGAACTTGGTCTATCCGTTATCCAAGAGGAACAGGTGTAATGCCTGATTGGCGTACCAAATTTCAGGAAATTGAAGTAGGCAAGGGGCGTATTGTTTCAAAGGGCGATGATATAGCAATTGTGTCGATTGGTCATGTTGGCAACTACGCTAATGATGCGGTTGCTCAATTGAAGACGAAAGGAATCAGTGCCGCGCTTTACGATATGCGGTTCGTTAAGCCGTTGGATGAAGAATTGCTACATAAGGTCTTCAAGAAGTTCAATAAGGTCATTACGGTTGAAGATGGCTGTTTAACGGGAGGCTTCGGTAGTGCCATTATCGAATTCATGTCAGATAATGGTTACTTTGCTCAGGTACAACGACTTGGTATTCCAGATCGGTTCATCGATCACGGAAGTCAGAAAGAGCTACATATTGAGTGCGGATATTACAAGGATGATATTGTCGAAGCAGCCATTAAACTTGTCGGAATCGGTGAAAAAGCTGCTGCGGGTTAAAGGCTTTTTCTTTCTTTTCGTTGTTCTAGGATTCTTTCTTATTCCATGCAAAGGCCAAGCTCAACAGCTGGCCATTGGTGCTGCTAAAGGAACCAACAAGCACATTGTCTATTTAGAGATTTTCGGAACTGGCTACTTCTATTCAGTGAATTACGAGCGCTTGGTCTTCAATAAAAGTGGTTTTGCCGGTTTTGCTCGTGTTGGGTTTGAGTACGTGCCATGGAATCGTGCAGATAGACTCATTCATTTTCCCGTAGGTATGAACTTTACGTACGGACAGAAGAAGCATAGAGTGGAAGCTGGCCTTGCCGCACTTTTTAGGATGAACTTTGATCCTGGAGTTGCATTTGGCGAAGGGTTTTATCTGACAAATCCGCCAACTAGGATATTCTTAGCTCCTTCCGCAGGGTGGCGTTTCCATGCAAAACCGAATGAGTGGGGAAGCTCGTTTTTTCTTCGGGTAACCTTTACCCCGATCATCGGCATGGATGTCTTCCAAGACAAACCTTATTTCCTACCGCACGGTGGCGTTAGCATCGGCAGTACGTTCGATAACCCGAATAGAAAAGGGCGTTAAACAAAAAGCCCCACTGAATTCTCAGCAGGGCTTTCATACGGAAGCAATAGATTATGGCAGATCAGCTTCCGCAAGCTTCACATCCATCGGGATTATCCAATGAACAGATTATCTGTGCTTGTGCTTCAGTTATACTAACTGGCTGAACACCTCCAGCATTTGATGGCTGGTTCGGAACCATTACAGGACTGGCTGCCTGAGCAGTTGCTGTTGGCTCTGGAGTTGTTGTAGGCGCCTGAGTCAACTCATCAGTGGTTACTGTAGCAGTTTCTGCTGTTGGCTGTTCTTTTGTTTCCTTGTTCACAGTGAACTGGATAGCGGCAGCAGCAGCCTGAGTTCTCAAGTAGTACATACCTGTTTTCAGACCAGCTTTCCATGCGTAGAAGTGCATTGAAGTAAGCTTACCGAAGTTCGGGTTCTGCATGAACAGGTTCAAACTTTGACTTTGGTCGATGTAAGCACCGCGGTCGGCAGCCATATCGATGATGTCTTTCATGCTCAATTCCCAAACAGTCTTGTACAACGCGCGAATGTTTTCTGGAATCTCCTCAATGGCTTGAACAGAACCACCATTAGCGATGAGTTTGTTCTTCATGTCATCGTTCCAAAGACCCAACTTCACAAGGTCTTTTAGCAGGTGCTTGTTCACCACTACGAACTCACCAGAAAGCACTCTTCTTGTAAAGATGTTAGAGTGGTACGGCTCAAAGCATTCGTTGTTTCCAAGAATTTGAGAAGTAGAAGCTGTTGGCATTGGTGCAACAAGCAATGAGTTACGTACACCGTATTTCTTCACTTCCTCCTTCAAAACATCCCATTCCCAACGGTCTGTTGGAGTAACGCCCCAAAGGTCGAACTGGAATTTTCCTTCAGAAACTGGCGAACCAGGATAGGTTTCGTAGTGCCCGAATTCTTTAGCCTGATCTTTCGAGCAGGTCATGGCAGCGTAGTAGATTGTTTCGAAGATTTCCTTGTTCAGTTGCTTCGCTTCTTCGCTATCGAATGGCAAACGCAATTTGATGAACGTATCGGCCAAACCTTGAACCCCCAAACCAACTGGTCGGTGGCGCATGTTACTGTTACGAGCTTCTTCAACAGGATAGTAGTTTCTGTCGATAACCTTGTTCAGGTTGCGAGTAGCAACGTAAGTGATGTCGAACAATTTCTGGTGGTCGAATTCACCTTCTGGTGTAACGAATTTCGGTAACGCAATAGAAGCGAGGTTGCAAACCGCCACTTCGTCTGGCGCAGTGTATTCAACAATTTCAGTACACAGGTTAGACGACTTGATGGTACCCAAGTTCTGTTGGTTCGATTTACCGTTACAAGCATCCTTGTAAAGCATGTAAGGCGTGCCGGTCTCAATCTGAGATTCCATGATGTGGAACCAAAGATCCTGAGCTTTCACGGTCTTACGCGCCTTTCCTTCTTTCTCGTACTGCTCATAAAGTGCTTCGAATTTCTCTCCCCAGCAATCACCTAATCCAGGTGCCTCATTTGGGCAGAAGAGTGACCAATCGCCACCTTCTTCAACACGCTTCATGAACAAATCTGGAACCCACATGGCGTAGAACAGATCGCGAGCGCGATTTTCTTCCTTACCGTGGTTCTTCTTAAGATCCAAGAAGTCGTAGATATCAGCGTGCCATGGCTCCAAATAGATTGCAAACGAACCTTTACGCTTACCACCACCTTGATCCACATAACGAGCAGTATCGTTGAATACGCGAAGCATCGGTACAATACCGTTTGACGTGCCGTTGGTTCCTTTGATGTAAGAACCCGTTGCACGGATGTTGTGCATGCTAAGGCCGATACCTCCGGCAGACTGGGAGATCTTAGCACACTGCTTCAGTGTATCGTAAATACCATCGATACTGTCTTCTTGCATTTGCAGCAAGAAACAGCTGCTCATCTGTGGTTTTGGTGTTCCTGCATTGAAAAGCGTTGGCGTTGCGTGCGTAAACCACTTTTCAGAAAGTAGGTTGTAGGTCTCAACAGCAGATTTTACGTCTTCTTTGTGAATACCTACAGCAACACGCATTAACATGTGTTGCGGACGCTCCGTGATCTTTCCATTGGTCTTCAGCAAATAGCTTCTTTCCAATGTCTTGAATCCGAAGAAATCGTAACTGAAATCTCTATCGTAGATGATGGTTGAATCCAACAATTCCGCATTCTCTTCGATAATCTTGTACACATCATCAGCAATCAACGAAGCCTTTTCCCCTGTCTTCGGATCGATGTATTCGTACAATTTCTTCATCGTTTTTGAGAACGACTTAATGGTTGACTTATGCAAGTTGGAAACCGCGATACGGCTTGCAAGCAATGCATAGTCTGGATGACGCACGGTGAAAGACGCTGCTGTTTCAGCGGCAAGTTCGTCCAACTGTTGCGTGGTAACGCCTTCATAAATCCCCTCAATCACCTTCATGGCAACTGGAATCGGATCTACCAACGGATCCAATCCGTAGCAGAGCTTTTGGATTCTGGCGGTAACCTTGTCGAACTTGATGGACTCTTTACGTCCGTCTCTCTTTAATACATACATGGGAAAAGGGTTTTAGGTATTTCAGTATTGTTTTTCGGTCTCAATTAAAAGTCTGCGTCAGTAGTGAAGCTGTGGTTGTCAGCGCCATTTCCACCGCCCATTACACCAGCTTTCTGGTATTCAGAAACACGCTTCTCGAAGAAGTTTGTCTTTCCTTGTAGTGAGATCATTTCCATGAAATCGAATGGGTTGGTAGCGTTATAAACTTTCGGGCAACCTAGTTCTCCAAGAAGTCTGTCGGCAACAAATTCAATGTACTGACACATCAAGTTTGCGTTCATTCCGATCAATGCAACTGGAATAGCATCTGTCACGAATTCCTTCTCGTATTCAACGGCTTCGGTAATGATCTGAGTTACTTCTTTCGCATCGAGTTTGTTCACCAATTGGTTGTACAACAAGCAAGCGAAATCGCAGTGCAGACCTTCATCTCTTGAGATCAACTCGTTAGAGAATGCCAAACCTGGCATCAAGCCGCGCTTCTTCAACCAGAAGATAGAGCAGAAACTACCAGAGAAGAAAATGCCTTCAACAGCTGCAAATGCAACCAAACGCTGTGCGAAGTTTCCGTTCTCAATCCACTTCAATGCCCAGTCAGCTTTCTTGGCTACGCATGGCAAGTTTTCAATGGCGTTGAAAAGGAAATCCTTCTCCTTGTTGTCTTTTATATACGTGTCGATAAGAAGCGAGTAAGTCTCCGCGTGGATATTCTCAATCGCAATTTGGAAACCGTAGAAGCAACGCGCTTCTGGGTATTGTACTTCATTCAAGAAGTTGATGGCGAGGTTCTCATTCACAATACCATCGCTGGCAGCAAAGAAAGCCAACACGTGCTTGATGAAGTGACGCTCGTCTTTTGTCAATTTATTCTCCCAGTCATTCATGTCCTGGTGAAGGTCAATTTCCTCCGCAGTCCAGAAGCTGGCTTCAGCCTTCTTATACATCTCCCAGATTTGCTTGTGCTTGATCGGAAAAATGACGAATCGGTCGTTCGATTCTTTTAGAATAGGCTCAACAGGCAGCGATGTTTTTTCAGGCAGAATTTCATTCAGATTAGTTGCTGTTTGCTGTGTCGGTTGATCCATTTTCTTGTTCGTTTTATGCGTTAATATTCCCTGTAGTCGAATGCTCGTTTTTCATGGATTTTCGGCTTCCTTGAAACGGCTTTCGACCTAAAAAATTTCTTTAAGTCTGCCTAAATAGTTGGGAGAGAAGGGGTTGAGAAAATCATAACCCTGACGTCTTCCACCCTTCAAATTTTTGCAAAAAAGGCGTGGAGGTCAACCCGAAAGAATTAACAATCGGCCATAGTTTTTAACATTGGCCTAATTAATGTCGCGTTAATAAAATCTTATAACGACTGGAGGCCTTGGTATCACTGGATTTCAGGAAATGTTGAAAAAGATAGTTCCCGAAAATGGTTGCATTTTTTATGGCAAATGTTACGCGAAAGTTACCCTGAAAAAGCTACGTGAAACACGTAGTAGATCATTGGTCTTCTTGTCGTCTTAATTGGTCGATCATTTCCAGCTCCTCATACCAAGCGTTTCCGTATTTCCGGGTAAGTGCCTCTTTTAGGAACTTGTAAAGTGGAACATCCAATTTTGCCCCGCAATCGCAGGCTGGTTTGCAGATCTTCCACTTATTATAATTGACCGCATCGTAGTTCTCATACTCCTTAATTCGAACAGGATAAAGGTGACAGGAAATCGGTTTTTTGAAGTCGACTTTTCCATCATTGAAAGCCTTCTCAATACCGCAGCTCACCAAGCCATTGTGGTCAACCAAAGCATAAGCACATCTGCCATCTTCAAGCAACGAAGTCCCCTTATCGCCATCAACATCAATTTCAAAAACACCTTTCTCGGCAATCATGGCTTTGCCTTCTTCATCCAAATACGGAAGGATGCCGTCTATGATGTCTTCCAGCAGATTGATTTCCTCATCGGTAAGTGGAGCACCTGCATCACCTTTCACGCAGCAAGCACCTTTGCAAGCGTTCAGGTCGCAAACAAAGTAGCGTTCCAAAAGGTCAAGTGAAACCAATGTGTCTTGGATGGCAAGCATGCCGCAAAGGTATTTCTTACCTTATGTTTTACACGATATTTGCGCACCTTAATTAGACGATGAAAAAGCCGAAAGGAAAGAAGCGGATAATTGGCCGGGTTGATAAGATCGATCTTCCGAATTTCGATATTGAAAATTTGGAATGTAAGATCGATACCGGAGCCGATACATCGAGTATCCATTGCACTAACGTGCGGATTGTAGAGAAGGACGGAAAGGAATTTTTGAAGTTCCGTGTGCTCGATAAGAAGCATCCTTTGTTCAGTAAAAATTCGCACACGGTTGATGAATTCTCTGAAAAACGTGTGAAAAGCTCAACGGGTCATTCTGAAAACCGATTTGCCATCAAGACCACGGCAGTAGTTTTTGGGAAAAGCTATCCGATAACGTTCACATTAAGTGATCGTGAAAAAATGAAATACCCCGTGCTTTTGGGCAAGCGTTTCCTGAAAAACAAGTTTATTGTGGATGTTTCTGAAAAAGACTTATCCTTTACGGCTAAAACCGAAGAATTATGACGAAGAGAAGGATCATTATCCTATCGAGAAATCCGAAACTTTATTCAACATCTCGTTTGCTTGAAGCTGCCGAACAGCGTGGGCATGACGTGGAAATTGTAGACCATACCAATTGCTATGTGGTGATGGAAAAAGGAAATCCGCAGGTTTTTGTGGGTGATCATCCATTGGAAAATGTGGATGCTATTATTCCAAGAATTGGCGCTTCAGTTACGTTTTACGGAAGTGCAATTGTTCGGCAGTTTGAGATGCAAAAGGTGTTTACCACTACGCCTTCTTTGGCGTTGGTTCGTTCTCGAGACAAACTTCGTTCGCTTCAGTTTCTTTCCAGAAAAGGCGTGGATATTCCTAAGACGGCTTTCGCGAAATATCCGGGTGATGTGAAACACCTGATTAAACAAGTTGGTGGAGCTCCTCTAATCATCAAGATATTAGAAGGAACGCAAGGTTTGGGAGTGGTTTTGGCCGAAACACCTAAAGCAGCCAAATCCGTAATTGAAGCTTTCTATGGTCTGAAAACAAATATTCTTGTTCAGGAATTTATTGAAGAAGCTGGCGGAGCCGACATCCGTGCTTTTGTGGTGAATGGTAAAGTAGTTGGCGCCATGAAGCGTCAAGGTGCAGAAGGAGAATTCCGAAGTAACATCCATCGTGGTGGAAGCGGTTCCATCATCAAACTCAACAGAAGAGAAAAGGCCGCTGCCGTGAATGCAGCCAAAACACTTGGGCTTTCGGTTGCTGGTGTGGATATGCTGCAATCATCTCGTGGGCCGCTGATTATTGAAGTCAACTCTTCACCAGGGTTAGAAGGAATTGAAAAAGCAACGGGTGTTGATATTGCTGGAGAGATCATCCACTACGTAGAACAAGGTGTGAATGCCATGAAGCGGAAGAAAAAGCCAGGGCCGAAGCCTAATTCAGAACTCGACAATTCGCAAGGTATCGAAGGCGAGCCGCTGTTGTAACCAGCGCTCAAGCTTTTCAGACTCTTTCAGCTTTTCAGTTGTTGACTTCTTATTCCAACTAATGAGGAAGGTTGGGATTGTGTCCACTTTGCTTCCGTTCATTTCCACGGTTTTGGCATAGGCCAATCGATTTATGTCTGGGTGATTGATGGCAATTTCCTTTCGTACATTTTCAAATGGAATACTGTCTTTTTGGTAACCAATCAGCTGATTTTCAAGCGCTATGATTCGAGCGTCCTTATCGGCCATTCGTTCCTCATTCTTCTTGTAAAGGTCTTCTAGAATTCCTACCCTAACCTCTTTCGACAACTTTCCAGCAATGTCGTTGCTTACGTCTTTTGGTTGATGAATTTTCAGGACGGTCTTTTCTAACCCAACCTGCGCCATTTGGTTTTCCAATTGCTCTTGCATTTGGTTGGTTATGGGTTCACCCATTATAAAGATGTCGATTCGAGAAATGGTGTCGGTGTAAGTAATCTTCTTGCTGATGATCTCCGTTCCCTGAACCTCCAGATTCTTAGCAATAAAGTTTTCGGCCTTACCCATGAATATGGTCTCCTTAACCAAACCATAGAATATCCAAGCACTAGGCAGAATAACTACAATGATGAATCCGATCATGTATTGCTTCACGCGTTTTTCGGTGTCCGCGTTAATGAAGCTTACCAGCGGATATTTCAGGTAGCGAACAATTAATAAGGTTGCTCCAGCTATGAATATGGAATTGAGTGTGAAGAGGTAAAATGCCCCAAAGAAGAATGACAATTCTCCATTTGCCAGTCCATAACCTGCGGTACAAAGCGGTGGCATAAGAGCTGTAGCAATCGCAACACCTGGAATTACATTTCCTCTGTTCCTTCTCGAAACACCGATTATTCCTGCTAACCCACCGAAAATGGCAATCAAAGCATCAAGAAATGTGGGTTTGGTTCTGGCAAGTAATTCTGGTTGCGCTTCTTGTAAAGGCGTGATGAAAAAGTAAATGGTTGATGTCAGCAACGCTAGCACCACCATTACACCAAAGTTTTTAAGCGCACGTTTGAGGGTGTCCCAATCGTTGGTTCCAACTGAAAGGCCAATGGCCAAGATCGGACCCATAAGCGGGGAGATAAGCATGGCTCCGATAATGACAGCTGTACTATTCAAATTCAGTCCGATGCTCGCAATGAAGATTGAGCAGATTAGAACCCAAACCACATGGCCACGGAAAACCATGTCTTTTTTGATGGTTTCGATTGTGCCTTCTTGGTCACTTTCGGCTTGCAGATTCATAGTGCTGCGCGCAAAATCACGTAGCCAAGCGAGAATTCTAAGCACTCCCATGCTGACCTTCTGGTCTTGTTCTTTATCTGCTTGCTCCTTGCTGGAAACTGGGTCTTTCGGTTCTTCCATTGTTTCTAAAAGATGGGGTTAAATTACTTCAATTTCGTCTCCATCTTTTGCTCGAAAGACGTTTGTTTCCTTGAAGATGGTTTGGTAATCATCCCCGTCAAAAGTGTGAATCGGAACGAGATTTTTGGGTTCAACTGCTCCAACCATTTGTTTTAGGGTCTTTACATCGGCATGACCACTTGTGTGAATTTGGTGGAAGGAGAATCCACGGCTTTCCAGAGATTCTTTGAACTTTTTGACATCTGGTTTTTGTAAGTAACCGCTCCACATGGAGTAGATGTAGCTGCCAGCTTTCAGATTAGGAATATGTTCAAGGTCCCTTCTCATTGATGGGCGCAGAAGAAAGACCACATCACCCTGTTGCTCTGAAATTTCTTGCCTGCTGATTCGGCTATTTTTGAATTGAAAAAGATACTTGTCGCCAAGTTTGTTGGCAATCATGTTACTCAGCCCAAGCGGGTACATCACTTTTATGGATGGAAACGAATTTGAAATGTGCGGAAGCTTCGGATTGTGTTTTGCCACTTCTTTCATCACCATGGCGGTGTAAACATCCACGACCATTGTCTTGTTGCAACGCAAACAGGCCTTGTAAATGGTTGTAAGCCGGTCAACATTCTGTGCTGAAGTTGTTATAAGGTTGATTCCAACCGTGGTAGAAAAGACCTGCTGAAATTCTTTTTCCAACTCGATTTCTGACGGAAAATTCGTTTCCTTCCGCCCAATTGTTGTTCCTTCCATTAATAGAAAGTCAACGTTTTTTGGGGCATTCTTCAAGAACCAATAAAAGGTTTTCTCCTTTCTTCCGTGCGCTCGGAAATCGCCAGAATAAAACAAACGTTTGCCATTTGTTTCAATCAAGAACCCGTAAGCATCGAATGCAGAATGGTCCATTATATATGGTGTGAATGAAATATCCCCGATTGTCGTCTGCTGATTGTTCTCAAATGTTTGCAACCTGTTTGGCAGACGGTCCGCTTTGAAGAACCACTCGCTAAAATCTAGGATTGTCTTTGTGGCCGCACCCGTATGAACTGGAATTGACGAGTCGGCAAACTGCAAAAACCCGTGATGATCCTGATGATAATGCGAAATGAGAATGCCGTCAACCTTCTTTTCCGAATTCGGATAAAGGCCATCGATTTTTGGAAGAACCTGTTGTTTGATCAAGTCATCTACCGATGCGTTCTGGTGCTGATTGAAATTGAACTCGCCACCGTCCTTGGCAACCAGCGGCATTCCTATGTCAACCACAATGCGTGTGGTGTCTGTCCAAACTTCCACACACGAGCCACCTATCTCTTGCGTACCACGATGGATTTTGAATTTCATCTCAGCTATAGAATTGTGTCATTTCATTCTCGAATTTCAGATAATCAACGATTTCAGAGACGGCATTGATTCTTGTCTTCCCAAAAGCGGTCTCAGTTTTTAAAAACACAACTTTCAGGTCTATCTGAATTTGGTCAGGTATCAAGATGTGATTGATCTTCTCAACCTCACGTTTCAGATTTGTCGAAAAATTGGCGCCTGGTTTACTTTGGTAATCGGCTAAGGCGAACACAACCTCAATTCGTTCGTCAGCAATATTCTCAGGTATTTGCAATTGTTGGAATGACTGTAAGCCTAACCTTTTCTTCTGATGAATCAGGTATTTCGCCTGTTCAATCTCTGCTCGAATATCTTTCTCAGATTGAATTTCTGCGATGACGTCTTTTAGATGCTTACAAAGACCCGATGTTTCTTTTCCATCCTTTTCAATAGTTCGAAGAGAAGAATAACCGTGCTTCAGTTCAATCAGAGAAAGTTGCGAAACATCGTTTCCAATTTTTATTCCTAGAAGGTCGAATCTGGCACGACTTCCCTTTTGGTATTCGATGTCTGTCAGTACCCTATCGGACCATAAGGGAGAAGTGACCATTTCATGTTGAATGAATCTCTCTGTTTTTTTATGAACGCTGAAATATTCGTTCATAACCTCTTTTGCGAGAGAAAAGTAGGTTTTCCAATTGCGGTCTTTTTTAGAGGCTTTGATTTTGTCTTTAAGAGATTCGGCACTAACATATTTGAAATCGAACCAAAACGAGTGTGCTCGCTTTCCTTCGGTTACCTTTAGAATATTTCCACCACGATAGTAGACGTTGATGTAGCCATTTCTAATTTGAAGATCCAGCGTGTTGTCCCGTTGTATGTATTGCAACAACTCTTTGAGGCTGCCATGCAACAGGTCATTCATGAATTCTTCACTTAGTTTTCTCATGGATTGTGATTTGCATGAGTTCATTCTTCGAACTCAATTTTCCTAGCTTTGCCGCCATCAAAATAAGGCATTCCAACAACAGCGTTTTAGCATGAACAACGAAGATCTTTTTAAGAACATCATTGCCCACTCAAAGGAGTACGGTTTCATTTTTCAGAGTAGTGAGATTTATGACGGCCTCAGTGCAGCGTATGATTATGCGCAGATGGGCGTGGAGCTGAAGAAGAATATCCGTGATTACTGGTGGAAATCGATGGTGCAACTGAACGAGAATATTGTTGGGTTGGATGCTGCCATTTTCATGCATCCAACCACTTGGAAAGCTTCTGGTCACGTAGATGCATTTAATGATCCACTCATTGATAATAAGGATAGCAAGAAGCGTTACCGTGCGGATGTGTTGATTGAGGATTACATGGCCAAGATCGATCAGAAAATTCTGAAGGAAGTGGTGAAAGCAGCCAAGCGTTTTGGTGAGGCATTCGATGAAGACCAGTTCATGGCAACAAATCCGAATGTGCTGCGCAACCAGAAGAAGAAGGAAGAAATTCAAAGACGATTTGTGGAGGCGTTGGAAAATGATGACCTAGCAGAAGTTCGTCAGATCATCATTGATCTTGAGATTGCTTGTCCGCTTTCGGGTTCTAAGAACTGGACTGAAGTGCGCCAGTTCAATCTAATGTTCGCTACCGAAATGGGAGCAATGGCTGATGGTGCCAGCACGGTTTACCTACGGCCAGAAACTGCTCAGGGAATTTTCGTGAACTACCTGAACGTGCAGAAAACGGGAAGAATGAAAATCCCATTTGGAATTGCACAGACAGGAAAGGCATTCCGAAATGAGATCGTGGCACGTCAGTTCATTTTCCGTATGCGCGAATTTGAACAGATGGAAATGCAATATTTCGTGAAGCCAGGAACGGAGTTGGATTGGTTTGAGACCTGGAAGGAAAAGCGATTGGCTTGGCACAAGGCAATGGGATTGGGCGATGATAAATACCGTTTCCACGCGCATGATAAACTGGCGCATTACGCCAATGCAGCTTTCGATATCGAGTTCGATTTCCCATTCGGATTCAAAGAATTGGAAGGAATTCACTCTCGTACCGATTTCGACCTAAGCCAGCACGAAAAGTATTCGGGTAAAAAACTTCAGTACTTTGACCCTGAAGAAAACAAGAGTTATGTTCCTTATGTAGTTGAAACGTCCATCGGTTTGGACAGAACTGTTTTGGCGGTTCTTTCAGCTTCTTATTTAGATGAAGACTTAGGCGATGGAAAATCTCGTACTGTTTTGAAATTGCCTCCATTCTTGGCGCCAGTTAAATTGGCTATTCTACCGTTGGTTAAGAAAGATGGATTGCCAGAAAAAGCCATGGAGATTTTCAACCAACTGCGTTTCGACCACAACATTATATATGAGGAGAAGGACAGCATTGGTAAGCGCTACCGTAGACAAGATGCTATTGGAACTCCATATTGTATTACCGTGGATCACGATACCTTAGAAGATAATGCTGTTACGCTCCGCGAAAGAGATTCCATGTCGCAAGAGCGTGTTCCAATCGAAAAACTCTCTCAAATAGTGGAAGAGAAAGTTGGAATGAAGAAGGTGTTGGAAGGAATCGGGTAACTCTTTAGACTTGTAATTTCTGGGTTCAAGTTTGTTTGATTCGCTTTGTTGAATTTTTTCACTTTGGTGGAAATTATTCAGCATGAAACAGATTATTACGATTCTTCTGATTGGCTTGAGTTCAGTTGCCACTTCGCAGACAATACTGCAGCGAGGATTCATTCAAAATGGATCGCCATTTAGAAAACCTTCATCAGGAACGGTTGAGTTATTGACGGTTGACAATACCAACTTGGCGGCAACTAAGGCTTACTTGTCTTCAGTTGACAATGTCGGTAGCTTCATGTATGCAGACACCCTACAGTTTGCAGAACGGCTTGATACAATTGGAAATTATGCTTTGAGGCAACACCAGTATCAGTACGGCTTCGCGGCATCAGGAATGATAATTTTTGCTGGTCTCAATCACAGAACGGCCCCGCCATTTTATCCTGTTAGTATGTGCGCAGGCAGCGTGGGTTGGGCTGACCCAGTTAACGGTTGGTTCGACAATGATTATTATGGTATGAATTGGTTGTTTTCGCCTGAAGGGATTGAATACGGTCGTTTTGACCCGAGATATGTTAGCTATGCCTCTTCACAACATCCATGGAACGAGGGCGCTAGGATTACAGGAGTATTCAACCACTTTGAGCAAGGCGCTGTTCAGCTAGACGTTTATGACATTTATCCAGAAGAGAGCTTGCCTACTGCCATGTTGTTCTCAATCCCAATTGAGTCTCCATTCTATTTGAACCATTCTCAAGAAACTAACAGGAACCTGCTTTTGTCGGGATTGGATATTCAGCCAACTGGTGATTACACCATGACGCCTAAAGCCATGCTGGTTGATCTTGAAAATGAATCTTGGATTGAAATTGAATTACCAAATGAGCCAAATGCTAATTCTGAGGTTGTTTCTGGTCTTGTAGATGAAAATGGTGTGGCCTTTTTGCTTGTCAGGATTCTCAATATGCAAGGTGAGCTTCTAGAAACCAAGCTTATGAAGTATAATGGAGTGCTCACCGTAATCAAGACATTTGTTGGAGATTTTGAACCGATTTCTATTGTTGAAAGAACAAATAAAGGAGTTCTTCTTGGGGGAAACTACAATCGGTTTGGATTGAAAACTGCGTCCTTATTCGAAATTGAAGAACACGTTGGTTTGTCTAGAATGATAGGATATGCCGACATAAAAGATGTCGCTACCTCGTTCAAACATTTTGGGGAAACAGAGCTAGGCGGAATGATTGCAGGAACCTATGATTCATTGAATGGTTCTCCGAAGGGATCATTCATGACTCCGCTGGTTTGGGAGTCATTATTGAGTGTAGAACAAGAAATGAGCTCGATGGACTTGGGAACTCTCATTGGAACAGAGTTAAGACTCTTTGAAACTGGGGTTCTAGTAGAGGTTTTAGATGTTTCTGGTAGAATTTGTAGCCAAGAAACACCCACAACAAATCGGTTGTCTCTGAATCATTTGAACTCCGGAGTCTATTTGTTTCGGTTAAGTTCAGAGAATAGGCAGCAGGTGATTAAAGCTGCTTTTGTCAACCATTAAACTGGTTCATCACGAACCGCAATTCCATGGTTCCAAAGGCTTTGATGGCCTCCACCGACTTTTCAATTTTCGGTTTGATGATCTCGAGGTCTTCGGAAGTCCATTCGCCAAGAACATAATCTACTTGCTGGCCTTTACCGAAATCGTTTCCCACACCGAAACGTAAGCGCGGATAATCCTGTCGACCTAGAACTTGATTGATGCTTTTCAGCCCGTTGTGGCCGCCATCACTTCCTTTCGCGCGAATGCGTATAGTGCCTGTTGACAGGGCAATATCATCTGTTATAATCAGGAGTTTGTCTATTGGAACTTTTGTTTCCGACATCCAATACTGAACGGCCTTTCCGCTCAGGTTCATGTAGGTGTTCGGTTTTAGCAATACGAAGGTTCTTCCTTTGAATTTCACCTCACATATATCACCAAAACGGCCTGACTTAAAAACAGAAGTGGACGCCTCGGCAAAGGCGTCCACTATCTTAAATCCTATGTTGTGACGGGTTTCGGCATACTCGCTGCCAATGTTACCCAACCCAACAATCAGGTACTTCATGCTTATTCAGCGGCTGCTTCTGCTGCTGGAGCTTCGCCACCTTCGGCAGATGCCTCAGCACCTTCTTCGCCTTCAGCACCTTCTTCTTCATCCTCATCGTCAACCATGGCACCACGCTTCATACGTACGGCAACCACGATCTGATTTGGGTCAGCAAGGAATTCAACACCAGGAACGTTCAGCTCACCGATCTTGATTGCTTTACCGATTCGAAGGTTAGTGATGTCAAGTTCAATGAAACTTGGCATTTCTTCTGGAAGACCTTGAACTTTCACGTCTCTTCTTACTTTACGAAGACGACCACCGTTCAATACACCACGTGCTTGTCCAACGGTAAGAATTGGAAGCGTAGTTTTTACCGGACGGCCAGTCAACTCCTGAAAGTCAACGTGAACGATACGGTCACTCAACGGGTGATACTGAATGTCTTTCAGAATAGTAGCGTAGGTGTCACCATCCACGTCTACATTAACGATGTACTGATTTGGTGTGTAAATCAGCTGATTGAACTCACGCTCATCGATCTGAACATGAATTTCCTCTTTTCCCCCGTAGATGATGCATGGAACCAAGCCTTCGTTACGAAGAGCTTTTGCATCGGCTTTCCCAAGGGACTTCCTTTTTGATCCTTTGATTGAGATCGATTCCATTGTTTAATTGATTTGGTTAATTATTGATTTAGAAAATGAATTTGGTGCTGATGGACTCGTAATTGTGAGCCTTTCTGATGACATCAGCAAAAAGTGGCGCTACCGAAAGCACCGTGATCTTATCGTTTTCCTGCTTTAGAGGAATTGTGTCTGTAGTAACCAACTCTGCCAAGTTTGAGTTGGTAATATTCTCGTGTGCGTTTCCAGAAAGTAGTGGGTGTGTAATACAAGCGCGAACGCTTTTAGCACCATGATCCAACATCATTTCTGCTGCTTTGCAAAGCGTGCCGCCCGTGTCAATAATATCATCAACAAGCACCACATCTTTTCCTTCTACATCACCGATGACGGTCATGTCAGCCACCTGGTTGGCAACCTTACGCTGCTTGTAGCAAATGGCAAGGTCAACGTTCAAAGCCTTGGCATAAGCGTTTGCTCTTCTGGTTCCACCAACATCTGGCGTAGCCATTACCAAGTTGTCCACGTCCATTGACTTTTTCAAGTGGTCAACGAATAAGTAAGAACCGTAAAGGTGATCCACCGGAACATCAAAGAAACCTTGAATCTGATCTGCGTGAAGATCCATGGTCATGATACGAGTAACACCAGCAGCTTCCAAAAGGTCAGCCATCAACTTGGCGCCTATCGGAACGCGAGGTTTTACTTTTCTATCCTGTCGCGCCCAACCGAAATATGGAATAACTGCTACAATTCTTTTTGCAGATGCACGCTTTGCAGCATCGATCATCAAAAGCAATTCAAGCAAATTATCTCCTGGTGGGAACGTAGATTGAATGATGAACACATCATCGCCACGGATAGATTCCTCAAAACAAGGCTCAAATTCACCATCCTTGAAACGCAGCGTGGTCTGGTTATTCAACTTTCTACCTTCCTCGTAATGAGAAGCAATCTTCTCAGAAAGGTATCTGGTTGCGTCTCCAGTAAACAGTTTTACGTTGAATGCCATGGTGCTGACTCCTCGTTTTTTAGGGGGCACGAAAGTAAGAAAAAGCTCTGCTATTTCCGAAGGAAAATCAGATCACTAGACAAAAGTGCTTTTTTGTAAGTGAAAAACGTCTAAATTCGCAGCCCCGTTTACAAGCCGAAGTGGCGGAATTGGTAGACGCGCACGACTCAAACTCGTGTTCCGCAAGGAGTGCCGGTTCGACCCCGGCCTTCGGTACTGAAACCCCGATACGAAAGTGTCGGGGTTTTTTCGTTTTTCTGAAAAATACATTTTGTCGTTATATTTATTTAAGTATATTTTTGTGCGTAAGAATTAAACATTAAATAATGACTACAACTGGAGATAGAATCAGTGATCTACGAACTCAATTAGACCTGAATCAAGATGAGTTCGTTAGTGCTTGCGGAATATCACACCAAACTTATCTAAGTGAGTTGGAAAACGACAAAAGGCCGTTAACCGCTAAAACCGCAAAACTTATGGAAAAGGCATTTAATACGTCCGCTGATTGGCTTTTAACAGGGGTTGGAGAGATGTTTCCAACCGAAGAGACGGTTAGAAAACGTGAGTTGCAGAAACAACGTTCTGGAACTTCAAGAGAGAGGTTGAGAATGTGGAGGGAATCCGTGGGCTTGACCCAGCAAGAGGTTGCAGACACCGTTGGAGGTTACACGCAGTCAGGAATATACGCTGCTGAATCCCGTAAAAGTGGTGATGTATCAAGAAAGTTGGCAACTAAGTTGCAAATGAAGTACGGCCTTTCGCGTAGCTGGCTTCTTGAAGGTGATGGTTCAATGATGCTAACCGATTCGAAACCAAACACCGTTGAAGGAGAAAAGCCCCAATACAATAGTTTAGCAAGCCCAAAGGCTGAAACCGCGCAAGTGTCGCAGGAAGTTCTTGATAGATTGTCGGCCTTGGAGCTTGATATGAAAATGGTAAAGAAGATGTTGAGCAATGACTGACGATGAAAAGCTGGAAGCGTTGGACGCGCTAATGAACAGTGGTATAATTGGCATTGAGGGAAAGTCGTTTATCTTAGAACAGACCGTGTTAATGTCTGCCATGCAGAAAACGGACAGGGTGTTTCTTTTGAGGATTTTAGATAGACTTCATATTGGTTCAAAATTCAATGAGCTATTGGATGAATCAATAGAATTGGACAAGAAACACCTTTTACAAATAGCTGAAACAGCTACGAAATTCACAAAATGACC
The DNA here is from genome assembly GCA_964457245.1 of uncultured Chryseobacterium sp. GTDB lineage: Bacteria > Bacteroidota > Bacteroidia > UBA10329 > UBA10329 > UBA10329. Next base: position 43,408 of record CAYWET010000010.1, on the reverse strand, counting down.
GTGTCAAAAATGCTTCTTAAAAGAAGTTTCTGTCAATTGTTTAAGAACAAAATTAAAACATGATTTGACCGTGGGAGACACGGCCTTCGGTACTGAAACCCCGATACGAAAGTGTCGGGGTTTTTTTGTTCAACATGCTTAGCTTCGCAAACCTTATGAACGAAGGCTTTATTAAATACGATGACCCCAAAAAGCAATTGCGTTACGACCGTGCGTACTTGCGGATGGCGCTTGAATGGGCCAAACTTTCGCATTGTGATAGAAGGCAAGTAGGAGCGCTCATTGTTAGAGATGGTCAGATTATTGCTGATGGTTATAATGGAACACCTTCGGGGTTTGACAACTGTTGTGAGAATGAACAGGGCGAAACACATTGGTACGTCCTCCACGCTGAGGCTAATGCCATTATGAAAGTTGCACGTTCTACGAACAGTGCCAAGAATTCTACGTTGTATGTAACGCTATCACCGTGTAAGGATTGCAGCAAACTCGTACATCAAGCTGGTATTAAGCGGGTGGTTTTCATAAATGGTTATAAAGACATGAGTGGTGTGGAATTTTTGAAGGAAGCTGGCGTTGAAGTAACGCAGATTGATGATGTGACGATAGATGAGTGATAACCGTCTGAAGCTTTTTATTTATTACCCAATTGTTCTGGCCTGTGTTTTGGCTGGTGGAATCTATTTGGGGTCAATTCTTGGCGTTGGATACATTCCAGGTACAGTTTCAGATGGCTCTACTGGCAATTCCAAAAAGATCAGCAAACTGCTGAACTATGTGATGGAAGAGTACGTGGATACGGTTGACATGGATGGACTGACCGAATCTACCATCATTAATATGTTAGATCAGTTGGATCCACACTCATCTTACATCCCAGCCAAAGATCTTGAAGCCACCAATGAACCGCTAGAAGGCAACTTCGATGGAATTGGAGTCGAATTCAATATTATTAATGACACCATTGTAGTTGTTGCCCCGATCAATGGCGGACCATCAGAGAAACTGGGAATCCGCTCTGGGGATAGAATCGTTTCCATTGAAGACAGCACGGTTGCCGGTACAGGGACAACCAATAAGGACGTGATTTCGATGCTTCGCGGAAAGCGTGGAACGAAGGTGAAGGTTGGCATTTTCAGGCGTGGAGAGCCTGAGTTGCTCACGTTCAATATCAAGCGAGACAAGATTCCGATCTACAGTGTTGATGCTGGTTACATGGTGAATGACAAGATCGGGTACATCAAGATCAGTCGGTTTGCGGCCACTACATATGATGAATTTGCGGAGAAACTGGATGAACTGAAGGAATCAGGAATGGAATCCTTGATTCTTGACTTGAGAGGAAACCCGGGCGGTTACTTGACAGCTGCCATCGATATCTCTGATGAGTTCTTGAAAGAAGGTAAGCTGATTGTTTACACGGAAGGTCGAGCCCGTCCTAAAGAAAGTGCCTATTCAACAGGAAGAGGAAAATTCGAGAAAGGCAAGCTGGTGATTCTGGTCGATGAAGGTTCAGCTTCAGCATCAGAGATTGTGTCGGGCGCGGTGCAAGACAACGACCGTGGGACTATCATTGGCAGAAGAACTTTCGGAAAGGGATTGGTTCAGGAACAGGTACAGCTTGCCGATGGTTCAGCCGTTCGCCTGACTATTGCCAGATACTACACGCCAACGGGAAGGTGTATTCAGCGGCCGTATGGCGAGGAAGATGATTATTATGGAGATTTCATTCACCGTGTAGAAAGCGGTGAGCTGTACGAAGCCGATAGCATCAGTGTAGATGAATCCGAGAAGTTCGTTACACCAGGCGGAAAGGTGGTTTATGGTGGCGGTGGAATTGTTCCAGATGTTTTCGTTCCGTTGGATACAACACCTCTAACTAAGTTTCATACAGAGCTTTTGCGTAGCGGTGTGCTGAGAGAATTTGCGCTGGATTTCGCATCTCAGAATCGTGACCTGTTAGACCGATTTGATGATGCTTTGGAGTTTGATGCCAAGTTCAAGCTTTCTCAAAACGACTTTCTGAAACTCTTGGAATTCGCGAAAGCAAATGATGTTAAGGTCACTTCTGAATTCAGCAAAGAAGCTGAGTTGATGAACAACCTCAAAGCCTTGATTGCCCGTAGCCAATGGAATGGTGATGGTTTCTATCCAATCATCAATCAGAAGGATAAGACCATTGAAGAGGCGATTGAATTGTTGGCTAATTGAGTTTGTAAACCTTTCCTGGAAGGTTGCTCACAATGCCTTCAAATTCCAATTCCAAAAGAATGCTTGCCACTTTATTCATTGGCAATTCTGACAAAACGGTAAGTCGATCTATTGTGTGGTTCTGTTCGCGAAGCACGGAAACGACCTTTTCCTGTTCATCGGTCAGATCAACCAACAGCTTGGTTTGAGGTTGCCTTTTTGTTGGTTCTGCTGAATCCCAGTTCATGGAACGCAGAACATCAGCTCCATTGGTTATCAATGATGCTTTCAAGTATTTAATTAGGTTGTTGCAGCCTTCTGAATATTGATCCGAAACCCTACCAGGAATTGCAAAAACATCACGGTTGTAGCCATTGGCCAATTCAGCAGTTATGAGCGCGCCACCTTTTGCCGCAGCTTCTACCACAATGGTTGCATCTGCCATGCCAGCCACAATTCTGTTCCGCTTCGGAAAGTTCTCTTGGTCAGGATTTGTGCCAATCGGAAAGTCGGTGATCAACGCTCCGCTTTCCAGCATCTTTTCTGCGGTACTTGAGTGCACTTGCGGATAGATTCGGTCCAATCCGTGAGCCAAACAACCGATGGTCGGTGTGTTAAATTTGAGTGAAGCTTTGTGGGCTGTAATGTCGATTCCGTAGGCTAAACCGCTTACAATGGTTACACCAGATTTTGCCAGTTCTTCCACCAATTTCTCCGTTGTTTCCCTTCCTTCTCGCGTGGCATTTCGGGTGCCAACCACGGCTACAGACCGTGCTGGATTGATAGAACCATTTCCCTTTTTGTACAGCACCACAGGAGAATCCGTACAGTGCTTTAACCGCGAAGGATATTCGTTATCTAAGAACGATATCACCGAAACCCCATGTTTTTCGGCAAATTGTAATTCCCGCTCGGCTCGGTCCAGTACATCTCTTGAAGAAACCGAAGCCGCTATTTTACTTCCGATGTTCGGAATCTTCTCCAGAAATTGTTTCCGTTGAGAAAAGACCTCCTTGGCTCCACCACAGTAGGCCACAAGCTTTTTGATGCGTGCATCGCCAATGCCTGGAATCATACTCAACGCTATCAAATACCTTGTCTGTTCCATTCTGTCTTCTTCATCAAACTTAGACTTTTCAAATATTGATATATTCGCCACGTCCAAAAATAGAGCCAAACGGCCAAACACTCCCTCATGAAAAGAATATTTACCACCTCTATTTTATCATTTTTAGTGTTGTTTTCGGTAGCTCAGGATACTGGAACGGTAAAAGGAACAATTAAAGACAAGGAATCTGGCGAGACCATTATTGGTGCCAGTGTTGTGCTTGAGTCTGACAAAGGACGAGGCGCAGCAACAGACTTTGATGGAAACTTTACACTCATTCTTCCTGTAGGCGATCAGAAGATTGTCATCACTTCTATCGGTTACGAAACGCAAACAGTTCCTGTTTCTGTGAAAAAGGGAGAAACCACAACGGTCAATATTGATCTTGGAATGGAGTCTGAGCAATTGGAAATGGTTGTGGTTTCCGCAGGTAAGTTTGAACAGAAGGTCGAGGATCTGACTGTGTCTGTAGCAGTAATTAAGCCTGATCTTGTTGAAAACAGAGCTGCCACAACTGCTGAAGATGCGATTGAGCAAACACCTGGTTTGACCATTGTTGATTCTGAGCCACAAATGCGAGGAGGCAGCGGTTACAGTTTCGGAGCAGGAGCAAGAGTAATGATGTTGGTCGATGACCTTCCAATCCTTACAGGAGATGCTGGCCGTCCGAGTTGGGGTTTCATCCCGGTTGAAAACTTGGAGCAAATAGAGGTAATCAAGGGGGCTTCATCTGTTCTGTATGGTTCGGCCGCCTTGAATGGAATCATCAACATTCGAACGGCTTACCCAAAAGATAAACCCAAGACGAAGATCAATCTATTTACTGGGGTGTACAGTCCTCCAGGGCAAGAAGATGCCCGTTGGTGGGACAAGGAGGATATTCCAGTCTTCTCAGGTTTGAACTTCTTTCACTCAAGAAAAATCAATAAGCTTTGGGACTTGGTAATTGGCGGTAATGTGTTATTGGACAACGGTTATGTTGGGTTTGAACCAGCAGATACGCTGATTAATCGAAGCCCCGCTGTCATAGACACTCGAGATTCAACTGGAGCGGTGTCCGAGTGGCACAGTCCCAGAAAGGAATTTCAAAACCGTTTCCGGGTGAATTTCAATCTTAGAAAACGTTCAGCGAAAATTCCTGGCCTGGCCTTTGGACTAAATGGTAACTTCATGTATTCAAGGAGCGCGGGTTCACTGCTTTGGCTCAATAGTAGTTATGGTTTGTTCAGGCCATTTACTGGTAGCATAACGCTCACAAAACAAACAACTTATAACATCGACCCTTTCATTACTTATTCTGGTGAGGGTGGCTCAAGACATACATTTCGAGGTCGTGTGTTTCATCAGAACAATGATAACGATAACAATCAGGGTAACTTGAATTATGTCTTCTTCGGTGAATATCAGTATGCACACAGATTTGCCAATATCAAGGATTTTACCATCACGACAGGGGTTATGGGGCAATACTCGTTTTCTGAGGCGGAGCTCTATGCAGGTAATGAGAGGGGTGATGGTAAAAATAATTTCACCAATGCAGCTCTATACGTGCAGCTGGATAAGAAGTTTTGGAACCGTTTAACAGTGAACGGAGGTGCTCGGTTTGAGTATTTCTCTGTAAACGGTAATGACACAATTATCAGACCTGTGTTCAGAATCGGTGCAAATACTAAACTTTGGAAAGAGGGATACTTAAGGGCATCTTTCGGAGAGGGGTTCAGATTTCCGAGTATAGCTGAACGTTACATTTATACTAATGTCGGTGGTTTACCCATTGTGCCAAACCCTGGAATTAAACCTGAGCGAAGCTGGGCAGGAGAGTTAGGACTACGTCAAGGAATTAAGATTGGCAAATTCCTAGGGTATTTAGATGTGGCTGGGTTTTATCAGCACTACACCAATTTTGTCGAGTTCAATGCAGGTGAATTTGATCCAGGTAATTCCTTCTTGGGTCTGGCGTTTATGAGTCAGAACACCGGAGATGCCAGAGTGTACGGTGTAGATGCTTCATTGATGGGTAACGGACAGTTTACAGATTGGTTTGGAATGAACGTGTTGGTTGGCTACACCTACGCAAGGCCAGAGTCTCTTGACCCGGATTATGTTTATGCCGTTGATAGCGCAGGGCAAGAACTGACACAAACCTCCACCACATCATTGCTGTACTCAAACACTACAGCTGAAGACACTGCCGCCTATCGCAAAAATCCGGTGCTGAAATATCGATTCGAGCATTTGGTCAATGCGGATATTGAGCTAGTGTTCACCGTTAAAAAGAAGCACAAGGTTTCGGTGGGTGCCACTTATCGATACTATAGTCATATGCGAAGTGTTGACTGGAAATTCTATGAACTAGACCCGGTATTAGGTTGGGGTGCTGTTCCGTTCAGAGAAGAAAATAATAAGGGAGACCATGTGTTTGACCTTAGAGCCAGCGCAGAGCTGACCCAAAATATTAAGGTTGCAGTGGTAATGAAGAACGTTGCAAACCGTGTCTATGCTCTTCGTCCATTGAAAGTGAATGCACCTCGTACAACGCAATTGCAATTAACGGTGCAGTTCTAAACTGTAGATGATTTTCAATGTTTGATTGCGGCTCAGGCTAATGTAGCTTGAGCCGTTTCATTTTGAAAAACTCTTTAACTCCCATCTGTATTTATACGCAAAATCAATTTGCCGATTCAAATAAATTTCAACCTTTGATGCGTTACCAATCATGAAAGGAAACAATGGCAAAAAGGAGAACACGAACAACCGTAAAGCTCACCGAGAAACGAGAGCATAGTTTTTTTGGAGACGTACTCAAGTACTTTGATCATGCAGTACAGTTCTTAGAGCATGACCATACATTATTGGAACAGATCAAGTATTGCAACAGCGTTTATAGAATGCGGTTCCCTGTTAAGAATGATGATGGGAAGATTGAAGTAATTGAAGCATATCGCGTAGAACATAGTCATCACAGACAGCCAACCAAAGGTGGTATAAGGTTCAGTTTCCACGTTAATCAAGATGAGGTGATGGCGCTAGCTGCTCTCATGACCTACAAGTGTGCGCTGGTTGATGTGCCTTTTGGAGGCGCAAAAGGAGGTATTAAGGTCAGTCCAAGGTTGACCAGTCCGGCCATGCTTGAGCGCATCACAAGACGTTACACAACCGAACTTGTAAAGAAGAACTTTATTGGTCCTGGAATTGATGTTCCCGCACCCGATTATGGGAGTGGGGCCAGAGAAATGGCCTGGATGGCAGATACCTATGCAACGTTCTATCCAACAGATCTCAACGCCATTGCATGCGTAACAGGTAAACCACTTTCCCATGGGGGAATTGACGGTAGGGCAGAAGCCACAGGTCTTGGGGTTTTCTACGGAACGCGTCATGCATGTAGCTACAAGGAAGACATGAACAAACTCGGCTTGGAAGTTGGTTTGGAAGGCAAGAAGGTAGCCATTCAAGGTATGGGTAATGTGGGTTACTGGGCGGCCAAGTTCTTCCACGAGGGCGGTGCAAAGATCATTGCCGTTTCTGAGTGGGACGGTTCCATCTATAATGAAGATGGAATTGACCCTGATGAGTTGTTCGAATACAAGAAGAGCAGCAATGGAATTCTTGGATTCTCTGGGGCAAAAGACATCGGTGGGCCTGGAGCCGCACTGGAAGTTGAGTGCGATATTCTCATCCCAGCAGCGCTTGAAAATCAAGTGAACAGCGATAACGTTGCCAACATTAAGTGTAAGATACTTGCTGAGGCTGCTAACGGACCGGTAACACCCGAGGCAGAGCAGGTCCTCTTGAAGAAAGGCGTAATTCTTATTCCAGATATTTTCATCAACGCAGGAGGTGTTAGCGTGTCATACTTCGAGTGGTTGAAAAACCTTTCTCACGTACGTTTTGGAAGAATGGAGAAGCGTTACCGCGCAACCATGAATCACAACATTCTCAATGCCATTGAAGGTGCAAGCGGAACAAAGGTTTCTGAAGAATCGGTCAACCTTATCAATCGCGGAGCAAGCGAAAAAGACCTTGTTTACTCAGGTTTGGAAGAAACCATGATTAACGCATACGACAACATTCGCAACCGAATGGTGAACACAAAAGGCATTGAAGACCTTAGAACTGCAGCGTTTGTTGAGGCCATTGATAAAGTGGCGGTCAGTTACGCCAATCTTGGTATTTGGCCGTAGGGTCAACCTCCGGTTTCTGGGTTAAGAGATTGTTCATACATCTTTCTGACAGATGTGTTTTGGGCTCTTGCTTCGGCCCAAAAGCTCATTTCTTCCGCACCCAATGTCTTTTGCTTTACCAATGGATCCAGCTGTTTGGCAAGCAACCGGAAGGACATTTTTTGCTCACCTGTACCGTTGAGATTATGGTGATTTTCGAGCCAACGGTAAACGATGTTTTCAAGTCGATAATGTCGGTCTTGGACGGAAAAAAACGTTTGGCTGTTGCGCAGATAGTGTGCAAAAGTCCCAAAGTCCTGTTCGCAAAGTAGAAGTAAACGGAGAAGACGAGATACTCCTTGTATATCCTGACGGGCATCCAGTTTTCCAAGTTGTCTGATGCGGTCAAACAGGCGCAGTGCCCTGCCATAATTGTCACATATAAGGTGTGTTACACCTAGATTATACAGGAATGTTAGATGCCTTCTGATAGGAAGTTGTTTGCCATATCGTTTAATCCCATCCAAGATTATTGTTTCCCGTTTAAGTGCCATATCCGGTTGTCCGGTATTAATGAAGTAAAGGAAGTACTGTAACTCTACATCGCAGAACTGCGCTATCTCATCCCTTCGACCGCGAGGGAGAATGCTCTCCATTCGTTTAAGGTAATCAAGTGCCCCATCCAGTTGCCCGGCAACGGCCATTACGCCCAGTAAATTTGAGATGGCAGACCGGTATTGGGCCGGAAGAATCTCAATTCTATCAGGATTCGACTCCCAAAGTTTTACAAGCTTCTTTTTTGACTCGAGCGCATCCTGGTAATTCATTTCAGAAAGCTGCGCCAAACTTGTGGCATACAAAAATCGAATCTGAGAAGGTAGCGAATCCGCATGATCAAGACTTTGCATTTCGGGGCGCTTCATCAACTCCTGAATCCCTTGCTTTACTCCTTCCGCATCGCTTACCCTGAACTTACGGTGGTAGTCATATATTCTGTCGTTTATCTGAGTGTAAGAGATAACCCTTTGTAGTTTGCTGGCCGCGGTTTGTAGTTGGTATTCATTAGATGTTATCAGTTTATCGTTCTGTTTGGTACGCGGAAGGTTCTTCAAGATCTTACGAAGTAATTCGCGCAATGACACTTCTATCAGAAGCTCTTCGGTAGCAATAGCCTGAGTAAGGCCTTTCAGCACTTTTTCTTTTGCTTCTTCATAAAGAGCAAGCTCCATCAATACTTGGCCTTCTTCAACCCGTTTTCTAGGGTCTGTTTTTGAACCACGTTCCCAGTGAAGCGTTTTTACAAGGTAAATAAGCCGTTCATACAGCCTGTTTTTTTCTACCGATAGATTACTGGATACTCCATACTCTTCCACCCGTTTTTGAAACTCATTTCGGTCAAATGTTTTGAGGCCGCATAGTACTTCAAACAATTGAGATTGCCTTTCGGAATTGCGGTTTTTATCAGCTTTTAAGGCCTTTCTGCAGTGGCGTAATTCACCTTGATCTAAGGCGTTTATGAACCTGAAAAGGAAGTCAATTGTCATCTACGCGCCCTCTAAGTCATTGAAAGATATGGAAAAAGTTTGTTGGACTTTGTAGCAAATGCAGTTTTCCTTTAGCTCGCAAATTTTAAAACACTGATATGCCAAACTACACCTTTACAACAATTAGCAGTTATTCCTTAAGTACTCATGATGTGTATTTCAGGAGAGATACTTTAAAAGTCAAACACATCTCAACCAAGCAGATTGTCTATTCCGGAAGTTATGGAACCGGAGGACTTGCGTTTAAGTGTTCTTCCAACGATTTCTGTATCGGAACGCTTAACGATAACGGCACATTCAACAATACGGTCGATTTCAGGAACTATGCCGATGCAGCCATGTGGCTGGAAGAAGCTTCTGGAGCCAACGTTTTTATTGGTTCTAATGATGAGGCCGACTCAGAGATCTACCATCAATACAACCTTAATCAATGCCCGGTACGGTTAAAGGAAAGCAATGACATTGTGACCATGGAGTGCCCTTGCGATAGTGCCAGCGGCCCGTGCGAAAACGACTGTTACACCTACGGAGACTAAGGGTTATGGAAAGGGAACTTATAGCCACCGTACTACAGGCTGCCCACCCTGCACACGCAGGGTGGAAGCAGCTTAATGGTCAACAACTGATTGATGATCTGGAGATTGACTTTGTCTTCTTCAAAAAGGGCAAGAAACCGGTAGCTGTGTTGCTTATGGAAACACCATACGTATCGGGCAACGATCTTCACTTAGCAAAGCATATCCAAGACATCTACCTCCAGAAAATGAATGGGAGACAGGTTCGGGTAATGTTGGTGTATAGAGACCTACTTATCCGTCCGCAAAAAGTACCACCGGGTATTTCTATCCTGTCTGTTACTGAGTGGACGGATGCTAAAGCGCCTTTGCTCAAGAATTGACCTCCAGAAACCATGAATAACCAGACAATTGGAATACTGCACCCCATGAAATCCAAACAGCACATCTTCGGGCTGGAAAATGAAAACTGTGTTTTCTGTGGAAGCACGGACACTACTGACACTACCTCTAATATGGTAGCGCTTGATGCCGCCACAGAGAACCGTAGAGTGTGCCACGCTTGCCTTCATAGCCTTGAAGACCGCCAACCAATGATATGGCTGCGGTGGCTCAAACGAAACAACCCCACACATTGGCAGAAGGTGGTAGAGCACCATAGGCTAGGCTCATCCAACCTTAGTAAAATAATACGCAGAATAAGGATAGAATGAGCCAAGAACCTCGCCCTATAAAGCTGCTCTACCTGCTATTGGCAATGGTAACAGTTGCAGGCATCTTGTTTATAATGCGCTAAGACGAACCTAACACGAAAAAATTAAACCCAAAACCAAAATACAATGCCAGTACCAACAAAATTGGGTGTCGAGTTTACCACAGCGGAGGTAAAAAGCAAGAATTCCATCAATGAAATTGACCATTAATGGTCATTGATATGTAACAAAGAGAACCAAATCTTACAACCAATAAACCGGGTAGCCGAAAACGGAATAGAGTAGGCGAACAGGACAAAACTTAAGCAATGAGTGAAAGACAAATACCTATTAAAGAGTCTTTTAAAAGGACAACAGGAACTATCCATGGCTTTGTAATTGGTGGGAACGCACATCCAACGGCATTTAAAGTTAGATATAGAAAAAAGGGAACCTCAGCTTGGATTACAGAGGAGTCTCATAGTGCTCCTCACGAGTGGGACATTGAAACACCATTGTCTCCAGGAGACGAGATTCTCTTGACAATTCGGGTTTCTCGCAATGCACTTAGTCCCTTACAGACGGCATTGGTCAATCATATGATTAAAGACGACCATTCAGAAGAGAACTACAGCTACAGTGAAGATTTTCAGGATGGCGAAAGCGCAATCAGGTTTGTTGTGCATGTAACCTTAACCGATTAATCCAAATAGCATGAAGAAGATAACGATAGCATTAGTGCTGGTTGCATTTGGGACGGTAAGTTTCGGACAGTCACAGCCTAAAGACGTAACGTTTGATGAACTGACAACCCCTTTGTCACCAGCTTTCAACATAATTGATGTAGAGCCATCATCGGTTAATAAGCCGTCTTCGCCAAAAGCTGTGATTTCCGACTTGCGTGGACTAATTGAGAACGGTAGATTAAAACCTGGGGTGGCCATTGAGTTCTCCCCTTATTGGCTCAGAAGTCGGCCTAATCTTTCGTTTCAGAAATACGTAAACGCCAATCCGCTGCAATCCATTATTCAGAACAGTAGCTTATCAATAGCTACTGGTAATATGATTCAAGGGGTAGATACTCTTGGAGAAAAACTTGGAATCGGATACAGAACCATTATCGTACAAGGCAATTGCTCTGATGAGGCGGGGAAATGGCTTGCTATGAACCACCTCTTAACCGAACTAGGAGATCAATTGGACGTGGACACGAACGGCATCACAGTGTTGTCATCAAATGTAAAAGGGTTTGATAATCAGCAAAAAGCTCTTGCGACACCGAATCCGAATTGGTTGCCTTCAGAATTCATCAAAAGCAAAATCATCTCAGACCTTGAGAAAGTCATTGGAAATAGGAAAGTCCCAAAGAAAACGGATAAATATTACCAAGAAAAGAGTCTGGGGAACAGAAGTATCGAGGAAGTGTTTTCCGAGGCTATTGAATACATCAATGAAGATTTGAAGTCTGGTTATTTTAACGAGGAGGATAAGAAAACAACCCTGAGTGAAAAGGAGGGTATTATTACTGCTGCATTAACCAGATGGATTGGTCATTTTCAATCAGAAGAAGCTGAGATCATGGAGGCTTATGGTCAATGCTTTAGCAGTCCTTCAGGTTTTAGCATGGACATCGCATCTGCTGCAGGTTTAAGGTCTCCAAACAATGAGTTCCTCAACTTTCATCAGGCTGGTGTTTGGACCAATATGTCCTACAGGAAACCTTCTTCTAGCTTCTCGTTCACTTGGATGCTGCGCTATCTGAATAAGCAGTTTAACGATACAACTTCAAATTCTTTCGATGTTGGAATTGAGATTAAGTGGGAGCATGACATTAACAAGGATAAAAGCAGAAAGGTCAGCATAGCCGTTGAAGGAATAGGTCGGTATCAATTATTTGATTACGCAGGCGTTGCACCAACCAACGAGCCGAATGCGTTTGACTATCGGACAGCCATAAATTTTAGGATGAGTGTAAATAAGTACCTCGGTTTTACGGTAGACCTAGGGAAAAACTTTGATACAAACCGATGGTATCAGGGGACACTTCTCTCCACCATTGGAATAGAGGTTGGTTTTCCAACCAAGCAAAAGTTCAATGCAGCTGAAGTGGCAGGATACTTCAGCCAATTAGGGCAGAATGTAAACTTCTGACCTCCATCAGGTAGAAGCTTGTACACTCAATTAGAAACCAAAACCAACCCCTCATGAATCCAGAACAAGAAATACAGGACGAGTTGGGAATTCCTTTGGGATTCAAGGTCTTCATGGGAATTATTGGCGCCCTACTCATTGCCTTATCCATGGTGGTTTACTGCTTGTCAATACTGGGAACAATTGAATACTCGCCAGAAGAACTTCAAGTGTTCTTCATTCTTAGTGTTGGTTTGGTAGTACTGATTCTACCCCTGTTCCCATGGAAAAAAATCAAGGTTGGAGAGTTGGAGTTTGAAATGGCTGAAAATGCCATAAATGAGGCACACGAGGATTACTCAGAGGTAATCGAAGAACTGAAGAAGGAGCTCGAAGAATATAAGGCTGAGGTGCAGCAAACCAAGCCTGAGTTTACAGCCACCGCTAATGTTGTTGAAACGTTGGACACCAAGACCCGCAAACACGATGAGATGCTTGATCTGCTGCGGTCATTTCTTCAGAAATGGTCAACGTATGGCTTCAACATAAAGAGAATAAAGAACTGGGGAGGCAAACAATCTGGGTTTGAACCCTTGGGGAAGCTTTCCAGAGGAGAATTGCGGATGCTTGCTGATGAGTTGGTGGAAAACCGCCAAGCAAGAGTAAGACTAAGCAAAATGGGCAGTGCCCTTTATCAGATAAGTTGAAGCAAAAAGCAAGATGCTCTAACCCCCAACCCCATGCTAACCCCACCTTATCAACATCCATTGCATCACAAGCGCTCTGCGCACGCGTCCCAAATATCCGGGGTGGGTCATCAGGGCTCTGCTGTAGCGCTGGAAAAACTTCCAGTGGGTCGTCAGAGCTCTGCTGTGGTGGTGGAAAAACTTCCAGTGGGCTATCAGAGCTCTGCTGTAGTGGTGGAAAAATTTCCAATGGGACATCAGAGCCCTGCTGTAGTAACGGAAAAATATCCATTGGGCCGTAAGAGCTCTGCCAAAGGGATGGAAAAACTTCATGCCTCAATACACTCTTCGACATACTAACCCTAAAACCTTTAACCATGATACAACTTACCCGATTAGTGAACGATATTTTCGAAGACGAAAAATTGTCAGATTCAAACCTACGCGCTTACGCAGACGACCACCTCATTAGGCTTGCCAATAACAACCCCGGTTCAGTATACACCCCACTGATAACCGATACCACCACCGCTTATACCGCTTACTATGGCAGTATGACCAGCGAGGCTACCAAAGAGGCCGTGTCTGAAGGGTTGACCATTACCATGAACACGGCCAAAGATGCTGTATTGGAAAAATTGAGCAAGCAACGCGATCTGGTGGCCTATAAATTCGGAGCAGATAGTCCAACGTACCAGCAGTTTTTTCCGCAAGGAATGGACGAATATCGAAGGGCACAGCTGGATGACCTTACCACGATTCTCGACCGCTATTCTGCAGCAGCAAACCTGCACCTTACGGCCGATTTCCCGGCAGAAGTTACCGAAGTAGATGCCCTTATAACCGCTTATAAGGATGCGCGCACCGTCCAGCGCGATGCCTTTAGTGAGACAGATGCTCTACGCACCGACCGCAGAGAGAACCGCAAGACACTCACCCTGCAGCTCACCAAGAACATCCTAACACTAGCTATTGATTTTCTGGAAGATACCGATGGCTTTGACGATTACTACGACCCTCAATTACTGCCGCTTAATTCTGGGGGTGGAGGTTCCGAAGAGCCACCAGCAGATACTGGCGTTACCCTCAGCGGAGCGGTAACGGACAGCAGCACGGGAACACCGTTGAGCGGAGCGGAGGTGACGCTTAGCTCGGCAGAAGGTTCAACGGTTACCACTACAGATGCCAATGGTAACTATCTCTTCGAAATTGAAGATCTACCCGAAACCATCAATGCCGACCTCCAGGTTTCCATATCAAGCTATACCACTCAGAACCGCCCCATTACTCTAGAACAGGGTAGCGAGTATGTAGAGGATTTTGGGATGGTGAGTGAGGTTATCTAATTCAGCAAGAACGAACACGTGAATCCACTAAGAACAAATTTCTGGATTTGGTTAAGCGGCTCGGATCCTGATGCTGTTGCAGAATCAAACAAAAGGATACAGCGCAAGCATAAAAAAATTGGTGCGACTGTTTTAATTCCGGTAGGACTTGCAACGGTATCTATGTTTTTTGCTGCACCATATATCGGAATCGACTCGCTTGCTTATCGTATTTCAGCTTCAATCTATTGGGGTACAATAATTTTCATTATCGATGTTGCCATCTTAAGCACCCTTAAAAAGCCGTATTGGGGTGAATATGAAAATATAGCAAGGCCCTCTCGGACTAAGCGAACGCTTAAATGGGTGGAGTACTACTTAACTGGTTTTGCGAGGTTGGTATTCGCAATAGCTGTAGGCATTGTGATTTCGCATCCTATCGTTCTGAAAGTATTTGAGAGCGACATCAATGATGAAATCAGGGTAATGAAGTATGAAGAAATCGATCGGATAAGATTTGACGGAGAATTCAAAATCGATTCAATTACTAAAACATTGTATTCAAGACTGGATAGTTTAAATAAGGAAATCGAATGCAGAGAGTCTGTTTGGTTTTTAGAGGTGAGTTCTACCGTAAAAGGAACTGAATATGGCTGCATGGGGGGAGTTACGTCAGGGAAACCACATGAGGGATTTCGCGCTGAGAAGATAAAAGCCGAATGGGATAGTTTAAAAGTGACGGCAAAAATTCTAGCGGAAAACATCACTGATGTCGAGATAAAACTCAGCCAACAAATCCAAGAAAATATTGATTCCGTAACGGTTAACTACAGCAACGGTTATCTGAATCGCGTGAAGGCGCTCGAAAGGGTAAAGAACAAAAGCTACATCCAAGAAAAACCTGGTTCAACCCGGTTACGAGAATTATTGAGAAACCATGTTAGTGAGGTTCAGTGGGGGTTAATGCTATTTCTAATTTCTCTGGATGTTCTTCCTGTGATAGTGAAAATTTTGTCATCATCGGATAAAAGTGATGAGGAGGAAGAGTCAATAGATTCAAGACGCAGCGAAGCCAGAACCTCTAACCTAAGGGCGTTCAGAAATAACTTGGAGTATGCATCTGGAAAGGATGAAACTTACCGGCAAGGACTCATTGACGAGTTGTATCGAACCGCAGAAATGAAGGATAGCGAAACTATCTGGGATAGGGTAATTAAGATTTTAATAACTGGACCACTCAATTCGGTGGGCAACAACGGTATCAAAACAGCATACGGAGTTCTTGATTTGAGTAAGAAAGCTGCGCAACAAATATCATGGTCCGTGCTAGCCTTACTGCTGGGGGCTTTGATTCCGCTACTCATCTGTCTGACTATAGTGATTCCGGCTTGTCAGGAATTTGGGATATCCGACCTTAACACAACTACGATTACTACTGGTATCACCTGCATATCTTCTTGGGCAATTATTGAACTATACAAACGCTTCGTAAGATGGAGTGCCGCAATTTGAAGTAATTAAATGAAACAGATCGATTCACCCAACCAGCAGAATCCTGAAGCACCCGCTTCCCTTTTAAGTGAGAGTGGTGGTGTCTTAATAACTAGAATAGTTCCTTTTGTGGTTTCATTCGCTATAATTTTTGGGCTAACCTATTACGTTCTACTTCCTAATAGCAGTAGGAACATAATAGAGACCCTTAAAAATGACGATCAAACAAAATCTGAATATGATGAAAGGGATTCATTACTAGATCTTAAACTTTTACTGCTAGACTCGATTTACAATTCTTTGACAAAAGTGAGACCAGTTTCAGTTGAAACGTCTTTGAGCATTTCAACAAATGAAAACCGATATGGTAGTGTTATTAAGGATGCGATAGAAAGGTGTGATTACTGCTTGACCCTTAAACAATGTTCTGAGCAGGATAAGCGCCTTCTGCATAAAGAATTGCTTGGGCTATATAAGATTCCGAAACTGTCAGATGCTCAAAATTCAAAACTGAGGGAATACATGAAATTGCTAAAGCCTGATAAGGCTAATGTTCAAAAACCGAAAGCTCAAGGAGCGGTCAACCAGTCAAATGTTAATGAAAAATCATCACTCGATACTGTAGGGAACAATCGATATGAGTTTGACCCTTATTTCGACATACAAGACACCTTAAACTAAAAAGTTACCTGGTATAAGGTGGTTTCAAGAAATGTGGTAAGAACAGAGCTACAACTCAGGCAAACTAAAAACAAGAAATCACGGCACTACAAAAGAGAGATACCTACAAGTATATTTTCAAGGTTGGAAATTTACAAGTGCATTGTGTAATAACCAATGACCTTGCAGTTCGCGAGGCACAGCATAAGAACTCTGGACGCTATACTATTTACAATGGGAAGAGGCACTATTGGGCTAATGGTCATATTGTCCAGGTAGGAAATATAACCACACGTGCAGCTGCTATGCAATGGGAAAGACTAAATGGCTGTAACGCCAATTGGAATTAAAATCGAATAAACCACACAAATGTTTGACCTATTCATTAAACCCTTCGTTTCATTCATTTTCGGTAAGCCGAAAAAAAATCAACAATCAGGAAAATCCAAAGTAAAGATTCCTAAACTCTATTATGAGAAGTTCACAATTACCAATTTCAAAGGAATTAAGAAGGTGGAAATTTCTTTTGTTAGAAACGACTTGCTTTTGCTTCTTGGATTAAATGAATCTGGGAAAACAACAATCCTTAAAGCAATAGAGTCATTTGACTATCAAAACGATCCTGAAAAAGAATTCAAGCCGAAGCACTTTGATTCGTTAAAACGTAAATCTGATGTTCACTCCGAAACAAGTGCCAAGGTCACGGCTCGAATAAGGCTGGAAGACAAACTACAGGTGAAAGGATTAAAAGAAATCGGAAAGCACCAACTGAATTCACCCGAGCGGCAGCAAGTAGAATCTTTTATTGATTCTATAAATGAAGAAGGATATGTGGATATTTCACGTGTTTTTCCTTTCAAGGAGGGTAATGCCCAGCCATATTATTATCAAATAGAACATAAGTCCAAGTTTGCACAAACAGAATTAGCAAGATTACTGGCAATTGAGATTGTAAGTATTGCTCCATTCATCATTTATTTCGAAGACTTTAAAGACAGAATTCCAGAGAACATTTATGTTAATCAAACAAGTGATTCATTTGACCCGATTTGGTATGATATAATTGACGGCCTGTTCTACAATACGGATGAGTCGTACAGTATAGAACGGTTTAAACAGTTTTTCAAAAGAGATAATATGAGAGTTCAGGACTCACGTATTGTTTTGAAAAAAGTCAACAAAGAATTGAACAAAACATTTACCAAAAACTGGAAAAACTTATCAGGTGTAAAGGGAATAGAATCGGCAGAAATCTTGTACAACGAAAAATCCAAAAGTTTCCAACTTTCTGTATACGATGTGGATGGTTCTGGATTTACTCCCGAAGAGCGAAGTAGAGGTGCCATATGGTACTTGTCCTTCTTGATGAAAACTGAGTTTCGCAGTAAGAAGCTTCGGAAATCATCTGGAACTCCTGTTTACCTGATTGATGAGCCAGCTTCTAACCTGCATTCAACTGCTCAGCAGAATATGGCTAAGGACTTTCATAAAATAGCCAAGGACACTTCCATTGTGTACACGACTCACAGTCAGTATTTGATTACTCTTGAGAACATTCGTAACACCTACATAATTCGTAAGTCGAATCAAGGAGTAGTTAGCGCAACTCCTTGGTCTAAATTCCTAAGTGGGAAATCATCTAGAACCACCTACTATCAACCTATTGCAGATTTGCTCGGTCTAGTCCCAAATTCTATGACTATTCCGTGGAATAAAGTTTGGATTACAGAAGGTGTTTCTGATAGAAAGGTTCTAATTGTTCTGTCTAAGGTGTTGGGGGTCAAAATTGATAATCTCGTAATATATCCAGGAACGAGTGCTTTTAAACTTTCTGAACTGATAAGTCTAAATCTAGGATGGAATTCAACTTTCAAAGTCCTTTTGGACTCGGACCAAGCAGGGTTAGATGCTGGGAAATACTATGAAACAGATTTTGGCATATCAGATATTGTCTACTTGCCAAAGTCCAACAACAAAATTGAGAAGTGCTTCACTCCAGAAGAAAAAAAGGCACTTTACGAGCTAGCCTTTGGAGAAACTCCCACCTCAAATCGTATTTCAAAGAAGGAGTTTGATGCGATATTTTCTCTACTAATAATTGACAATGTTGGGAAAGCAAAAATTTCAAATGTTCTGAGCGAGGAAACCAAGAATCTGTTTACAATACTTTTTGAAAAGTTGAAGCTATGAAGCCTTGGAATTGAATTACCATTTTCTTGAACCAATTCAAAATGAGAAAAGCGCGAGTATTATCCCTTGATGGAGGCGGAATGAGAGGCATCATTCCAGCCACGGTTCTTCAATATGTAGAAGAACGCTTGATAGAAAAGACCAAAAACCCCAACACGCGTTTGGCAGATTATTTCGACCTTATTGTTGGTACAAGCACTGGGGGCTTATTAGCTTGTTTCTTTTTAACACCAAACCCTAACAACGGAGAAAACCTTCCTTCTACCAAATACACCGCAGCAGAAGCACTCGAATTCTACACCGAAGAAGGGTACTCTATTTTCAATAATTCCAAGCGTAAAGGCTACTCCGTAAGCCGCTTTTGGAATGCCGCCAAGTACAGCCCTTCCCATTTAGAAAAGCTCCTACTCCAACAATTCGGAGATCTTAAAATGAGAGACCTGATAAAACCCTGCGTAGTAACCACCTACGATATGGAATCCAAATCGGCCTTCTTTTTTGATAGTCGTGAAGCGGCAGAGAAAAAACGTGAATTCTACCTGAGAGATGTAATGCGGTCAACCTCGGCAGCGCCTACTTATTTCCCCCCGGCTTGCATCGAGAATCTTAAGACCAACCACTTTATGACCAATATTGATGGAGGGGTGTTTGCCAATAACCCCGCCATGTGCGCCTACGCAGAAAGCCGTACCACCGTATTCGAAAACGGTCCAGCCAATCCGTCTGCCAGCGAAATGCTCTTGCTTTCCATCGGTACAGGTGGTGGGCAGTTCGAATTGCCCCAATTAGATACCGGAGCAAACTGGGGGTTACTGAAATGGGCCAGTGCAGTCCCTGAGATTATGATGGATGGAAGTTTAGATACGGTCAACTACCAGATGGAACAGATGTTTCAGACGTTGGATGGTGAAAACAAGTTGAATTATAAGCGCATCATTGTTCCAGACAAGGTGAAAAAAACCTATTCCAGCGACATGGCCGATGCATCTAAGCAGAATATTGAAAATCTGAAGAAAGCAGGTCAAACCGCTTTAGCAGATGCTCAAAAACCTAATGATAAAGCCCACACCTTGGACAAGTTCATTGACCTGTTGATTGAGAACTCACCATCAAGAGAGCTTCTAGCATAATCGATATCAGAAAAACGCCCTCAACTGCACTGTTCCAGTGTGCACCGCAGGATTGTCTTCTGCCTTTCGGCCACTGTATTGCAGGTTAACTTGCATGTTTTTGCCAAGGCGCATTTGCACAAACGTGCTCCAAGTGTAGTTGAGGCCTGTTTTTAAGCCTTCCAGTAATTCAAATTCTACGGTGTTTCCAGTTGGGCCATCATAGCTAATACTAATGAAGTTGAATGCCGCATTGATGCTTCCGCGTTGCAAAATGTTGTACTTGCCCTCTACACCGGCATCGCGTACAATAGCGCGGTTGGTTCCAGCATTTTCGGGCAGACTGTTGATCTTGTCACTATATCTGAAGTCGGTTCTTACCCGCCACTTGGTACCTGGCTGGAAAGTGAGTTGCGGTTCCACCTCGTAGTATTCCACATCCAACTTGTTGTTCTCAAAGAATGAATCCGTGATCTTGAAACCATATTCTCCACTCACATTAAAGGTAAACATCTTGGCAAAATTCCAACGCACTTTAAGTCGGTGGTAGCTGTTGTTTCTGGTTTCAAATCCGTTGGCCAGGTAAACCTTACTTCTGTTCTGAGAATAGGTGTAATCTGCACCGATCTTACTGCTGCTTCGGTTAAAGAAGAACGTGTTTCGAAGCGCGGAAGTAAGCGTCACCAGTGTACTGTCTTCCACCGTGCTGAAGAACGGGTCGAAGGCTTCCAACAGGTTATTGCGCTGGGTTTTTCTGTCTATACGATAGACCAATTGGTCAGAGAATCTGGAAAGGAATTTCCGGAAGCCTTTTTTACCAGCCCAAACCACCCGTGGGTTCAGGTTGATCACTTCGTTGAACTGTGTGGTAAAAACCTTGGTAAAATCGTTGGTAGGCGTAAAAACGCGGATGTATCGGGCCGTATCTTGATATACGGCTTGTACGTACTCGTTTATCTCGCGTACACCGTTACCATTCTGGTCTAGCCAGCTATACGCACCTTGGCCCGCAGGCACTTCCACATAAATGAACTCCTTCTTGCTTTCCAAACCAGAACCCACCTCGTAAAAGGTGGAAGACGTAATGGCACCCTTCAACACTTTAAGGCTGTATTCCAAGCGATTTACCAGTGTATTGTCGGGGCGGTTATTACTAAGCAGTGTGTCTTTTACCACCAATCTTCGGTAGGTTACCGTTGCCTTGAAAATGTGATTGGGGTTTTTGGTCAATTCGCCCGTCAGACCAGCGCTTTCACCCACACTCGAATATTTCAAAATGCTGTCTGCAGGTAACCAATCATCGCGCCTTTGGTAGAAAATAGAAAAGCCGTTTTTCCAAGCATCAGGAGATTTGATGTAAACCTTAGAATCGTTCCAGCGGTAACTCAATTGCGTTAGCGAATCGGTACCTGCAGTGAAGAACTGATTGTCCTCAAAAATGTCTGTGGCACCCACCACAAACCACTTGAATTTCTGCTGCATACCCAGTTGAAACCTACCGAATCGATTATCCACTTCTGTTCCGTTAGAGAAAATGTGGCTTCCATTCAGGTCGAAGTTGAACCCTTTGTGAGCAATCTTAGCGGCAACCGCATTCTGGTAAGCTTCAAAAATGGTTTCGTTCAGAAAAGAACGGAAGGTGTATTCCACATCAGCAATGTCTTTTCGGATAAAACCTAGCCGTGCGGCCGATATGTACTGATTGGTGTTGGCATCAAGGTCGCGGAGGTTCCAATCGCGGTCAAACTCTACGGTTCGGAACCGCTCAATCGGACGGAAATTCTCATTCACATTTTCAAAGTCAACCCCCGTTTTGATGGCCCATTTGGCTGAATCATCCAGCGGAATCACATGGTCGTATTTCACCTTTACACCATAGCCAAGATTATCATCATTGTCCACACTCGAAAAGCGGTTCAGGTCTGTATTGGAAAGCGCACCTTCCACTGCCACGTTACCGTTTCTACCGACTTTGTATTCGGCCGCAAGAGTAAACAACTGACTCATTTTCGGAGTGATGACTTTCTGAGCAGGAATGAAACTACCTTGTCGCTCTCCGGTAATGGAGTCTGGTGCTACCCACTGATAGACTCTTCCATTGGCACTGGTCTGTATCTGCTGGTAATCGCCATTTCCTTGCCCAACATTGGAGAACTGCACCTGATACAGCGCGCTATCGGCATTCACACTATAAATGAAAACTTCTGGTACGTAAACGGGAAATCCGCTCACGGTAATGGTGGTGTCAGCTTTCTTGTAACGCACTTGGTCGTTGCTGAAACCCACCGAATCGATAGATGGAATAATGGCCAGATCAAGGCTATCGCCAATGTTCTGCAACAGGTCTAGCTGATCGCCAGAAAGATCTCCATTCAGCAAGCTGTTCTTGCCATCCTGTTCCGAATAAAGATTGAACCGAACCTTTACTCTGTCTTTCTCGAAATCGGTACCGAAATGAAACAATGAACGCGAGTAATTCCGTTCGGAATATTGGAACTCAACAATAATGCGCGAGTCTTTGGTGATCAGTCGTTTGGACGTAAATGTTATCTCAGCAGTATTGTAGTCAATGATGTAGTCATGTTCTTGTCCACGAGTAAGCAACTGCCCATCAATGTAAATCCGTTCTGTACCAGCAATTACAATAATGAAGGTCTCGTTCTCTGCTCCTCGTAGCCGGTACGGACCTTGGTTTCCTTCTACACCTTGAATAATCTGCCGGTTGAACTTACCTCTTGATAAGGCACCGCTACCGGTTACTTCCAAATATCCAGGAACGTCATCTGCCTTCTTTCTACTTCGTATGTCAAAACGGTGTTTGATACTCAACCCTTGCGCTCGCTTAAAGAAATTCATGAAGTAGCTGTTCGGTCGCTGCAACCGAAAATCTCCTGCGGTCAACTCCGTTTCTTCTGTGTAAAGCTGAATGTAGATCTGGTCAAAATCCTGCAGTTGCTGCGTGTTTCCTTCTGGTTGGAATGGAACATTATTATCCGTTATCGCTGCGCGGATGCCGATTTTTGGTGTCAGCTGACCCGACAGATTCAGGTTAAGGGATGAGGTGACCCCAAGGTCTTGGTTGTTTCCAATGGTCACTCCTCTCGAAATGGATCCGCTCTTACTCAGCGTTCCGAGGTCAAAGAGTTCTTGAGCCGTTCCTTTCTGCACGGTGTAACTGAACGGATTGGGCGGCACGTTTCGAATATTCTGAATCAGCGATGGATCTTTATTGAAGGTCTTCTCAGAATACAGCGAAGGGAAAACACGATAGTTTGCTTCCACAGAAGTGCCAACCAATCTTTCGTCCACTATTAACTTACCCGAATACCATTCTAATTTGAATTTGGTGGAATCCATTTCTACTCCATCTTGCGATAGCGAAAAGCTCGTTGGAACAACACTCAGAGTGTCCAACACAATGGTATCGCTCGTCAATTCAATGGTTTTGCTGCGCAGATTGCTCAGGTTCTGTCCCAATACGGCAACAGAATACAGCATCAGTAGGAAACTGAGTATGGATTTTACTAGGCGCATGCAGCTCGGGGAAGCTCCCAAACAAGTATAACGCAATAAACGAGTTGTAGTATATCAGTTTACCCTCTATCTGACCACAGATCCGTTGGGAATCTCCGTTCCAGGCTCTAGAAGCACTACTTCTTGATTGTAATCTGTAACGCCAAGAACAAGCACTTCGCTTTTAAATCCAGCAATTTTTTTGGAAGGAAAGTTGAAAACAGCCAGCACCTGTTTGCCTTTCAGGTCTTCTAGCGAGTAACGTGCTGTAATCTGTGCGCTGCTTTTCTTTTCTCCGAGAGAACCGAAATCAATGGTGAGCTTGTATGCGGGCTTGCGAGCATCTGGAAAAGGCTCGGCATGCAAAATTGTTCCAACCCGAATATCGAGTTGTTGAAAGTCTTCGAACGAGGCGATTTCCATGTCCTCAAAGATAGGTTCCCCCGTGAACTGCCAAAGACTGTCTTAAATTGACATAAATCAATTTTCGTGGGTAAAACTGATGGTTGTTCGGGTAGCTGCCTCTATATTAGGCATCGCAAAAAACCATCTGAATGGCCTATTTAAGTCAGACGCTCAACGCAGCTGCTGAGGGCAAAACCTTCGCGCTCAAATTCAAATACGCACTTTTCCTATTGGCAACAAGCATCTTGCTGTTGCCTATTCCATGGTTGGCTGTGGTCATCGCACTTACCATGCTTTGGGTCGGTATCATCGGTTGGACGTACAAAACAGCAGCTGCTCGGTGGATTTCCGAAAAACTGAATGCTAGAGCACTTTGGCTATCGCGAAAGATCATGAAAGATGAACGCGATAGCCCGTACCTATTTTCCTACATCGGAATTGGAATTTATGCTCCGTTACTGTTCATCGGTTCCTACTATTTCCAAGTGGTTTACTTGGATGCCAACAACCATTGGGGTTGGGAAAACTGGTTGGCTGCTTTGGCTTATAACGTACTGAACTACGGCCCATATTTCGCGTTTTTCTCGCAAGTGGCTACCATGATTCATAAGGAAGGTCATACTCCGAAAGGTATGTTCAAGAAGCCATTGGAGATGTTCAATAATTTCCACGGTCATTTCCTCGCGTTGCTTTACGGCCATGTACCACAAGGTTATCCAATGGGTCACATGCGTATCCATCACAAGCACGATAATGCGGCCGATGATGTGACCTCAACCATTTTCTACAACCGTTCTCATGCTGCACGATTTCTGATTTACCTCTTAGAATTCGCCCTTTTCTGGACAGGGATTTCAGTGGCACATTACCATTACAAAAAGGGCAAAATGAAGGAGTTCCGAAAGATGGTTTACGGCATGCTGGCCTTCTACGGATTCATGGCCATGGTCATGAGTGTCAACTTCTGGTTCGGGTTCGCTTATCTGCTGATTCCGCACCTAAGCTGCATCTTTTTGTTGGCAGCCATCAACTACACTTGGCATGCTTGGACCGACCCATCTGAACCGAAGAATATTTACAAGAACAGCATCACGGTTTTGGAAGGTCAGTACAACGTTTACAACGAGGATTTTCATGTGGAGCATCACAAACGACCACAAACGCATTGGCGAGAATACCCGGTCAACTACCAAAAGCACATCGAAGAGTACAAGCAGAACCGTGCGGTGATCTTTCAGGATACGCAGGCGTTTGAACTTTTCTTCTTCATCCTTTTCAATGATTTCGAAAAGATGGCTGATAAGTTTGTAGACCTCAACGGAGACATGAGTCGTGAGGATATTATCGCGCTGCTAAAACATCGTTTGCAGCCAGCGGATTGACAAATGAAAATGTTTCGTTAATTAGCGGCTGTAATGACAAGAACGCATCATCACCATCATCTTACCTGCTCGGTAAAACCGGAGTAAGCTGATGCATTGATGCCAATTAAAAGGAATTATCAAGCCCCATCGGAACTCCGATGGGGCTTTTTTGTTGAATGAAACGAAATGGAAAAACTGAGAATTGCTATTCAGAAAAGCGGCCGCTTGAGCGAGAAAAGTCTTAAGCTCTTAGCCGATTGCGGCATCCGTGTGAACAATGGAGGAAAGCTGAAGGCCGATGCTGCCAACTTTCCGTTGGAAGTACTTTTTCTGCGCGATGACGACATCTCGCAATACGTGGAAGAAGGTGTGGCCGATGTGGGCATGTTGGGCGAGAATACCTTCATTGAAAAGGGAAAGGATGTAGAAGTAGTTCGGCAATTAGGCTTTGCCAAATGCCGACTTTCTTTGGCCGTTTCCAAAGAGGTGAATTACACAGGGACAAGTTGGTTTGAAGGGAAGAAAGTGGCTACCAGTTATCCTGAGATTCTCGGTCGGTATTTCAAACAGAAAGGCGTGAATGCAACCATTGAGGTCATCAGCGGCAGCGTGGAAATTGCTCCAGGAATCGGTTTGGCAGAAGGCATTTGCGACATCGTGAGTACTGGAAGTACGCTACTGGCCAATGGGCTGAAGGAGGTTGAGCAAGTAATGACCAGTCAGGCAGTGCTGATTGCGAACTCAAATCTTCCAGCGGAGAAACGTGCTTTGCTCGAAAGCATCCTTTTCCGAATGAATGCTGTGCAGAAAGCTTCGGAGAACAAGTACATTCTGCTCAATGCACCGAACGATAAACTGAAGGAAATCACTGAAGTACTGCCAGGTATGAAAAGCCCGACCATTCTGCCCTTGGCCGAAGAAGGTTGGAGTAGTTTGCACAGCGTGGTTAAGGAAGATGAATTCTGGGAGGTTATTGATAAGCTGAAATCCTTGGGGGCGGAAGGAATTCTCGTCTGCCCAATTGAAAAGATGATCCTATAATGAAGGTGTTTCGAAATCCAGACCGCAGCGATTGGTCTCAGTTGTGTGAACGACCGACAATGGATCTTTCTGAACTTCAACCGAAGGTTCAGAAGGTTTTAAATGAGGTGAGAAATGGCGGAGATAAAGCGTTGATTGCTCTAACCGCACAATTCGATAAAGTAAATCTGAGTTCGTTGGCGCTGCAAGTTCCTGAATCGGTTGAAATTGATAAAAAGTTGAAGTCGGCCATTGACGTGGCGTGGGAGAACATTTACGAGTTCCATGTGGCTCAGCGCCAACAGCCAGAAAAGATTGAGACCACGGAAGGCGTTTTCTCCTGGCGAAAAAGCATCGCTATCGAGAAGGTCGGCCTGTACATTCCAGGTGGAAGCGCTCCGTTGTTCTCGACTCTTCTCATGCTCGGAATTCCAGCCATGATCGCTGGTTGCAAGGAAATTGTGGTCTGCACGCCTCCGAGCAAAGACGGTTCCGTGGATGCGGTCATTATGTACGTGGCGCAAAAACTCGGCCTGAAGCAGATTTACACCGTTGGTGGTGCGCAGGCGGTAGCTGCCATGGCTTCAGGAACAGAATCCATCTCGAAAGTGGACAAGA
The DNA here is from genome assembly GCA_964457245.1 of uncultured Chryseobacterium sp. Classification (GTDB taxonomy): domain Bacteria; phylum Bacteroidota; class Bacteroidia; order UBA10329; family UBA10329; genus UBA10329. The sequence continues at coordinate 16,685 of CAYWET010000010.1, read as the reverse complement.
TATTCGGCCCAGGAAATCAGTACGTGACCATGGCCAAACAATTGGTGCAACAGCAAGGTGTGGCCATCGATATGCCCGCAGGTCCAAGCGAAGTGCTGGTAATCGCTGACGATACCTGCGAACCTGCATTCGTTGCGGCCGATTTACTCAGTCAGGCGGAACACGGACCCGACAGTCAAGTGGTTCTTGTTTTTGTAGGAATTGAGAGCGTTTTGAATGAGATTTTGGAAGAATTGGAAGCTCAATTGAACCAACTTCCACGAAAAGAGATTGCTCAGAAAGCACTGGAAAACAGTGTTGCTATCGTTCTTAATTCTTCTGAAGAAGCCATGGATTTCTCGAACCAATATGCGCCAGAACACCTCATTATTGCCACTCAGAATTGTGATGAATTGGCGAATCAGGTGGTGAATGCAGGCAGCGTTTTTCTAGGCAATTACAGTTGCGAAAGCGCAGGCGATTACGCCAGCGGAACTAACCATACGTTGCCTACAAACGGTTATGCCAGAAGCTACAGCGGTGTTTCGTTGGATAGTTTTCTCAAAAAGGTGACGTTCCAAAAATTGACCGCTGCGGGAATCCAGAACATTGGGCCGAGCATCGAAACGATGGCCACAGCCGAACAGTTGGACGCGCACCGAAACGCGGTTTCACTCCGATTAAAGAAGTTGAACAATGGCTGATATTCAAAAACTGATACGACCGAACGTGCGGAATTTGAAGCCGTACAGCAGCGCACGCGATGAGTTCAAAGGCTCTGCTTCGGTGTGGTTGGATGCCAACGAAAACCCCAATAACACGGGTTTGAACCGCTATCCCGATCCGTTGCAATGGAAGCTGAAAGCCCGCATTTCCGAACTGAAAAAAGTTCCGAAAGAGAACATTTTCCTTGGTAACGGAAGCGATGAGGCCATCGACCTGCTTTTCCGCGCCTTCTGCGAGCCGGGAAACGACAAAGCGCTGATCTGTTCTCCAACGTACGGAATGTATCAGGTCAGTGCCGACATCAATAATGTAGATGTGGTTGATGTGCCGCTCACCGCAGATTGGCAATTGAATTTGGAATCAATCGAATCGGAGTTTTCCAATCCGAGCATCAAACTCCTGTTCATCTGTTCGCCCAACAATCCGACAGGTAATTGCATGAAGCGAAGTGACGTTCTTCATCTTGCTTCCAACTTCAATGGATTGGTAGTGGTTGATGAAGCTTACATCGATTTTGCGGATCGGGAATCGTTCACGAATGAACTCCAGAACCACAGCAATCTCGTAGTTCTGCAAACGCTCAGCAAAGCGTGGGGTTTGGCAGGAATCAGGCTTGGAATGGCATTCGCCTCAAAAGAGGTAATTGATGTGCTGAATCGCATCAAACCACCTTACAATGTCAATCAGCTTACTCAGGAAGTTGCGTTGAAGAGGCTGAATAAAGTAGCCGATGTTCAAAGGGAATTGGAAGTTATTCTCTCCGAAAGAAAGCGACTGAAAACGGAATTGTCAGAACTGGAAAACGTACTGGAAATCTATCCTTCTGATGCCAATTTCCTGTTAGTGAAATTCACGCAACCGAAAGTGGTTTACCATGCATTGACTGAGAAAGGAATTGTAGTGCGCGACCGCTCCAAAGTGGCCGAAGGTTGTCTGCGGATTACCGTGGGAACACCGGAAGAAAACACGGTGCTATTGCAGGAACTTAAAAAGTTAGAATCATGAAGAAGGTTTTATTCATAGATCGCGATGGCACCATCATCAAAGAACCAGCTGATGAGCAGATAGACAGCTTCGAAAAGTTGGAATTCTATCCTAGTGCTATTTCTAACCTTGCAAAAATTGCAACCCAGTTGGACTATGAGTTGGTAATGGTCACTAACCAGGATGGATTGGGAACGGATTCTTTTCCAGAGGACACATTTTGGCCAGCCCATAACTTGATGATTAAAACACTGGAAGGCGAAGGAATCCGCTTTTCGGAAGTACTTATCGACCGCAGTTTCCCAGCCGATAATGCGCCAACCCGAAAACCTCGAACGGGGTTGTTGACGCATTACATCAAGGGGAATTACGACCTGCAGAATTCGTTCGTTATTGGCGACCGGAAAACAGATGTGGAACTGGCAAAGAACCTCGGTGCCAAAGCGATTTTCATTTCTGATCAAAAGGCGGATTGCGAGCTTACAACCACTTCATGGAACGTAATCTATCGTTTTCTGAAAGAGCAACCTCGCTTAGGCTCAGTCCATCGGAAAACTTCGGAAACGGATATTCAAATTGAAGTGAACTTGGGCGGTTCGGGAAAGTCAGCTATCCAAACGGGTTTGGGCTTTTTCGACCACATGTTGGAGCAATTGGCCAAGCACGGAAATATGGATTTAATGGTAAAGGTTGATGGTGATCTCCACATAGACGAGCATCACACCATTGAAGATGTGGCCCTCGCTTTGGGCGAAGCTTTTGACCAAGCACTTGGTTCGCGGAAAGGAATTCAACGCTATGGCTTTCTCTTGCCAATGGACGATTGTCTGGCACAGGTTGCCATTGATTTCGGAGGTCGTCCGTGGTGCGTTTGGGAAGCAGATTTCAAGCGCGAAAAAATTGGGGAAATGCCGACTGAAATGTTCTCGCATTTCTTCAAATCGTTCTCAGATAAGGCTCGTTGCAACCTCAATATCAAGGCCGAAGGTCGGAACGAGCACCACAAGATCGAAGCGATTTTCAAAGCATGGGCGCGGGCTATTCGAATGGCCGTTTCACAGACTTCAGACGGTTCGATGCCATCAACAAAAGGCGTGTTATGATCACGGTTGTCAAATACAATGCGGGAAATATTCGCTCGGTGATGAACGCGCTGCACCGGCTTGGGGCAGATGCAACCGTTACCGATGACCCGACTTTGCTTCGCGAAGCGGAGAAAGTGATTTTTCCAGGTGTTGGCGAGGCCAGTTCGGCTATGCGTTATTTGCATGAGCGCGGTTTGGACGAAGTGCTGAAAAACCTGAATCAGCCGTTCCTTGGTATTTGCCTTGGGTTGCAATTGATGTGCAAACATTCGGAAGAAGGAAACACGGAATGTCTGGGTATTTTCTCAGAAAACGTGAGGCGTTTTCCATCCGCCAAAGAAAAAGTACCACACATGGGTTGGAACAATTGTAACGAATTGAAAGGACCACTTTTTAATGGCATTTCAACGGATGATGATTTCTATTTCGTGCATAGTTATTACGCGGAGCTGGGCGTGCAGACCACTGCCCAATGCGATTACATCCTACCATTTTCAGCGGCCTTGCATAAAGACAATTATCATGCAGTGCAGTTCCATCCAGAGAAGTCGGCCGATGTCGGACAACAACTCATCAAAAACTTCTTGGAGCTATGAGAATCATTCCCGCCATCGACATCATTGACGGAAAGTGCGTACGCCTTTCGCAGGGCGATTACAACCAGAAAACGGTGTACAACGAGAATCCGTTGGAAGTCGCCAAGCAGTTCCAAGATGTAGGTTTGAAGTACTTGCATCTGGTGGATTTGGACGGGGCCAAAGCCAAAAAGGTGGTCAATTGGAAGGTGCTGGAAACAATCACTTCTCAAACTAATCTTAATGTGGATTTTGGCGGAGGTTTGCGCACAACCCAAGATGTTCAGACGGTTTTGAACGCTGGTGCAAAACAGATTACGGCTGGTAGTATTGCAGTTAACGAACGGGAAATGGTTCTGCAGTGGATGGCTGAGTTTGGAGCAGAGAAGATCATTCTTGGTGCAGATGCCAAAAATGGAAGAATCGCGACACACGGTTGGTTGGATGATAGCGGTTTGGATGTGCTCGAATTCATATCAGACTATCAAAAAGAAGGGATTGAATATGTGGTGTGTACAGACGTCTCAAAAGATGGAATGTTAGAGGGTCCTTCGGTTCAGCTCTACGAACGGATTCTTGCGAATTCTCCTGCATTGAAATTGATTGCAAGCGGAGGTGTTTCATCCCTTTCGGACCTCAAAGAATTGAAGCGAATCGGATGCGAGGCCGCGATTGTCGGAAAAGCCATTTATGAAGGAAGAATTTCCTTGAAGGAGTTAGAAGCGAGAATTTAGAAGTGAAAACCCGCATGAAACGAACATTTCTCAAAACCCTTTTACCAGCCAGTTCTTCTAATTTCTATCTACTAACTACTATCTGCTTGTAATGCTGAAAAAGAGAATTATTCCTTGCCTTGACATCAAAGATGGTCGCACCGTAAAAGGTGTGAATTTCGTTGATATTCGCGATGCAGGCGACCCTGTGGAATTGGCCAAAGCGTATGTGGAGCAAGGAGCGGATGAACTTGTTTTTCTCGATATCACCGCTACGGTTGAAGGCCGAAAAACCTTTGCTGAGTTGGTCGGACATATTGCGGAAGAGATCAATATTCCATTCACAGTTGGTGGAGGAATCAGTTCCGTTGCAGACGTGGAGATTCTGCTTGCTGCTGGTGCGGATAAGGTGAGCATCAACTCGTCTGCCGTTAGGCAACCTGAGCTCATTTCTGAATTGGCGAACCAATTCGGGAATCAGTGTGTCGTGATGGCAATTGATGCGGGATTGGTTGAAGGTAATTGGTGTGTTTTTACGCATGGCGGAAGAACAGCAACCGACATTGATGTTTTCGCGTGGGCGAAAGAATCGGAACAACGCGGAGCGGGCGAACTGCTTGTAACCTCAATGCAACATGACGGCACAAAAGGCGGTTTCGCTATTGAATTGTTGAAGGAGCTGGATGCCATCACGAGCATTCCAATCATTGCTTCTGGCGGAGCGGGAAATGCGCAACATTTTGTGGATGTATTTCAAAAATCGGGAGTTGATGCCGCTTTGGCTGCTAGCATATTTCATTTCGGAGAAGTGCCGATTCCAGAACTTAAAAACGAACTAAGAACGAAAGGAATTCCTGTAAGATGAACGTAGATTTTTCAAAAGGCGATGGGCTGGTGCCGGCCATCATTCAGCATTATGCCACCAAAACAGTTTTGATGTTGGGGTATATGAATGAAGAAGCATTGCAGAAAACCCAAGAGTTGGGAAAAGTGACTTTCTACTCGCGCAGCAAACAACGGCTTTGGACCAAAGGCGAAGAATCGGGCAATTCCCTATTGCTTAAATCGATAGAGGTCGACTGCGACAACGATACGCTTTTGATTCAGGTTGATCCGGTTGGGCCAACCTGTCACAAAGGAACCGAAACCTGTTTTGGTGAAGTTGATGGCAGCGGTTTTGTACATCAATTGCAGCGAATCATTGAAGACCGAAAGACCAATCCTTCCGAAAAGTCATACACAACCTCATTGTTCGAAAAGGGTATCAACAAGATTGCGCAGAAAGTTGGCGAGGAAGCCGTGGAAACTGTCATTGAAGCGAAAGATGACAATGATGAACTGTTCTTAAATGAAGCCGCAGATCTGATGTTTCATTATTTGGTATTGCTTTCTGCAAAAGGAAAATCATTGGAAGATGTTGAGGCGGTGCTGAAGTCCAGACATCAAGCTTGAAGACTTATCCTTGTAAAGTGAAAAGCTACATCTCGATTTTTCTTTTCCCAGTTTTCGTTTTCTCAACGTCTGCACAGGAAATCCACGAGTTTATGGATTTGCAGACGCATCCATGTATGCACGTTCCGTATTCGTTTTTTGGAACGGGATTGGAGTATTTCGAAGAAGGAAACGAGCCAGATTTGGCATGGAAGCATCAACTCACCAATGTCAATTACGCCAACTATCTGCGCAAGAATAAAGGCTCAAGGATTCTGTGCGTTGGAGCACTCACGCAAGAAAACATTGCCTCCAGAAAACGAGGGAGAAAGGTCATTCTGAAACAGATCAAGTATGTGAACGATTTCGTGGCTGCGAATTCAGATGATTTCGCGGTGGCAAGAACACCGCAGGAAGTCCGAGAGTTGGTTCACAACACGGATAAGACCATCATCATTCATTCGATTGAAGGTGGAAAACGTCTCATCAATTCTCAGGAAGACGCTAACTTTTGGGCAGAGCAAGGCGTGGCGTTCATCACGTTGGTGCATTTGGTAGATAGCAAATTGGGCGCGGCTGCCAACCAACCGATGTTCGCGTTGTACGTGCTCAACTTCAAAAGTCTTTTCCGAAAGGAGAAAAACCGCAGGTTGACCGAAAAAGGCAAGCAGGCCATTGTTTGGTTGGCAAATGCTGGTATCATGACTGACCTGACGCATATGAGCGATAGCACACGGAAAGACGCGTTGGCTTGGATGGAAGAGAAGGGAATTCCACCGTTGGTAACGCACGATGTGTTCAAACCGATTCAGAACCAGCCGCGCGGAATGGAAGAGGAAGACGTGCTGAAAGTTTACGCGAATGATGGTATGATTTCACTTCCAATTAGTGGTGAAACCTGCCGACCGTATAAACCGAGAGCGGATTATCAGGCCAAGTTGGATTCGTTGGAACGCTACTGCAATGGCTCCATCGACAGCTACAAATTCACGTACGAGCAGGTGAAGGAATTCTTGCAAAAGGAGTTGCCAGAAGATCAGGTTGAGAATCTTTCCATCGGGTTTCAGACCGATTTCAATGGCTGGTTGAATCATCATCATGGAAGATATGGCGAGGACGGTTGCTATGAAGCTGATCCTGATAGTACTTATGAGGAAATTGAACTGAAAGGCTTGGCGCATCCAGGATTATTGGAATCGCATTGGCGGTTGCTGGAAAAGGAAGGCGTTGATTTGGAACCGATCAAGCGTTCGTCAGAAAAATTCCTTCAGATGTGGCAGTTCTTCCTCGACAACAAAGGGAAATTCGAATGAGCGAAAGCACCGAATCGTGGTACTTGAAGCACGAAGAGCCAAACCGTTCTTGCTTTCTCGCGATGCGGGAAATCGTTCGAAAATCAGATTCCGAAGTAGTGGAAACCATCAAATACGGATCGCCTTGTTTCGTGTATCGCGGCAGGGCGTTCTGCTATCTGTGGAAGGACAAGAAAACAAACGAACCGTACTTCCTGTTGGTTGAAGGAAAGCGCTTGAGCAATCCAGCATTAGAGGCTGGCGACAGAAAACGGATGAAGGTGTTGCGGGTTGACCCAGATCAGGATTTGGACGTAACCACAATCACATCCGTTCTGCAAGAAGCGTTAAACCTTTATCGCAACGGAATAATCAAAACGAAATAATGGACTACAAGATCAACACGGTTTGGAAGGAGAAAATGGCGTTCGATAGCCAGCTGGGTAATCACACCATCAGAATGGATACGATGCCTGAAATGGGAGACGATTCTGGCCCAAGTCCGAAGCAATTGGTACTGGCTGGACTGGCTGGATGTACAGGAATGGATGTGGCTTCGCTCCTCAAAAAGATGCGTGTTGAATACGATTCGTTTGAGATTTATACCGAGGCTGACCTGACTGAAGAACATCCAAAAGTGTTTTCGGAAATCCGTTTGGTTTATCGTTTCAAGGGAGAAAACATTGACAAAGCGAAGGTGGAAAAAGCCGTAAACCTCAGCAAGGACCGATACTGTGGTGTAAGTGCCATGCTCAAGAAGAATAGCCCGATTCATTTCAGTATAGAGTACACGGATTGATTTTATCCGCACGCAAAAAAAAGGGAGGTTCCTTCATTGGAGCCTCCCATTCTCGATAAGATGAATTTCTCAACTGTTATCTCAGTACAATCTTAAATCGAGCACTTTTGTTTTCTGCTTCTAAAAGCATTACGTACAACCCTGCTGGCTGATTCAACTGAACGGAGTAAACCGATGCGTTTACGCTAGCATTTTGATGTACCAATTGTCCGTTGCTGCTGTAAATGCTGATGGAAACGTTTTCCAGTCCGCCAAGGTTAATGTTGAACTCGCCATTGCTTGGTTGCGGGTAGATGGAAATGCGCTCCTCTATCGGTTGGTCGTTTAAAGAAGTAACCATGATTGACACACAGTTTGAGATTTCTGTACAACCGTTGTTGGTTACCTCAACCGCGTAGTTTCCTGTACTTGCCGCAGTAAAATCGCTTCCTGTTTCTCCTGTAATTGGAGCAAAGTTGTCATCGCAATCAACCCATTGGAAAGTCGCCCCACTATTGGAAGCAGAAATTGTGTTTCCAGTCGACATTACGGATGTAACTCCAACGGAATTAATGGTTAGGTCAAGCGTTACAATAGAATCGCAACCCGCTTGGTTGGTAAGGGTTACCTGAGCGGTGTTGTTACTTGCGGTATATGTAGTTCCATCGATCCACTCGTAACTATCGCAAGCCGTTATTACGTCAGTGGTTGCGTCTGGTTGGTTGATGGTCAGATCAAGCGTTACAACCGAATCGCAACCCGCTTGGTTGGTGAAGGTAACTTGAGCCGTGCTGTTGCTTGATGTGTAAGTCGTACCATCGATCCACTCGTAGCTTCCACACGCAGAAATTACATCTGTAATTGCATCTGGCTGATTGATAGTCAAATCCAATGTTACGATAGAATCGCAACCTGCTTGGTTTGTCAATGTAACCTGAGCCGTGCTGTTGCTTGATGTGTAAGTCGTACCATCGATCCACTCGTAGCTTCCACATGCAGTGATTACATCTGTAGTTGCATCTGGTTGGTTGATGGTCAGGTCAAGTGTCACGATAGAATCGCAGCCTGCTTGGTTTGTCAAAGTAACCTGAGCCGTGCTGTTGCTTGATGTGTAAGTCGTACCATCGATCCATTCGTAGCTTCCACACGCAGTGATTACGTCTGTAGTTGCATCTGGCTGGTTGATGGTCAAATCAAGCGTCACGATAGAGTCGCAACCTGCTTGGTTGGTCAAGGTAACTTGAGCTGTGTTGTTGCTAGATGTGTAAGTCGTTCCGTTAATCCACTCGTAGCTTCCGCAAGCGGAAATTACATCTGTAGTTGCGTCTGACTGAGTTATGGTCAGATCAAGCGATACGATAGAATCACAACCTGCTTGGTTTGTCAAGGTAACTTGAGCTGTGCTGTTGCTAGATGTATAAGTCGTTCCGTTAATCCACTCGTAGCTACCGCAAGCGGAAATTACATCTGTGCTAGATTGTGATGCACATTCGAAGTATTTTACCACGTAAGCGTCTTTCCCTCCAGTAGAAACCAAGTTGGTAACACCGGTGCCGTCTTCAAAATCAACCGTTCCTGTAAAGTAACCTGAGATAACCAATTCTCCGCCAGCATTGTGGTCAAGAGAAAGGCCGTAATCGTCTCCTGAAGAACCAATGGTTTTGGTCCAAACGTAGTTTCCATCGTTATCCAATTTCTGTACGAAAATGTCGATTCCGCCAGCGGCAACACGTCCGTCCATTCCAGCACCCGGATCAAAATCTACAGGCCCTCTAAAATTGCCCGTTGTGTAAATGTTTCCAGCCGCATCGGTGGTTATCCATCTGGCAAGGTCAGCATTGGGACTTCCAACACTTGTGGCCCATTCAAAGTTTCCATCCGTATCTAGCTTTAGCGTAAACATATCTGTTCCACCGGTAGATGTATAACTGTTTGAGCCGCTTCCCGGATCAAAATCCACGGTTCCGGTATAGATACCCGTCAACACAGGATTCCCTAGGTGGTCCACATCAATAGACCATGTGTTATCTTCTAGAGAACCACCAATTCTTTTCGACCATTGATGGTCTCCTGCTTGATTCAATTTAACAATAGCAATATCGTTTGCGCCCGCGCTGCTAAGCGTTGGATTTGATGGGTCGTTCGGGTCGAAATCCACACCAGAACTGGCAATTATCGTTGCCAAGTAGATGTTTTGATTATCATCTACAACCACAGATTTACCTTGGTCGTTACCCGTTCCGCCAAAACCTTTCACCCAAATGAGGTTTCCATCTGCATCCAATTTCTGTAAAAAGATGTCTGTGCCACCGTTAGATGGTATCACGTCTCCTTGCCCAACTGGGCCTGTAGCAGGATTGAAATCAACCGCGTTAGTGTAGTACCCAGTTGTGTAGATGTTTCCAGCGGCATCTGTGGCAACATTTACTGCCATATCTCCATTGATCTGGCCAAAGTTGTATGCCCAGAGGTAGTTACCGTTCTGATCTAGCTTCACAATGAAAGCATCATCGTTTGAACCCGGAATTCCTGACAAAGCCGTTGCCGTTAGATCGGCCGTTGCTGCACTTGGATCAAAATCAACGGTTCCACGGAAACGTCCAACCAGAATCACATTTCCGTTAGGGTCAACGCTTATGCCACTTGCAAATTTCGACTCCGAGTTTTGGAAACCTACTGCCCAAACAAAGTTGCCATCGGCATCCAGTTTTTGGATGTACATATCGCGGTCTCCGGTAGAAGTAAGCGAAAACTGTCCGGGGCCCGGGTCTAGATCGGTAGTGCCGGTAAACATTCCTGCTGTGTAGACATTTCCTGCATCGTCCATCACTATGGCAGATGCATTGTCTGTTCCCGTTCCTGTGGCACCGAATCCACGCGCCCACTCAATGTCGGCTGATTGTGCCTTTGCGGAAGAAAAGCCGCAAAAAGCGAGTCCTAAGACTAATAATTGTTTTTTCATTTTGAACTGATTTAGTTGATTAATTCAGTTCGAAAGTCTCGGTAAGGGCTGGGCAGAACTATAGCAGATTCATAAATCGTTTTTCTCGATTCATAAACTGTAAAGTGTGGTTATGAAAGATTTTTCGGGAAGCGGACAATTACCTGATGTCCGACCACTTTGCCTTCCTCTTCTAGGTCGTTTTGCACCAATTCTATTGGCTGCTCCAATTTTTGATTGAGCAAGTCGATCCGATTTTTGATGGCTTCGGTAGAAAACCCGGTGTGCAACGATGTTTGTCGTTCTCTGATCTTGGCAGCAGCCTCTGTTCCAATGCCGTTATCGGTAATGGTGCAGATGAGGTGGTTGCTGTCTTCAGAAAATGCAATGGACAAGTGTTTTTCTCCCTTTTTGTGAAACAACCCATGCTTCATTGCATTCTCGGCAAATGGCTGAATGAACATAGCGGGAACCAATTGCTCCTCTACATTAATGGCCGAAAGATCTTGTCGGATCTCTGAATGAAAATCCTTTCCAAACCGCAGCGTTTCCAAATCGAGATAAAGTTGAAGCGTCTCAATTTCTTCCTTCAGCGTAATGAACTGTTTTTGCGAACTGAGCAGAATTTTCCGAATCAGATCACTGAACTTACCCAAGAACTTGTTTGAGTTTCTGATGTCTTGCAGAAGTACAAGATCCTGAACAGAATTGAGCGCATTGAATATGAAATGCGGGTTCATTTGGCTTTGCAGCGCTTTCAGGTTAGAGGCAATGAGTTCGTTTTTCTTGCTTTCTTCCAGTTGTGCGTAGGCAGAAGCCAATTCGGTTCGTTGGGTTTCTATGGTTTTTAGCTGTCTGTAAATGAAGATGGCACCTGCCACCAGCAATAGAATAATGGCCAATGCCGAATACATAATGGTGGCATTGCGTTGCCTTGCGGCCCTTTCGAGCGCTATTTCCTGTTCAAATTTGAGGTCGTCTATTTTTTTCTGTTCGTCAAACTTGTATTTCTCACTTTGCTCAAACAGGTTTTTCGTGTTCTCTTCAGATAATCGGTCAATGGTTCCGGTATAAAAGATCTCAGCATATTTCAGCGCACTATCCGGTTGGTTCAGATGCTTATACGAGGTCATTAGAATGGATGCTCCTGTAGCAACACTGAAAGGGTAGTTTATCTCCTTGCCCAATGAATAGCACTTTTCTCCCCAATAAAGGCTAGAATCGTAGTCGGCTTTTTGCAAGTAAGCCTTACCAATACCCTCGTACCCATTGCTGGTATTGATGTTATTTCCATTGCCGATTGCGTTGGTTATCATCTGCTTGAAATAGACAATGGCGCTATCTGGCTGATTTTTTTCCAAGTAAACCTTACCAAGAACCTTGTAAACAAAAATCGCTCGGCCTTTTTCAATGAAACCATCCTGTCTGATCAGCTCCATCGCGTTTTCAGCTTCCATCAAAGCAGAATCAAGTTTGCCTTCGCTATACATTACATAAGCAAGACCAGCTCGTGCGTTTTCCTCAACCAGTACATCATTGCATTTCTGAGCATTGCTTATCGCCAGTTGGTAATTGAATCGCGCCAGCTCAAAATTATGAATGGTAAGATGCGCGGCAGCAATGTTTGCATACGCGCCCGCCATGCCTTTGATGTCATTTATTCTGATGGCAAGTTCTAAGCCCTTTTGCATGTAATCCAGGCCCTTTATCAGGTCGCCCTGAGCATCAGCAACGGTTCCAAGAAAGTTGTAGATCTGCGCTATTCCTTCGTTAGAATCAGCAAGCTTGAACAGCGCCAGCGCTTTCAGATACGCTTCTTCTTCTTTGTCGTAATCGCCATTTTCGCTGTGCAAGTAACCCTCATTTCCGTAGCTCGATGCTTCGTAATAGAGATACTTCTTTATGAGCGCGCTGTCTTTTTCGTTCTCCCTGAGTTGATGGGATATTTTCCGAACATAAAGGTTGTACCGAGGCCAAATTCGCTCGTCAAAGCAGTTTTCCACTAGGAAACCAAGTTGAGCAAGCGCAGCAGTATCAGAATTAGCTTCATGGTAAGCGGTCAGATACTTCTGCAAAACTTCTTTGTCGTAATCAGAAACGGTTTCCAGATCAATGGAATCAATCAGATAGAAATCCTTATCGGCAAACGTTTGTGCGCTTACGCTGAAGGTAAATGTCAGTAGGAGTGAGGTGACTAGAAAACGTCTCAAATTAGAGTCTTATGGAAGATATGTGTTGTTCAAAATCGGCTTTTCTATCGCGGGCAATCCGTACTGCCGTGCCGTCTTCTAAATGCACATAACCTTCTGTTTTAGAGTAGGTTTTAATGGCGTTGATGTTGACAATGCTTGATCGATGAACGCGGAAGAATTCTGGTCGATTTTCAAGAAGTTGCTCAAAGTATTTGATTTTCTTACTCACCAAAAGTTTTGATCCATCTGTGGTGCAAACATTGGTGTAAGCGCCATCGGCATCTAGCATTGTAATTCGCTGCACATCAATAAAAACCAACCCGTCAGAAATGGGTAATGCAACGCGGTTTATTTCGTTGTGCTGAAGATTGGTCTGAAGTGTTTTTACCCGTTCCAGCACCGTTTCTTTATCCAGTCGGACCTTCAGCTTTTCTACCGCAGCCTCAAGTTTTTCTATCTGAATAGGTTTTAGCAGATAATCAACCGCAGAAACCTCAAAGGCCTGCATGGCATACTCGCTGTAGCCCGTGGCAAAAATGATTTCGAAATCAGGATTGTCGAAGAATTGCATCAGGTCGAAACCATTGTATTCTGGCATTTCAACATCGCTGAAAACCACATCTGGCCTGTGCTTTTTGATGGCCAAAACGGCTTCTGGAACGCTGGCACAGATAGCCACCACTTCCACATCTGGACAGTAGGTTTCCATCAGGTTATTCAGCACCCGACTGGCACGTTCCTCATCGTCAATTATCACCGCTTTGATCATGGCATCAAAAAACGAAACCATCCTTCAAAAATGGAAGTGTAAATTCATAAATCGGATAGAATTTCAATCCAAACGTTGAAATTGATGCACCGTTGGTTAAATCCGAGAAACGAGAATTTGATTGTTCCGAATTTCAATTCTGTGCGAACTATTGGACAGCGAAATCAATTCGTCCAATCGGTTAAGCGAAACTCCTGTTATTGATCCGTTGGAAGCTATTTCAGAATTCTGCTGACTGATGAGTAGTGTTTCTGAGTCTTTTTCAAACGTATAAACGGTTAAATCGTTTTCACTTTCTACGATTCCATTTCGCATAAATCGTTGAACTGAAATAGATATTCCCAGTTCTGGAACAAGCACCTTTTCAAGTTCCGTGTTCGCAAAATTTCCATGCGGAACGTGAATTGATGCCTGCGGCAATTGAATGGTTGTTTTAGCAGAATTGCCAAAAAGTCGGGTAGGAGCAAGGCTGATGCCCACTCCTACTAAACTGATATTTCTGATGAACTCCTTGCGTTTCATTCTCCTGAGTTAAAGTTCGTCATAACTGGGGAAGAATGACCGATGTAATCTCCTTGATAGATGAGATTGCCGCGCTTCGCTCGCAATGACGGTCGGACTTCACGAATCAAATTCTTCAATCAACACGCCCATTTTGCCCATCTGGTAATCGCGCAAAGCTTGCATTATCTCCGTTTGATTGTTCATTACAAACGGACCATAAGTCGCCAAAGGTTCATTGATGGGTTCTCCCGCCAAAAGAATGGCTCTGGTTTCTTCCAAGCCTTTGAATGAAATGCTTTTGCCATCATTCTTGAACCAAACGAGGTTTTTAGCACCAGCGTGACGCTCTCCGTTCACTTCTAGCTTTCCGTCAAGAAGATACAGTAATGCGTTAAAATTTTCAGGAATCGGAACTTCCATCTCGCCATCTTTTCCGATTTCAAAACGCATTACCAACATCGGTGTCATCAACTCGATCGGACCAGTTTTTCCAAGCGATTCGCCTGCAACAATTCCAGCTTTAACCTTTCCGTCTTCAGAAGTTATCCAAGGTGTATCATCTGCCGAAAGCGGCTGATACTTGGCGGGCTTCATTTTTCTTGCAGCAGGTGTGTTTGCCCAGAACTGAATCAATTCAAAATCGCCACCATTTTCGGCCAACTCTTTTGGAGGACGCTCGCTATGAACAATGCCTTTTCCGCTGTTCATCCATTGTGCACCACCAGCTTCTATAATGCTTTTCGTTCCCAACGAATCACGATGATGTACAGCGCCTTTGAAAATCAAAGTCACGGGAGAAAAGCCTCTGTGTGGATGTGGTCCAACCCCAAGATCGCGTTCCTTTTCGCCCCCAGGCAATTCACTTGCCCAATGGTGTATCAATAAGAATGGGTCTATCTGTTCTACCCCGTGAACGGGTAGCGACTGATCCAATATAATTCCGCCCATATTTACCTTTTGGGCTGGAATGATTTTGTGAATTGAACGCTTCATAATCTAAAATTAATGTTTAAACATTGATTTAACAATGGACGCGAAAAAGAGTTCATCGTAAGGGCGGATGGCCATACGCCCTTAAGGTCAGGATGAACTCGAATGATCGTAAACGATCTTCCATTCATCATCGAAACGTTTCCAAACCAAAGTGAACAATCCATTTGGAGCGTCTGATTCTCTGATGAGTTTCCATTTTCCAGTAACCAGATAGCTCTCAGATCCAAGGGGTTCAACACTAAGTATGTCGAATTCCAATTTTCCCATTGCGGCTTTATCTGGGTACGACTTTTTGTAATTATCGAGCGTTGCTTGCCAACCGTTATTGATTCCCGATTTGCCGATAAATCGCAGCGAGTCAGATTTCCAATATCCGTCCATAAAACACTCAATATCGCCTTGGTTCCAGCAATTTTGTTGTTCGGCTAATACATTGCGTATTTGGTTCTCAGCAGACGGATTTGGATGTTTCGTTGAAGTGCAGGAGGCAAACACTACAAGGATGGAAATGAGGATGCGTTTCATTTACTTAAGGTATTGTCAATGGTTGACGGGGTAGGCAATTTCTTATGACGCCCGTTTTTCCCGAATGCTCTGTGCAGGATAGTTTTCCAGCAACCAGTTGTAGGCCTCTGATTCAGTCGGGAAAAGCTTAAACGGAATAGCTGGTTTGTAAAACCGATTGAAGAAGTTGACAATCATTCGAATTGCAAGATTGCGAACCACGATTGCGCAAGCCGTTACATAGGCCATGTTTTCTGGTAAAGCGGCAAAATCTCTGGTATCGGCAGTTGGCTGAAACCCTCTGCTGGGAATGAGAAGGACGGGGTTTTTGTCATAGTTGCACAGTTGCTTTACGCAAGATTGATAGACCTTGGCATCTTCCAGCTCCAGTATGAGGTTTTCTTCAATGTATTCCGCAACCACCACGTTTTCCTCGGTTCTATAAAACCGCGCGGCATCATGTTCAATGAGTTCGGTAACCTTCCAGCGTTTCATTAGTTGAGGCTAATGACCTAAAAGTAATAAAAGGCGATTTTCAATGATTATCGGAATTACGTCAAGTCCGTTTTCGTCTAGTAGAAAGCAAAACAGGCTCACCAACATGCTGTTAGTGAGCCTGCAATAATGCCAATGCACAGGATTATTTGGCCTCGTGCTTCATCATACGCTCTTCGTGGCGTTTTTTGCGCATTTCCATGTGCTCTTTTTTCTTGGCATCCATGGCTTTTCGCTGCTCAGGAGTTAGGATGGATCGAATCTTCAGTTCAGATGCTGTGCGAGCCTTCATCATGTCGGCTTTGACCTTTGCTTGTTGATCGATAAGCGCATTGATTTGCTTTTGATCAGGGTTCTCGGCAGATTTCAACTCAATCATCTTCATACGGAGTTTCTTCGATTCCTTCCGCTGCGGCTGCATTTGCTTTCTACCTTCTTCTCGAATTTCCTTGATCTGCGCTTTCTGGTCATCCGTTAGGTCTGGAATATCATCAAGCATGGCTCGGTGCTTTCCATGTTTGCCGTGGTGCTTTCCATCCTTTGGTGCGTCTTGCGAAAAGCTCGTTCCAACCACCAAGGCCAGAATTGCAATTGTTGACATTAACTTTTTCATGATTTCAGTTTTAGTGTGATTCTCTGATTCCAAAAACGCTGCCAAGGTTTAATTGACAGACGAAATTTCTTTCGATTCGTTTCCGAGCAAAGCCATAAAAGTGGCGTTTGC
>CAYWET010000009.1:90004-104141 GCA_964457245.1 uncultured Chryseobacterium sp. | reverse complement strand
TGAGCAGAAAAGAAGAAGGTTTGGATATGGTTGAGAAGTCAATCGTTTCTTACGGTTCTGTTCAAATGGGTCTATTGGAAAAAGGTCTTTCTTGGATCTCATTGATGATTGCATTGGCGCCAATGCTTGGTTTCATGGGTACGGTAATCGGTATGATCGGTGCCTTTGACGCGATTGAAGCTGCTGGTGACATTTCTCCATCTCTTGTTGCAGGTGGTATTAAGGTGGCACTATTGACCACGGTATTCGGTCTTATCACTGCCATTATTCTTCAGATTTTCTACAATTACATTGTTGCTAAAGTTGACAGTCTAGTGAACGATATGGAAGACGCTTCCATCACTTTCATGGACATTCTTGTAAAAAACAGCAAGTAATATCCGTTAGTATTAACCGTTAAACCGAACAATCATGGCGGATTTCATGACTAACTACGGCATCATTATCTGCTACATCCTTTTGGCTGTAGCAACCCTTGCTGCCGTTGTATTTCCGATTATTCAATTAGCTCAGAACCCTAAAAACGCCAAAGGAGCGTTAGTAGGAATTGGAGCACTGGTTGTTGTTGTTGGCATCTCTTACGTATTGGCTGCAGACAATAACCCAAGTAATATTGAAATTACAGCTGATGCAGCTAAACAAGTGGGAACAGGCCTGTACGCCTTTTACCTTCTTTCTGCGGTTGCAATCGTAGCAGTGGTTTACTCAGAAGTAGCTAAATTCTTCAAGTAATGGCAAGAAAAAAGAGAGAACTTCAGGAGATCAATGCTGGCTCGATGGCCGACATTGCGTTCCTGTTGCTGATTTTCTTCCTTGTTACCACTACCATGGACGTTGACACAGGTCTGATGCGTGTGTTGCCTCCGTACGTGGAAGAACCGCCTGAGGATCAACCAGACGTTAACAAACGAAACGTGTTTGTTGTATTGGCCAATGCTCAGGATAATCTACTTGTTGAAGACGAGTACATGCAGGTTGAAGATCTCAAAGATGCAGCCAAGGAGTTCATTATTGGATATCCGAACGACCCAGGGAACATGGCTTTTCCTGAGTTTGAGCCCGCAAGCAAGAAACCAGAAAGTTACGACCTGATCATCAAGTATTGGGGTCCAGATTATCCCGTATCCAAGCAGATTATTTCTCTGCAAAACGACCGCGGAACGTCTTACGACCTTTACATTGCCATTCAGGATGCATTGGCAAGTGCTTATCAAGAAGTTCGTGATGATGTTGCCAGATCAAGGTTTGGGAAGACTTATGATGAGCTTCAAAAAGGTAACGAACAGGAGCAAGAACAGGCTAAGGCAGTTAAGAAATTGATTGCACAGCGTATTTCTGAAGCAGAACCTAAAGACATAGGACAGTAATGCAGATCAGGAAGAAAAAGAAAAAAGAATTACCACCGGTATCGACAGCATCGCTGCCTGATATTGTATTCATGCTGTTGTTCTTCTTCATGGTAACAACGGTAATGCGTGAAACTTCGCTAAAGGTGACGCACGTTATTCCGAAAGCGAAAGAGGTGGCCAAACTTGAAAGGAAGTCGCTTGTTGCATACATCCACATAGGGCCTCCGTTAAAACCATTGCAATCGGTTTATGGAACGGAGCCTAGAATTCAGCTCGATGATGCCTTCGCAACTCCTAAGGACATTCCAACTTTCGTTGAATCTGTTAAGTCTCAGACCAACGAAGCTGAAGTTCCTCTTCTTACCTACTCATTAAAGGTTGACAAGGAAACTAAAATGGGTATTGTGGTAGACGTTAAGCAGGAGCTTAGAAAGGCTCAAGCGCTTAAGATCAACTATTCTACAACGAAGATTGTTGACAAGAGCAAGTTGTAAAACAACGATTCAATAATTATGAGAACGGAGGCCAATGGCCTCCGTTTTTATTTATCCCAGTCTTGCTTTCGTTCTATTGAACTCATTCTGCTTGAATAGGTAAAGCAGCATAATGCAAAAGAGCAACGAAAATGCTGCCATGATTCCATTCTCTAAACCAGCATTCTCAATCTCCGCATCAATTGAACCGTGCTGAATACCGAACGCCAGAATAACCGACAATGCATTATTGGTAAAGTGGGCAATTATTGGATACCATAGGTTGCCGCTCCACAATAGCAGATAGCCCATGGCTACGCCCATCAGCATACGCGGTACAAAGCCAAAAAACTGCAAATGAATGGCACTGAACAACGCAGCAGCCAACCAAATGGCCACATGAGGGTTTCCAAACTGATTCTGTAACCCTCTCTGAATAATACCACGGAAGATCAACTCCTCTCCTATTGCTGGCAACAGAGCGATCATTACCAAATTGACAATCAATAACGGCCAGTTGGGCATATCCAAGAAGATCGAAGTCAATTGGCTGGCACTGGATTCTTTGGTTTGCATCCAATCTCCAATAACGGTTGGTATTTCAACGTTTGAGTTCCAATCAGCCAAGTAATTCACAAACGGAAACGCAACCAAGAAGAACACGATACTGAGCAGCACTCCTTGTCTGTGTGGTGTAGCGAACAACATTTTCATTTTGTACCACGGCAAGGCTATCCACAGGTAAACTCCAGCAGGTAAAATAAGCATACCAAGTGCTTGAAACACCTGCATCATTCTTAAGGCGGGCAGCACTTCTGGCACGCTGAGATCATCCAATAAAGATGGCTCACTCAACAATGGCACTCCCAGAAACAGTTCAGAAATGGAGAATCCAACGAATGAAAACACTGACGCACCTGTAAAGATCATCAGCAATAAAAATAGGATTCCGTGAAGCGGAGATCGTTGAACGTAGGCTTGTAAGGATTCCTTCAAGTTGATAATCAGTAACTTTGCGGCCGATTTAAGAATGGCAAAGATAGGCGATATAGATGTTGGGGAATTCCCTCTTTTGCTCGCTCCAATGGAGGATGTAAGCGACCCTCCATTTAGGGCTGTGTGCAAGGATAACGGGGCGGATATCATGTACACCGAATTCATCTCCTCGGAAGGTTTGATTCGTGATGCAGCCAAAAGCGTTCAGAAACTCGACATCTTCGAGTATGAACGCCCAATAGGCATTCAGATCTTTGGTGGAGATATCGATGCTATGAAAGAATCGGCTGAGATAGCCACAGCTGCCAAACCAGATATTATTGACATCAACTTCGGGTGTCCTGTAAAAAAGGTAACCTGCAAAGGAGCCGGAGCTGGCATCCTTAAAGACATACCCAAAATGGTTGAAATGACCAAAGAAATCGTGCAAAGCACGCATCTTCCGGTCACGGTAAAAACACGGTTGGGCTGGGACAGTGAATCGATGCACATTGAAGAAGTGGCCGAACGGCTTCAGGATGTGGGGATAAAAGCCTTGAGTATTCATGGAAGGACACGAGTTCAGATGTACAAGGGTTCTGCAGATTGGACGTTGATCGGGAAAATCAAGGACAACCCAAGAATCAACATTCCTATTTTCGGAAATGGTGATGTAGACAGCCCAGAAAAGGCCAAACAAATGCGTGACCAATATGGTGTAGACGGCATTATGATCGGTAGGGCAAGTATCGGTTACCCTTGGATCTTCAACGAGATCAAACACTATTTGAAGACAGGAGAACAATTAGCTCCACCAACCATAAATGAGCGTGTTGACACTTGCTTAAAGCACTTTGAGTTTTCACTGAAATGGAAAGGTAACCGGGTTGGTAACGTTGAGATGAGGCGCCATTATGCCAATTACTTCAAAGGCTTCAATAATTTCAAGCAATTCCGCAAGCAATTGGTCACCGAAACAAATAATGACCGAATAAAAGAGGTATTAGAGGAAGTACGGAATTATTATCTACAAGAACCTGCTATTGCCTAGAGAGAAGACAACTCTCACATTCCATTACTTCGGTATATTTGACACACATCAAATAAACAGCGCGTATGAATAAAGTGATACGACTACAGTTACATTTGAAATTAGCTTGGATTGCAGTCCTATTGTTCGGGTTGGTTGCGACTACAATTGCGCAAGAAATAACAGGAACCATTACGGATGGTAACTCTGGAGAACCACTATTCGGGGCAAGTGTAGTAATTACTGGTACTGCTGTTGGTGCAACCACAGACTTTGATGGAAAGTTCAAATTCAACCCAGGCCGAGAATTTCCATTTGAGGTTACTGTTTCTTACATCGGTTATCAAAATCAGAAAATTCAGGTAACGTCCAATCAGCCGCTTACAATTGAGCTGGCAACCGATGCGGTTATGCTTGAGGGTGTTGTTGTAAAAGACGTCCGTATCTCAGAAAAGCAAAAGGAATCTGCTTTGACCGTGGAAAGCATGGATGTTATTGCCATCAAAGAAACACCCGCGGCAAACTTTTATGATGGTCTGGGAAACCTGAAAGGTGTTGACCTGACCTCTGCAAGTATTGGGTTCAAGGTTATTAATACTCGAGGTTTCAACAGCACATCTCCGGTTCGATCACTTCAGGTTATTGATGGCGTTGACAACCAATCTCCGGGGTTGAACTTCAGTCTTGGAAACTTTCTGGGTGCGTCAGAGCTTGACATTTTAAAAGTTGATATCGTACAAGGAGCCAGCTCCGCATTTTATGGCCCTAATGCGTTCAACGGTGTAATCGATATGAAAACCCGAAGTCCGTTTATCAAACCTGGTTTAACGGCTCAAGTTAAGATAGGAGAACGAAGGTTAGCCGAAACCGCAGTTCGATGGGCTCAGGTTTTTAAGAATAAGGAGGGGGAAGACAAGTTTGCGTACAAACTCAACCTGTTTTACATGCAGGCTTATGATTGGGAAGCAGATAACATGAACCCGATTGATGGCTCCCCCGTCCCTGCTAATAATCCAGGAGGTTATGATGCGGTTAATCGTTATGGTGATGAAGACCTTGCGGGGGGTAATGATTTTACTCCAGATGCCAATGTGGTAAATTACCCTGGGCTTGGTCAGTTTTATAGACAGGGGTATAGAGAACGAGACCTTGTAGATTACAATTCTCGTAACCTAAAGGCCAACATTGCTGGACACTACAAGATAAAGCAAGATGTTGAGGCTATCCTTTCTTCCTCCTTCAGTTACGGTACAACCGTTTATCAAGGAGAAAACCGCTTCAGTTTGAAGGACATGCTATTCTTTCAGAACAGAATAGAGTTTAAGAAAGAGGGGAAATGGTTTGTAAGGGCCTACGCAACTAACGAAGATGCAGGAAAGTCTTACGATGCCGTGTTAACCGCATTCAAAATGCTGAACAACAATAGAGATCTGGCAGACTACTACAGAAGATATTCGGGTTACTGGGATGCTAACATAAACCAACGCGTCAGGAATTTGCCAGATTACCCACCATTTGTATTTGGTCAACCTGCAGATTTGGAAGGAATACAAAGCGTTTTGGCCGCGAACTATGACTCCTTAGTTGTCTGGCACGAAGAAACTAGGATTGCGGCAGAAAACTTTTCAGATGCAGATGGTGAACCGTACGCACAGGTTGGATCACAAGAGTTCAACGACTTGTTTGAAGCATACACATCCAAGATATATTCGGATACCAGTATTGAAGGTGGTGGCACAAGGTTTTATGACAAATCGGCCCTTTACCACATTCATGGAGAATACAAGTTATCACCATCCATTAAAGAGGTGGAACTTGGTGAATTCACTTTTGGAGCAAATGGAAGGATTTACACGCCAGACTCAAGGGGAACCATTTTTAGTGATACCGGAGACACCAAAATAACCAATTGGGAATTCGGAATGTATGTTGGATGGGAAAGAAAGTTCTTTGACAATAGGCTCAAAGCAACCATTGCCGCCCGTTTAGACAAAAATCAGAACTTCCCGTTTCTAGTATCACCAGCCGCCTCATTGGTTTACATTCCTGATCCTGACCACACCATTCGATTATCATTCTCAAGTGCCATTAGAAACCCAACACTTGCGGATCAGTACCTTTATTACGATGTAGGTCGTGCAATACTGATTGGCAACACCTCTGGATACGAGAATCTTATCACTCTTGAATCCTTCTTTGACTACTTTGCAGATATCAATCCAGATACGCTGGTCTATTTCAACATGGATCCCGTTGTTCCTGAGAAAGTTCAGAGTGGAGAAATCGGTTATCGAGGCTTCCTGTTTAAGAACCTTACAATAGACGCCTCCTACTATCTAAGCTTTTATCGTGACTTTATTGGCTACCGAATTGGTGTAGAAAGTGGCTTTTCATTAACCGGATTTCCGGTCAACACTCAGATTTACAGAATTGCCACCAACAGCGAAAGCAATGTAATTACACAAGGTTTTAGTATTGGACTCAATTACTACTTCAAGAATAAATTCGCGCTTAGCGGTAA
The DNA here is from genome assembly GCA_964457245.1 of uncultured Chryseobacterium sp. Classification (GTDB taxonomy): domain Bacteria; phylum Bacteroidota; class Bacteroidia; order UBA10329; family UBA10329; genus UBA10329. The sequence continues at coordinate 97,793 of CAYWET010000009.1, read as the reverse complement.
TTACTCCTGGAATCGTTTGGATAAACTACAAGAAGAAGAAGACCCTATCATACCAGCGTTTAACACTCCTGAACACAAGTTCAATGTTGGACTTACTGGCCGCGAAATTGAAGTGGTAAAGGCAAAAAATGGATGGATTGGTTTTGGCCTGAATTACAAATGGATCAAAGGGTTTGTCTTCGAAGGATCTCCTCAATTCACCGGAGAAATTCCAAGTTACGATATGTTTGATGCTCAAATCAGCTATACCGAGCCCAGTAAACACCTGACCTTCAAACTAGGAGCGAGTAATTTGTTTGGAATAATGCCCCTGTTCGAGGAAGGTTCATTCAGCCATCGTATGAGCGAAGCTTTTGACAATCGAAACTATCAAGTGTATGGTGGTCCAGCTATTGGTCGGCTTGCGTATTTCTCAATCTTATTCGAATGGAATTGATATTTGCTATTTTTGATAAAACAAAACACTCTAACCATGAAAAAACCTATACATTTTAAATCAGTGCTCTTCTTTGCGTTGGCTGTAGTCTTCTCTACATCTGCATTTAGCCAAACTCGCTATGTTGATGAGCTTTTCTCAGACGTTGAAGTGACTTCTGAGGCTTACGGAGAAGGGGTCTACGTTTTCACCCCCAATATCGAAGACCTATTAATTTTTACTCAAGCACCATCATCTTCAGAACCTGTAACAGGGGACCTGAATATGGAGGTTTATTCTCCAACAGGCGATACAGAGACTGCACGTGCATCTGTTATCGTTTTGCATACTGGAAATTTCCTGCCACGCTATTTCAATGGATCTACTACCGGTAGCCGTCAAGATAGCTCTGTGGTTACATTATGTACTGAATTGGCACAAAGAGGTTATGTTGCTTTTGCCGTAAATTATCGTTTGGGATGGAATCCTCTAAGTAGTGACTTGAATGTTCGTAAGTCAACACTTCTAAATGCTGTTTACAGAGGACTACACGATGTAAAAACTGCTGTACGACATTTGAAAAGATCAGCTGATGAAGGAAACCCTTATGGTATCGATCCGGAGAAAATTACACTTTTCGGTTTCGGAACTGGAGGCTATTTGGCAAGCAACTATAGTGCATTGGATAGAGTTGAGGAACTACAGATTCAGAAATTTGTTGATAACTCAACAGGACAAATTTTTGTTGACACCGCTTTGGTGGGAGATGTTGATGGCTCTGGAGGTAACCCGGCCATCAATATTGTGAATCACTCAGGCTATTGTAATGAAGTTATGGTCTGTGTAAATGCAGGTGGTGCGCTTGGAGATTCAACTTGGGTGGAAGCAGGTGAAACGCCAATGATCTCGTTCCACTGCCCTGATGACCCATTTGCTCCATTCGATTACGGAACTGTTATTGTACCAACCACTGGTGATGTGGTAGTACCAGTTAGTGGTAGCAAGTTTATAGCTAAACGTGCAAATGAATTAGGAAACAATGATGTTTTTGCCGGTCCATACTCTGATTCGTTTTCTACTGCTGCGGTAACCGCATTGGAAAGCAGCCATCCTGAGTTAGGACTGACCGCATCAGCATATCAAGGTCTTTTCCCTTTTATTAGACCAACCGTAGAAACTGGACGTGAAGAAGCAAGCCCGTGGGATTTTTGGATTCCAGCAGTTGTTGAGGGAACCATTGACCAGATCAATGGATTGGTACCACCAGCAAATCAATTAGATGCTCAGGCTATTTTGGATGGCAGCATGAACAACAACCCAGATATGTCTCCTGCAAAAGGAAAAGCCTACATTGATAGCATTGTTGGGTACATGTGCCCTAGATTGGTTGAGGCTATGGCCGTTGCTCAGGAGCCAGCCAACTGTGTACCGGTAGAAAACAATGTGGGTATTGAAGAAATTCTAGCCGCAGAAACTTCAATTTTTCCTAATCCTGCAGAGAGTAATCTAACAATTAACACTAGTGGAAACTTCATTATTACAAGTGTGGATGTTTATAATGGAACAGGTAGCTTGGTTTCTTCGGAAGCCAATCTGAACACAACTGTGATGGAGCTAAATGTAGCGGATTTATCTACAGCGCTTTATCTGGTTCAGATAACAACGGATAAGGGTGTTATTACTAAGAAGGTTATGGTTAAGTAAATCATAATTCAGATTCAATCAAAAAAGGGCGATTCCGAAATGGAATCGCCCTTTTTATTAACTCTGTCAATCAACTTCCAGCTAGACCATTGTGGAATCGCCTAACTTAACAGTTGCCTCAAAGCAATATAACTCATCACACCAGCACCAACTTCCAAGCAACGCTCATCTACATTGAAAGTGGGCGTATGAAGACCTGAAGAGATTCCTTTCTCACTATTTCCAACTCCAAGCCGATAGAAGCAACCAGGCATATGCTGGGTGTAATAACTAAAATCCTCACCCGTCATACGCATATCCAACTGTACCACATTCTCTTTACCGAGATAGTCTTCTGCCGCACCTCTTGCAAACTCCGTAACGGCTTCGTCATTGTAAACAAACGGATAGCCTACATCCACTCTAAAATCACAAGAACCACCCATGGAAGTAGCCAACTCCTCGGCCATTTTCTTCATGATTTTGTGTGCTTCCACGCGCCATTCTTCATCCATGGTACGAAAGGTTCCTGCAACCTGAACTTCATTCGGAATGACGTTGGTGGCGCCATTGGCCTCAACCTTACCGAAAGAGAGAACACACGGAACACCTGGCTTTGTACGTCTGCTTACAACTTGCTGTAGCGCAACAATTATGTGCGAAGTGATCAGTACCGGATCGATATTATAATGCGGCAATGCGGCATGCCCGCCTTTTCCCTTTACGGTGAAATGTATCTCATCTGCCGATGCCATGTACATCCCGCTTCTGAATCCCACTTTACCAACTTCCAGTTCGGGCAATACGTGCTGTCCAACTATAGAGCTTGGTTTTGGGCTTTCCAGTGCTCCCTCTTTTATCATTAAAGAAGCTCCACCAGGAAGTCTTTCCTCTCCAGGCTGAAAAACAATCTTCAGCGTTCCCTCAAACTCATCACGTAGCTCATTAAGCGCTTTGGCCACTCCTAAAGCGCAAGATGTATGTACATCATGACCACAGGCATGCATCACTCCATTATTCTTGGACCGATATGAAACATCATTCTCTTCAAGAATAGGCAACGCGTCCATATCGCCACGTATGGCCACCACTTTAGACGAAGGGTTTTTGCCTTCTACATGTGCCACAATTCCCGTTTCTACAAAACCATTCTGGTAAGAAATACCCCATTCGTCTAGCTTAGAACAAACGAATTTGCTGGTTTCAAACTCTTTGAATGACAATTCTGGGTTAGCATGCAAATGTCTGCGGATGTCCAGAATTTCCTTGGCGTTCTGAGCAACGATCTGCTGAAGAGGTTCTTTCATTACTTACTGAATAGAAGTTTTGCCGCTGCCAGCATCATAACCGCTCCGAAGATTTTCTTCACCACTCGCTGATCCATTCCAATGGAGATCTTACTTCCGAAATATGCCCCTGCCACAAAAGCAGCAGCTATTATCAGAGCAGCGGTAACATTGGTATTTCCGCTTTTGTAGTAGTTGTAAAATCCAAGAAGTCCGATGGGTGGCAACATGAGAGCTAAACTGGTTCCTTGTGCCATGTGCTGTGAGAAGCCAAGGAAAAACACTAGCGCTGGAACGATGATTATTCCACCTCCCACTCCTACAAATCCACTTGCGAAGCCTGCGGCAACGCCAATCAGCAATAGCACTACAATAGTTGTTAAACTCATATTAGAATTGTTGTTTGAATCGGGCATCAGAAATCCATACTCAATGAAACATACCAGAAACCATCATTTATTTTCCGGTTTTCCACACCCCAAGCGTAATCAACCCTGATAAAATAGCCCAAGAACTTGGTACGAACGCCAAGACCGAAACCACCTACAATGGGTTCTCTTCTGTTTTTGATAGTTATGAGAACTGAACCTTGCTGAATCTCTTCTCGGTTAAGTGAATTCTCATCCGAAAATGGATGAGCGCCTGTCCAAGCCGTTCCAATGTCTCCAAACCCGACCAACTGAAAGTTGTAAATGAAGTTGGACTTGATAGGTTTATGGATGAAATAGCGGAAGATCGGCCAGCGTAATTCACTGTTTATTACAGCAAAGCTGTTTCCGTTTCTAATATTCTGAGGATGCCCGCGCATGTTAGTAGCCAATGCTTGAAACGCATAGTTCTGCTCAAAGTCCACTGGGATGTCATTATTATATTCTGGTACTATCCATTGATCCACTCCACCCAGAAAGTAGGCCAATTTCTGCTTACCGAAAGAAGTGCTGGCAGCCATTCTATTTGCCCAGATCAGTTCACGATGAACTTTGATGTAATTCCTTGCATCAAAACCGACAACAAAAACATTGTTCGCCTCAGAATCAATGTCCTGAAAGTATTCACCAAAGATTTTCAATCTAGTTCCGCGATACAGGTTTGGACCCATCGGTAGCGTATTATCAAATACGTACTCCAACTTCAATCCTCCTCTCCAACGCCAATCGTCAGGCTCTTCTAGGTTTCTATCATTGGTACTCTGATAAACCGTTCGGTCATTACGGCCAAGCACGTTTCCGCGTAGCGCAGAAAAATCGCTGAAAGGCCAACTCATTTTGTAGGTAAGCGTGTAGGTGTAGACCTGAGCAATGGTTGAATTGGATATGACATCTTCAATGGATTGTCGATGGAACACGATCTGTTTGTCCAATCTTCTTTTAAAGTTCTGAGCAGAAATGAAAACCTCGTTAGTGTTGAGATTTCCTGTTAATCGAAATCCACCAACCACTTTGTAATCATCGAGTATGTCTGTAATTCCGGTTTTGAAGAAACCATTGAGGCCAGGATTATTGAATGAACCACCACCAGTGAAGGTTTGATAAGTGCTGTTCACAAAGGCATTATCAAGCTGCGTGACCACATATTCGCTTTTAAACGCCACATCATAGTTACGCTGCGGTGGTAATTCCATTTCCAGCGGCATTCCTTGTACAGCTTCCAGTGCTTTGTGGAGGCTGTCGATGCGGGCCATCACCTCTTCGCGTTTTTTGTTACCTCTTGTTTTTTGTGGCCCAGTAACCATTCCACCTGAATCAGCTTCCCGCTGAGGCTCTTCTGAATCCGTATCTACACCAACATCAAACTCGTAATTGTAGATATCGACCTCTCCGGGATTGCGCGCCTTCTTTGGTCTGGTTGGCTGTGGCGTAGAATCAACCCTCGGAATGGCTTTTTCCTCTTCCTTCAGTATCGATGTGCGTTGACGCTTCTTTTTAGGCTTGTCGGCTTCTTTTACTTTGAATCCAGAACGCGAAATGTCGGAAAGAACTGCTGCCTTTTCTTCCTCCCTGTCTTTTACCGTGAGACGATAGTTGCCCTTCGCGAATATCACTTCAGCGATCTTCCCGTTGGTTGTGTCCACATCATATTCCAGAATACTTCTAGGATACTGCGTTCCCATCCGCGAACGCGTGAAATAGTTGTAATGGACAGTGGTATCGATGTAAGCAATATTGCTATCCAGCTTTGCGATGTAACGATTGAACGCCCCTTTTTCATCACTCAAATACGATAGACTGTTTCCGTCATACTCCATTGGCGCCATCTCGTCAATGTATGGTGTGTTGGTTACACGTCTCAGCACTGGATTATCAGAATCTCTATCGTAAATGAAAATGTCGTGATTCAGGTTTCGCGGCAGCAGATTCATATCAAACTGCTTAATGGTATCATTGTTTCTGTCAGAACTGAAAATCACCTTTCGTGATTTGTCCATAAACCGCGCATCCACATCGGTGAATTTGTCATCCGTAAGTTTCTCATAAACGTTTGAGATTATGTTGTAGATGTACACATCTGAACGCCCCATTTGAACAGCCGTAAAAACAAACTCCCGACCATCATCAGAATAATCGACAGAAAGAATCTTCTCGAAATTGAACAACTCGCGCCACGTACGCTTCTTAGATGTAAAATCGTACTGGAAAAGCTTGATTTTCCCCTTGTGCTCAGTAATAATGGAAATGAGCTTGCCACTGGGATGCCAAGCAACAATTGGGTAACTGTGATCTTGCTGAGTGTAAGCCCGATAACCCTGCCGCAGTATGGTCTTTTTCTTCTTGCCATCAAGATTCTGAATCTTGACCTTCACCTTGCCCATATCATTCCATACATACGCGATCTGCCGACCGTCTGGGCTGATTTTCGGGTGCTCAACCGCACAATATGGCTGTGGCTTTTTCCGAACGCGATTAAGCGGTTTCTCATCTGGCAGAGACAGCTTGGTCTCCTGCTTGTAGTACATGTTATCGTAGTAGTGCAACCACTCCGCTGCCAGATTTTTGAGTGAAACGCCCAATACAAACAAGAATCCGTTATCCGCATTACGGCTTACACGCGTCATGTAAAGGATGTTGCTGATAACCGACTTCCCGTAGCTCTCCACCACATATTTCCAAATGGAGTGGCCGCCATATCGTGCGTCTTTTCCGGTAAGTTGACTGAACTTTTCCCAACGACCGCTCATCACGGCATCGCGTACCTCATTATTAACCTCTGCATTCCAATCGGTGCTCAAGTAAGAGACCAAACCTTCAATGTACCATTCTGGGATATTGAGAAGATAGTTGCTTCTAATCACATCCTTGAAACTACCGCCATACATCAACTGATCGAGCATAACGCGTGCCAAGCCAGCCTTCAATTGCTCTTCGTAATTCTTGTAATCGCCATCGAAATACAGAATCAACTTGGTGCCTACAATGGTGGTAATACCGCCTGTGTTGTACTGCTGATCGGTTACAAGCCCAATATTGCTCTGCTTCTGTTCAGAAAGCTTGTTGTAAATGACTATCTGGAAACGTTTGTCCATGGTGTAGTCAAACGTCTTTTCAAGATCGCGCAATGCTCTATCGCTGGCCCGCATAGTGTATTCGGCAAGTTCATTTCCACCTAAGTAGAAATAGACATCGAAACGATCGAAACGATAAAAGAACCAATCGGTTTTTCCGTACTGCACACGGTTCTTACCGAACTCCATTTGAGAACCGTTGTAGAACTGCGCAAAGGCCGATGAGGCAGACAGAACCATCAGCACAACCAGCCAGCTCCTCGATTTCTTAAATATCTGTGCGTACAACTGCCCCATTTTGAAGGAACGTAAAGATAGGGTTTAAACTTCCGGACGAACTTGATGTTTAAACCTCTGCATAGCTGAAATAGTATTTTTGATCCCTCAATAAACCGCATGAATCTTAAGAAGTTCGTTTTCAATCCGTTTCAAGAGAATACATACCTCATTTGGGATGAGGAGAAAAACTGCGCCATCATTGATCCTGGGTGCTCAGATGAATATGAACGGAATGAACTGGTTGATTTCATCGAAAAAGAAGGCCTGAAACCAGTTAAATTGCTCAATACGCATTGCCACGTTGACCATGTTTTGGGCAACAAATTCTTGGCAGAGAAATATGGTCTGGGATTGGAAATGCACAAGTTGGATCTGCCCGTTCTGAATGCCGTTCCCAGCTATGGAGCGAGTTATGGTTTCAATACAGGACCAATGGTTGAACCATCTGTTTTCCTTGAAGAGGGCGAAACCATAAATGTCGGTTCCATTGAGTTGAAAATTCTGTTCGTTCCCGGTCATTCTCCTGGTAGCATTTGCTTTTATAATGAGGCAACAAAACAGGTTATTTCTGGCGATGCGCTTTTCTACGGAAGCATTGGCAGAACCGACCTTCCAGGGGGAAATCAT